>JBGSNR010000011.1:0-44186 GCA_041739545.1 Pirellulaceae bacterium | reverse complement strand
GCCCGGCAGTTGCTACAGGATCAAGCCATCCCGTCGAGTCAAAAGCAATTTGCCCTGTTGGCGCTAGCGAAGTCGCAACTTCAAGAGGACGACGTCCTCATACAGGGATTTCTCAACGACTCGACAATGATTGACACCTATTTCTCGCGGGGAGTTGTCATCAAGTCGCAACTGCGCGACATCGCGTTGGCAGCATTGATCGCTCGTGCCGACAAAGACCCCACGGATTTTGGGTTTAAGTATCTGCGGCGGGATGATCGCACGCTCTTTTCACCATCCACGCTGGGTTTCAAAAATGACGACGAACGACGTTCAGCCTTCGAAAAGTGGTTGTCACGGTCGATGCAGGACGACGGTTGAATGCCAAAAAGTCGAGGTGCTTCTTGGCATCAGCCTGTCATGGGCCAATTCGACGGCTTTAGGGCGACGTCCCAATCTCACAGACTCTAAGTCGGACATGTTTCGCAGAATTGGCTTTCCTTAGGCGTCGGTTCGGGCTGCAGCTCAATTTAGACCACCTACACGCAAGAGTGTGTCCTTGGGATCGGATCTGAGTTAAAACTCCAGGGTCTCAAAGCCTCACGGTTTAGCATCGCCCCTGTCAAGTCTTGGCGGTTCTCGCCAAGTTTACGCTCTTCCCAAGTGCGGATGCTCCGCCAGGTTCAACGAAAATCGTTGACCGTCAGTGAGCGACAAGTTGCCGTCATTGGCAATAAAGCGAAGTTGCTCAAGCGATACCGAATTGGGAATCTCGTAGACGAGTAGGGTTCCTGAGGACAACGACAAGAACGTGGTGCGTTCCCCGGACTTTTCAATCAACTTACCCCGGACAAGATCACGCACGAATGTGTGCCCGGTGGCCTTCACAATGCCATTCTCATACGAATCGACCCGCCCCACGAAGTAATGTTGCTCATCTTTCTCGAACAACCGCCGGTGGACGATGAGCAACGTGGCCCCTGTATTGATTAGCATTGAGACTTGGCCTTACAGTTAAAAAAGCCATGGTCAAGGACTTTCAAAACGCCGTTGGTGGCATGCGTCATTGGCATTTAGATCGGGCATGCGGTCCATTCGCGCAGAACCCGCGGATCTCGGGAACTGGAATGTTCGGTCCAACTGTTTGCCCGAATTTGGGGCTGTCAGCCGTCAGTGACGTGCTGTGCCAGTAAAAAAGTGTCCCTCCCGGCTTGCTGCGTTTCCGTTGACGTTAACTCAACTGGAAAGTGCCGGATCAAGTCGGAAACAGCGTGCTCACAATCCAAGCGGGGCCGGCAAAAGAGCGAGGAGGCAAAGCAAGTTAGGATTTGGTTTCATGAAGCTATCCGGCTGCCGGTGAGGTTAGTGGTCATGCTTGAGGTGGCTGGGCAACTTAAAGCCCCCCGCTTCAACAAAGGCGTGCAGATCTAGAATTTCGTCTTTGGTCAGCACATTCAGCAGACCGGTGGGCATTGGCGAAACTTTCGACGCCACCTTCTCTTCGACGTCCTGCTTACGGATGGTTGTTAGGGTGTTCGGAGTTAGCAGGTTTGTGGCGATGTGATACGTTGTCTTGTCTTCTTTGACAATCACCCCGGTCACTACGCGGCCTTCGGTGGTTGCGAACTGATAGTTCTGGAAATCCTCGTGGATCTTGCTGGAGGGTTCGACGATCTGCCGCAGCAGTTCTTCACCTTTCAGCTTCTTAATTGACTCCGCTAAATCAGGGCCGAGGTTGACTCCGTGCCCGGCGACGACATGACACTGATTACAACGTGCCTTGACGAACGCCGTCATGCCGCGCGTTACCGTTGGCTCGTCTTGTTTGCGAGCTAGCTTTGCAAAATCGGCGAAGTCGGACATCGACCATTCCTTAACAATCTTTGGCTGACTGGCAAGCAGCAGCGCGTCGGCGGTCGCTTGATCTTTGGCAACGACCATCACGCCATTCATCACCACCCAGTGGCCCGGGAACGTGCAGACAAATGGATAAATCCCAGGCTCGCTCGGAGCGGTGAAACGCATGACCTGAATCAACGAGGTCCGAGTCGGACCGATCATGGCCGAAGCATGCAGAATCAGATTGCGCTTTTGCGGCGGGACAAAATCAGAGTTCGCATTGCGTGGATCTTTCGCCATCTCATTGGCGGCCATCCCAACTTCCGCCAGTGCGTCTGGCTTAACGAAGACGAGGTTGTGATCGGTTGCGTCGGGATTGGTAAAAATCACCTTCACCGATTGGCCGGGAAGGACGGAGAAATCTTTGATCGAAAACAGCATCCGCTCCGGAATACACGAGATCTTTACAACCTTAAGATCCGATTTACTGTCAAACTTTGCTTCGCTGGCCGTTGGAGTTGGTTCCTTAATCTCTGTTATTTTTGCCGCCTGCTTGAGTAACTTGGCAATGTCGTTGCCCGAACTCCCTTCCCAGTAGGGTCTCAGCGTGTGCGAGCCAAGGGCGCAGGTAATCGCATAGGCGACCGCCCCTTCCCGCGGGTGTTTAAGCGTATCGAGCATCGCTTCATAAGCGGGCTTCGTACCGATATAACTAGCCGCGATTGCCGCTTCCATACGGACAATCGCGTTGGGGTCGTTCGCGGATTTCCTGAGCAGTTGGGCCGCATCAGGAAGCACCGTATGCCAATACCGCAATTGTTGGGTCGCCGCCGCGCGCGCATGATGGTCGTCGCAAGCGAGCAAGTCCCGCACCAATTCCAGCTCCGAGCCGGTAACCTTCGCGCGGGAAGGGACGTGCGTTTTCGCGGGACCATGTTCATTCGTGCCTGGGCTAGTTTGAGAGGAAGCATTCCCGGCCAGCCCGACGACGCCGATCCAGCGATAGGTCCAGACCGCTTCCATTTGATGATGCCGATAGCGGGGGTCCTCTGGATCGAGCTTTGCGACCCAGGCATCGAGTTCGGCCTTAACGGCTGCCAAATCACGTTCGCGCAGTTCACGTTTAGCCCAAAAACGAACGCGGTACTCCGGGCGCTTGAGCAGCTCCAGCAACTCTGGGATCGATGCCTCGGCAATCTTGGGCGCGGCTTGCGTCGGCAAACTCTTCGTCGTAATTCGCCAGATTCGGCCACTGTGCCGGTCGCGGCGTTCGTCGCGCAGCGAGTACTGTGCATGCCCTTTTACCGGGTTGTACCAGTCACAAACAAACAGATCACCGCGCGGGCCAAATTGCAGATCGACCGGAATGAAGCTCAGGTTGGTCGAGAACAGCAAGTCGCTGACATACTCTTCGTCATAGCCCATCGGGCCTTCGATCCACTTGTGAATCTCGATGCGATTGGTCGGCTTGTAGCGAACCTTAATGAAGCCCCCCTGCAGCTCGGCAGGAAATGTTTTGAAGTCGACGAACTCGTGACCGCAAACGCCAGAGTAGGCTCGCAGACCTTGCGGCGCGGGATGTTGTTGCGGATACGGTGGATCGAGTGCATGAAACGCAGCCGCGTAAACGGGATGGCTTGCCACATGCTGGCCCCAATCGTCAAACGTCACGCCCCACGGGTTCGTGCTGGAATACGTACCAAAGCTGAGAAGTCGCTGGGAGCGCGGCTCAAACCGGAACCAACCACTGTTCTGCTGACGCACTGGGCCGTACGGTGTCTCGACCTGCGAATGATGAAACACCGATTCACGAAAGATAAGGTCGCCGTCGGGGGTCCAGGTGAAATCGTGCAAGGCATGATGCGAGTCTTCCGTACCGAAGCCAGAAAGCACCACGCGCTTCACGTCGGCTTTGTCGTCGCCGTTAGTGTCCTTCAGGAATGTGAGATTCGGTTGTTCCGAGACATACACGCCGCCGTCGCCAAATTCGAACGACAGCGGAATGTGTAGGTTGTCGGCAAACACCGTCGATTTGTCGGCTCGACCATCGCCGTTGGTGTCTTCGAGAATGACGAGCTTGTCGTTAGGTTTGTTGCCGGGATAAACGTGTGGGTAGGTTGTCGAGCAACTGACCCACAACCGGCCACGCGCGTCCCAGCGCATCTGGATCGGATTGGCAATATCGGGAAACTGCTCCTCGCCTGCGAACAGGTTGACTTCGAATCGCGGATCGATCTTGAAGGCTTTGAACTCATCGGCCGCACTAAGCCATTCGTTGGCTCCGCGATTCTGCACTGCTAACGGTAACGGAGGAACGTTAGAATCGTCGACCGCGGGAACCACGTCCTTGGCTGTCTTCAGATTCCCGACAGGCTGGGGAGACGGCTTTACCCTACCCTGCGCGATACCCCAGATATTTCGATCGCGATTGGCGACCATGATGTCGAAATTCCGCATGGCAGGGAGAAAGTCGAGATACCCATACGCCTTGTTTCTTCCGCCGGTGTAGTAAAAGGTGTTTACCGGTCGAAAACGGCGAAAGAACTGCTCGTTTTTGTCAACGATTGCTGGGAGCAACGCTTCCTGAATGACGGGGGGCTCAACTCCGAACACCCGTTGGAATAGAGACTGCGAAAACAGCCGATCACCTTCGCGATTGAGATGCACACCGTTGATCGTCAGGTCGGTGCCGGGGCTGAGCATCTCTTGGTGCATTGGTTCGAAGAGATCGGCGAATCCGACTTGTTGCTCTTGAGCGACCTCGCGCATTACGGACACATACTTCTTGATCCGCTCGTTGTTCAAGTCGGCCGCATCAATACCTGGCACATTCTCGTTCGCGATGGGGGACACGAGCACAATCCGTGGCGCGGATTTTCCGTTGAACGCCTGCGACTTCAAACCGGCAATGTACTCGGTCAGCTTTTGCCGAAACGCATCTAAACCCGCTTCGCCTGCGAACGATTCATTGAACCCATAGGCAGCGAATATCACATCTGCCTGTTCATGCGTGAGATGCTGCTCCGTGTCCGCAAAGTTGGCCGGTCGCGGCTGCACATCGATCGCGTCAGCCGACCACGCCAGATGTCGCACCACAAGTTCATGCTGTGGAAACTGTTGATGCAACAGTGCCTCGAAGTGCCCAAACTCTTGTGAGCGTTCGAACAGCGTGTTGCCGATGAGCGCGATATTGTCTCCCTTGCTCAACGCCAGAGGCAACTTGGTTACGATCGGCTGCGCTTTGGCCGGACGGGGGGCAGTTTTTTCGTAGATCGCGAACTTCTCGAAATCCTCAGCAACCATCGGCTGAGGGGTATCAAGGATCATGTTCTTGGCATCCCGCGGGTTCGCCTCAGGCTTCTGGGCGGCCTTCCCTTTTCTGGTGGCCGGACGGGGTTCATTCACGGCAGTGAGAGCGGTGTCAGGCAGAATTGGCGAGTCCCACCCAGCGAGATCGCTCGGCTTCACACCGCGACGATGACCGCCGCCGCGAAATGTCGTCGGCTGATACTTGCCAACAAAGTCAATTGCCGCGTCCGCCTTAATCTTCTCCTCCAAGCCGCAACTCCACAGGCAAGCGTTGACGAGCATTCGCCGATAGCCGTCGTTCAAGATGTCTTCCGACGCGCCGTAAGTGCTGGTGAAAACGCGAGCCGATTTTCCAGCCGCGTTGCGATAGCTGCGGACCCAGGCGCCGGGACACGGTTTTTTATCGTCGGCGACCGGGGAATCGGCGGTCATGCCGTTGAGCGGTTGAGCCAGCGCGAGGACCGTGCTGTCCGGCATTGGATCGGCCCAGTAGCCCCCCGACTGCACCCACACCTTATTCACGCCACGCAGAATTGGATGCGTCTTCTGTT
Organism: Pirellulaceae bacterium; assembly: GCA_041739545.1. Classification (GTDB taxonomy): domain Bacteria; phylum Planctomycetota; class Planctomycetia; order Pirellulales; family Pirellulaceae; genus JBGSNR01. Next base: position 38,508 of record JBGSNR010000011.1, on the reverse strand, counting down.
CGTCGACAAGATCAAGTCGGGTGCTCATCACATGGTTCTTGCCATAGTGCCCAACCCAAGTCTCGCCGAGCACTTGGCGTCCGAAACCCTTCTCGAACTCCGCGCCGGGATAGTTGGTGTCGAACCTCGCAAACTCAGAGTCCTTTGGAATCTTGAACGCATGCGTCGCCGTCCGCAAACCGACCACCGGCCCGGCGCGATCAAGATAATCGACGATATGCTGCATCTGCTCCTTCGGAAAATTCTGGAATCGCAGGAAGACGACCATCAAGTCGGCCGTTCGCAGGGCTTCCAGACCGGGCATATGGCTCGACCCCGGAGCAATCTCCCCCGTTTTCGGATCGAGAGTGAACAGTACGGTACATTTGAAGCCGTGATGCTTCGCCAGAATTCGAGCGAGCGCCGGCAGCGTTTCCTCCGAGCGGTACTCATGATCCCCTGCGAGGAACACAATGTGCTTTCCGTGGCCGACGCCGCCAGTTCCTTCGTAGACTAAATCGGCGGCTGGCAGTGCCGCTGCGAAACTCATCCCGATTGCCAGGCACATGAATGAGATGAGTGTTGCGAATGGGTGTCTCATGATTTTAGGGTGACTGTACATGCTGCGATTGGAGTTGACGTTCAAGCCCGCTGCATTGCCCAGATGAGGCTTCAATAGGATTTGTGAAGAGTCAGAAAGAGCGGCAATTTCGGGCATCTTGCGGGTTGGACGATGAGGCAAACATTGAGATGCGCGAGAATCCAATTCTATTGGGTCGTTTTCAGCTTTAGATCTAGAAGACAGCCACCAGCCTTTACTGCTTTAGGTCACGTTTCTTTCGAAAAATCCCGCCGAAACGCGACTTCGTAGACCACCACACCGTCGACATCACGCAACTTGAATGTAATCCGGCTTTGCTTTTCTTCCGGTCGCAATTCAACGGACAGAAATTATCAGCGTGCCATCTTTGAAAGACACGAATTTACCCCATCCCCCCTTCGACTGCTGGTCGACTATTTCAGCTGTCTTCTGCTCCGGAACTCTGTCGGCACCCTGTTTGATGCCGATCTCGACCAAGGTCACCTTGTCGCTCGTTCGTTTCACAACGATCGCAGCACCTGCCTCCCAGAGCTTGAAAGCATCTCGCGCCGTCCCCTCCTTCACCTCGTCGCGGATGTGGCTGACCACCTTGGTATCCTCAGCGATCTGCCATTGGATTTCCTTCGCCGCTCCACGATCCGCCGTTTGAACCTTGATCCTCAGGACGCCGTCGTGGTACTGAATCTCGCCAGCAGATCCACGCGTTGTCTGTCCTCAGTCGTGCGGCAGCCACTGCTGAGTTGGCAGGCATTGCGGCAGGCTCCTGGATATCGCGAGGAAGCTTCAACTGTCCTTCGCAGTCAAACAGTTCCACCCCGGCTAGATCGGCACCCGCTGGGGAAAACTCCCCGGATAGCCAAGAAATACTATCTGCAAGTTACCCATGGGAACTTTGAACGGGCAGCCAAAAGCGGCGCAGAAAGCGGGGCAGAAAGCCGGGCACGAGAGGAGGCGAAGGACGAAGCTGTGACGCGGGAAAGAAGACCACCGGTCGCAAACGACATCTGGCCGTCAACGCGCTGCGCTTGGTGCGGGCCGTGGTCGTGCATGGACCCGGCTGGCAAATTCACAACAGGGCCTGCTTCGTGTTTCAAAAGCTCCGAGCCTTCGGCCGCTTGCGGGTGGTGTTTGCCGATAGTGCCTATGGTCGCAATGGCTTGCCCGCCTGGGTTCAGCAGACCTACGGCTTGCTGCTGCAAACCATCTTGCGTCCTGTGGAAGCGAAGGGATTTGCGGTGCTCCCCTATCGCTGGATCGTGGAACGGACCTTCGCTTGGTTGGCTCGTTGCCGAAGGAATAGTAAAGACTACGATCGGACCACCGAATCGAGTGAAACCATGATCTATCTCTCGATGATTGCCCTCATGTCACGCCGCCTGGAACGCAAAATTGGAATTTGAAGACAGGTACTTAGAGTTGCGATCCAGGGGTTCCTCAGGGAGAAGGTCTACGCCGATCGAGAGATTGACGCTGAAAAACGCTCAGGTGGGTCCCGTCCCCGCTTCGAATCGTGGCTTGTGCGAACTGGAAGACGGAAAAAATGTCAAAAAGTTTGCACGCGATTAACACGGGGGGGGCACATTGTTTTAGTATTTGCCGCGGCTCTGGATCAGTTGCAGACTCTACTAAAATGGAACATGTCGGATTGAGTGAACTCCACGCCTCGAATCTTCGATCATCGTGGACTGGCCGGCATGCTTCATCTTAGGAAACAGCCATTCGGAGCTAACAGTTGGCTGGGCCACACCAGAAAAATACTGGCAAGCATGTCATTTCGGCACAAGTCGAAGTTTGGCATTCGTCCATACAACATCCTGCGATGATGCGTTTTCACGATTCGAATACCTATCTGTTCTTATTCTCGCTACTTTTTCCCCGAATTATTATCCCAGGGATTAACATTTTGTAGAACTAAGACTATCATCCAGCGGGCCACCGAGTCGTGAGAGACAAAAATAATCTGCGCGTAAAGCTTGCTAAATCGCAGCAGATCTACATCGCCCCGACGTACTTCCCTTGTGCCCCCGAATTCAGCATTGGAGTGTCCGGTGAGTAATCCGCCCTCAGTCTATGTTTCAACGGGGCATTTGCCAGACGCCGCCACGATCGATGCGTTGATCGCCGAGGCGCATGCCGCGTTTGCATCGAACACCGAAGGAGAAAACTCGCAGGTCTATCCAGCGCTGGCGCGTGTGCCCAGCGAGTTGTTCGGTGTCTGCGTGGTTGAAACCAGCGGCAAAGTCCACGCCGTCGGCGATTCGGATCACGAGTTTACGATCATGAGTGTGTCGAAACCGTTCGTCTTCGCTTTAGTTGCCGAATTGTTGGGCACCAACGTGGTGCGTGAGAAAATCGGCGTCAATGCCACAGGTCGAGCGTTCAACTCTGTCGAAGGGATTGAACGGGGGGACGATGGCCGGACGAATCCTATGGTCAACTCGGGAGCCATCGCCACTACCAGTCTCGTGCCGGGCGCCACCTTGGAAGACAAATGGAAGTTCATCCATGAAGGCTTGTCTCGCTTCGCTGGACGCGAACTACCGCTGGACCAAGAAGTCTATGCGTCAGCCACGGAGACGAACTTCCGCAACCAAAGTTTAGCCCGTATGCTGCAAAGCTATGGCCGAATTTATATGACTCCGGCCGATGCAGTCGATCTGTATACCAAACAATGTTCGCTCGCCGTGAGCGCGAAAGATCTGGCTGTGATGGGCGCGACACTCGCCGATGGCGGCGTCAATCCAGTGACGAAGGAAACGGTCGTTCATCCGCAGGTTTGCCATTACGCATTAGCTGTCATGGCCACTGCCGGGTTGTACGAAACCTCGGGCGAGTGGCTCTATGAAATTGGTTTGCCTGGCAAGAGCGGAATCGGGGGCGGCATTGTCACGGTCTCGCCTGGCAAAGGAGGTTTAGGCACTTTCGCTCCACGCCTAGACCAAGCGGGGAATAGCGTCAAAGGGCAACTCGTTGCCAAATTCCTTTCTCAACGTCTGGGGATGGACCTGTTTACCTCGAAACCGGAACTCTAAGCGCAATGGCGTCCTCAAAAAGTGCTGCAGTAGAGGCTGACTCTGAAACGCGCGACTCGTGGGTGCCGATGATCGTCATCGCCATGGGCCAAATGTTGATGTCGTTCAATGTGGCGGCGCTGCCCGTCTCCATGAGCGGCATGATCGAAAGTTTCGGCGTGCCGCCCACCACGGTGGGCACGGCGATCGTTCTGTATTCACTCGGCGTCTCCGGCTTTATTATGCTGGGCGCGAAACTAGGCCAACGTTTCGGATCGAAGATCTTTTTCCAAGTGGCCGTGGGCATTTTTCTCTGCGCCATGATTACGATGGTCGTCAGCCCCTCTGCGACGGTAATGCTCGCCGGCCAAGGCCTGGCTGGTTTCGCGGGAGCGGCCTTGGTGCCGACATTGGTCGTGCTCATTGCCGATCATTACCGCGGCAAACAGCAGGCTGAGGCGGTCGGCTGGCTCGGCTCGGCCCGCGCCATTGCTGGCGTGCTGGCGTTCGTGATTGTTGGCACGGTGGCGACGTTCCTCAGCTGGCGATTTGCCTTCGGCCTACTCATTCTGCATGCCGGCGCTATCTTGGTGCTCAGTTTCAAACTAAAGCCATCGGTCCCCAAGCCGCATGTCGGCATCGATGTAATTGGAGTGCTGCTGTCGGCGGTGGGTATCATTCTGATCACATTCGGATTCAACAACATGCGGAACTGGGGAGGACTGCTTGCCCGACCGGCTGCGCCGTTCGATGTCGTCGGCGTGTCGCCGGCCCCGGTGCTGATCGTCTTCGGCGTGGTGTTGTTGGCGGCCTTCCTCGCTTGGTCTCAAAAACGGGTCGCAGCAAAACGAACGCCACTGGTGGCGTTGGAAGTGATCGACTCGCCTATGGAATGGATGACCGCGCTGGCGCTGTTCATCATCGTGGCCATGGAAGGTGCCATCAATTTCTCCGTGCCGTTGTACATTCAAATTGTGCAAGGCCGTCCGGCGTTTCAAACTTCGATCGCTATGATGCCGTTCATGTTAACGGTCTTCTTCACCGCCATCTTGATTGTGCGGCTGTATAAACGATTCGCCCCGCGGCAAATTGCTACTGCCGCCTTTCTGCTCGTGGCCTTCGGTACAGCTTGGCTGGCCTTCACGGTGCGCAACGATTGGAGCATTCCGCCGGTCATCATCGGGTTGGTGATTGTCGGCCTTGGTCAGGGGGCTTTGGTCACCCTGCTGTTCAATGTTCTCGTAACCGCTGCACCGAAGGAAATGGCCGCCGATGTTGGTTCATTGCGCGGAGTGACCCAGAACCTGGCCGCCGCCGTGGGAACCGCTGTTGTCGGCGCGGTGTTGGTTGGGTTGTTGAGTTCGATGATTATTCGCAACGTCACAGAGAACCCCGTGATTTCGGCTGAACTTAAAGACGAAGTCAACCTGACGAACCTGAACTTCTTCAACGATGTTCAATTGAAGGAACGGTTGAGCAACACATCTGCCACACCCGAGCAATTCGAAGAAGCGTTACGCATTAATGCTGATGCTCGTACCCGCGCGCTGAAGATCGGGTTCCTTTGCCTCACGGGACTGTCGTTGCTGGCACTGCTTCCGTGCCGCTGGTTGCCGGCGTATCGGCCGGACGAAATTCCGAGCAAGTGATGAGCGGAGATTATCCTCGCGGTGGCGAGAAACGTTGACAACGGTTGACGATTAGCATGAATGGTGTGAAAATTTGCAAGCAAACGTGATGTCCCCCTAGACCTGGTTTGCATTTAGAAGTGACCAGGTTGCCATCTATAGAAGGAAGCAATCTATGAAGCAGTTCGCCCTCTCGATTTTCGCCTGTATGGCCTTGTTTGTCTTGGCACCCGAGGCCAACGCTCAATGGGTGCGGACCTATCGCCCGGTTTATCGCCGCGTTTATCAGCCGATGTTCGTGGCGCCGCCAGTGACGCGTGTCTATCGAGCCCCGACGTTCGTGGCGCCGCCAGTGACGCGTGTCTATCGAGCCCCGATGGTTGTCTACCAACCATCTACGATCGTCTACTCGCGCAACCGCCCGATTCTCGGCGGCACGGTGGTCAACACTCGGCCCGCCTATCGCCGCTCGGTCATTTGGTAGAACTTGCCGACGAATGGTAGCGATTTGTCTTCCCCTCGTTGGACACTGCACTTTAGATGATCATCTATCGCCAGCGCTGATTAATCTTGGCACGAAAAAGGCCCTTGTGGACATGGGTGGTTCTCACATCAAACCGAATCCACAGAAGGGCCAAGGATGGCTCAGCGTTAGCGGAAGGATCGGACGCCGCAAGCTCAACATGGTAAGAAGTCGAGTCCTTCGCGGCACGACGAACGGGCACGGCGAGCGTGCCGCTGGTGGGCTTGATCGCCGACATGACGGTGGGGATGGGCCGGCTGATCGATGCGCGTGTCGCCTTTCGGCTGCCGATCATTCTGGCGGGTGCGCAGCTGGACAAGGGTCGGCGAAATGTCGCCGGTTTGTTCCGCGCGGCGGGCGTCGGCGACAACTGTGACTGCTTCTACGATTACCGACAATCGGTGGGCAGGAACGTCACACCACTGCTGTTGCCGCTGCTGATCTTCATCGTGAAAAAGTTTGATCCCGGAGCGGGCGGAGTCTGAAAGATCGACGACAGCCCGACCCCGAGCTATGGTCGCTGCGTCGAGGCGGCCAATTTGCATCACAACCCGACGCCGGGTCCCGCCGATGGACCGTGGCTATATGGATGTCAGAATCAGTATTAAAAATTCCGAACCATCCTGTCGCAACCTGCAGCGACCCGCCGATCATTAATGGCGAGGAAGACAATCTGTATATCAGATACTTCTAACAGAAACGATCACCTTGCTCGCCTGTCCCTGATCCAGGGCGGCAAGGACACCCTGCCATTCCAAAACGGCGGTTCCGCAGGCATGACGCCGAGAGACCAACTCATCAACCGTTGCGAAGTCGCGTTCCGCTTCCGTTTCATCAGCAACCCGCTTGACGACTTCGGCGATCTCTTTCGGTGTGCTTTCGTAAGCGATCCGTTCGATCGAGACCAATCGTTCGTAAATTGCCGGAGGAGCGGCAGACTCCGCCTTTCATTCCTGTTGAGCTTTGTCAGGGCGTCTATAAATCTCACTTCCTCCAACTTGCATGAATTGCCAAGTCTGCCATCATTGATCCTGGCATTTGACTCGCGATCCCGCAGGAAGGGCCCAGCAGAACCTGCTGCCTCCGTGCGGCGGAAGCACCGTCCGAGAAGGAACGCTATGACGGATTGCGACCAGCCAGCCCACATGATTGAGATCGGCGTCGATGGCTGGGGTTATGCGCGGCTGACATTCGACGAAGCACAAGGCCTACGAAAAACGATCCCCCGTTGGGCCGCTGCTGATACCGCGCACCATTTCTTCAAGCACTCCGACGAACAAACCATCCTGGCGGTGCAAGCGCTGGATAACGCCATCGAGCGGCATCAGCTAACGACCGATTTTCACGATTGGGCCGTGATCTCCGCCCCGCAGTTTCTGGGGCGGTTGGCCGGTGCCGCGACCTATCACAAATTTCTTAAAGAAGGTACGCACGGCGTTTCGCTCCACACGATTCCCCAGCATTCACTCCACAGCGTGGCCGGTGCCATCAGTGTGCTATTGGGTTGCCACGGACCGAACCTCGGTGTCGGTGGCGGACCGCGGACCATCAGCGACGCCATCCTCACCGCGCTAACGATTTTCGATCAACGCCAATCCAGCGGCGTGTGGCTCATTTGCACAGGCTGGAATTTTGAACCGTTGCCCGGCCGCGATGGGAAGTGTGCGACGCAAGCGGTGTGCTACGCCTTTGCGCTAGCCCTCACGCCAGCCAGCACAACTGCCCGCTGCGGATCGTTACGAATGCAGTGGGATGGGGTTGGCCTGCATCCTCTCTCCACGAGCACGATATCGGTCGCTCAAATCGTCGAGCAACTCGTTCGACTCGACTCGCTCCAGCTTCCTTGCGACCTGCTTTGGCCACTAGAGTGGGGAGCAACAGCTCTACTTCGACTTGTCCCGCTTGTTCAACCCCCGCTGCATGCCGTTTCAGCACAGGAACCTTCGCAATGAACAAGCGACGCGTGTGGATTACCGGCACCGGGCTCGCCACCTCGCTCGGCTTTGATTTCAACACCTTTAGCCGCCGCCTCTTGGCTGGTGAATCGGCAGTGCAGGTGGTGGTCGACAACAACGTCAACGGCGAGTTCCGCTCGCCGGGCGTGTTGCTTCCCGCTGCACCTGTTCCCATGGGCTGGCAGGAAGCAGAATTCCGCCGCCTCTCTCGGGTGCAGCAGGCCACGCTGTGGTGCTGTTCCGCCGCGTTGTCCGATTCAGGTTGGCTCAGCGAGGTTGACCATACTCGCATCGGCATGGTACTGGGCGTCGGGGGCGAGTGGATTCATCATTGGGAGGCCGACGTCTTCCACGGCGGTGACGAGATTTATCGTGGCGAAGAACAGCACAGCCTGCTCGGTGTCACACAGCAGCGACTCGGCTTGCGAGGACCGGCCACCACCATCGCGGCCGCTTGTGCCAGCGGAAACTACTCGCTCGCCTTGGCCCGAAGTTGGATCGAGCGTGGGCTCGTAGATGTCTGCATCGCCGGCGGTATCGAACTCGTCTCGCCGATTTGCCGGGCCGCGTTTCATAACCTGCGGGCCTTGTCGCGACGTGTCGACGATGTCTCCCATGCATCGCGCCCCTTCGATCGCGGGCGAGACGGCTTCGTGATGGGCGAAGGGGCCGTGGCGTTCGTGCTGGAGGCTGAACACATCGCTCGCCGCCGCGGCGCAAAGCCGTTGGCAGAGGTCGCCGGCTTCGGCGCAACGAGCGATTCGTACCACATGATCATTCCCAGCAAAGCTCCTGGCCATACGGCGCAAGCCATTCGAAATGCCCTGGCCGATGCTAACTTGGAGCCGAGCTATGTCAGTTACATCAACGCCCACGCTCCCGGCACTCCCGTCGGCGACGATGCCGAAGCCCGCGCCTTGTTGAGCGTGTTCGGTGCGCACGCCGCCACCATTCCCGTAAGCTCCACCAAGAGCATGACCGGTCATCTATTGAGTGCCTCTGCCTCTATCGAAGCCTTGGCCTCACTCACGGCAATCCAGCACCGCGCGATTCCACCCACGATCAACCTCGACGATCCCGAACACGATCTTTGCCACGTTCCCCACCACAGCCTCGACGCCGATGTGCAAGTGGTCGTCTCCAATTCCATTGGCTTCGGCGGCAGCAACACCAGCCTCGTGCTGCGAAAAATCGCGTAGCCGAACAGTGCAACTCGAAGAGCCAACGATGGATCGCCCGGGTTCATGGCCAATCATTGGTTTGGCGTCAGTTGGCGTTCTGAATAGGTCACTCACTCAACAATCGCGTCGCTGCAAGTTATTTAATGATAACAACTTGCGATAACAAAAGGGACTGTTCAGTCGATTTCTTGAACAGTCTTCTTCCGGGGGGTATGACTCTCCGCCGCTCCACTCCTGCCCGCGTTTTATGCGCGAGCTTCCGTCGCAAGCAAGTCCCGCATCGTAAAAATTAAGTTGTGAAAGAACTCCGCCTGCGCATAAAGGTGCGCAGCTCGTGATAGGGTACATTTGTACACTCAATCACATCTCCAGTCAAGTGGGCGGCAAAAAAAGTTTCTACCAGTCGATGAGGCGCAGGGCCGTTCATCGCGGGCTTTGGCAGTGTGCTCTTTGGCCGATCTCGACTAGATTGCCTCACATGCCCAATTCACTTCAACAGCGCGTGCTCGAACCGGAAGATATCGACGATCCGGCCCTTGAAACGGAGGCGCTGTTCGGAGCGCTGCGCGGCTTGGAGACAATCAATTTTCTCAGCGCCAGCTCGGGCGCACTTTGGCCGGCGATTCGCAGCCTGGCGCAGCGGACCGGAAAGAAGCGACTCCGCGTGCTCGATATCGCCACCGGTGCGGGCGACGTGCCTCTCGCGCTTTGGCGAAAAGCAACTCGTTCTGGCATCGAACTCGAGCTGCACGGCATCGATATCAGCGAGCGCGCTCTGGAATTTGCCCGCAAGCGAACGGCCGCGGCCAAGGCAGTGATTCAATTCTCTAAGCTCGATATTTTTCAAGATCCGCTCCCGGCCGATTACGATGTAGTCACGTGCTCGCTCTTTTATCATCATTTGGAAAACGCCGCTGCGGTGAAGCTGCTGCGCGCATCGACTGAGGCAACGCAGCATCTGGTGCTAATCAACGATCTCCGCCGGCATTGGTGGGGACTCTTGCTTTCCCACTTCGCCGGCAATGTGCTCACTCGCTCCCCCGTGGTTCGCCGCGATGCAGTCCGCAGTGTGCGGGCGGCCTTTACGATCGAAGAGATGAAATTGCTGGCGGCGGAAGCTGGAGTGACGAACTATCGCCTGCGACGCACCTGGCCGTGTCGATTCGTATTCGAATGGGAACGGAAATAGACGTCACACGAAAAGTGCCGCTTCCGCGAACAGGCCGGGGCCGAATCCCAAAGCGACGCACGGCCGGGGTGCGTTCGCTTGCCGCATGCGATCCAGAATAAAGAGCACGGTCGGCGAAGACATGTTGCCGTGCTGCGCCAAAACTTCGCGCGAGACTGCCGTTGCGGACGGTCCCAATTCCAAACTGTCCTCCGCCCCCTGCAGAATTTTCGGCCCGCCAGGATGAATGGCCCACGAGCGAATGTCTGCGAGCGATAAGCCATGCGAAGCGAGCCACTCCGTAAGCCACGGCCGCAGATGTTCCTGAATCAAAGCGGGGACGCGGGCATCGAGCGTCATCTCGAAACCGTGATCGCCGACGTTCCACGTCATTGCCTCGTTCGAATTGGGGAGCAGGCACGAACCGGTTGCCTGCACTCGCCATTCCTCCGTCTTTTCCGACGCCGCTCCATCGCCGACGACTGCTGCCGCACCATCGCCAAACAGGGCGTTTGCGACGATCCGTTCGGGATCCCATTGAAAGCGATAGTGCAGGCTGCACAGTTCGACGGCGCATAACAGCACGCGTGCGGAAGGATCGGCAGCCAGGGCGTGGGCGACGCGCAGGCCGTTGATCGCTCCGTGACAGCCCATGAAGCCGACTTGAATTCGCTGCGTGGTGGGGCGCAGTCCCAGTTCGTGAATCAAGCCGAAATCGACCCCCGGCGCATGAAAGCCGGTACACGAAACCGTGATCAGATGCGTGATCTCTTGCGGACGCGTCTTCGCCGCGGACAACGCCGAGCGGGCGGCATTCACGGCGAGCGGCGTGGCGTGCTCGGCGTAGAACTTCATCCGTTCGCCGGTCGTCGGGCCGAGTGTGGTGCCAGCGACGATTTCATCCGGAGTTTCGCGCGGCTTCAACCAATCGAGCGCGATACGATGCGGCAACGCCATGAAGCGGTTCTCGACCCCCGCCTTGCGATAAAGCACGGAGAGCAACCGCCGTTCTTGATCGCTGCGACAGATGACTTCGTGTGCGAGATATGCCGCCTCCGTTTGGCTCATCCGGTGCTCGGGAACCGCTGTGCCGATTCCGCGGATTTGAAAGCTCATCAAAAATTCCTTTATGCACCATCGAGGCTGGCGATCACGTTGTCTTTGCCGCTTAACTGCGCGCCCCACGTTAAAAGCGTCGGCCACGCGCGTAAGAACGGCAATGTTGCCGCCACGACTTTCGGCCGCATGGCCCACTGCGCGATGACGGCGGCCGCTTTGATTCTCGCAGAAAAACTCTGCTTCCAGCGGGAGGTATATTCACTGGCGACCCGCTGCCGTACTTCCGGCAGATGAATATCATCCCGATGCGGAAGCAGGCACTGCGCGAGTATCCCTGCCGACTGCATGGCCATGCTGATCCCCTCCGCGACAACCGGGTGCGCTTCGGCCACCGCATTGCCCGCGAGAAAAACTCCGTTTTGAAAGCACTGCCGAAAGCCCGGTTGGATGGGACCTGCCGCCAGCCAGGACTCGTTCAGTTCCGCGCCAGACAATATTGGCCGCAGCACGGGGGTCGATTCGAGAATATGGGCCAGCACCGCGGCCCCGGCCGATTCACCCGCTGCTCGCGGCAAACGTTCGAGCCGCTGCCGCTGGATGCAGCACGATAGACTCGCCAGCCCGCCATCGCTGTGGACCATGCCGCCGTAACCGTCGGGAAAACTGAGCAAGGGCATCAAGCCGGGCGGGAGCGATGCCTGGCGAAAGTGAGCTTTAAACGCCAGCCAATCAGCGGGACGATGTTGCTGCGCTTGTCGTTGTGTGGCCAGCTCTCCTAGTTCCCACGAACCATGGGCCGCGATGATGGAGCGAGCTCGGACCGTTGTCGAACCGGAACCCGATTCGAGCGTCACCACAAATTCGTTTCCATCTGGCTCGAAGGCAACGCAGCGGCAAGGCTGCCGCACATCTGCTTTAGCGGCCGCTTGCTTGAGAAGCAGCGTATCGAGATGCTGCCGCGAAAGCGCCCTGCCATAAGCATTGTCCTGGCCGCGGGGCTGCGGAAGGCGAGCAAACGCGGAACTGCCGCCGGCGAAGACAGCCGTTTCCGTCACCGGCGGGCCGGCGAGATCTCGAAATGCCTGTTCCACCCCCAGCGACTTAAACAACGGCCAGTTCGTGCCGGACAGATATTCGCCGCACACCTTCCGCCGCGGAAAGACTTTGCTCTCGGCAACCAGCACGGACCATCCGGCACGCGAAAGCAAGATTGCAGTCGCAGCTCCCGCCGGTCCGCCACCAATCACGAGGCAATCAAAATACTCCATAAAATCACACGGTAATCTTCATGCCAGGATTTGATCGCCACAAATCTACGAGTCGCAATTTGCGATTTGTCATTTCGGTAAACATTCTGACATCCTAGCACCAATTGGAGCTCGTCCGTTCGCCAAGTTCCATTTAGGTCCACAGGAGCAAGTTGCATTTGGCAAATCGCTTACGGTGATAGTCAGTTCTCTCCGCAAAAGGTCCGTGCAGAGTATTGAAACTCCCAGATTCCTTGAGAGGACAATCCTAATTACATAGGTTCCGACTCCGCAGGAGCCATTCATTGAACGAATTGCACATTGACGTCGTTCAAAATGGCGATCGCAGTTCCCCTTCATCAGTAGCTTAAGTCCCCGTGCTGGGGCGAAAAGCATGGCGCGCAACGGACCACCAGGCGGGCTGGCTTAACGAACGATAGGGGGAGTCGGCGGGCAAAATTCGGCTCAGGTGGTGCTTCCTGGTTGGCCAATGACGAAGCAAGCGACTAGCTTGCCGGTTCTCACTTTCTAGTTGGAATAGCGCTGGCGGGAAGGTTGAACCTGGTCTTCGTAGGGCTGCTAACAAGCAACGTAAAGTGCTACCCTCGCCCGCGAAGCATGCCGTGCCAATACAGTCGCGGTAAGGCATACGCTTTGAGCAAATACATGGATAGCCGCTCCTTCGACTGATCGAACGGAAAAGTCTCTTGGGGCTTACCTTCGTAATCAAACTCGGCGAGGACGAGTTTCCCGTAGCCCGTGACGATCGGGCAGGAAGTGTAGCCGTCGTATTTCGCCGATAGTGGTTGACCCTTCATGGCCGACACGAGGTTTTCCACCACCACCGGGGCTTGCTTGCGAATCGCGGCTCCAGTTTTCGACGTCGGCAGACCACTGCAATCGCCGATGGGGAAAATGTTGGGGTACTTGGGGTGCTGGAGCGTGAATTTATCAACATCCATCCAGCCAGTAGCGTTCGCCAGCGGGCTCGCTTTGATAATATCTGGCGCGCTCATCGGGGGCGTGACGTGGATCATGTCAAACGGAATGGTGATCCGCTCGTGTGTGTCGAGATGCTCAAAGATCGCTTCTTTTTGATCGGGCTTCAATTCCACCAGATTGTGCTTGAACCGAAGATCAACGGCTTTACGCTCGGCGACTTTCTCCAGGGTCTTACGATACTTTTCTACTGCGAAGAGCGAGCCCTGCGCCGATGCGAAGATCACTTTTGATTGCTCGCGTACGCCGGAGCGCCGGAAGTGATCTTCAGCGAGATACATAATTTTCTGTGGAGCACCGCCGCACTTGACTGCCGTGTTTGGCATCGTGAACAGCGCCGTTCCCCCTTGGAACTTACGGACGCATTCCCATGTGTAGTCGACTTGCTGGTAAGAGTAGTTGCTACAAATCTGCTGGCGACCAATTCCCTCTAGTAGTCCAGGGATTTTTCCCCAGTCGATTTGAATGCCAAGTCCAACGACGAGAAAATCGTAGCTGATCCTCCGCCCCTCACGCGTCACAATAAGATTCTGCTCGGGATGAAACTCGGCAACGTGCTCCTGAATCCAATCCGCACCGGGCGGAATGAAAGCGGATTCCAGGCGCTCGCTTTGCTCCTTGGGGAAAACGCCCGCGCCAACTAATGTCCACAAAGGCTGATAGTAGTGCTTTGTGGAAGGCTCTACGATGGCGACGTCGTAGTTCTTCAACTTGTGGCGCAACTGTGCTGCCACGGTGATACCGGCCGTGCCGCCACCGAGGATCAAAATCTGATAGTGCTCTTTGAACGCTGAGGAAGTCATTGAGAGTCTCTATTACGGTTTGGCTGGTAGTTCGTGATTTTTATGAACTTCGTCAAAACCATTCTTCAGGAACAAGGAAACAACGTCGGCGTGGGCTTGAATCAGCTTGACGACGTAAGCATCGTCCGAGGTCTCCTTCACGAGCATCCCTTTCTCGGTTTTCTCGTAGACGAATTTAATCTTGTCGGTATGGCGGAAGACTTCTGCAAATAGTGGATCGCGGAGGTGGATGGGCTGCTTCTCTTTGACCCGTTTCTCCATCGAGGCCACGTGCTTTTGAATCGCTGCCGCAACTTCTGGCTTATCGGACTCGGTCAGTGTTTCGACCCCTTGATCCGTCTTTTTGACATCCCGTCGAATGTCGGCTCGATGCTGCAAAAGCTCGTGAAAAAGCTCGCGATCGGCAGTGAAGGCCGGATCGCCGCCGGGGCCTTTCCGCATGGGACCTTTCCCACGTCCCGGTTGTGCCGTGACGGGCGAAGCGCTGAGAATGATTACCGTCAACATCAGCAAGGTCGTAAGTCGAGTCTTCATGAAATGTTCTCCTAGAGCAAAAGTTATTGAATCGAAAGGTAGGCGTAGCCATCGAGTTGCTTGTTCGCATTGACCGTCATTGCCGAAACAGCGACGGACACATCGCTTGCCACATCGGTGAGAGCAAACTTGTTACGGGCCAAAGATTGGCCGCAGACGAACACTTCGACACCACAAGCCTTCAACTCGTGAATCAGTTCCATGTTGGGGTTTTTGCTTGCGGACGTATGCTTCGCATAGGCGACATCACCCAGAGCAGCTTTGGTGGCGCTGCCATGCAACACGAGCGCCAATTTCACATCGGCTGGCTTATGGCCCGCTTCGGCGTTGAGGTTCAAATAGCGGGCCACACTTTCAAGCCCCTTGTTGAGTTCCTCGGGTTTGCTATCGGCAACAATGTCGAAGACGATCTTCGCGCCCTGACGTGGCGGTTCGGCCGCATCAGGTGTTCGCACGATTCCGCCAAAGCGCGCGATTTGCGGAAAGTGGAAAACGGGGCCGTCGGCAACTGCTCCGTAGGTGGCGACGGATATTAGTCCGGCGAAAACGAGTGATAAACCACGCATGAATGAGCTCCTAGTGCGAAACGGTTCGAAAAATGACATACAAGGCAACGACAACGATGGCTGCCGCAAAGACCTTTTGGAGGACCGGACCGGCCAATCGCTGCGCAAGACTACTACCGGCAAATAGCCCGGCAATGCTTCCTGCCGTGAATACGCCTGCCGTCCCCAACGTGAGATCTTTACCTGCCAGCAGATGATTGACTGTCCCTGAGGCGCTGATCAGCGTGATTACCAAGAGCGAAGTGCCGATGGCACGCTGCATTCCCATGCCGCTGAACATGATGAGTGCCGGCACGATAATGAACCCGCCCCCAACGCCAAACATTCCGGAGAGAACTCCGGCCCCTAAACCGACGATTCCCAGCAGCATTGCACAGGGGGAGGTGATGTGCAGTTTGCCTTCTGGATCGCGGCGACAAGTCGGGCCGGCGTTTTCGTCCATGATGATCGGCAAGCGAGCGGATGTATCGCGGGCCTTAGTCCACATCCGAACGGCGATCACCAGCATCAGCAAGGCGAACAGGCTCAGCAGAATTGTCTCGGGAATTCGGTCGGCCAACCATGAGCCGACGGGAGCACCCAGCATGCCGGCAATTGCGAACAACAAACCGGTCGGGAATTCAACCATCCCCCGCCACGCCCGCTGTGAGAAGCCCACCAGAGATGTGCTCCCTACCGTCAGCAGCGAAACCCCAACCGCTTCTCTTGCCGGCACTCCCAATCCATACACGAGCAGCGGTACGGCGAAGATCGCGCCCCCTCCCCCGGTTAAGCCGAGAGAGAACCCCACCAGGGCTCCGAATAGTAAAGTGAGCAGCAACACGCAACTTCCTTTCGCCGTGACTGAATTGAGTTAGGCTCCCGTGCCAACCGTGTTTTCCACTTGCACCGGCAGCTTTGAAGCAGCCCAAGCCTTGAAGCCCCCAACCATGTCGAGCACGTCGGGACGACCTGCGTTAGCCAGTACGCTGGCCGCGATGGCAGAGCGATAGCCCCCTTCGCAGTGCACGACAACGGGGCGATCTTTCGCAATCTCTCCAGCGCGATCGAATAAATGATTCAAGGGAATATTCACGCTTCCCGCGATGTGCCCCGCAGCCCACTCCTTTTCGCTACGCACGTCCACGATGGTCGGTGTGGCAGTCGAAGCAACTTGCTCGGAAAGTGCTACCGCTGTGATGCGGTCAATCTTGGCAACTAATTCGGGCCGGTTACGTAATGCATCCATGCCATCGCGTAGGTAACCGGCGACGTTGTCGAAGCCGATTCGCCCCAAACGCATCACTGCCTCAGATTCCGTCCCTGCCTCCGCCACAACGATAATAGGATGTTCGTGATTGAGCACGGTTCCGCACCAGGTCGCGTACTTTCCCTGGATGCCAACATTGATGGAACCGGCCAGATGGGCCCCCTCAAAGTCGATGGCCTCACGAACATCAAGGATTTGTGCGCCTTGGTTGCTGAGCCGCACGACTTCGTCTACCGATAACGCGTTGAGCGACTCCGACAAGGTTGCATCGAGATTGGGCCGCTCCTGACGGTTTAGGATCGCATCGTGAACGAAGTAACTCGGGGCTTCGGGTTGCTCTTCCGTGACGATCTTCTTAAACTCCTCGCGGCTCATCGGCTGCAAGGCGTAGTTGAACTTCTTTTGCTCGCCGATCGTGGAGACGGTGTCCTTACTGAGATTCTTCCCACACATCGATCCCGCGCCGTGCGCAGGATAAACGAGGGTCTCATCGGGCAGCTTCACCAGTTTGTTAGTGAGGGAATCGTAGAGCATGTCCGACAACTCATCTGCCGTCACGCCAATCGACGCGAGCAAGTCCGGTCGGCCAACATCGCCAATAAAGAGCGTGTCGCCAGTCAGCACGGCCTGCGGCTTTTCGTTGTTCTTGGTGAGGTCGTACACTAGGATCGAAATTCCCTCCGGCGTGTGGCCGGGTGTTTCCAAAATTTCCAGGCGAACATCGCCGAACTCGATTCGATCTCCGTCCTTGACCTTGGTCACCTCAAACTCCGCTTCGGCACGTTGACCGAGGTAGATTTTCGCTCCGCACTTGTCCCGCAGTTCGATATGTCCAGCGAGAAAGTCGGCATGAAAGTGGGTCAGGAAAACGTACTTAACTTCGCAGCAGACTGCTGCCGCGTCCGCGATGTACTGCTCAACGTCACGCTGCGGATCGACGACTACTGCCGTATGTGTTTTTTCGTCTGTAATGAGGTAGGAAGCGTGCGAGAGGCAGCCGAGATAGTATTGTTTGAGTTGCATGAGAGGGACTCCTTCGGAATTGAGTAAATAATGGCTGGGGCGATTCGTGTTGGAATTCGTTACCGCTTAACGCTGGGAAAACCAGCATCGAGCAAGGCATCAAAACCTGGCTTAAGAGGACGCACGTCGTAACCTTGTTTCTTGAGGATCGCGGCTGCCTGCACACAGCGACCACCAAAGGCACAGTGGAGGTAAATGACTTTGTCCTTGGGAAGGATGCGGGCCAGATCGTCCTCGCGCACCCCTTGCTCCAGGACACTCAGTGGCAGGAGTCGTGCATCGCGAAGATGGCCGTCCTCCCACTCTTCTTTTTCACGCACATCCACCAGCACGGCCTTTTGCTCTGTCACGCCCCGCTGGACCGTTGCCAGTGAGTCCTTGGTATGGTCTACGGCAAGTGCTGTTGTCGGAGCGAGCACGGCAACGGCCAACAGTAGGGCACCCACTTTACAAGCAGGCCCCGCCGCGTTGGAGCCGCCCGACACTTGATTCCAAGGCATACGGGCCAGCATCATTGCCATGCCGCAGGTGTCCGTGATACCGGCGAACATCAAGCCTGCACCGACGAAGGCCGACAAGCCGGCGAAGTACGGATGAACAACGATCGCCAGCACGCCGCCGACGAGGACGAGAAATCCGGCTGCAATGCGCACCTGGCGTTCGAGCGAAATTGTCTTCTTACCGCGCTTCAAGGGGAGCCCAGCGGCTTCGCAGGCAAGCGTGCCTCCCTCGACGTTCACTACATTTTCAAGGCCGGCGGCAAGCAGCTTTTCGCAAGCTTGCTTACCACGACTACCGGATCGACAAATAACGTAAAGCGGCTGATCGGCGTGACCGTTTCGCTCGGTTTGGAGGGCTTTCGGATCGAGTCGGTCCAGCGGCACGTTTCGCGCGAACTCGACATGCACCTCACGGAACTCGGCCGGCGTACGAACGTCGATCAACTCGACTTGTTTGCCGGCACGACGCAGGCTTTCAAGCTCTTGAGGGGTAATGGTCTGGGGCATAGTAAACTCCTTTAATGATTGTGACTTATGGAAATGTCGTGAGGTTACGATCTGTTTGTCAAAAAAAACTAGTGAGCCGCTTCGACGCCGAAGCGCGATTCAATGCAGGACATAATATTGGCGAGATGTGGTTCCGCGACCGAGTAATACACGAAGCGACCTTCCTTATCGGCCTTCAAAAAGCCGCAGCGCTGCATCAGTCGCAGATGCTCCGAAGCCATGTGACTGGGAATCTCGCACGCCTCCGCGAGTTCCCCTACGGCATACTGACCTTGCAGCAAAAGCTGCACCATTCGCAGGCGATGGGGGTGGGCCAGCGTTTTCAAGCACTCTGCCGCATGAGCAAGCGCTTCCAGGCTGGTTAACTTCGTTTTGGTTTTGGCTGCCATCGTTTTCATCTCCTCCCTCAATTATATCGACATTTTCCGACCTGTCAACAAGTCTATTTTGCGGAATTGCAACGCGGTGTCGGATGTTCTTTTTGTCCAAACCCTGGCACGCCCATCCTACGGTTCGGGATTTCCCAAAAACGATGCTTATTTTCTCTAAAACAAGATGTGCGTCCGCATAATGAAGATATGGTTATAAGCAGGAGAATTTTGATCGACCGGGATCGAGCCTGTCGCCAATGCGGCCGTTCGCTCGGTTGCCGTTTTGATGGGAAGGATGACATGAGAATCCCAGCAAATTCTTGGACTACGGAAACCACGAAAAGCTCGCGCCCGCAGTTATCGCTCGACACTGAGCGATTTGGCGCGCACGCTGTCACGCCTCTTGGTCGACTGCGAACGACACGGCCGGCGTTTACCCTCGTGGAATTGCTAGTCGTGATCGCCATCATCGGCATCTTGGTGGGACTGCTTTTGCCCGCGGTGCAGGCGGCACGTGAATCTGCGCGGATGGCGCACTGCAAGAACAACGTCAAGCAAATCGCGTTTGCCTGTCTCTTGCATGAATCGACTCATCGACATTTCCCGGCAGCCGGGTGGAACTATCGCTTCGCGGGAGATCCCGACAAAGGTTTCGGCAAAGATCAGCCTGGGGGGTGGCACTTCAACATTTTGCCCTTCATCGAGCAAGCAGCCCTCCGTGAACTGGGCTCGGGTGGAACCGATGCCCAACGCCGCGAAACGGGAAAACAGATTTGTGGTACCGTCGTAAAGACCTTTATCTGCCCAAGCCGCGGGAAAGGCACGCCGATCCCGTATACGGTTGCTTCGACTTATGCGTTCTCGAATATCAATCGCCCAGAGGCCTTCGCACGTTCGGACTATGCAGCGAACGGCGGCAATAAAATAACGGGCTGGTGCAACTACAACACCACCGATCATACGGGGATCGTTTATTCGCGGACCGGCATTCGCCGCGAGGAGATCCTGGATGGCCAATCAAATACGTACTTGATTGGGGAACGCTACATCAATCCTGACTTTTACGAAAACGGTGGTTCCTCGGGCAACGATCAGGGATGGGTGGTCGGACACGACTTCGATGCCTTCCGGTGCACTGATTATAGAGCTACTGATCTGGTGACATCGTCGAATTATGCCCCCCGTCGTGATCGGGCAGGAATCAATGTACGCGAGATGTTTGGCAGCGCGCACCAGATCTTTCATATGGCCAGGTGCGATGGCAGCGTCCAAGCCGTGAGCTACAACATTGCTCCTCAGACTCACTATTACCTGGGCCATCGACAAGATGGTCAAGCGATTTCTGGCGACGGCAACTAAAGATTGATAAATGGTGGTTCAATTGTCACGACAACTGTTGCCCTGCACGGCATTGCTTATCGGTCTAGTTCCCGTCACATCGGGCTGCAGCGGTGCTCTGTCAAGAGCGTATCCGCCGGCGTACAACGCAGCGGCCGGTAGAACCGCGATTCAAACCTACGACACCAATGGAGACGGCCTGATCAATAGTGATGAGCTTAGCCAAGCACCGGCCCTACTTGCTTCCCTTGGTCAGATCGACACCGACGGCGACGGCTCACTTTCGGCTCAGGAAATCGACGCTCGCGTCAAATCGTGGCAAGATACGCGCATTGCCGAGATGCCGGTCCGGTGCGAAGTAACGTTAGACGGTGTTCCACTGGCAGATGCCGAGATCGCGTTCGATCCGGAACCATTCTTGGGCCCTAAAGTTCGTCCCGCCAGCGGAATTACCACCGAGACCGGCATCGGAGGGATATCGCTCGCCAAAGAGTATTTGGCTGATCCAAAGTATGCCGGGGTTGCGTGCGGCTGGTATCGAATTCGCGTCACTAGTAATAGCCTCGCGATTCCGTCCCGCTACAACACGGAAACTCAGCTTGGCTGCGAAGTAGCCATGGATGCCTCATGGGTGAACCATGGGGCGGTTCAACTTGATCTGAAGAGCAAGTGAGCTATCTCACTCGTCTGGCTCCAGCCACTCAAGCCAGGAACTGTTCGATCGGACCAGTCTGATCCGCGACGAATTTGTTCAGCCCCAAATCCAAATCGCCAAAATGTTTGATTGGATTCCCGTAGGCATTGAGAATGGTGGTGTACCAGTTGCCCAGCGTCTTGTGCCCCTCCCGTCCCCAGTAGGGGAGGCGAATATATCGGCCAGCGATATCGAGCTTCGCATTCTTACCGGAGAGGACCACAAACGGCCATTCGATGCCGGTGCTATGGTGCGTCTCACCATTGTCGGGGAAGTAGAAGAGCATGGTGTTATCGAACATGGTTCCATTCCCTTCGGGAACCGACTTGAGCCTGCGGACAATCGTATCAATCAGGCCCATGTGACCATGCACGATCGATTCCCGAACTTCCAAAGCCGAGAGACTGCCGACAGCCTTGCCGTGTCCCACGTCGTGCTGGTTCACGCTTTCCGTTTCGATGCGGGGCAGCCCTGTGTAATGTGTCCCGAGTTCATCTACCGTGAAGGTGACCACGTTGGTCATCCCCGAGATAAGCGCCGAAAGGAGGATTTCAGTGTGGGCGACCTGTCGGTCAACGGTGGATAGATCGTCCGCGAAATACTTTTTGTCCAGCTGCGGAACATGTTTGCTGATGACATCCCCCATCGCCTCCAGCTTCTTGTTCCGAGTACGAATGTCCTCCATAGCCTCGGCATAGTTTTGGACTTTTGCCAACTCGAGGCCGACAAGGTCCTGATTGAGACGGGATTGATTGTTGGCCGCAAACTCGAGAACCTTCCGTTCGAGTTCGTAGCGGATCCGGCCGCTTTCGCTCTGCGAAACGGACTTAAAGAGTTCGTCGATGGCAACTTTGGGGGAGCCAAAGGCGTAGTTGGGCTGCTGAGCGCCCCGCGCCGAAAACCCCTTTTCGATGCCATTGATGTTCCCGCGCGCATTACCACCATCGCTAGGGAAGCAGGCCAGTTCGATGTGCTCTAGCGGCGAAGGAAACAGCTTTGCCAATTCAAAATCGACTGTCGCCCACTTAATGGAACTGAGGCGTTCGGTTGCCGCATAAACGCCGAGACAGGACTGCCACGAATGGTGCCCGTTGGTGCACATCTTGCCCGACAGTCCTTGCAGAATCGTCAGGTGTTCCTTGTGGTCGTCGAGTGAGCGCATCCAATTCGGCAAGTCATGCTTGTCCAGGCTGACTTCAAACGACTCCTTCTTGTTCTCCTTTTCCAGGTCTTGTTTGCTAAGACTGGGGGGAGTCATCACGCTGGGGAATATCCCATTCCCCTTGTGCATGAAAATGAATCGCTGAGGAGGCTGTCCATCATTCGACTCAGCAGACACCTGCGACAGGTAAGGTGACATCAACGCAGCGCTGGTGCCCCAGGCTGCGGTCTTCAAAAAATCTCTGCGGGTATTCATAGCAATCTCGTTTTGCTGGCGGTTATTTGCGGTACATGAACGAATCGGAAGTTAGCAAGGAAACAATGACGGCCTGGAAGCTGCCACCACTTTCGACATACGCTTTATCGGCGGCGATCAGGGTTTGGGAATCGGAAAGCATTTCATTCCGCCCCAAATAGAAACGAAAAGCATGGCGGATGATGGACTGGCGGACCCTTTCGGACCTGCCCAAGCGATCAATCATGTCCAAAGCATTTTCCACCGGCCCATCCAGATTTGCATCGCCGGTTCCTCGTAGGTAGCCCTCGGTATTCACCGGCTTTGTTTTGTAGGTGTCGATGATATTCTTGCCGTTCCCCTTGGTGAGGAGATTTTCCGGGTTCTCTAGGCTCTCCACCTTTCGATAACGTCCGAAGTCGTCGTAGAGTTCAAAGGCATAGCCGAGCGGATTCATGTGTTGATGGCATTTCCAGCAGGCGGTCTGCGATTGCCCGGTGACAGACTCGACCCGTTCCCGGAACGTCCGGTGTGGATCTTCTGGAACCTTGGCATCGACGGTGATCGGCACATCGGGGACCCGGCCGGCCAACAGCTTTTCCTGAATCCAGCGCCCGCGGCGGATGGGATCGGTGAAGAAGTTGGAAGAATGGGCGATCAACCAGGCAGGGTGCGTGAGGATCCCCTTGTGATTGGGCAGCGTGAAGGGCTGAACAGGCTGATAATCCAGGAGATCGTCCCCGCCGTATCGCCCATCCAGACCAGGGGTGGCAGGCAGCCCGTAAATTTGGGAGTACCGATAATTGTTGCCGTGCGCCCAGGGAAATACGGTAAAGGGAGTCACGCCCTGGCCAAACGTGTAGGAAAAATGTCCCATCACCCGGGTCAAAGTGCTGCCATGCACACTCTGCCGAGCAGATAAAGGGTCGATGCGATACTTTTTCAAGAGATCAGGATAGTCCGCAGTCACCTGCTCAGGATTGGTCCGCCACTCGGTGTCCTTCAAGGTCTCATATAACTCGCGCCAATCGGCGATGAGCTTTGAGCCCTTCTCATTGTCGATATTGTGATAGACAAAAAATTGATCCGTTGTCAGAAGCTCTTCAAACACCCTTTCGTCTTTTTGCACAAACAAGGCGACCAGTTTGTCGGCTTCGCGAACTAACCGGCCGGGCGTGCCGGAACTGCCCCGCCCCGGATTGCTGTAATATCCAAGTCGAGTACTGTCTTTGAAGACTTTGAGAGCATTGGGGTAGCCAAAAAATTCTCGAAAGAAGCGGATCGTGCGAGGATGGGTCACAACATCGGTATCATTGATCGTCTTGTCGATCTGTCCTCGGTAATAGTTTTGATCGGCAAGGAGACGCAGCACTTCCCGCTGATAATCTTCTTTCGTATTTAAGCGACCCTCTTCGACGGCCTTGGCCAATAAAGGATCGGGGCTTCGGTCCCCCAGGGCATAAGAAATCGCATAGCTGGCTTCGCGGGGGGAGAGTTTTTTCCTGCCGCTTTCGTCCGCTTCACCGGCACCAAACTCAAGCCGATAGAGCAACTCCGATTCCAACAGAACGGCAACGAGCATTTGCCGCAGGCCTTCGGTGTTGCCACCTAGCGCGAGGGCACTGCGGGTTAATTCTAGATACTTCGCCAGTTCTTCGTCGCTGGCTCTGCGCTGCAGCACGCAGTCGAATTGCGTCTGAATGGCGGCCACGATTTCTTCGTCTGTCGGCCCGGTGTTTTTGAGGATGATTGCTTCGAATGCTGGCGGAGTGATTTTTGGATACCATCGATCTTTGGGATTCTCGAATTCGTCAGCCTTGAGCTCTCCCTTTTTAACTCGCGCGGCTCTGATCTGCTTTTCGGAGATCCAATCGGCATTGGTCAGCATCACCAACAAATGCCCTCCATCGAGTGCATTGATGGCGTAGTCGCGAACTCCCGAATGCTCCGACAAGACAACCGGATTGGTCACCCCATAGAAACCTTGAACGACAGCATTTTCACGCTCTCTGCCGACGAGCTTGAAAATATCCACAATTCTCTCGTGAAAAATTTGAGGACTCACCAACCAGCGTCGGGCCGGAGTGTAAGGCTTGTCCTGGATCTCGCCACTAAAGAGCTTATTGTGATCGACGGCATTGCCGTAATCGGGGTAACGTAACTTGTCTTCGATCAACGGTGCGTTCGATTTGAGCAATTCTCCCCGCACCCAGTTTGTGAGCAATTGCTGCTCAGCTTTGGGGGGTTGCTCGGCGTCGGCGGGGGGCATCAAGCCAAAGTAGAGTTGCTCCTGCGCTCGATTCAAAACTTCGAGCTGAACATCCTTTGCCAAGCTTGCAAAGTTGTCAAAGCGAAGATTCCCTTCGCTGACGTCAGCGCCATGACAGTCCAGGCAGCGCTTTGCGAGAACCGAACTCACGTCGGGCGGAACAGCGAACTGAGTCGCAGCTTCTTCGGCGAAGGTCGCTGAAGCGAGATGTACCGTCAGCAGAACTTGCAGCAACGCAGTCGTAAATCGCATGGTTCTCTTATTCCCTGTCAGCAGATCTGCCATCGCGCATTCCAGAGCACTGCTAACTTCTATGGAAGTTCAGCGTTGCTGGAAATCGAATCGCTACTTCGGTTTCCGACTCGCCCCGAAACATCCATTTGATTATGATGCTAAAAATCTACGATTGTGGGAAAAAAGGTCTCGGTTTTAGGAAATTCAAATGCCCCGCAAGCCTCGCCGCGTCGCTTTGGTGCTGGATCTTCAATGGCCCTATAAGCGCCATGCAGGGGTCTTTGCCGGGACGCAGAGGTATGCCGAAGAACAGGGTTGGAACTCGATCATTGACGAGTTTGCACACGATACTCTGGCCCGGCAACTCGCCAAACCGGCCCCCTACGATGGCATTATCGCGCGGGCGAACCTGCCCTTGGCCAGGCAAGCGGACCGCTTGGGTGTGCCACTGGTAAATGTCTGGGTCAGTTCGCCCATGCATGGACGTCTGCCCGGCTCCTATCCCGACTTTGCAATCGTGGGCGAAATCTGTGCCGAGCATCTGCTCGCGCGCGGCTTCCGCAATTTCGCCACACTGACTCCCTCCCGAGGTTTGGCACAGGAACTGGTGGTGGCCGAGTTCACCCGGCTTGTCCATGAAGCCGGATTTTCCTGCTTAAACCACAAGATTCCGCAAGATCCATGGCGCGATCTTGCTAATTGGCGTCGCACCGAACAAGTCGTCGAGCGCTGCCTGAAGGAGTGGAAACCACCGATCGGCGTCTATATCGACAACGAAGGAATCGGTCGGCTGGTGGTGCAAGCCTGTCAAAGCAGAGGCTGGCGAGTGCCGACCGATGTCGCCATTATTGCCGGCATGAATGAAGAGACACTCTGTGAGCACCCTCAACCCACGCTGACCAGTGTCGAAATGGATTTCGAAAGAGTCGGCTACGAAGCCGCCCGGCTCTTGCACCAGTTGATGGACGGCAACCCAATCCCGAAAGACCCGATTCTGCATCCGCCTCAAGGGTTGGTCGTGCGCGGGTCGACCGACTTCATCGCCGTCAATGACGAGTTAGTCGCGCTCGCGCTTCGATTCATCGCAGCCAACAGTCATCGGCCCATCGGCCAAGACGATGTTTCGAAGGCAGTCGGCGCGGAGACGCGGACCCTGCAGAATCGTTTTCGAAAAGTTTTGGACCGCCCGATCGCTACCGAAATCCGCCGCGTGCGAATCGAGCGCGCCAAACGGGAGCTAACCCAAAGTGATCGGCTCCTGTCCGAAATCGCACGCAATGTCGGCTTCGGTGAGACGATGCGCATGTACGAGGTTTTTCGCAGAGAACTGGGGGTGACCCCCAGCGAGTACCGCAAGCAGCGGCAACTAAAGAAGTAGAATGAAAATTCAGACCAATGAATCGATAAGGAACGATTCCTTTATTTATCCGTAATCAGCGATTACTTTCGAGAATCATCTTTAGGGGTTTCGGTCCATCGCTCCCGTTTTAGTTTGTCGCGAGCGCGTGAAAGCCTAGAACTCGACTGGAAGATCGCTACGTCTTGAATCGCAAGAGCGATTTCCGTGAAGACGCCGCGAAAGAATCGCGCCGGCGGCCTTTTGGGCCCCTAGGCATTCCTAAAAACAATTACTTTTTTCCAAAAACGTGTGTTTTTTGAAATCATAATCAGGGAGTAGCAATTCGCAAGGCGGGAGGGCTGCGCCGTCCGTGGAGGACTGCCATACCCTGCACCGCTTACCCAGCCGGTTTGACCTACCCAGTCAAACCTTCATTTTTCGGAGATTTTGGCGTGCGCAATATTATTCCAGCCCGATCGTCTTCCATGCGCCCCCGCCCGAATGGGAACACCAAGCGACGCCAAATGTTCTTCGAACCGCTCGAAGATCGTCGCGTGATGGCGACGCAGTTACTCAATTTCGATAACGTGGTCGCGCCGGAAGGGTTCTCCCAACAGGTTGAGTTGACTTCAGAGTATTCGCAATTGGGAGTCTACTTTCACGGACGAGACGGGTCCGGCTGGGAAGTGTTGAATCAGGATTCGAATTTTGGTGTGGAAGGATATTCCGCCCCCAACTTCTTGGCTTGGAATAACGAGGTTACTTCTGCCGCGGCAGGAATTTCGTTTGCCGCGTCTGCCAGTCAAGTCTCCCTGCAGGTGGGCTCGACCGAAGGGGGAACCTTTACAGCGACCGCTTATGATGATCTCGGGCACGAATTGGGGAGCAGCACGCTAGCGCTCAATTCGTCCTTGCAAACTCTTTCGCTGCCGTACACCGGAATTGCCAGTGTTGAATTCAGCACCGACGCTAAGTTTGGAGCCCTTGATAATCTACGGTTTGAACTAGATTCTTCTAAAGTTTTTGTGCCGTTCGTCACAGAAGCTGTGGTCGGAGTTCTCGCGCAATCCGCGGCCCAGCGATGGATCGACTCGGGCTTGTCGGACGCTCAGATCGATGCTCTCGCCAACGTCACCTACATCATCACCGACCTAGGCGCGATTAATGGGAACGTCCTGGCCGTCACCAGCGGTTCCGAGATTTACATCGACGACGATGCCGCGCATCGCGGCTGGTTCATCGATCAGACGCCCAATGATGATGTCGAGTTTGCACGAAACGCTGCGGGACAACTCTCGGGTGGCTTCTTCGGCTACGACCTTCTCACTGTTCTGCTCCATGAGCAGGGACACATCCTAGGGCTAGATGAAGCTGATAACTTGAGCAACCCGCTCAACGTGATGAACGAAGTTTTTGCCGAGGGTGAGCGTCGATTGCTCGAGGCAGGTCAGGCGGCAGGAGCGATTCCGGGGAGTTTGGAAGGGCAGCATTTTGCGTCGTGGACCCTCACAGGCGGAGGGAACTGGAATGCCAACACGAGCTGGACCAGCCCCCCCATCTATCCGAATGCAGTGGATGCCGTTGCCGACCTGCAAACGAACATCACGGCGAACGCAGTTATCAATGTCAATGAAGCGATCACCCTCGGGAGCCTTTTGTTCGGCGACACGAACAGTTCCCACATTTACACGGTCGCCCCGGGTACCGCGGGCACACTGACCTTTGACGTCTCTTCGGGCAACGCGACGATCACCAAGAGCTCTGGGGGCACGGATGTTATCTCCGCGCCCATCACCATGTCCGATCCGCTGTCAATGACCGTTAATGCCGGACAGTTAAACATCACGAGTTTGCTAGTCAATGGTGGAAATTCGCTCACAGTAGGGGGCACCGGCAATACCCTCATGGGCGTAGCCAACAATGCGACTCCGATCCTCACCGGCTCGGGCGATTTGATTAAGAGCGGTTCGGGCAGGCTGAGCATGGGCGGTATCAACTCGGGCTTCACTGGCACCGTCACCATCAATGGCGGTGTGCTGCAGATGTACAACGATGCCAACGCCCTGGGCGCAGGCAACGTGACGTTGAACGGCGGTGTTCTCTCAGGTTACTGGGGATACAACTACAACCGTACGCTGGGCACAGGAAACAACCAGGTCCAGCTTCTCGGCGGAGAAAGCGGGTTCGCCGGCGCGGGAACCACAGGTCCCACCATCAATTTGGGATCGTCCGTGGTCTGGGGTGCTTTGGGCGAAGGGGCTGCCACAGGCTTTTTCAATCCAAGCAAATTCGTCTTAGGGGACTCCAGCACGGGCAATGCAGCAGTCACTACCTTCTCCAGTGGCATTAATCTGAATGGAGGTACTCGCACCATTGTCATTCCCGCCGGGTTCAGCTCCGGCCTCAACCGCACCACCATTTCGGGCGCGATCACCGGCACAGGAAACTTGATCAAGGAAGGGGGCGGGATTCTGTTCCTCACCAGCGGGTCCAATTCTTACAATGGTACGACGACCGTAACTGAAGGCAGATTAGACTTCGGCGCCGTCAACCTCAACAACATCGGCGGAGGTTCCGGACGTAACATATCCGTCGCGGATGGAGCTGTCGTGCGGTTCAACGCCCTCAGCAATGCCATCCTCAACCGCATCGTTGAAACGACGGCCGAAATCGGCGTGATGACCGGCACAACTGCGAATAATCTCGACCTCAGCAGCAGCACCGGTGCGGACCTGCCCAACGCCTTCCTTGGAAACTGGGCCGGCAACGGCGCGAAGATGGAATACTCCGGCATCCTCACCCCGGGCAGCAACGGGTACAAACTCGGTGCGCTCGGTAACTCCGGCCTACTGGGCATGAGGAACGAAGCCGCCATGACCGGCGCGAATAGCCTGACCATCGGTACCGGCAGTGTGCAGTTGGTCGGTGCCAAGACGTTCTCCGGCGATACCACGATCCGAACGGGTGCCCGACTGGGCTTGGCGGCGTTTAGCGGCAGCGAAGCTCTCGCCCTACAGAATAGTGTGCTGGATGTAGGCTCGGCGGGCGGCACATTCTGGCTGCACAAATCCACCGCAGTCGGGCCGATCACTGGGTCAGTCAACACCCTGAGTGCGGTGTTTGGCGGCCTCGAAGGAAGCCGTAATTTATCAGCCGTCTACAGCACCACGACCGGTGCAAACAATTCAGCAGCTCAATTAGTGACAGACATCACCGGCTTCACGCTTAACGTTGGCACGGGCGTCACCGCCAACTACTCGGGCAATATCGGTGGCTTCGGCACAGGTGCCAGCGGCGGCCTTAACGGCAATTCCACCCTCACCAAAACCGGCGACGGAACGCAAATTCTGACCGGCGTGCATACATTCACCGGCGCTACGGCAGTCAACGGTGGTCGGCTCTCGATCGCTGCCGCGGGCAACATCAACTCCACCAGCGACGTCACCATCGCCGGCGGCGATTTCAATTACAGTTCCTCCGTCGCCTTTAACAAGAACATCACCTTCAGCGGCACCGGCGGCACGCTGAGTGGAACCGGCGGCACCATCAACAACGCCGTCAATGTCACCTCTGGCAACACGCTTGCCCCGGGGAGCAGCGGCATCGGCACGCTAAATCTGCTGGTCAGCCCAACCCTGGCCGGGACGGTGGCTGCGGACATCAACAAAGCCGGCATGACGCTGAGCGCGGACAAAGTTAATGTGGGTTCGGCCCTCACCTATGGCGGCACTTTGACGGTCACCGCCGCCGGCGATACCCTCGCGGCTGGTGATGTGTTCGACTTGTTCGACGCCACCAGTTTCAGTGGCTCGTTCTCCACGATTGACTTGCCGACAGCTCCCTCGGGCACGGCCTGGGATACGACTCAGTTGTTGGTCGACGGCACGATTCAACTTGTGTCATCAGGCACGCTCAATGTCAGCCTGGACGGCTCCAATAACCTGGTCATTAGCGACCTCGACGCAACCGGCAAGGACAACAATCTCACCATCAGCAACGATGGTGCAGGGAACATCGTCATCACCGATGTCGTCGAGCAGTTCGGGAGCACCGGCGGGATCGCTGGAGCAACTCTTTCCAACGGCGACAAGACGTTGACGATTCCCCTCGCGTCGATCAACGGGTCGAAAATCATCGTCAACACGGAGCTTGGCAACGACACACTCAATGTGTTGCTGACCAACTCGCTGGGTAAGGAACTCGATTACAACGGCGGCGCGGGGGGCTTCGATACGCTCGCCCTCACTGGCGGAACCTTCACGACTGCCACCTACAACTTCTTCAACGAAAACGACGGCTCGATCCAACTTACAGGCCTGGGGCTCATTTCCTACGTTGGCCTCGAGCCGATTACCTCGACCGTCACCGCCGCGAATGTTGTTCTCAACTACAGCGCTGCCACCGAGACCATTACCGTTACCGATGCCGGGGGAGGACAAACCACCGTCGATTCGACGGCTGGCGAAATTCTTACTTTCAACAACCCGACTGCCACCCTCACGATCAACTCGGGCGATGGTAATGACACGATCAACATCAACAGTCTCGCCGCCAGTTATCCAGCCGCCATCACCATCGACGGACAAGTTGGTACGGACATCGTCACTATCGGCAGCAGCCTTTCGCTCGCCAGCACCCTGGCCGTCACTGCCGAAACGATCAACCTCAATGCTGATGTAACCAGTACCGGAGCCCAGACCTATACCGGCGGCGTGGCCCTAGGCGCCAGTGTCAATCTCCAAGGCACTGTCATCACTGTCACTGGCACCGTCAATTTGGGTGCCAACGCGCTGACAGTTACCAATTCAGCCGACACCACTTTTACCGCTGCCGTGTCCGGCGTCGGTGGCACCTTCATCAAGGCGGGCGCGGGCATACTCTTTCTCAACAATGCAACCAACAGCTACACCGGCGGTACGATCATCAACGCTGGGCAATTGCGCATCCCCTCCGATGCCGCTTTAGGGGATGCCAACGGCAGCATCACCTTCAATGGCGGCAATTTGCGTGGGAATAGCACCTTACCGCAAGTAGGCAATGCCGGTGGTGTGAATATCACTTCCATACGCAACGTGATCGTGAACCCTGCGGGGGGTTCAATCGGAGTCCATGGCAACAACAACTTCACCACCACCGGAATTCTTTCGGGCACCGGCACTCTCACCTTCACCGACGTGGGTGGCGCAGGTGGTCGCTCGTTGAACTTCAACAGCACCGCCAACACCTTTACAGGAAGGCTCGAAATTGGATCGAATACTCAGACCGTGCAGGTGAACAGCTTAGGGGACGCAGTCGGCGCTGGTGCCATCGCGTTGAACAAAAGCGCCAACGGCACTTCTTCAACATTTATCTATGGCACGGGAGCAACTTCGCCGCTCACCTTGAACAACCGAGTGTTCGAGGTCAACTCAGCCCTGGCCATGACCGCCACGATCAACAACCTCAACACTACCCACGCGATCACGGTCAATACGAACTTAACGGCCACCGGCGCAGGTGCCAAAACGTTGACCTTGAATGCAGCGTCTGGCCCAACCAACGTCTTCGCCGATGACATTACCAACAGCACTGACATGGGCAGTGGCACCATCGCTGTCACAAAGACCGGCGCTGGTGTCTGGGCCTTTGGCGGCAACAATACTTACACTGGCGCGACGGCGGTCAACGGCGGTACCCTCCGCGCGGGCGCTTCGACCAGCGTGTTCGGCAACAATTCGGCCGTTACGCTTGCAAATACGGCGGGCGTCACGCTGGATCTCAACAACTTCAATGTCCCTATCGGCTCGCTTGCCGGCGGCGGAACAACGGGGGGCAATGTCACCCTCGGCACCGGCACGCTCACCACCGGTGGCAACAACACCAGCACAACCTTCGGTGGCACCTTCACCGGCGCCAGCGGCGCGGGCCTCGTCAAACAAGGCACTGGCACCCAGACGCTCAGCCGTGTCGGCCTCGCCTTGACGAACATTGCGACGTCCATCAATGCAGGCACAGTGACCTATACCGGCGGAAGCCTGTCTGGCGGAGCGATCACAATCAACAACAATGGCACGCTCTTTTTCGATCCCGGCGCTGCCAACAGACTGGGACAGGCCACTGCCGGCAACGTGATCTCCAACAACCTGGTGATCGGAGGGGCCACCACGAATTTGAGGTTCGCCGCCAACGACGCCAAATGGAACCTGACCGGCGCAATCTCAGTGACCTCCGCCAGCAATGCCATTTTGAACATCTTCTCTGGTAACGGCGGGGGTGGCTTGGGTGACCGCAACAATATCCTTTTCTCCACGCCGATCCCAGATGGCAGCGGTGGTGTCACCTTGGGACTGAACGTAACTTTCACAGGGCAGGCGGGCGCTGCAGCCCATGCCAGCATGGTGAACCTTGCCGCAGCGAACACCTTTACCGGACCAATTACGGTAACTGGAAACGCTTCAGCCGCTCCCGGCTACTTGGTGCTTGGCGGTGAGTCTTACCTCAACGGAGGCGTCAAGACCAACATCGTCGGTGCCGGCACTCTCGGCGGCGGCAATTACTCGAATAACATCACTCTGGCGACCCCCACAGCCATTCTCAACTACCTCAGCACAGCCAACCAAATCCTGGGCGGTATTATTTCCGGTAGCGGTTCGATCCTCAAGGAAGGCTCCGGCACGTTGACGCTCGCCGGAACCAACACGTATACCGGCAGCACCACTGTTTCCGCCGGCACACTCATCGTAAACGGCTCCACGACCACCTCGACGACTGCTGTCAGCTCCAACGCTACCATCGGCGGCACGGGTACAACTGGGGCGCTCACGATCGCCAGTAGTGGAAATCTGTCACCGGGAGTTGGCACAGGGGTTTTGAATACCGGTAATTTGACCCTGGCCGGCAATTTCAATACGGAGCTCAACAATGGCGCTGCAGGTCAGATCAACGCCGGACTAACCTACGATCAAACGAACGTCACCGGCACCGTGAATGTGGCGGGGGGCGTTCTGGTGCTCTCCGGCACACGCACTAACGGGACCGATGGCGATGCCATCGTGCTGATCAAGAACGACGGCACCGATGCCATTACGGGCATGGGGTCATTCACCACGGTGGTCCATGGTGCCAGTGTCACACTGACTGAAGGAGCGTTGATTCAGTTCGGCGGGATCATCTATTCCGTTACCTACCTCTACGACGCTGAGAACAATCTTCTAACTGGTGGCAACGACTTCGCGTTGATCGATGCCAGTCCGTTGTTACTCTACTGGGATGCCAATGGTGCTGCTGCAGGAACAGGTGGCACAGGCACTTGGGATACCGCGACGCCCCAATGGCGAGCAGGTAGTTTGACGGGCACGCTAGTGGTTTGGAACAACACGAACAATGATGATGCCGTGTTCCCAAGCACCGCCGGAACCGTCTCCGTGCAGGCCGCAGGCGTAACGGCCAGATCGCTCGACTTCGACATCACCGGTTACACGGTGCAAAACAATTCCATCACGTTCGCTGGGGGAACAGGAATTATTGATGTTACTGGTACCGCTACCGTTAGTTCGATCGTCGCTGGCACTACGGGCCTGACGAAGGCCGGCGCGGGCACGCTCATTCTTAGCGGTACTGCCGCGAACACCTACGCGGGCGCCACAACAGTCAACGCTGGCACCCTGACGATGGGCAAAACTGCGGGGGTGAATGCGGTTGGCGCCGACAACATTACTGTCGCCGGGGGAACATTGAATTGGAGCGCAGCCAATCAAGTTCCTAACGCCGTCAGTATCACGGTTACCACAGCCACCGGAGGTAGAATTACAACCGGCAGCAACGCTGACACCTTAGCGAATGTGACGATCAACAGCACGACCACTAGTACGCTAAGTTCTCTAATCATCACCGATACGCTTAGCATCACCGCTGGATTGCAAGACCTGGGTAGCAATTCGACAACGACTGCTAATGCGGTAATTTTGAGCGGCGGTTCCAATCTGCGTCTTGGTGCGAACAGCGCCCAGACCACTTTCAACATTGGTGCCGGTGGTTTGACAATGTCCGGTGCCACCTTGCAATGGGGACAACTGGGTGGCACGCCGACCGCGCTGGTCAATCTTTCTGGCAACTTCACGGGCACCGGGGTGAATACCTTTGCGGTTCCGAACAACAGTGGACCACGCTTGCTCAATCTGCAAGGTGGCACGCGTACGTTCAACCTCGCGAGTGGCTCGACCCTGACCATCCCAGCGCTGATTCAAAACGGCGGTTTGACGAAGTCGGGTGCTGGAACACTTACCCTCGCGGGTACGACCAGCAACACCAACACGTTGTTAACCACTGTCACAGGCGGAACCTTGAGTCTAAGTAAGACTGCCGGACAAAATGCCGTCGGCGGGGACATCCTGGTGGATGGAGGCTTGCTCAGTTGGGCGGCCGCCAATCAGGTGCCTGATGCCGCCAACATCACTGTCTCGGCAACGGCTGGTAGCCAATTGACCACCAACGCCAATGCAGACACGCTGGCCAATGTCACCATCAACAATGCGGGATTGACCAGCACGATTAGCAACTTGACGATCACAAATACACTGTCGATCACGGCCGGCCTCCACGACATCGGCAGCAATTCCACCACCACCGCCAACACAGTCAATCTCAGCGGCTCTAATCTCCGCTTGGGAGCGAATAGCAACCCCACCACCTTCAACATCGGCGCCGGTGGTCTCACCATGTCGGGTGCAACCCTGCAATGGGGAGTACCTGGTGCAGCGCATACCGCGCTGGTCAATCTTTCCGGTGACTTCACGGGAACCGGTGCCAATACATTCCTGGTTCCCAACATGGCCGGACCACGGTTGCTCGACTTGCAAGCAGGCACTCGAACCTTCGACCTAGCCGCCGCCTCCACTTTGACTATCCCCGCGGTTATCCAAAACGGTGGCTTAGCCAAATCAGGTGCTGGAACATTGACTCTTTCTGCCACCAACACCTATCTCGGCACCACCACGGTGAATGCTGGCACGCTGCAACTGCAAAATGGGGCGGCGATTGCTGATAACGCAGGGGCGGTGACGGTTGACCTGGGAGCGACGCTGCAGCTGCTGACGAGCGAAACGATCTCGGCCTATATCGGCTTGGGAGATAACGTCGGAAGTAATGACAGCCTGCTCAATTTGGGAGCGAACACGCTGACGACAACGGGTTCGGCAGCGATTGCGAATGTCAGTACGACGACGGGTGGAGCGATCATCGCCGGCGACGCGATCATCGACAACGATGATGACAACAACATCACCGGCACCAATATCTACCTGCGGGCCGTGAACGGCATCGGCACGGCCAGCGATCCGATCGAAACAGCGGTGGCAGCGATTCAGGTTTACAACACTACCAGTGGTGTGGTGAATGTGGTCAACAGCAACGCAGGTGCGCTCCTCACCGTGAGCGATCTGGGTGGACTTGGTTCGGCTGGCTTTGGAGCAAGGAACCTGGGCGGGGCGCTAACCATCACCAACAGTAGTCCGCTTACGATTGCTGCGCCAGTCATCGCGGCTGGCACCGTGACTTTGACCGCCAGTGATTCTGCCACTAACGACGTCGATCACCTAATTGTCAACGCGACGGTGGAATCGACCACAGCCGACGTGTTTCTCAACGCCGGCGACGACGCCACCATCAATGCGGCGATCACGGCTGCGACCGATGTCATCATCAACGTTGACTACCTTTCTGCTGACACGCTGGGCGCCACAGCCACCATCAGCGCGGCCATCACCACGCCGCTGGGGAACTACACGTTCCTCAACGGCAACATCGAGGCCGATACGTTCGAACTCGCTCCGCAGAGCACGACCGAGTTCCGCATCTTTGGCGATGACCCGACCGATGCCCCGGGCGATGTGCTCAGCATGGACGTCACTGGATTAGGTGCAACGCTCAGCGCTCCCGGTTCAGTATTCACGGGTGCCGGCAGCGGCGACTGGACTTTTGCTGGCGGCTTGCAACCGGTTCGTTTCGGCAGCATCGAGAATCTCGACATCACCGGCAACTACCACCTGGGCTACAACAACGACGCGACCAAGGCAGGCAATTTGGTGCTGATGCTCGATGCCTCGGGGGATAATTTTGAACTGCGCAATGGCTCGACCATCGGCGCGCTGCTGCTCTCCGGCAGCCTGGCGACGGTCCTCTCGCTGACCGTGAACGGCAACACCGATAACGTGGCCGAGCAACTGACGATCGACGATGTCAACGGCCTGCCAATGTTCAGCAGCAGCCCCGTCGGTGGGCCTGATAACTTGAACGTGGCCGGCACCGCGAGTGTGCTCTTCAACGGCAACGCCGGGACAAACACGTTGAGCTTCAATCTGGTGCAAGCCGGCACCAGCCAATTGGTCGGTCTTGGCGATGGCTTGGCCGGGGCGGATAGTTCGGCAGAAGTTTTGACGACCAACAATCTGCCGGAGTCGCTGAGTGTTTACGGCACGAGCCTCGCCAACATCAGTCGTACCGACAGCGGCGCTGCTCCGGGGGCCTTGACCCTCTTGGCTGAAGGCGGGGACGATGTGGTCGACATCGCAGGCAATGTCGCGAACACCGACATCACCACCAGCGGCTACGCTACCTTCAGCTTCAGCGGGAACAACTACTCGGCCCTGAATGTCTTCGGCGGCTTGGGTGAAGATCAACTGACGCTCACCGGCTACGGCAGCGGTCAGACAGATATCTTGCCAACGACTTTGGATGGCGATACTGCCAGTGACACCGGCGTTGCCACCAACGGCGATAGCTCGGCCGACACGCTCCGCGTGATCAGCACCAGCGGCAACACGGGCACCGTCACGCTCCACGGCGGAGCAGGGAACGATGAGTTCTTCCTGGGTGATTCCACGATCACCTCCACGCTGAACGGCATCGTCGGACCAGTGATTGTGGCTGGTGAAGCGGGGA
Organism: Pirellulaceae bacterium; assembly: GCA_041739545.1. Taxonomy (GTDB): domain Bacteria; phylum Planctomycetota; class Planctomycetia; order Pirellulales; family Pirellulaceae; genus JBGSNR01. Next base: position 1,417 of record JBGSNR010000011.1, on the reverse strand, counting down.
TTGATGCTTTGAATGTCGACGACCAAGGGTCGATTGGCAACAAGGTGATTGTCGTCACCGAGACCACCATCGACGGCATCACTGGCTTTTCTGGCACTGATGTCAGCTATAGTTCGATCGAGGTTTTGAACCTCTTGGGTGGCACGGGCAACGATACGATCACGGCCGATTTGGACAACGCACTGACCGACCTCGTCACTGCTTCTCTCAACGGCGGTGGCGGCGACGATACGCTGCTCCTCAGTGGCGTCGCCAATCTCGCGAATCTGTACTTGCTCGGCGGTGCAGGGAACGATTCGCTCGGCACCGCGGCCGATCCGATCATCCCAACCGCAACCACGCAAGTGATCCTCAGTGGCGAAGCGGGGACCACCGCGGCCAGCAACACCACTACGCCGCTGAACCCAACTTCGCCAGCCGATGGAGCCAGCGATGAAATCTTCATCGACATCAGCAGCTTCACCACGGCCGAAGTGGTCGATACGGGGAGCGGCCAGGTCATCTCGATCGGCACCATGCCCGGCCATGCTCCGCTCTACTTCAACGGCATGGAAGAGATCAATCTCTACGATGGCGACGTGCTGACCAACGTCGGCCTGGGTGATCTCTATCTCCGCAGCACCGACGACGGCACGGCCGACAACATCCTCTTCTACCGCGGCTACACCTCGGCCAGCGATGTGCTCGTCCGCATGAACAACCGGATGGTCAGCAACACGCCGTTCCGGCCCACCACCCGCGTCGTTGCCTACGGTCGCGGCGGTGGGGACTCGATCCAACTGAACTACACGGCCGGCACCATCGCGGCGGAGTTCCACGGCGAAGACGGGAACGACAAATTATTGGGCTCGTTCCAGAACGATCTGCTCGTCGGCGGTGCCCACAACGATCACCTGATCGGCATGGACGGCAACGACATTCTCTGGGGGGATCAACAGGCTCTCACCTGGGCCGGTCGCTCGGGGGACAACTCGCCTGGCTCGACTGACGGCGATGACATTCTCGAAGGAACTGCCGGCGATGACTTCATCTTCGGCGGCGGCGGCAACGATCTCTTGAACGGCATGAGTGGCAACGATTACCTGCACGGCGGTTTTGGGAACGACAATCTGGTCGGCGGTGATGGCAACGACTTCCTCCGCGCGGGCGATGGCAACGACACGCTCGTCGGCGATGCCGGTGACGACATCGCGATCGCCGGTGCTGGCGACGACTTCATCTACGGCAGTGCGGGTCGCGACTTCCACCTGGCCGGCTCTGATAGCGATCGGATCTACGATCTGAACGATAACGGCGAAGACATCAGCGTGACCGAGGCTTTGACTTACGACGCAGACCTGGCGAACCCTGCCTACAATCCCAACAACCCCGTCACCTTCTTCGGTCCGAACGATGCAGCACTCCTCGCCTTGATGAC
>JBGSNR010000008.1:0-9858 GCA_041739545.1 Pirellulaceae bacterium | reverse complement strand
CGTGCCACTCACGGCCAACTTGTCGGACGTTCCCGGAGGGGTGATATCGACCTGGTAGGCTGAACCGGCGGTAAAGGTGAGATCGTTGCTGATCGTCAACGTGCCGATCTGCCCAATCGCTGCCGATGCTCCCGGTGCGATCGCCGTCCCGCTATTCAACAGCACGGTGCCGCCAATCGTCCCGGTGCCACTCAGAATCGTCGGTGCGCCACCGGCCGTATCGGTCACGATCACATCGATCACCGCCACGCCATCGGCGAGCGAACCGTTGACCACCAACGTGCCATCGTTGACGGCCGTCGTCCCCGTGTACGTGTTGCTTCCCGTCAGTGTGAAGGTACCCGTTCCTTGCTTCACCACTCCGCCCGTGCCGCTAATAACTCCAGCGTAAGTGGTCGTTGAACTATCGCCCGTGGTAAGCGTGTTCGCATTCAGCGTAACGCTCGTGCCGCTTGCACCCGTGAGGCTGCCGATCGTTTCGCTGTCCACCAGATTCAACGTGCCACCATTAATGACAAGCGCCCCGGTATTGGCAATGGCTGCACCGTTCTGCAGCGACAGCGTGCCCGCATCGATGTTGGATGTGCCGGTGTAGGTATTAGCAGCAGTGAGCAACATCAAGCCTGCGCCTGCTTTCGTCAGGCCGCCATTCTGAATCGAAACGTCCACCTGGAAGTCCGGATCTGCTCCGCCGTCGGCGATGTTAAACGAACGCGTGCCGCCATTGAGATCAACCCGGCTGTTGTTCGGCGAGCCGCCGGCAAAGGCGATCACCGAGGGTGTGGCGGAAGCATTCGTTGTCACGTCGCCATTGAGCCGCAGTGTGGACCCAGCGACACCCGCATTGAGCATGATGGTACTGCCAGTCATGGACAGGCCGCCCGCGCCGATCTCTAAAGTGGCACCGTTGCCGCCAATGGTCACTGCTCCGCCCGTGTGGAGCATGGCGTTGGCGCTGACCGTCGAGGCACTGTTGATATCAAACTGCGATCCGCCCGAAACACTGAGCAAGCCGGTGAGGTTGATTACGCCCGTCCCACTGCCGGTCGTTGTAGATCCGTCCGACTTGGTGAAGTTCGTCAGCGTTTCGCTTTGGCTATTGAAAAGAACCGATCCCGAGGTTTGCGTCACAGTGGATGCGTCTGGAACCTGATCGGACTGGCTCCATTGAAGTGTTCCACCGTTGACGAGGATGTTGCCCCCAACGGCATCGATACCAGCAGACTTATTGAGCACCAACGTTCCGCCTGACACCGTTGTCAGACCGGTAAACATATTGGCATTCGCGCCACCCAGGGTAAGCGTGCCGGAAGCGGTCTTGGTGAGGATGACCGTATTCGTTCCGCCATCCAAAATCACGCCGTCGTAAACGCTGGCGACTGTGTTGTTCACCGTCAGCGTGCTATCGGCAGTGCCGTTGTTAGTAATGGTCATGGCCATCGTCGTGCCAGCGGAATTGAGGCCGGCGACGGTCTGATTGAAGCCATTCAGATCAACAGTGGCTGTGGCGGTATTCGTGTTGTTGCCGATGTTGAGCGTTGTTCCAGTCGGCAGGCGATTGTTGCCCCCCGCCAACTGGAGAAGGCCCTGCAGCACATTGGTCTCCCCGCCGTAGGTGTTCACGCCCGAGAGAACAGTCACGCCCGTGTTATTGCGGACATTCAACTCGAAGCTGTTAAGGCCATCATCAATGACACCACTCACCTCCAGCGAACCCGCGTCAGCACCGATAAACGTTCCGGTCGAAGCAAGGAGAACGCTTCCCGACCAGGTATTGCTGCCGCTTGCGGACTGCAAAGCTCCGTAGGTGTTCGTTCCCGAACCGTTGATCGTAAGGGCTTCACCGACCACTGTGATCGAGCTGGCAAGTTCCAGTTGAGCATTCAAGGCAACTGTCGTACCGCCCAAAGTGCTACCTAGACCAATCGGATTGGTAATTTGCAATTGACCAACTGCGACCGTCGTGAGGCCGTCGTAGGTATTGTTGCCTGAGAGGGTCAGGCGACCAGTTCCTTCCTTGGTTAAACTCCCGCTGCCGCTGATGATGCCGGCATAAAGGGTGCTCGTTGCATCGCCAACAGTAAGATTGGAAGTTCCTTCCAACACGACAAAGCTGCCAGCGACACCGGTCAGCGAGTTGATAGTCACCAGCTGTGCGTTGTCCGGACCAGTGATCTCCATGGTAATGCCATTGGGGAGACTAACCGCTTCCGAATAAGTTCCGCCGTTCACAATAATCGTGCCACCCACTGCCACATTGGCAAGTGCGTCGGTAATCGTTGCATAGGCATTCACGCCAAAGATGGCTGGTTCAAATACCGTTGTTCCCAGATCGGCATCCGCGATGGTGTTGCCCGGCGTTAGAACCGACCAATCATCATTCACATAGATCGGCGTCGGCGCACTGGATTCGACCAGAATGACATCGTTGTTGTTGATGTTGTCGAAGTAGTAGATTTCAAAAGTCGCAGCACCGATCGTCACTGTCGAGCCGTTAAGCCGACCATTAAAGATGCCACCGATCGGATCTGCCAGATCGTTATCGATCAACACCAGTTTCTGAATGACAGAGGGGGCTGGCGTCCCAGTGCCGAGGAACATGGCGCTAGCGCCAGTGAGCGTCACACCACCGTTCACGACGAAGTAATCGTAATCTGTGCCAGCCACGTCATAGGGAGCGTTAACTTCGAACTCGACAGTCCCCGTCGGAGTGAAGTCGCCATTGATCGTTAACGTGCCAACCGTGGTGCCCACATCCAACCCCGGGGCAAAAGTACCGGTGCCGGAGACATTTCCTGTGACCACTCCGATACCGCCAAGGATACCTGGCGATGTGGCGATCACGTTGCTGGACAGGGTGCCGTTTACGTTCAGTCTGCCCGCTGTGACATTCGTTCCGCCGTCAGCACTGTTGACATTGCCGAGGTTCGTTACCCCAGTGCCGATCTGATTGATAATCCCTGACCCTGTAATGCCATTGCTGACCGTGATGGTATCACTGCGATTAAAGTTCAACGTCGCATTGTTGGTAACAGAAGCCGTACCTAAGGTTCCCGTTGTGCCCCCAGCGCCGATTTGCAGCGTGCCGTCAGCAATGGTTGTAATGCCAGTGTAGATGTTGGTGCCCGTTAGCGTGAGGGTCCCGGAACCACTCTTGGTGAGTGCAATCGCATCCGCCCCGGTAAATCCGATCGTGCCGCTGAAGGTGCCGCCGGTATTGTCCTGGCCCACAGTGAATGTAGCCGCTACGTCTGTGTTGCGAATGTTACCTGCACCGTTCAGTCCGTCGATGGCTTCGCTGTAGCCATTCAGATCAAGGATACCTCCGCCGTTGATCAGGACATCAGCCAGATCGTTGATCTGATCGTTGCCCGTTCCTGCCAACTGAACCGTCGCACCGCTGTTGATCGTCAATGACGTTCCTGAGCCATTGAGCGCATGGACCAATCCACTGCTGGATTTGGCTAAGACGAGTGTCCCTGCATCGGCGATGACCGTCAGGCCGATGTTGTCGGTGGTGCCACTCAACGTCAGTTCGTTGGTGCCTACCTTAGTGAGGCTTCCTTGGACCGTTCCGCTGAGCGTAATGTCTCCCGTGCCGCCGATCGAATAGGTCGTTGCCGAGACTGTTCCGGCCAAACTGGCCGGGGTGCCGCTGCTGTTGATCAGTGCACCAGTGGAAGCGATCCCAGTACCGTTGAGCGTGACTCCTTCGGCGCCCACTGCTTGCCCATTGAGGTCGAGCACTGCACCGCTGGCAACTGCGGTCCCACCGATGGTTGAACCGAGCGCCGTCGCGTGACCCAGTTGCACTGTTCCGTCGTTGATGATTGTCGTGCCGTCGAAGGTGTTGGCACCACTGAGTACGAGAGTCCCCGTCCCTTGTTTAACCAAGTCGCCTGGGCCGCTGATTTGAGCGGCTACTGTCTTCGTCGCAGAGGCATCCCCGTTAGTGAGTGAGGTGCCGTTGATCTGCACGAAACTACCAGCAACGGCTTCGAGAGAAGTTGTGGTGACGGCCGCGCTATTGGTCACTCGTACGGTGATGGTATCCGTGATGCTCACGGCTTCGCTGTAGGTGCCGTCGTTGACAATCACCAAGCCCGATGATGTTACCGCATTGAGTGCTTCACTGATGGTGGTGAAGGCATTCACGCCAAAGACGGCAGGTTCGGCTGCTCCGGTGCCGAAGTCTGCATCGGGAATGATTGTTCCGAGAGTCAGGCTGCTCCAGGCAGTGTCCTCGACATAGACAATCGCCGGGGTGCTGGCTTCCACAAGAACCACATCGTTCCCGTCGCCGCCGTTGTAGAAAATCTTGAAGCTGCGACTGGCGATATTGAAGGAAACGTTTTCGGCCGGATTGGTACTAGCAGTGGTGGCACCAACTGAGGTTTTGCTGATAAGCGTGAGCAGCGAGTTTACGGCCGGTGGGGTCGAATCATCAGTGTTGTTGAACGTCAACGTCGCACCGCTGAGATCCACAAGGCCACTCACCACAAATTGGTCATAGTGCGTGCCTGCAGAGATCCAGGCGCTGTTGACGTCAAAATTAACCGTTCCGGTCGGGGTAAAGTCGCCGTTAATGGTCAAGGTCCCAACTGTTACACCAACATCCAAGCCAGGTGTGAAGGTTCCTGTCCCGGTGACATTGCCCGTGATCGAACCAGTACCACCCAGCGTGCCAGTTGTGGCCACGATCGTGTTGCTGGTGATCGAACCGTTAACGTTCAAACGTCCAGCGGAAACATTTGTATCGCCGGTGTAGCTGTTGGCAGCATTGAGGTTCAACGTTCCCAGTTCAGTCTTGGTTAGGCCATAAGAGCCGCCACTCTCGCCGATGGGTGAACCAACCGTGATGGTCCGTGGTGTGCCACCGAATTCAGTTGAGTTAAATATCGCGCCGGAGCCGATTACGGTAACCGGCATGCTGACCGTTAGGTTGTTGTCCAGCGGCCGGAGCGTTCCGTTCATTTCAAAGGTTGCCGAGCCACCCTGCGTTCTAATTTCATTGGTGCGCAATTCCCCCGCATTGAGTTCGTAGGTTCCTTGCGTTGGCCCACCACCGTTGTTTCCGCTGATCAATAAATGGAAGGTCGAACCCGAAGGTGAACCGGTTCCAGGACCGATCGAGACAATTCCGCCGTTCTGCACGATGGTGCCACTACCGCTGCCGCTATTCCCGAGGACCGTGCCTTTCGTGAAGTTGGCTTGAGCGCTGCCGCTGATCGTGAACGTGCCCGTACCAGTGTTGCCGATCGACGTATAACCATTGGGCACATTGAGAATGCCGGCGGTCATGGTGTAGGTGCCGGTGCCGGTGCCACCGACGACAAAAGCTGGATCAGTCACATGCGTGCGATTCACATTGACGATCGAACCAGCCCCATCTTGAATGAACTCGCCACTGCCGAGTCGCCCAACCTGCAGGTACTCACCGACCGTTAGTGTGCCACCATGGATCTCGTAGCGAGCCATCGTACTGGTTGCTCCCGCCACCAAGCCTGCCATCTGGACTTCGTTAACGACATTCACGGTACCGCTATTGTGCACCACGGTTCCCGAAGAGTTGTTCAACCGCGCCATGTGAATGCTGGCGACCGAAATGGCACCGCCGTCGATCGTCAACGTCGCATCGTCGGTTCCGGAGTCGCCGACTATGACTTGCCCGCTTCCCAACGCCGAACCGCTGCTGTTGCTGACGATGACATTTCCATTGCGAATGGTGGTGCCGGCGCTGTAGGTACTAGCGCCGCTTAAAGTAAGGGTGCCGGTGCCGGTTTTAGTGAGAGCAATCGTTCCGGCAGCTGCCAGTAGCGTTTGTGAAATCGTGCCGCTAAAGTTTCCGCTCGCGACGGACAAGATTGCATTATCTGAACCATTCTTCGTGATACTGCCTGCCCCAGTGAGGCTGCCTACCGTGGTGGTACGAGTTCCCATGAGTGACAAATAACCACCGGTGGCGATGTCGACCGAAGCGTACGAGGGGTTCACATTCACATTGATGAAATTGCCCCCATTCGGAATTTGCACGGCACCATTGAAGGTGTTGGATGCACTGTCGAATTGTGCACGCCCCATTGCAGTTGCGCTTGGGACGACTCCGCCGTTGGTGTTCGCGACGACAAACGTACCGCTGCCAGCCAGAGGGCTATTGAACACGGTGTGACCGCTGCCGCCCGCTGGTCGCGAAACGGTTAGCGTGCCGTTGACCGTGATCGTGCCGGTGGCATAAGTGGAATTCGTACCCGCTCCCGCGTTAATCCCAGAACCATCCACCGTCAGCAAACCTGACGTCCCCAGCATGGACGTAATCGCGTTGCCGTAAGTAGTGGTGGCACCACTGCGATAGAGGGACAGTGTGGCATCGCCGAGTTGGATCAGACCCGTCCCAGCACCAGCCGTGTTCGTCAGCCGTAGCGTACCAGCATTCACCGTCGTGCCGCTGTAAGAATTCGTTCCGCTCAGCGTGAACGTTCCGGATCCGATCTTGTGCAGACTTCCCGACCCCGCGATCGTGCTATCGAACAGCGTGTTGGTATTGTTTCCCCCTGTGGTAAGCGTGATGCCGTTCAGATTGACTGTCGCCGTCGTCACTGTGTCGTCCAACGATCCAAAGCTGATCGCTGCTTCTTGCAGGTTCATGGTGAGTTGCTTGGTGATGTTCACCGCCTGCGTGCTGTAGTCTCCTTCATTGACGACGATGGTTCCCGCCAAGGCGACGGCATCAATTGCATCCACAAACTCAAAGCCGGCATCGATTCCAGCGAACGCATCCACACCGTAGACAGCAATCTGATTGCCAAGAGCAATCGGGTCCGCATCGACGATGATCGTGCCTGCGGTGTAACCAGTCCATGCGTCGTCAACGTACACAATGGCAGGCGCGGAATTCTCGACCAGCACCACATCGTTCCCATCGCCGGCTGTGTAGAAGACACGGAAATCGACGCCGCCAAAGGTAACCAGGGAGCCATTCGTCGGGGCATTGGAGAACACCCCTGTTACCGGATCATTACTGTCGTTGTTGATGAGAACGAAGTACCGGTTTGCCGGAATTCCTCCCATTCCCGTAAGCGTCACGGATAGGGGACCAGACAGCGCTACTGTGCCGCTGACATTGACCTGGTCATAGTCAGTTCCAGCAACGGCCGGATCGTTCGCCACCGGTTGAACGATCTCAATGTTCAGTGTGCCCGCTTGGGAATAATTGCTCGTGTTGAGAATGCCAATCGTGTCGCCGGGCGTCATAAAGCCACCAGCATTCACCGAGACAGTTCCCGTGGTGCCACTGCCGGTGAGCGTGGCGCCCGATTGAACCGTCACCGCGCTATTGGCGATGGAGCCACCCGAGCCGAGCGACAGGGTGCCGTTAATCACGTTCGTGACACCGCTGTAGAGGTTGGTGTTCGAGAGAACGGTGGTGCCGCTTCCTGCCTGCTCCACCGAGCCCGTTCCGCTGATAACATTTGTCACGGTGTAGATGTTGCTTCGATTGAAGATCAGATTCGCGTTATTGGTAACTCCGCCCGTCCCTAGTGTTCCCGTTGTGCCGCCATTACCAATTTCGAGCGAACCGCCGCTGATGAGCGTGGTTCCGCCATAGTTGTTGGTATTGGTGAGGGTGAACGTTCCGGTTCCCTGCTTGGTCAAGCCACCCGTGCCCGTGATTGTGCCGTCGTACTGAGTGCTCGTCGCATCGCCGGTGGTGAGAGTGAAAGCATTGAGTTGAACGCTGGCAGTTGCCACGCTGCCTGCGAGTGAATCGATGGTGACGTTTCCCTGCAGATCAACAGTGACCTGTTTGTTCAAATCCACGGCACCAACATATGATCCAGCTTCCACAAAAATCGTGTCGTTCGTACTGGCAACATCGATGCCGCGTTGGACATTTGGAGCCGTTGTCGGGCCATAGATATAGAGGTCGGGAGAGTTCGAAAAGCTGTCTTGAGTAACGAATTCCTCGTTCGCCTTAGTTCGCACCAGGCCCGCATCGCCGACATCAACGCCGTCGATGATGGTATCGACGATCACAAACTGTTGCGCAGTGGTGGCTGTTGCGGCCAAGACCGTATTGAATGTGTTGTTGATCGCATCGACTGGCGTCGCCGAGTCATTAAAGATTGTGACCTGCGTGCCCGTGGTGGCGAATGCATTTCCATTAAGAGTCAAAGTGCCCGAATAGGCGTCCCCAGCGACATCATCTCCAAGCCACAAGCCGTAGTTGTTATTAGTCAGCGTGTTGTTATCGATTGTGAAGTTCGAGTTCGCAACTACGCCGTTACTGCCGAGCATCAAGACGGCATAACGCGTGGTGCCGACGATTGTGTTTCCAGAGATAGTTGCACCATCAATGCCGTACAAATAAACGCCGCGCCCATGGTTCGAGACCGAGTTGTTCAGGATTGAGAGGTTGCTAAACGGAATTGAGGCGTGGCCATTCCCGATTCCAATAGCCCAAGTGGCATTGTTGGAAGCGGAATTGGTGAACTCATTATTCTGGATCGAGACATTCTTCATTCCCGTGCCGGCGCTAAAGTTATCGGCATAAATACCATGACCACTGCTGGGCCCGGCAGCAGTATTGTTGCGGAATAGATTCTGCTCAATCAGGGTTTGATTAGTGCCGCTGTTATTGGCGAGGAACAGACCCACATGATTGTTTTGGATGATATTGTTAAGGACGATTGTGCCGTTGGAACCAGCTGCTAGGTAGATCCCGCCGACGCCTTGTCCGCCGGTCGCTCCCTGGATCGTAAACCCGTCAATGACTATGCCGGGAATGCCGGCAAATACTTGAAACGCAGTAGACGGGAATCCGCTCAATGCCGACGCATCAACAACAGTCTCAGGGACAATGCCTCGCGTGCGGGCATCGTTCCCCGCTTGTGCTCCCTTCAAGATCACTTGTTTGTTGACAGCCACCGCTGACGTCAGGGCAAACGTCCCTGCTTCGACATTGACGGTATCACCCGCCGTGGCCGCATCGATGGCTCGCTGAATCGTTTCGTCACTGGCACCTGTGCCAGGAGTCGTGACATAGACGTTGCCTGCCACGTACCGAATTAAGCCCGAAGCTCCCGAATCGAGCGCATGGTAAAGCTTGTCTTCGATGCGGAAGTTGTTGGTCTCGTCGAAGGTGGCACTACCTACCAAGTTGTAAGACTGCGACGTGCGGTTATCGATGAAGTATGAATCGCCGGCAAACGCATTGCCGCTGCCGATCGTGACCGTGCCGGCCGTGGAATCCAGACGCAGGTCAGTCGCATTATCTAAAGTGTCATCGAAGTCGTTGCTCGTGACCGAACCTGTGCCGCCATTCGTGAAGCGAATGCCGGTGTTGTTGTTGAAAATGCTGTTACCAGTGATGGTCGCCGAGGCGTCGGAGCCTTCGACCAGAATGCCGGTGACGCTGGCAGAGATCGTGGCGTTCCCTTGAATCGTGGCAGAAACCGTGGCGCTGTTCGTATTGAGAACATTGTCCGACACATAGACGCCGACCTGCGTACCCGAGATCGTCACGCCATCGACCGTCACGCTCATCGAATTACCGTTCAGGAAGCCAATATCGTGGTTGTCGACCCAGACGCCGTAGGTTGTGCCAGCAACGGAACCACCATCGACCGTCAGAGGAGCGGTGGTGGAGTTGTTCCAGAAGCGATAGCCGGACGTGTTATACAGCGTGGGCACACCCGTAATGGTGTTGTTGCTCAGATTGACTCCCACCGCACCACCAATGGAGGCCACAAAAATACCATTTCCGCGGGTGCTGCCGGGTTCGTTCGCTAGGCTGATCTGGTTGTCGCTGATGGTGAAGGCGGATGCGTTGGAATAGGCCAGATTGTGGAAAATGCCGGC
>JBGSNR010000007.1:0-225755 GCA_041739545.1 Pirellulaceae bacterium | reverse complement strand
TGTAAAAACTGCCACCAGACGTTGCGACATGTGCGTGACCTCCGTGAAAATGAAATTCCTCGGAGGGTCTTACTGCAAGTCTCTTGCCTTTTTTCCGGCTACCGCAATAGTGGGAAGTTAGATGCGATTGCCGTGCCCATGTTTTGGTGTGCGCGATCAACTTATGCCCAGTATAATTCTGACGTAGACGTTCTCCTCGCTAGCAAAAATGTTTTTGGTGCAAGTCACGAATATATAATTGATTGGACCGCAGTTGCGTTTGACGTGTCTTTGGTGGCATCAATATCGATAGGGATGTACTTTCTCTCAAGAAAGCATGTATTCTGGCGACTGCGATTTCGATTTCGACTCCTGGATTTGATTTCTTGCATTACCTGTGCCGCACTCGTTTTCACGGCAACACGTGGATTTGCCGGTGCGGAATTACATCCAATTGTTGCGATCGAAATGGGCGTTTGCTGGTTTGCAACCTTCTTAGTATTGAGAGGTGTTGGAGAATTGTTGTTTGAAAGTAAAGTAGACATCTGAGTCGAGTAGGGTACGCACGCCGCGTGCGTACCAGCGAGAATGTTCACTAACCGTTCGAGGCCAGTTCCTTAGCGGCAAAGTCTCTCGTCGACGCCACGCGAATCCCGGTACGCACGCGGCGTGCGTACCCTACTTGCCTGACCTACTTTACTGGACCATCCTGCGTCAGGGACGGGGTCCCATGACCTACAGAAATGGCCAGCCGCTGAACCGGACCTACGTGACTGAACCGGACCTACGTGACTGAACCGGACCTCTGCGACTGGCTACAAATTCATGCAAGCACACTTCATGAGATAACGCAGATGTCGACTCAATTAATCTACTCTTAGCAGACTGTTAACATGCCGATCGATCGATACATCGACGACTTTTTTGCGCTCGAGAAGTTCGTAACACTCTGTCTTCATGGCCTCGAAGTCGGCGTTGAGGCTGGGACTTATATTGACCTATCAGAGAGAGTTGCCGAAGTACTTCGGCGCCCGAAGCCGTTTTCAACGCCTGAGGAGCGAGAAGAAGCCATTCGCCGCGCGAACGCCCTTGAGTTGTTTTCGCAGACACAGAAAGCTCAAGGATTCCCTTTTCTTTACGGCCTTGCGGCAATCAAGATGTGGGCACTTCTGGAGGCTGCCGTCGATGATCTTATAGCCGACCAGCTTCGACAACATCGGGCGTCGAAATTCCCCGTCCTGGCGCGCGTTAAAGGGGTTCTCGTTGATTTTATCGACGCGACAGAGGAAGAGAAAATCGATATTTTGACTCAAAAGATTAAGGAGTCAACGGACTCACCTTTTAAGAAGGGGTGCAGCAGATTCGAGGTTCCGCTGGATGCGGTATTTCTTGGTGGGAGCCTGCCGGAGTCTATACGGAAGGCGCTTTTCGAACTGAGTGAAGTCCACAATGTGCTGGTCCATCGAAACGCAACGGCCGATAGGAGATTTCGCGACGCATGCCCCTGGTTCGACACCAGTCCTGGTTCCACAATCGGTCTTGTTCAGAATCACTACAGGATGTACAGCTTGTCAACGCTTTGGTATTTCGTTGAGCTAGACAACCGTGTTCTTCGTGCGGCTGGCGAGCCGGTTCCCAGCGAGCAAATATCGCTGCACGCCGACCTTGTTCGGAAAGTTGATGAGTTTCTACCTCACTAGACATCTGAGCTAACTCATCAAGTCTACATATCTACAGAGAGGAATTTTTGACCGCAGGATGGCCCGGGTTGGTTGACGCAGTCAACAACCTGGGTCTACCAGAAGCATCCGTCCGCCACATTGCCTTTCATTCGTGCGCTCATTTTTGAGAGGCTAAGGTCGTTGCCCGTGCGAGTTGGCCCCCAACTTCTGGGGAGCGAAAACAGCCCCCGTGATGAAATCCAACGGATGAGAATCTGCACTCCAATTTAGCCATCGGCGAATGCTTCCTGTCGACCCAGTTTGCAAGCAAACTGGGCCACCCTGTGTCCGGAGTGAAAAACGATACCAACGGCGCCAAGAAGTCTCGGCTGACGGTCCGTTGTCAGTAACGTTCTCATTCCCTGTCGGAGCGGGCTTTAAAAGCCCACACTGACCGCAAGCGTTAACTTGCAGTTCATGCAATTCGTGGCATTTTGGGCACTGCCATTGCTGGACATTATGTTGGTCAGTCACGCACTACCTCTTGTAAGCCGCAGGGTGGCACAGGTTGGTTGACGCAGTCAACAACCTGAGGCTACCAGAAGCATCCGTCCGCCACGTTGCCGTTCATTCGTGCGCTCATCTTTGAGAGGCTAATGTCGTTGCCCGTGCGAGTTGGTTCCCAACTTCTGGGGAGCGAAAACAACCCCCGTGATGAAATCCAACGGATGAGAATCTGCACTCCAATTTAGCCGTCAGCGAATGCTTCCTGTCGACCCAGTTTGCAAGCAAACTGGACCACCCTGCGGATCCAGGGGCGCATCGGTAAGGGACTCACTCGATCGGCCAGCAAAAACGATTGACCAACAATCAATCCTGTTCGATGATTCAGGCTTGAGCTGCGTTGCGGCAAAGGTTCGCTGCTGCGCGGTGGTCGCCCAAGCGGGATTTGGGCCAACGAGGGGGGAACATCGTTCCGAGCGGGAATGGTCCAGCCGCAGGGTGGCCCGGGTTGGTTGACGCAGTCAACAACCTGGGTCTACCAGAAGCATCCGTCCGTCACGTTGCCTTTCATTCGTGGGCTCATTTTTGAGGGGCTAAGGTCGTTGCCCGTGCGAGTTGGTTCCCAAATTCTTGGGAGCGAAAATCATCCACCGTCGTGAAATCCGACGGATGAGAATCTGCGCTCCATTTAGCCATCAGCGAATGCTTCCTGTCGACCCCGTTCGCCAGCGATCGGGACCACCCTGCGATTCACGGACCTTGTGCTACCGGCTCGTTGTCGCGAAATGCTCGGTCGGAGTAGAAGAGTTCATTGATGCCGAGCAGGTGTCGGTCGTTGTCGCTGAGTTGCGGTCGCTTGCCGATGGCCACAACGCTGAACCATCCGTTGCACCTGCACCTAATGACGCGATAGAATAAGTCGATGGTTGAGCGAGTCTACATCGAAACCACGGTGGTCAGCTACCTGACAGCACGCCCGAACCGCGACGTTGTGATCGCCGGCCATCAGCAGATCACGCACGAATGGTGGGATTCGCGTCGCACCAGCTATGAACTTTGTTTATCGCAACTTGTTCTTGATGAGGCAGGCGCTGGCGACGCAGTAGCCGCCAAGGAGCGCCTTGCAGTGTTGCAGCCGATGCTGGTTCTAGAAACTACGGCGGAGGCCGTGCAACTGGCGAAGGAATTGCTTCAAGCAGGAGCGTTGCCGGCCAAGGCAGCGAATGATGCCCTCCATATTGCAGTAGCGGCCACGAAGGCCGTTCCCTTTCTGCTGACGTGGAACTGCCGGCACTTGGCGAATGCTGCGATGCGACCTGTAATTGAGAAAGTATGCAGCGCGAAGGGATTCAAGGCGCCGATCATCTGCACGCCCGAGGAATTGTTGGAGGCCATGCCATGAACGATCCAATTGTCGATGAAGTTCGTCGAGTCCGCGACGCCCATGCCGCTCGTTTCAATTACGACCTGGACGCCATCTTCCAGGACATCAAGAAACGCGAGAAGGAAAGTGGCCTGGTATTTGTCCAGGGAGTCGCGCGTCAGCCTGCGCCGAACAAGGCGCTGCCGCCGACCGGGGCCGCCATTTCGGTTCCTGCTGATTCAAAGTCGCTAGAGGCGATCCCGACGGCTGAGCACTAGCGTTACGGGTCGACCACCTTTCCCCGCTCCCAACGCGAACCCGACTCGCTCCACACGGCCACGCATCCTGTCCTTACCGGGTGTGCCCATGGGCAAGACAGGCAGCAGCTTCGGCTGCGAAGTCGAGACCGAGCGGGGCAGAACTTTGCGTAAGAGCGTGTCAGTGGGGGACGAGTACCACCGGCCATCTAAAATGATTGACCAACAATCAATCCCGTTGGATTATTCAGGCTTGAGCGGCGTTGCGGCAAAGGTTTGCTGCTGCGCGGTGGTCGCCAAGCGGAATTCGGGCCAACGAGAGGGGGAACATCGTTACGGGCGGGAGTGGTCCAGTCGCTGATCTTTGACAATCTAGTTTTCTTGCATGCGTCCGCACCGATGGATGGCATTGGGAAGGGGTGCGCGCGGAGCAGCGATGGGGGAGTTTTGGGATGTTTTACAGTGCGAAATCGCTCGACGTAAACCCCCTGTATTGGTAATTAACAGCCAGTTCGCAGCTTTCGCCGCAAAGTGTTCTAAATCAACAGCTTGTGAGAATAAAAAGTTGAAAAAGCGGTTTCCAAAAACATTCTTTCAGGGGGTGAGTTTGAGGCTGTGGTTTTGAGTGGAAGATGCGTTCAACTGCGGCTCCCATTCCCACCCCCAATTGAAGTGCCACCGGCTGCGCCCCAACTCCAGCCCCAGCCCCAACCCTTCCTCCAGCCCTCTCCTTTTCCCGTTTTTTCCGCACCGGAGCCAATCTGGTTTGGCCCGCCTGCCGGACGTGGTTAAAATGAATGGAATCGCCGCTGGTTGCCTGACCGTTAAATTCTCCGCAGTCTTCTGCTAACAGAAGGCTTGGCTCGGAACATCCTCAGGTGGCCGACGACGGGACCGTGGTGCCTCGTCTTTTCTGCGCCACCGCCGTGGGGGTTTGTTGTGAGCTATTCGGGCCCGGTTCGCTCCGTGACAGGGTTGTTTCTTTCCCTGTTTTTGTGCTGCGCGGTCCCCAATCCGCTGATCGGCCAAGACCCGCCGGCAGAACGTCCCGCGGACATGATGCCCCGCACCACGCCGCGACCTTCGGTGCAGGAATCTCCCGCCAGTCCGCTGCGGCTCGTCGATGAGAACGGCAAACCGGTCGTGGTGCCGGGACTTTCGCTGGAAGAATTTCTGCGAATCATGCAGCGGGAAAAACCACCGGCCGGCGGTGTGGCTCCCGTGGGAAGCATTGAAGAACTGACGATCACCGGCAAGGTGATCGACAATCGGGCGGAGTGCACCGTGACAATGCGTGCGCGGGTGCAAGGGAATGGCTGGTGCAGCATTCCGGTGCGAATGGGGCGGATGGTGTTGCGAGCAGCCCCCAAGTATTCGGACGAGCAACAAATTCTGCGCTGGGAAGAAACGGGTTACGTCTGGCAGATCAAAGGGAACGAGAAAACCGAAGCTCGGATCGACTTCGATGCGTTCTTGCTCCTTTCGAACGTAGGAGATGAAACACGATTCTCGGCTTCGCTGCCGCGTGCGAATGCCAGTTCGGTGAGTTTGTCCGTTCCTGGCAAGAACTTGCAAGCGGCGCTGCGTAGCGGCGAAGGAATTATGACGAGCTCCGCGGCCGACGATGTGACGAATATTCAAGTGGTTGGCGGGGCAGGGGAGTTTCAAGTTGGTTGGCAGCAGGTCGAAAACTTAGCCGACGCGCCGATCGCGTTGCTCGAATCGAGCGGCGATATTTTGGTGAAGGTGGAAGGGCAATACCGGGTGAGCAGCGAAGCTCGGCTTAAGGTGCGGAGCTTTGGCGAAGCGGTGAATTCATTTCGCGTGAAGCTTCCGCCGGGCATGGAACTGCAGCCCCTAACCGCGGCCGGTTACACGGTGGAAGTGGTCGAAGATTTGCCCCGCGGCATGGCTGCGACTCCACAGCAGTTGGCCAAGGCTTCGCAGATCGTGGAAGTCAAACTAGATCGCCCCGCGGCAGGGGTGGCCGAAGTGCGGCTGATGACGGTGCTGGTGCCGGACGAAAAACGAACGGCTCCGCTGGAACCTGCCCGGTTCGAGATCCAAGGGGCGGTGCGGCAACGAGGAACCTTGGATGCCGTGGTGGATGGGGACTGGTCCTTGCAATGGACGGAAGATAGCTCGGTTCGGCGCGTCGATGCGCTGGTCGATTCGGCATCGACAGTGCGACATACGGCCCGGTTTGAATACTTTCGGCAGCCTTGTGCTTTGAAGATGCAGGTGGTGCCACGACCGACACGGGTGCATGTCGAGCCGACCTATGTGATTTTTTTGGACAAGCATCGCTTGCGACTGGAAGCGACCCTGAAGTATCGAATTCGTGGAGCTCGTACTGGTCAGTTGCCGGTTGAGCTGGGGGATTGGTCTTTCACGACGGTGGGACCGGACACGCTAGTGGAAGTGGATCCCGCCAACATCAATCAGGGCTTGGTGAACATTGAATCATTGCAACCGGGAGGAGCCTCCGGCACGCTCGACTTAAAACTGGAAGCGCAGATGCCGGTGAGTGATCCGCTCGAGCGGATCGAGTTTTATTTGCCCCGGCCGAAAGCGGATGTGGTGGCCCCGGCAACGGTGGTGATTGTGCCGGCCGACAACATGGAATTGACGCTCGATCCGGAACAAACGCAGGGGCTGGCGGCGGATGTTCTATCAGCCGCGGTGCAACTTCCACCCAGCCAGTTGCCCCCGTTGGTCTTTCGAGACTTAGGGGGAGCCGCGGCCACCAAGTTTGCGGCGGAAGTGAAAATTCAGTCGCGGCGCACCACAGCTTCCGCCACGGCCTCCATACGTGTTGGCCGGCGAACGGTGGAAGTTGAACAGCGGTTGCGGTACTTGGTTCAATACGAACCGCAGTCGCGCTTTGAATGGTGGGTGCCCAAAGCGCTGGTAGACGGGGTGACGTTGCAGGTAACCGATGGCACGCTGCAGCCGGTAACACTGGTTCGGGTTCCAGTCGACGAAGCAGAGACGAATGTGCCTCCACCGCCACTGAGCATTAAGCCGGTGGAAACTCCGCCGCCAATCACTTCCGAAGTTACTGCACCGCGCACGGACGCAGCAGAAGCGACGAAGAAGCCGAACGAATCGTTGAAGTCGATACCTAGTGAACCGCTGACTCCTCCGACTGCCGCCGGCGGTGTGGCCGCGGTCGCGAAGGCAGAAGAGAGCGGTTGGGTTCGCTGTCGTGTCGAAACGCTGTCGCCGGTGTTGGGAACTCATGAGTTTGTGCTGCGTTACACGCTCGATGTACCCCCGGTGGATAGTGTCATTCGGCCCGTCGTGGAGGCTTCCTTCGTGCAGCCCATCACTGACGCGCCACTCGCCTCTGAAGGTTTGCGTCTGACCGTGATGCAGGCCGACGACTTGCAAGTGGAACCAACCGGCGGGACGGTACTTCGGTGGGAACGAGTGAGCCGACGTGAATTTCGGGGGGTCCTGCCCAATGAACTGCAGAAGGTGGGGTTGCGCATCATCCCGCTCGAACGCCCCAAGACTCCGGGCATAATGGTCCATCGGCTGTTTGTGCAATCTTGGCTCACGGCTGACGATCGCGAGGACCGGGCGGTCTTCAACTTAACCGCCTCCGACACGAAGGTCCGCTTTCGCTTGCCCCCCGGAGCCGGTACCCAAGCCCTTTCGGTGGCGATCGACGGACGAGAATTTTTGGGGTGGGGACTGACAGATCGTGGCGAAGTGGTGATTGATGTTCCCCCGGAGAAACTCAATCAGCCCTGCGTTGTCGAGTTCTGGTATGACTTTCCCGAAGGACGATTGCAGCGAAATTGGTGGAACAACACGCTCGATCCGCCGGCTGTCGTAGGGGTCTCCACCGTGCGGCAGATTATGTGGGAAGTAGTGACCGCGGCGGACGTGCATCTGCTGATCGATCCCAGTTCCTACGTTCCGGAGATGAACTGGGGCTGGCATGGATTGTACTTCGGTCGCCGAGCGGCTCACCCGCAAGCCGATTTAGAAAACTGGGTCGGGGCCAGTCGACAAAATCCCTTACCTGCCGCGGCCAATCACTATTTATTCAATTCCTTCGGGCGTAGCCCGCAGTTGCAATTGGCTTTGATGCGCCGGCGGTGGCTTATTTTGATTGCGTCCGCTTTGGCGCTTGGTTGCGGACTTGCTCTGGTCTATTTCAAACCGCTGCGTTCCGCTGCCACCCTCACGGTGCTAGGAATCTTGTTGGTTGCGGGAGCCCTGATTGCTCCCGAGATGGCAGCCCTTGCCGGACAGGCCGCTGTTGCCGGACTGATCGCCTCCGCCTTCGCCGTGTTATTTCGCTCGCTCCTCAGGCCGAAGACGGCCCCCGTTTACGATGTTTCCCGTCGCAGGACCGAGTCTTCTCTGATCGGCCCGGTGCATAGCGGATCGCAGAGTGGGAAACGCTCGGTATCGACCACTGCAACCTCACCCGCTGGTTTTGTTTCGGAGACAGGACCATGAGTGCGGTGCAGGGAAAGTGGTTTCGGCCCGCAGTTTTGCCCCTGCAATTTGTGGCCGCTTTATTGCTTGCAAGCAACTTCGCGGCTTCTGTTTGGGCACAGCCTCCAGTTCCGGTAGGCGATCCGGCGGCAGTTGTTGGTAAAGGGGCTGCCGAGCCGACCACTTCTCCTGAATCCTTCTTTCGAATGCTCGTGCCGGAAAAGCGGCTCGATGAAATTCCTGATTTTCGCATTCCTATGAAACGGCAGGCGTTCGAAAAACGGCTGGCCGAACTCAACGGTTCACAAGTCGAAGTCGTTGGGACTCAGCAAGCACGAATCTTGTCCGGCGACTACTCGATCCGCTTTGATGGTCGGCAGTTGCAGGGGGAGGCACATCTTGAAATTGTCCGCGACGGCGAGAAGACTGTGTTCCTGCCACTCGATCCCTTGAACATGGCAGTCACCTCCGCTCTGTGGGAGGACGAGAATCCGCGGAGCGCTAGTATTGGACGGGGACCTTCCGGCAAGACAGGCGTGCTGGTGGAAACTTCAGGCCGGCTGAAAATTGGTTGGACCTTATGTAGTTCCGCGGCAGATGCGACGTCGTTCACGCTGCAACTGCCGGAAGCACTCGTCAATCAGCTTGAAGTTCAAGCCCCCCCTAACTTTCGGCTTTCTGCGGCAGAGGCCTATGTTACGAAGATGCCGGCACCTGCTGCGAACAACGCACTCGATGGGGGCACGCCGGAAAGCCGCACCTGGCATGTTCTCCTGGGGAGAAAATCACGAACCACTTTGAACTTCGAACTTCAAAGCACTCCGCAGGTCACTGAGCCGCGAGTCGTGTGGCGCGAGCGCTCTGAATATGACATTTCGCCTTCCTCCATAGAATGCCTCTCGACCTGGCTGCTTGATGTCTCCCGCGCTCCCCTGACGGAATTGGTCCTGCAGGGAGATGCCGCCGCTTCACTCGCAGATATTCGATTGGGAAACAAATCTCTCACCTGGTCGATTCAGAGTAAGCCGACTGGCTGGACGGCTGTCGTCCCGTTGCCCGAGCCCTTGTGGGGTCCGTCGCGACAGGTCGTCGTTCGTACGGTGAGCACCTCGACATTGGGCCAGAAGCAGCCCCTTCCCCGGGTCAAGTTGGCCGGTAGCGACTGGCATGCCGGCGATGTTACCGTACGTCTGAACGACTCGCTGCGCATCGAAGACGTCAACATTACCCCCGGTCGGATTGTGTTTGCCAACTGGGAAGCACCGGGTTCACAGGAGGTTCGCCTCCAGGCATTCACAGAAGACTACCGGGCAGATGCGGTCGTCCATCGGCGGGCCGGCAGACCAAGCCTGACCACAGCCACTTTGATTCAAATCGACGCGTTGCAGATGAATGCCGTCGTGCAAGGTGAGTTGTCTGCCGATGATCCGCGGTTCCTGCTGCAAGCCGTTCTGCCACGTGCCTGGGTCCTCGATTCCGTGGATACGATCCCGGCCGATTTACTAGAAGACCGAGTCATCACGTCGATCAATGGCGGCGCCCAACGTGTCGATATTCATCTGCGCCGCGCTGCGTCCGAAGAAAATCCGCTCCGGTTTGTCGTTCGCGCGCATCGCCGACGTCCACCAGGAGCGGAACCCATCTCATGCAAAAACTTGCGAGTGCTGGAAGTTCCCAGCGCCGATGCCGAGAAAATAATTGCCGTCGACGTGCTCGATCCCACCGCCCAGTTGCAGTACACGGGAGACGCGCGGCTGAAGCGTTTAGAAGAAGCAGATCTTTCGGAGGTTGAAGCAGAACTACTGCCCTCCCTGGGGGTGCTGTTGTTTCGAGACAACGAACAGGCGACCGAATTAGAGTTACGTCTTGAGCCGCGTCGACCACGATTCGTGGCCAGCACCAACGTTCAAGTCGCGGTGGAACCAGACCGGCTCGATTACTTTTTGTCCGCCCGTTGCACTCCAGAAGGGACTCCCCCGCGGAAGTTACTGGTGCATTTGGCGGCTGCATCGTCGCAAACCATTGAATGGCAAGGAAGCGGAACCTTGGGCGAAGTCACCGCTCGCCCGGTCGTTGGCACCGGCAAAGAACCGGGGGAGAATTGGCTCGTCGAGTGGTCGCGGACACCGGTCGGGCCCTTCGAAATCACGGCCCGGTTCAGCCGCAGCATGGAAGAACAGCAAAACTTGCCGCTTCTCTCACTTCCGGAGGCCACGTCGCAGCGCGGAGTCGTAGAAGTTCTCTCGAATCATGCGGGATTGTTTGCTTTGGAATCAAACAATCCCCAGCCCCTTCCAACGACTGCCATGGGAGAGGTTTCGGCTCGAGTCCGAGCGCGACTGCGGTATGATCCGCCGTCGAGTGAATCGATAATCCTGCGTTCTCTGCCGGCCTCATTGGCTTTGCCCGCGGTGCGCTGCGAACGGGCTCAACTAGCATCACGCGTGGGAACGGAGGGGAACGCGCTGCATGAGCTGAAACTGCAGCTGGCTAATGACGGAGGAGGAGCGTTACGGTTCAGACTCCCCGGAGGCAAATTGTTGCAATCGCTCGTTGATGGTCGAGAACTGGAAGTAGAAGAAGTTTCGATCGATGGCAGTAACTGGTATTCCGCTCAGTTGCCGGACGAGTCCCGCCAACTGAAAGTCGATTTGACCTACAGCACCGAGGCGCAATCAGGAAGGTTGACCCCCTTCTCGCGTTGGGGATTTCCGTTGCCTGAACTCGACCTGCCGGTCGCCCACCGAGAATGGCAGATATGGATTCCACCCGGACTAGAATTGTTGCCCTGGCCGACCCGGATCGTCCCGCAGGAAAATGCTGAGCAGACAACGGTGGAGCCGACGACGGCAGTGGCTTCATCCGGGCTGGGGGATGGCTGGTCGATTCACGCAGTCCATTGGCCCGTAACCGGTCCGGCCGTCATTGCCGTTGCCCGGCCGACGGGGGTATTATCCCTCAAGTTGGGCACGATGTTTATCGTGCTAGGGCTTCTTTATTCTTGCCGCCTCGCGGGCCGCGGTTGGTCGATCCCGTTCGTGCTGCTTTTAATGGGTGCCACGTGGTTTGTGCCACCTGGCTGGGATTGGCTGTTCCACGGGATTGCTTGGGGCGTGCTGGCCGCCTGCTGGATTGTGGCCGTTCGCGGCTCACGAGACATCATGAGCCCATCAAAAAACGAGCCTATTTCTGGTGGTAAAATTGCTGCTGAAGCCCATACAACGCTGCTCCCGCACGCAGCAACTCTGGCAAGGATCGTGGCTTGGATCGGGCTGACATTCATCATTAGCACGGCAGTCAGTTGGTTGCCGATCTACGCACAACAGGCGGCGGCACCGATCGTCGCCCCCCCGATGACGTCCCCACCAACGGTGGCGAACGCCGCGCAGCCAGGCGTTGTTGCGGTTCAACCCAAGCCGCTGTACATGGTTGTCGATCCAGTGGACGATCAAGGGCGTGCGACCGGCGACTACGTCTATGTTTCCCCCGAATTCCTTAAGCTCCTCGAACAAGATCCTGCGAGGGGGCTGAACGGTGAGCTCGATTGGCTCTTGCAATCAGCCGAATATCGCGCGATCTTTCGCGCCACGACCCTTCCTGAGGAAGAATGTCAGTTCGATGCGTTTGAAGTGCAATGGGAACTGCAAGTTCTCAAAGCCGGAGCACGGATTAGGCTCCCAATGACTCCGGCTCAATTCGAAGTGATTGGTGCCGGACAATTGAATGGAGCGTCGATTCAAATTGACTGGCAAAAAGCGTTGGGGGAAATGTCGTTTGTGGTTCCCACTGCCGGCCGACATTTGCTGCGGCTGCAACTGCGTCCGCTCGTGGAAACAACGCCCCAGGGCCGACGTGCGAATATTCAGATCCCGCGGAACCTCACCGGCAGGCTCACCATTGAGGGTTCCTCCCTAGTACCCGAAATTACTTGTAAAGCGGGGCCGTTTCGTATCGTGCGGCGGCAAGGGGAAGGGGAGTTGAGCAGTTCGTTTGGATCCACCGAGCAACTCGAGTTTACCTGGCGCCCCGCGAGTGCTGAACAGCCGACCTCCATCGTGGGCGAGCAACTCGCTTGGTGGCGTCTGAGACCCAATGGGGTCACGGTGGAAACACGCCTGCGACTGCGCCCCGCGCAAGGCAAAATTACTTCATTTGTAATGGACGCCGATCCGCGTTTGCGCCCCTTAGCTCCCGAAGGGGGTCTGAAAGTTCAACAAATTGCAAGTGATGAAGTCAAGCAAAGCTGGCGATTCGATCTGCCACAGCCCGTTGAACGCGAAGTGGTCTTCCCTGTCACTTTCCAGTTGATGGAAGTTACGCCGATCGGACGTTTTTCAATCCCCCGCTTGGACTTGCGGGTGGATCGACTGGATCGCTCCTGGGCCGCCATTTCACCTTCTGCTGATTTGCGATTGCAAATTGAAAAGCCGGCCGGGGACGAGTCTGCCATGCCGGTCGCGCCGCTGGAATTCTTGGCCTCCTGGAGAGATTCCAACGCCTCGCCCCCCGAACTTGCATTTCCGGCGAGCGATGCCGAATATTGGTCCATTGCAGTGCAGCCAGCGCTGCCGTTGCTACAAGTTACCGAGCGCATCAGCCTGAGTGTGTTGCGCGAACATCAACGGCTGCGCTATGAGGCAAAATTGACGAATGCCGACAATTCATTCCTGCACCGGCTTAATATTCCGCCAACCATGAAACTGGAATTGGTTGCCGTTTGGCAGGAGGGAGAAGTCATTCCCAGCGAATGGAATCTGCAGAAGAATGGCGCACTCACGGTCATGGTGGCCAGGCCCAACCTGCCCGGTTTGCGCACCATCGTTGTGGAAGGAACTTTACCCCCGCTGGCAAATGGTGTCTTGGCGATGGTCAAGCTGGCTGGGGGCGAGGTTACGCGCAGTGAATGGAGTTTGTTTGAAGGGGAGAATGTCGAGTTTAAACCTGAACCTGCTACGGGCTGGGAGGTTGACGTCAGCGAGCGTGGCAAGTTCGTTGCCGAGTGGGGCCGCTTAGTTGAAACCTGGACTGCTACTGGAATCCCTCGGATTACGGCTAACTCGCCCGGAAAAGGCCGAGTGATTGCCAACGAGAGTCAGGCCAGCGGAACGCTGCAGATCGAAGTCGTTCGAGACAATGAGGGCTGGTTCGCCGATGTCGAACTTCAATTTGATATCGCGAGTGGAGCGATCGATCATCTCCGTTTAGAATTCCCCCGCGAGTGGACGCCAACCATTGAAGATGAGTCCGACATCGAATTAGAAGTGCGGGAAATTCCAGGCCGATTGCACAAGCAACTTTGGCTTCGCCCTGAACGCCCTTGGACAGGGCATCAGAAAATCAAACTCCACGGCTCACTCGTTGCGGATACGGATGGTATTCGCGCTCCGGATGTGCGCATGCTCGAACCAGTCGACTGGCAGCGAACAGTCCTGTTACCGCAACGGTTCGATAAGCAGGCAATTCACTGGTCGGTCAGTGGGCTCATAGAATCAACCCCTGCGGCAAACTTGAATCTCGATCCAATTTCGGACACGATTCAGTATTCAATTCCTGGTCCGCGCTTTGTCGCCGTAGTAGATAGCATCCAACGTGCGGCCGAGGAACCTAAAGCACTCCTGGCGGTTGCCCACCTTTGGCCTGGGAGTGATGGACGTTTGCCGGGGCTGGTGCAATTCGAGCTCGTCCCCAATGGTCGCTCTGTCTGCTTGCTGCATGTGCCGCCAGAAGTGGATCTGGCCCAAATTACAATCGACGGTCAGTCAGCCGTTTGTCGTCTCCGCCAAGGTGGAACGTGGGAACTATTGCTGGAGTCGGCAGAACTTCCGCAATTGATTGCCGTTTCGTTTGAATGTCGTACGTCGCTTAAGGACGGTTTGCAGCAAGCTACTTTGCCGATGCTGGTTGGTATGCCTGTGGCGCGAACGATTTGGCACATCCATTCGGATGAGCAAGGTCAAAGCGCTCCGACGGAGACGAAATTCACCCCGCCACTCGAGATAGCCAACCGCAATCTCGCGCAACAGGCAGCGTTTTCACTTTTGGAAACGCAGATTAAGGCAGTCCAGATTGCCGCCCAGTCGGATTTCGTAACGAAGTGGCCCGAGTTCACCAGGCCGTGGCTGCAAGCGAGATCTAAACGATGGCAAGAGCTGCAACAGGATTGGGACATCGTCCTTGATGGGGACAGCAGCCCGCAACTCAAGGATGTTCGGGAACGGATGAATGCCGCCGAGAAGCTTTTTCCTAAGATGTCGTCGGTCGCTACAGATCTTAAGCCATCGCCCAACGAGCCTCAAGATTTAGGCTTCCGGCCCGCCGATACAGTGCATGTGTTTGACCACTGGATGGGACGGTATCCATTGCAACCATCGACGGCTGAGGTCAATCCTCAGTGGGCTGGGGCCGGGCTTTGGGGAGGCTTTCTGCTGATTGGCTCCTTGATCGTTGCCGTGCTCTTGCAGCGCTGGGGTTGGGAAGAAGTGCTGTCGGCTCATCCCACTTGGCTGCTGGCAATTGCCGGCGGCATCGCAATTTTGTTTGTCAGCCCAAGCTGGATTGGCTGGGGGCTGTTAGCATTTGCCATGACGCTCGAAATTATCCAAAAACGGCCTGCTAAAGTGCGACGCAGTGCGGCATCAACGACCATCGTGCCGCGACAGTCCACAATCATTCCGAAGTAGCAGCCACCTCGCTGGCTTTGACTTGACTCTTGCACAGCCAGCTTCGCTAGCGGCCTCAAATTCCGTTTTTATCGATTATCCGCCTCGCGTCGGCCGATAGGACTTGAAAGAGAACAGTTTTTCCGGTGGTGCGAACCCGCATTCGCGAAGCCGACTTATCGCCCGACGTACACGCGAGGACTCAGACATGGATGGTCAATTGTCGCGCCGCACCTTTGGCCTGGCCGCTGTGGCTGGGATGATTGCCGTTCATAGCGAAGCCGCCGACACTGCGGCCCCCAAGCCTCCCGCCAAGGTCTATCCGAACGTGCCCGTTCCCGGGACTGGACAGAAAGTTTCGGGTGACGATTTTGAAGACGCCAACTGGGCGTGGGTTCCAAACGGATCTAAGAGCAGCTACAACCTCGATAAGAACATTCGCTCCCCTGGTGGAATCTCCAAAAACAATTTGTGGTTCGAGGCCGCGCTGCGTGGTCAGCCCGACGTCATCAAACGCGTCACGACTCCCGAAGACGGCATTCCTGGCAGCAGCGGCTCGATGATGCTGGCCACCTTGCAACCGGGCGTTCCCGGGCGAGTCACCAACGACCAGCAGCAGGACGATCTTGTCCACAACCTGAAAAGCCGTCTCGGTGGAGTGATGCCGGTTTACCAAACTCCGAACGCAACGACGCGTGTGTGGGTGCCGCCGGTAGAAAAATGGGAGCGCCGCAATGGCAGTTCCTTTGGCTTCCGCGCGGGTCTGCGGGCAACGCATACGAAGAAGGATAAAGAGACAGGGCGTGTCGAAAAGGAAGAGTACTGGCCCGGTTTCTTCATCCAAACGAAGTTCACCACGGATCAATTCGGCGGCGTGCATCCCACTGCCCACTTCACCATCCGATCGGATAGCCGCGGCCGGGATCTGACTGGCCCGAAGATTGAAGGTCCAGGCTGGTGGACGCTCGGCATGACATTCACGCCGGATGGGCAGGTGCACTACTTTGCCCGCCAGGGAATTAACGACCTGACGATTGAAGATCACCTGGCATCCCATTTTCCATACGGCTACCGCGCTTACGCCATGGAAACGATCTTCTACAACGTAATCACCATGGACAACGGCAGAACCTGGTCGACCCCCTGGGTGGTCGATGATCCCGCCGTCTATGTTGCTACGCCGGTCACGAAAAGCCGCGTGGCAACCCCGACGACCAATCAACGGAAACGATAGTTCTCTGCCAACAGGCTGGTAGTAAAAACGTGAGGCGGGCTGACTATGTTAGCTCGCCTTTGTCGTTAAAATCTCAACAACTTTACCGTCTTCTGCATCGTACAGAACACGGAAATGGACCGTCATTCCCGCCTTCAACGATTCATGTAGCTTGGCAGCCTCTTCGTAGGCACCAGCGATTTTGTTCTGCGTAGCGATGAGTGCCGCGGCCTGATCATCGATCGCCCGCCTTTGTTCTTGGTTCTTGCCCGCCTTACGTAATTCGGCATCAGTGTTTATCGCACGCACGTTATTCATTGCTATGTTGTAAGCAGTCTCCAGCTTCTTTCGCAAAAACCCCTGCGGCTTTTCTTCCAACTCGGTCTTGTATTGAAACAAACCGTCTAGCTGAAACTGACGCGAAAGGGTCGGCTTCAATTGAATCGCCAGCGGCATCGAAGCTTCAGTATTACCGAACCAGACGGCTGGGAGTTCACCCCCCGCCTTGAACTCTTTCGGGGTAAGTTTGACGACCGGGATCGTGCATTCGGCACTTAACAACTCCACGGTGATGTGTGCCGGATCAGGAGGCGCTTCGACAGGCCACTTCCCACTGATGACCTTTGCCGAGCTCACCTCTAAAGGTTCAACCACCAGAGGCTTTCGCAGCCGCAATTCGTGTGAGCCTTTGCCAGCCCGTAACATCAACACACAGTTACGCAGGTGGGAGGCCGTCATATTCTCCGCCGCGGCGGGAAGCCACTGAAAGAAGAAGCTCTCCTCTTTGGCCGAGAACTTGGCGATTTGCGTGGCTGTCCCTGAACCGTCTTCGCCGGCCTTGATGAACACATCCCATTCGGTGGTCGAGGTGCCACCGTTGGCGGCCTCGAGCGTGAACTGCTGCTTCCCCTTATAAGCAAACTGACCGCCGTAAAGATCAACGTAGCAGTCAAGGTTACCCAACACCGCAGGCCCCAATTTGACCTCCGCCATCGCCTCCGCGGCGTTAGCTCCCTTGGGCTCGATGAATGGCAAATCAATCGCAGTGGCGAAGCCCTTGAATGGTTCCGCCGGTGGCTTGTTCTCCGGCTTGGGAGCCGGCTTGGGTTCAGTTTTCGACGGGGGTTTCGGTGCCGGTTTTTGAGGTGCAGGCTTAGGCACTTCAGGTTGGGGAGTTGGTTCCGCGGGGGCCGGTTCACTTGGCATCGGTTCCGCAGGAACTGGTTCGGATGGTTCAACCGGGACGGGCTCAGCCGGCGGAGGAACAGCCGTCGTGGGTGGATTATTGGAGACGGTCGTGGGAATAATTGGGACGGCCACAGTGGGATTTACTTCGCCAGGATTAACTTCTTCGTCGTCCGGATTCTCCTCAGCCGGATTGTCTTCCGTGGATTCGTTTCCCGAGTTGTTTTTTTCGGCATTCGTGCTCGCACCATTCTGTTGGGCCACTTGTTTGGTTTTTCCACCGCCGGAGAACATCATCACCACGCCAACCACCCCCGCGAGAGCCAAAACGCTGCTGCCGATTGAGAGCCCTAGAATAAGGGGCAGCTTCGATTTTGCCGTGGGTGCGATAACTGCATTTTCGCCGGAGGATGTGGTGACTGTCGGCGCTGATTTTTGCACCGCGGGCATTCCTCCTGATGTCGATACGGCCTTGTTGGTGTTGATCGCAAACCCGCCAGTCGCTGCCGCAGCAGGTGCCGTATTGATCGCGAAATTGAAACCGCCGCTCTGAGTATCCTCTTCGTTGGCTGGCTCCGCTTCCACATCCGGCTCAAGCATGGCGACTTCCGAATCCGACAGCACCGGCACCTCGTCCACAACTTCAGCGACCGGGACGCTCTCTTTCTTCGCCGTCGGAAAGACGGGAGCCGCCGGTTTTGCCTTCGCCACTGGTGCCTTTACTTCAGGCACTGCGGCTGGTGTCGCTGGCTCCGCTGCTGGAGACACTGGCGAGACTGTTGGTGCCGCGGGGAGCGCCTTCGCACGCGGCAAAGGCTTCGGCTGAGGTTTATTGGGCACTGCTGTTTTGAGGGTGGGTACCGTCTTGGTGTCTGTCGTCACGGCATCAGCAGGAGTCGCGGACGGAATCCCGTCTGCCGACGACTTCTCTTTGGAAACCTCCTTGGCTTTCCCAGGCTGCATCAATGAGGGTAGGCCCTTGCTGATTTCGCGACAAGACTTGGGGCGGTCGGCTGGATTCGGAGCCAGCATTAGCGCGCACAGCTTACGAACAGCATCGGGCACCGCGTTCGCTTTGGCACGCAGCTCAGAGAGAACTTCAAGCGAGATCGCTTTCGATTTCGCCACGTCCGTGACCCGCCAACTCCCCTTCGGCGCTTCGCCCGTGAGGAGTAGAAACAAGATGCCCCCGATCGCGTAGATATCGGCGGCAAGCGAAGGGGGTAAATTGTTCCGCTCGGGCGCGGAGTAGGTGACGGCATCAGCCGCGATCTCCGTCGATTCTTCAATAGTCGCTCCACCCGGTTCGGCGAGCGAAGCCACTCCCAGGTCGCAAATCTTGATAATCGCCTGCTGATCTACCAGGATCGTCGAGGGGCGTAGTCCGCCGTGAACGACTCCCTTCTCATGCGCAACGGCCATCCCTTCTACCAGTTGTCCAAATATCGCCATTGCGAGGCTGAAAGGAGGCTTCTCTTGCGCGACGTACTTATGCAGCAAGAGGCCATCGACGTACTCCGTCACTATGAAAACTTGCTCGGCATCGCGGTCGACGTCGAAGACATGCATAATCGCCCGATGGTCGATGGCTGCGGCAATGCGCGCTTCCGCCAAAAATCGCTTCACGATCTTCGGATCGGCTGCAAGACGCTTGGGCAACAATTTCAGCGCAACTTTTCGCCCCAGTTTGCCGTGCTCCGCAACATACACCCGCCCGGTTTCATTGGCCCCCAATTGATCTTGCAAGGTGTAGTTGCCGACCTGGAACGTCTTGTGGCCATGCAGTAATTGCGCGGCCTGCCATTTCGTAACCTTCCCGGCCTTCACCAGCGCCTTGGCAAGCGCAACAGGGTCGGTCTTGGTGCCGAATTGAGCTTCCAGCTTTTCGACTTCCGTGGCGGGAAGGAGTTGGCTGGCTTTGAGCGTTTCCAAAAACTTAGTGGCGTCGATTGCCGGCGCAACATTTCCCATTTCAAGACTCGCATCAGGTGAATAAGAAGAGCTATTGATTCTCGCACCACTGCGGCAAATTCGCAACTATTTCCTGCTTCGTGCGCCATCACGCACGCGACTTTTTCCGGCAACGTTGATTGCGATGGACGTTCAGATCGCCTAAAAGGAGGTAGATCAGTCAAGTGTTTTCGGAGTATTTTGAATGCCAGAGCGTTCCGCCGCAGACGATCAACGACAGGTTCCGCATCTCTCCCGACGCCGCGCGCTGCAAATTGGGGCCGGTTTGGGGGGATTGTCGTTGCCCGGCTTTCTGCGATTGCGAAACGCGGCGGCCGCAAGCGGCAACACCACCGGCGGCAAAGCTAAATCGTGCATCCTGGTTTTTTGCTGGGGCGGCATGAGCCACATCGATACCTGGGACCCCAAGCCCGATGCTCCGTCGGAAATTCGAGGGGAGTTTGTGCCGATATTAACGGCTACGCCGGGAGTTTTTGTCAGCGAGCATTTGCCGCATCTTTCCAAGCAAACGAACAAGCTGGCGATCGTGCGCAGCATCTTTCATGACGATTCCGCCCACGGGCGGGGGATGTATTGGAATCTGACTGGCCATCGTCCACCGGGAGCCGGTAACATTGCGCCGCACCCCAACGATTGGCCGTCGCTGCCGGCGATGGTCGCCCAGTTTCGCGATGCGCCGCGGGGTGTGCCGGTCGCGGTTCGGCTTCCTTATCCGATGGTCGATAACGGCACCTTGCAGGCTGGCGAGTACGGCGGTTGGCTCGGAACCAAATACGATCCGATTGTCATGCGTCCGCCGCAAGGAGATCCGTTTGAAGGTTCCTCGCG
Organism: Pirellulaceae bacterium; assembly: GCA_041739545.1. Lineage (GTDB taxonomy): Bacteria > Planctomycetota > Planctomycetia > Pirellulales > Pirellulaceae > JBGSNR01. Next base: position 205,680 of record JBGSNR010000007.1, on the reverse strand, counting down.
CACCCTCGGCAGTGAAGTCTTGCAACTCGGCGATGTCGATCTGCAGCGCGTCACGGCTCGCCATGAGCTCCGGACGTCGCTGGAAAAATCATCCCGCCTGCCGGCCGACACCGCCAACTTTCAACACTTCCGCGAACTGGCGACCGACATCTTGCTCGGTTCCGCGGTGCGCGATGCGTACGACGTTACGAAGGAAGATCCCAAAGTTCGCGAACGATACGGCACTCATTTAGGCGGCCAGAGTTTGCTCCTGGCGCGGCGACTGACCGAAGCGGGCGTGCCTGTGGTGCAAGTTTGCTGTGCGGCCGGCGATTTGAACGGCGGGGCAGGGGACATGTGGGACACGCATGGCGACAACTTCAATCGTTTGAAGAATCGCTTGCTGCCGGTGTTTGATCGGGGCGTCGCGGCGCTCCTTGCCGACCTGGAAGAGCGCGGCACGCTCGACGAAACGCTGGTCGTAGTCCTCACCGATTTTGGCCGCACGCCGCGCATCAACGGCGGGGCAGGGCGGGATCATTACCCCAACGTCTATTCGATCGTCTTCGCCGGCGGCGGTATTCAAGGGGGGCAGGTCTATGGCAGCAGCGATGCCCAAGGAGCCTTTCCCCATTCACAACCTTGCGGACCGCCTGACGCCCACGCCACCATCTTTCACGCCCTGGGCATCTCGCCACGCGCCATCATTCACGATCAGCTTCAACGCCCGTTCCCGGTGAGCGATGGGGAAGTTTTGAAGCTGTTTGGGTAAGGCAATCTGCAGCGTCCTTTGAATCAGCTACCGCGGCACTCTCGGCGGCGGCTCCTCAAACGTCCGCCACTGGCCGCCGATTAAGCGTTCGTGCGGCGTGAACAGGCCCTTGTAGTTCATGTGCATGCAGGCGGCGACGTAGTAGCCTAAATAGAGATAGTCGAGCTTCCATTCGCGACATAGTTCGATCTGCCGCAGCACGCAGTAGGTCCCCAGGCTCAACTGCGTGAACCGCGGATCAAAGTAGGTGTAGACCGCGGACATCGCTCGCGCGCCCCGATCGACAATCGAGACGGCGACAAGTTCATCTTCAAAGTAATAGGCCAGTTCCAGCGAATCGCAGCAGGTGTCGACCAGGAACGACGAATAGCTGTCGGCATCGTCGTGCGTTTCATCTCCCTGAGACAGGCCCCGCTCGGTTTTGTGCCGCGCAAACAATTGCACTCGTTCGCTCGTGACCTCGGGGATATTGATTTCGAGTTGAAGCAGCCGATCGCCACGTCGGTGCATCCGCCGCTGTGTTTCGCGCGGGTGAAACGTGGCGATGGGAATACGAATCGCCTCGCACGCCTGACAGCCGGGACAATGGGTTCGATACAGAAACATGCCCGAACGACGATCCCCGGCGGCGAGACGTTGATCGAGTTGTTGCCGGCTGATGCCGTTCTGCGGCCAGCGGATCGGCAGGCGGGCCTGGCGGTCCGGCAAATACGGACAGCGTTGCAGGTCGTCCCAAACGATGCGCTCGTTTTCCAGCATGGGTCGTCCCTGTTCGGCCAGTTCTGCGCCACCACTTCGCCCACCACGGCCGCATACTAAAAGGTAACCTGCGGCGTACTTTGATTGTACTGGTCAAACGCCGAAAAGCGCTCCGCCGCCAAATTATCAAAGCGGGTAAATTCCTTGAACCAGGCCAGGTCGATATCGCCAACCGGCCCATTTCGCTGCTTGGCAACGATGATTTGGGCTTTGCCTTCGAAATCCTTCTTCGCCTCGCCGTGCTGGTAGTATTCTTCACGATGCACGAACATCACCACGTCCGCATCTTGCTCAATCGCCCCCGATTCGCGCAAGTGGCTTAACCGTGGAATGTTGTCCTTGCTCGCTTCGGTCTGCCGGTTGAGCTGCGCGAGGCAGACGATCGGCACCTTCATTTCGCGAGCCAGCCCCTTGAGCCGCCGCGTCATGCGCGAGACCTGCTCCTGCCGCGGATCGCGCGGGTTATCTGGTTCCAGAAGCTGCAAGTAGTCCAGCACGATCAGGCCGAGGCGACCTTCGCGACGTTGAATGCGCCGCGCACCGGCCGCGATTTCCGTTACGGTGCGGGCGGGTGCATCATCGACGAAAAACGGGGAGGAGCTAATCTTGTTGGCGACTTCAATGAGTGCTTTTTGATCATCCACGCTGAGAGTCCCCGCGCGCATGCGGTGGCTGTTCACGCGAGCTTCCGCACAGAGCAAACGATCGGTCAATTCAATGGCCGACATTTCCAGGCTGACAAACAAGGTGGGAACTTGCTGCCGGATTGCGACGTTCGCCGCCACGTTCAACGCGAAGGCCGTTTTACCCATCGAAGGGCGGGCAGCCAGGACGATCAATTCGCCGTCGTGCAGGCCGCTGGTTTGTTCATCGAGTCGGTCAAAGCCCGATTCGCATCCGCCGGCCGCATGGGTTCCCGCCTGCCGAGCATCAATCCGGTTCAGCGAATCATGCAACAAATCCTTGAGGGGCTTGAATGCGTGCTGGCTGCGGTCGTCGAGAATCGAAAAGATCCTCTGTTCGGCTTGCGAAAGCAACTCCTTCGCGGGCTGAGCTTCGTAGTAGGCATCGCGCAGGATTTCCGTCCCGGCCTGAATCATCGCCCGGTAGGTCGCCTTGTTCCGGACGATTTCCGCGTAGTACGAAGCGTGGGCCGCATTCGGCACCGCGTTAATCAGTTTTCCCAGGTATGCGGCACCGCCAACCTTCTCAAAGTCGCCATTGGCTTTGAGGCGATCGATGAGCAGTGTCAGATCGACTTTCTTTCCTTCCTCGTGCATTTCCACGAGGTGGGTGAAGACCTTTTGATGGGCTTCGTCATAGAATTCGGGGGACCGGAGCAGCAACACGACGTCGTCGATCACATCGGGCAGGAGCATCATGCTCCCCAAGACGCCAACCTCTGCCTCACGGTCATAGGGCAGGGGACGATCGAGCATCGCCGCCGCCTCTGCCGGAGACGTTGCCTGGGAACCAGAATCCATTCGACGCGCCAAAGCCATGCGATCCTCCTTGCGAGCAAAACGAGACCTTCAAGATAGACGACTGCCGGGGGCTGGTCGAGCGTTGCCCCGTTCTCCCGGTGCGTTGAGCTAGGCAGAGTAATAACCGACAGCACGCCTCCACTTTCAGGTCATGCAAAAAGTCGCAAAGCGTTCCCATGAATAGACTTACAAAAAACATGCCCGCTGACAATCCTGGGGAAAACAGGTCGCTTCCCAGGCATTGCGGCAATCCTGATTGACCAAGCCAGCACGCAACCAGATAATCTATAAAGAAGCTTGGATGCTTTCCCGCCTATTTTGCCTTCCTGTTTGCAACCTGCCTGTCTGCGGGCCTGATTGTCTGAGGAGTACCGACATGTTTCGCATTCTGGGCCAATCTTCCTCCAAGTATTGCGATGGGCTCTCACGCCGGAGTTTCGTGCAACTCGGAATGGCGGGAATGGGCTCGCTCGGCCTTCCTGCGATGCTGCGCGCGAAAGACCAAGCGGCGGCCTCCGGGGGGGAGAAAAAAGATACGTCGGTCATCCTGCTGTGGATCGACGGCGGTCCAGGGCACATGGATACGTACGACATGAAGCCCGAGGCTCCGGTCGAGTACCGCGGCATTTGGCGGCCGATCAAAACCAACGTGCCGGGCTTTGAAATAACCGAAATGTTTCCCGAGCAAGCGAAGATTGCCGACAAGTTTTCGGTCGTCCGTTCGCTCCATCATGACAATGGGGACCACTTTTCTGCCGGGCACTTGATGCTCACGGGGCGACACTCCGGCGTGAGTGGCGCGAGCAACAGCCAGCGGATGCCATTCTTTGGTTCGTACGCGACCAAAATTCTCGGCCCGCGTAAAGCGGGGTTACCAGCGAGCGTTGCCATTCCTCACGCGATGTCGATTGGTCTTCGTCCGGGCTATTTTGGTGGGGACTTCCTGGGACCGGACTGTAATCCGTTTGAAACCGAAGGTGATCCCAATGCATCAAATTTCCAAGTGAAGAACCTGGGGGTTTCCAAAGAGTTGACCATCGATCGTTTGGATGATCGACGGAATTTGCTCGAGCATTTTGATCGTTTGCATCGTGAAGTCGACCGTGGCCGAACGATGGATGCGATGGATAGTTTTGAACAAGATGCCTTCGAGATGGTGGCGGGCAAAAGTGCCCGCGAAGCATTCGATCTCAGTCAAGAGAAAGATGCCACTCGCGAACGTTACGGCCGGCATCCTTGGGGCCAAAGCACTCTCTTGGCCCGTCGCTTGGTGGAAGCGGGAGTTACCTTCACCACCGTTCATTTCGGCGGCTGGGATCATCACTGGGATCTGGAGAAGGGATACAACAACTATCTTCCCAAGATCGATCAACTGGTGAGCGCGCTGTTTACCGATCTTGCCGATCGCGGCTTGCTGGAAAAGACTCTCGTGGTGATGTGCGGGGAATTCAGTCGGACTCCCAAGATGAACGACGGCGGCAACGGCGGCGCGCCGATGAGCATGGGGCAACCAGGCCGAGATCACTGGGGGAACGCGATGTTCTGCCTGCTGGGGGGCGGCGGCGTGAAGGGAGGCCGGATTGTTGGCAGTACCAATCGCTTGGGGGAAGTGCCGCAGGATCACCCACTCGAACCGGGGCACATCCATCACACGATCTTCCAGGTCTTGGGCATGAACCCCAACATTCACTTTTTGGATCGATCTGGTAGACCAACCAGGCCTATCGAAAACGGCGAATCGATCAGCGAGTTGTTCTAGTTGGCGAAAACCGGTCCAGTCGTGGGCCGGGCAGTTCGTACAACAGACTGCGAAATCAGCTTTCGATCGGCTCGAAAGCCGCTCAGTCGTTTCGCCAAAAGTCCCCTGACTTCGCCCCTTTCGGGCGCTACGCAGCAGCCCTATGCTGGAGCACGTTCCAATGCTCTTTCCTGCTGTACTGCCATGGCCAAAGCTGCCGTTCGTTACCTGGTGTTTGATGTTGAATCGGCCGCCGATCCAGAGTTGGTCGCACGGGTGCGGCATCCGGGGGAAAATATCACCCCGCACGATGCCGTGCAAAAGTACCGCGCCGAGTTGATGGCGAAGTACGACACGGACTTCATTCCGTATACCTATCAGGTGCCGCTCGCAATTGTGGTGGCGAAAGTGGCGGAAGATTTTCGTCTCTTGGAGATGGTCGCGCTCGACGAGCCGCAGTATCGATCGCATGTGATGACCGATCACTTCTGGCGCGGCTGGGAAGCTTACAAGCGTCCCACGTTGGTGAGCTTCAATGGCCGGACGTTCGACGTTCCACTGTTGGAACTGGCTGCATTTCGGTACGGGCTCAACTTAAGCGGCTGGTTCAGTCGGCAGGCAAAAACCTACGATCAGCCGCGCAATCGCTACAACACCGAAGCACATCTCGACTTGCACGATACCTTGACCAATTTCGGAGCGAGCCGGTTTGTCGGCGGACTTAACCTGGCCGCCAACGTCCTGGGGAAGCCCGGCAAGATGGACGTTCAGGGAGACATGGTGCAGGACCTGCACTTCGCAGGCAAGCTTGCCGAGATCAACAATTACTGTCGCTGCGATGTGCTTGACACCTACTTTGTTTTTCTCCGCACCGCCGTCATGCAGGGCCAACTGCCCATCGAACGCGAGCATGAACTGGTTGCCGAGACGAAAGCCTGGCTCGAATCCGAGGCGGAGCACCAACCGGCCTACCAGATGTACTTAGAACGCTGGGGGGATTGGCAGAATCCTTGGCCGCAGCCAACGCCAACGGAGAGTAAGTCGTGACTGCTGCACCGGCGTACTTCATCACCTTCGAAGGAATCGACGGTGCTGGCAAGTCTTCTCAGATCGAACGACTGGCAAAGTGGCTGGCGGAGCGAAGGCGTTCAACGCGAACCTGCCGTGATCCAGGGAGCACGGCGCTGGGAAATGCCTTGCGCGAAATTCTGTTGAATGATCCCACCATTCATCCTCATCGGCGGGCAGAGATGCTGCTGTATATGGCTGCGCGGGCGCAGCTCGTCGAAGAAATCGTACGGCCAGGACTGCAGGCAGGGAGTGATGTATTGAGCGATCGCTTTCTGTTATCCAACGTCGCGTATCAAGCGTATGGCAGCAGCTATGCCGCGGCCCAAATCGAAGAAGTCTGGCAGATCGGCCACATTGCTACCGGCGGATTGGTGCCGAACATCACCTTTGTGCTGGATCTGCCGGCCAATGTTGCCCTGCAGCGGATCTCCCGCTCGCACGACAAATTGGAGGCTCGCGGCCAAGAATATCTGGAACGGGTGCGGCAAGGATTTCTAACCGAAGCCCAACGTCGATCGGAAATTGCCGTGATCGATGCGACTTGTGTGCCGGAAGAAGTTCATCAACAGATTATTGCGCAGCTCAGCGAAAGGCTTCGCGTATGAGCAAGGTTCTGGGGCATGATCGACAGTGGAATTTCTTCCGCACGGCCAGCGAGCGCGGGCGATTGCCGGGGACTTACCTCTTCGTGGGCCCGGCCGGGATCGGCAAGCGAATGTTCGCGGAGGAGCTTGCACAGGCACTGCTATGCACCGCAAAAGTGGGGAACCAACTGCAAGCGTGTGGGCGCTGTCCTTCCTGTTTGCAAGTGGCAGCGGGGTCGCATCCGGATCTGGAACGAATTACCAAGCCCGAAGACAAGAGCTTCTTACCGCTCGACTTGTTCATCGGCGATGCTGACCATCGGATGCGGGCGGGGCTGTGCTATAACCTGGCGCTAAAACCGTTTTACGGTGAAAGAAAGATCGCGATCGTCGATGATGCCGATTACTTCAACCAGGAAGGGGCGAATGCGCTCCTCAAAACGCTCGAAGAACCGCCGCCAGGTGCGGTGCTGATTCTGATCGGCACCAGCGAACAACGCCAACTGCCGACGATTAGGTCGCGCTGTCGCGTCGTACGGTTTTCGCCACTGGCGGATGAAATGGTCGCACAAATCTTGCTCGATCAAGGGCTGGTCAGTTCGTCCGAAGAAGCAGCCCGCGGTGCGGCGCTGGGGCAGGGGAGTGTCGCGGAAGCACTGCTCTGGCTCGAACCGAATTTGGCGGATTTTCGCGAGCAATTCCTGCAGCGACTTTCAGCCGGGGAGTTCGATCAGTTTGAAACTTCCGCTCTGGTGTTGAGCCTGGTGGATTCCGGGGCCAAGGAAACGCAAGCGAAGCGGCAGCGATTGCATCGGGCGCTCGACATTGCGGAATCGTTCTATCGGCATTTGATGCGAGCCCTCGCGGGAGATATGCCGTCCGCCGATGCTCAACTGACTTCGGCCCTCAATGCCGCTCTCCGTCATTGGCCGCGTGATGCGGATGCTGCAGCGCTCTGCCTGGAGCGAACGATTACCGCCCATGGTCAAGTTGATGCGAATGCTGCCCCCGCGAATGTCATCGATGCCTGGCTCGATGATTTAGGGCTGGCTATTCGAGAGGGTGTCGTGGCTAGTTAGTTCACTGCTGATCCTCCTCGAATCTGCGCGCGTACTCCTCGGCCGACAGTTCTTCGCCTTCGTGCCGGGATTGCAATTTCTGTTGTTGCCCGTGGTAATCATCCCAGGCAAAATAGCCGGCGACCAGACTCGCTACGACTAGCGTCCCTCCGACCGCAAACATCCCTAGAGACAGCGAGTTTTGCAGGAAATAGAAGTACGATGCCCGGAAAAGATTGGCGATCCCCAGCACCATACATGCCGGGGCAAGCCAATACGATGCGGGAAACTTTCCGGAAGGGGCTGTCATGCCGAATCATTCCGCAAGGCGGCCGCAGTGAGATTGTCCTCAATCTGCGCCAATTCCTCCGGTGGACCTGTGGCAACAATGCGTCCGCCGCCGCTGCCACCATCGGGCCCCAAGTCGATCAGCCAATCGGCGGAGCGCATCACATCCAAATGATGCTCGACCACCAGTACAGTGTGCCCCTTATCGACCAACTGTTGCAACACGGCGATGAGCCTGCGGACATCGTCACGATGCAATCCCGTGGTAGGCTCATCCAGAATATACAAAACTTTGCCCCGTTCCCGCTGTGCAAGTTCTGTCGCCAGTTTGATTCGCTGCGATTCGCCACCAGAGAGAGTCGTCGCCGCTTGCCCGATCGGCAAATAGGCCAAGCCCACTTCGCACATCGTTGCTAACGGCCGATAGATGGGCTCTAGTTCGCGAAAGAACTCAGCTGCTTCGCCGCAGCGCAGTTGCAACACCTGCGCGATGTTCAGCCCCTTGTAAGTCACTTCCAAAGTCTGGCGGTTGAACCGCGTACCATGGCAAACAGGGCAGGGGACTGTAATATCGGGCAAAAAGTTCATTTCGATCCGCTTCACGCCGTGGCCGCGACATTCTTCACAGCGCCCTTCGGTCGCATTGAAGCTGAATCGCGGCGCTTTGAAGCCTAATTGCTTCGCCATCTTTGTGGCAGTGAAGACCTTGCGGATTTCGTCAAAGATGCCGCAGTAAGTAGCAGGATTACTGCGTGGCGAGCGGCCGAGCGGAGATTGATCCACAATCACAACCTGGTCGAGCAACTCCGCCCCAAGCAATTCTTGAAAGGGTCCCGGCTTGCGCCCACCGGCACCCAGTCTACGGAGCAGGGCAGGGGCCAGCGTTTCGTTGATGAGCGAACTTTTGCCTGATCCACTCACCCCCGTCACGCAGACGAACAACCCCAACGGGATCTCGGCTGTGACCTGCTGCAGGTTATGCATCGAAGCACCGCGGAGGACGATCTTTTCCTTGGTGGGTGGGCGTCGGCTTGGCGGAAGTTCGAGTTGAATTCTCCCACTGAGATATCCGCCGGTCAGCGATTGCTCGCTCCGCATCACTTCCGCAGGAGTTCCCTCGGCCATAATCCGGCCGCCGTCGCTTCCGGCACCGGGCCCCATGTCGATGAGCCAATCTGCCGCGCGCATCAGCGCCTCGTCGTGTTCAACAACGATAACGGTGTTTCCTTGCGATTGCAGATCGCGCAGGGCTCGAATCAGTCGTTCCGTATCCCGCGGATGAAGCCCAATCGAGGGCTCATCCAGGATATAACAAACGCCGACCAAACCCGAACCAATCCCGGTCGCCAGCCGCACGCGTTGCAGTTCACCACCACTTAGCGAATCGGCCGGCCGATCAAGCGTGAGATAGGTGAGCCCCACGAGTTCCAGAAACGCGAGGCGGCTGAGAACCTCTGCGACAATCGGTCGGCCGATCGGTTCTTCGTGCGGTTGCCAGGAGAGGCTGGCGAAAAACTGGCGCGCGGCAGACAAAGGCGAACGCATGACAGCGGGGAGTGACCGCCCCGCGATGCGTACTGCGCGGGCTTCCGGGCACAGCCGATCACCATGACAATCGGGGCACTCCACGGGTCCGCGCAGAGATTCCAAGAACTTTCGCTCTTCGTCCTCGGTGGCGGTTGCGTAACGCTTTTCCAGCCAAAGCAGGATGCCCAAAAAATCTGCCCCGCTGCCACGCAATAATTCATGTTGAACGTCCGTCGGCAGCTTTTGCCAGGCCGTCGTGACATCGACCTTCTTTTGTGCCAAACAATCTTCCAGCGATTTTCGCAATGCCTTCACCGCCGCCGTCGACAATTCCTTCTCAAACGCCAAGGCCTTGGCAACTGGCTTGTCGGGAAACGCGATGACCGACTCGGGATCGAATTCGACGCGCGAGCCCAGTCCTTCGCAGGTCGGGCAAGCACCATAGGGGCTATTGAAACTGAACGTGCGCGGCTCGATTTCAGGATAGGCGAGGCCACATGCAGGACAGGCGTACTGTGTGCTGAACAGTCGTTCCTGCCAAAGTTTTTCGGTCGATTCACCTCGCTCGCGAGCCATCTGTTCATGCTGCGGCTCCAGCCACAAACCAAGGACCACCCCGTCGCCATGCTTGATGGCCAACTGTAGGGCTTCTGCCAACCGCCCTTCAATGCCACCTCGCAACACGATGCGATCAACCACCGCATCGATCGAATGGGATTTTTTTGCGTCGAGTGGGGGAAGTTGATCCACATCGACCAATTCGCCGTCGAGCCGAACCCTTACAAAACCTGCCTTCCGAATGGATCCGATTGCCTCCTGCTGCTCCCCTTTTCGGCCACGAACGACCGGCGCGAGGATCATCAGCTTCGTTCCTTCCGGAAGCGACGTCAGCAGCTTTTGAATCTGTTCCTGCGATTGCTGCTGAATCGGCTCGCCGCAACTGTGACAGGCAACACTTCCCACGCGGGCATAGAGCAGGCGGAGAAAATCATAAATCTCGGTCACGGTCCCCACGGTGCTGCGGGGCCCTTGTTGGCCGGCCCGTTGATCGATGCAAATCGTCGGTTCCAGGCCATCAATCAGATCGACATCAGGGCGTTCCAGTTGATTCAGAAACTGCCGCGCGTAGGTCGAGAGGGATTCGATGTACTGCCGCTGACCTTCGGCAAAGAGTGTATCAAACGCCAGACTACTTTTGCCCGAGCCGCTCGGCCCCGTCAGAACCACGAGCGAATCGCGAGGAATATCGAGATCAACGTTTTGCAGGTTATGAGTGCGAGCGCCGCGGATGCGAATCGCTTCGCCGCTGGCAGTGGCGATGGTCATTCCCCATTTATCCCCACAGCCAGTTCAATGTGAACAGCAAAATAAAGATGGAGCCGATAAACGTCAGCATCCAGAAGCACGTTCTCCAAGCATGCGAGAGTATTGGCCCCATCCATTCATGGCGCGTTGCGCCATAAACTAAACTCACGGCGACCACCAAAGGAATCGCATACCACATCTGATTTGCCAACACAGACGCACCCAACAGCATCATCAGCCCCCTTGTTTGTCGTTCTCTTTGCCTGCTTTGCCGTCCTCTTCCTCGTCCTTCGCTTCCTCGGCAATGACTGGCCCGGCATACGCATCATAAATGACGAGCACATTCAGTAAGCCGGCCACCATGGTGAACAACATGCCGATATCGTAGCGCGAATTCAGTTTCTCATTCCAATAGGAGAGCTCATCCCCGTTCTGCTCGTTGGAGCCTAGTTCAGCGATGCTGCGCGGCGGAGCGAACCAACCACCAAACAATGGTTGGCCACCACCAGAGACACGCACATGCTGCACCAAGCTAATGACGGCCGGCACGCCGACGCAGGCTTGAGGGACGAACGTCCAGCGCTGCACGGCCTGGCTGAAGAGCGTGCCGCGGACCAGTTGGCTGGTCCCGCCCGTATGCACTACCTTTCCGGCCCCCAAAACGACGCCGAAAATATACGTCCCCAAAATACAAACGCAGAACAAGGCACCCTTCGCCCAGCGCCGCTGATAGAAGTGCCCCAGTCCTGGGACAAGCCACGCCAGTAGCGCGGCCAGTGCTGGTTGGCGGAGATCAATTTGTACGGTCTCGGCAGTGGAGGCCGGGGAGGACTTCATCGGGGGCAAGGCCTTTTTCGAGGCCTGTTTCAACGTGGTATCGGACATGCCTGAGCTTCTAGGGGCGGAAGCCCATTTTCGTTTCATGCAGACACATTATTGTACCGTCGAATTCAGCGACCGCAGGCATCGCGGAATCCGGCGACCGATCTTAGCCTAAGCTGGTAGCAGGCCCCAAGGGCAGAAAGTCGGTTGAAAGCCGGAATTGTGGTCAATTCCATCGCCCTATCCGCAGTGAAGCCTTGCCCCAGCACCACTGGGTTTTCATAATCGATCAGGAACATTTTGATTAAACCCCGCCATAACTCAATTCCCTGGCAATCAACCTATGCGGCCTTCAATGCTTTTTCTTGTCGCGCGTGCGACGATCCTGGTAACTACTTTTTCGGCTGTTGGGTTCGCCGCTGATGAGACGACCGTGGAATTGCCCCAATACGGTGACTTCAAGCCGGACCAGCAAAATCTGCCCGTTGCCCCGCCCGAAGGTGCGGTCGTCTTGTTCGACGGAACGACGAACCGCTTTGCCAGCCGAAATGGTGAGGAAATCGACTGGCCGATCGAGGATGGCACGCTGGTCTCGAGTCGGGGGAAGTCCAACACGAACCATATTGTTTCGAAGGAATCTTTTCGCGATGCCGATCTGCATGTTGAATTTATGCTCCCCGAAAAAGGAGTCGGCAACAGCGGCATCTACATTCATGGACATTACGAATTGCAGATTTACAATTCCTTCGGCAAGGAAAAGCCTGCCGATCAAGACATGGGCGCGCTGTACGGTTTTGCGCCTCCTCGTGTGAATGCCAGTCGCAAGCCGGGGGAATGGCAGGTCTACGACATTCGTTATCTGGCACCGCGGCGTGATGCGGAAGGAAACATTGTGGCCGAAGGTTCAATTACCGCGTGGTTGAATGGACAAGAAGTGCAACACGAAACCCGTTTCGGCGAGCCCCGGTCGGTCTATCATCCTTACCGTCACGGGGCAACGCCGTACTTAAAAGAGATCGCGGAAGTTCAGAAGCAAAAGATGATCGGCCCGGTCTTTCTGCAAGACCATGGAAACCCAGTGCGTTTTCGCAACGTCTGGCTCAAGCGACTGGATGACGTTCGTTAAAGCCGGAAGAATGCTTTCCCGCGCCAGCTTGTTGTTTCTACGACCTCCCACTTCTCGTTGCCAGACATACTAGAATGAACTTGGCAGGGAACCGAGACTAACCAAGTCAGTAGGCGCACGAATCATGCTGCGGATCGCGGGAAGAATGATGCAATTGCTGGCCCTGATTGCCTTGCCAATGGCGATGCTGATGCAGCTTTCGGCCGGCTTTCGGGCACCGACGGGCAACGGAATCACTGTGAGCGTGATGCTCATCATGCTGGTTGGCGGCGTGGCATTGTTCTTTCTTGGGCGGATGCTGGAAGGGATTGGTCAGTCGTGACTTTCCGACGCAGGAGGACATTCACGCTGCTGTTACTCCTGTTTGCTTGTCATTCATCTCTTTTACAAGCACAGCCATTCGCGCAGCCGTTTCAACCAACCCCTGCGGTCATTTCGGAACTTGATGCCAACGGATTGCGTCTGCTCGATCGCTCCCAGAAGCTGGCAGGCGAAATGCCGCCAACCGACGCAGTGGAATCGTTGCTGCAAGTGATTGATCGCCACGGAACCCAACTCGCACGCGTTTCGACCCCAGTGCCTGCCGAAGAAAACTTGGACCAGCCAGGATTTGTCACCTACTGGCCCGCGAATCGATTGGGCGCTCGAATCGTTGGGCAGTGGCAGACCGAAAATCCCGCCGCAGCCGCAAACTATCGGCAGTTTGTAGATGGTCCCTTAACCGAGTCGATCTCACGCGCCCGCGATTCGAAGGACTTCCAACCGTTACAGCGAGCGCTAGAACGCTTCGGCGGAGGAACTGCGGCAACGGAAGGTTGGCAACTGCTCGGCGAATGGCATCTGGATCAAGGTGAATTGTCCGCATCTTTGTTGGCGTTTCAACGGTCAAAGGGAACAAGCAACAACGATGGTGATCGCGCGGCGGCAATCGCTCGACTGGCGTTGGTTTCGCTGCTGCAGGGGGGGGAGACTGCCGCCAATCGCTGGTTAGCGGAACTTCAGCGCTTTGAGCCTCCCGCGACTGGTAAATTGAGTGGCAAAGAAGGGCCCTGGCTCGACTTAGTTTCTGATTTCCGGCAGCAACTTCCCTCCCAAGCATCGTCTGGCCAAGAAACGCTCCAAACTTTCGCTGGCGGAACATCCCGCGCGGGAGTGCCCCTTCCAGACGTCCCCTGGAATCTGGCATTGCAGCCCAAATGGACCAGACCGCTGCCGCAGATTAGCGGCACGGGAAATATCCTGGCCACGGGGCGCCAGCGCTTGGCGGAGGAGAACGAAGCAATCGCGGCCTATCATCCCTTAGCCGTCGGCGAAACGGTGTTCCTTCGTGAAGACGTGACCGGGCAATCATCCCTGCGAGCACTGAACTGGAAAGATGGGAGCGAGCAGTGGTGGTTTGGGCAGGAACTTTCTTTGCCGGAAGAGCGAACGCCCGCTGCTGCCAATGGTGTTATCAGCGATGCCGAACGCTTGCTTCCACCTCATGTGGGAAACACGCGCTACACGCTGACGGTTCAGGGAGACTCGCTCTTCACGCGAATGGGAAGTCCAATCACGGCTCCCGCGGCTCGACGTCTCGAAAGCGTGCGGGTGAAAGACCAAGGTTGGCTGGCCGGGCTTGATCTTGCGGCGCAAGGTAGGCCACTCGAAGGCTTTCCTCTCTATCCGGAGTCTACCGATTGGGCGTTTGAGGGAACTCCGCTGGTGACCGAGGGGCGAATCTTTGTTCTGCAGACGCGGCGTGACGGGACGCGCCGGCAGCTACACCTGGCGTGCTTCGCGAGACTAACCACCCCTGTCGACACTTCTCAGGGAAAGAACGATGGCCGACCACGTGGACGTCTGTTATGGAGAACGCTCCTCGCCACGGGCGACTCCATCGGTGGCGGAGACTACGACGAATTGAGCCATGGCCTGCTGGCGCAGGTCGATAATCGGTTGTGCGTTAATACCAATTTGGGTGTCGTTTCAACGGTCGATTCTGAGACCGGCAGAATTCTTTGGCTGACTCGTTATCCGCGCGCCAGGTTCACGGCAAACCCCACCATCGCAACGGACATGAACGCCTTAAGAGACTTGGCGCCCCCCGTGATTGCCGGACAACGCGTTGTCTTCGCCCCCGCAGATTGCGACCAGATATTTGCTTGTGGGCTGGGAGACGGACAGGTGGCTTGGACTTTATCTGCAGAAGACTCCTGCGAAATTGTTCATTTACTGGGTGCGCACGAAGGTCAACTCATCGCCACGGGCTCGGCTGTGAAATGGATTGAGCTTGAGAGCGGTCGCGTTGTCGCCAATTATCGCCCCGCGAAAGTGCAGCCGCTGGGACGAGGTTTGCTCGCCAAGGCAGGTATTTTCTGGCCAACGAAAAATTCCATCTACGTCCTGCCACTTGTTGCGACTTCTGCCAACGTGCAAACGCTCCGTCAGATCGATTTAACGCAACGAAATGCTACGGGAGGCAATCTGGCTGCCGCCCCCCACGGACTACTGATCGCCAGCGGCACACAACTGTACGCCTTTACAGCGGCCGACTCGCAACAGTGATTTAAATCTGCATGTCATCTGCGAATCTTCTGTGAAGACTAAAACCCGGAAAACGAGAGCCGATTTGACGCTACCGGCGAACCAAATCCGGCTGGGATTGTGCTGCCAATTTCTGGAGCAGCCAATCAAGTTGCGCTCGACGACGGCAACATCGCTGTTGAAACTATCGGCGGTTGAGCGGCGGCGAAAGCTATCGAGCCTTTGTCTGGCAAATGCTCAGGCGTTGCTTGCTGCTCTGCAGTGGTGCGCAGATCACGGCATTGGTTGCTTCCGCGTCATCAGTCCCATTTTGCCAGCTAAGACTCATCCGGAAGCTGGCTACGACATCGCCGAATTGCCCGAGGCTGATGAAATTGTGTCAACCTTTAAGCGTTGTGGCGAATTTGCCGCGTCGCGCGGGCTGCGAACCGTGTTTCATCCAGACCAGTTCGTGGTTCTTAACTCGCCCCGCCCGGAAGTGATCGAGCGCGCGATTGCCGATTTAGAGTTTCATGCGGAAGTGGCCGAATGGATAGGCGCCGATTCGATCAACATCCATGGCGGCGGGGCTTACGGCGACAAGGCCTCGGCCCTAAATTTCTTCGCCCGCAATTTGGATCGGCTATCGCCTGCCGTACGTTCGCGACTGACGGTTGAGAACGACGACAAGATTTTCACTCCGGCCGATCTCCTGCCGTTATGTCGAAGTAGCGGATTGCCCCTGGTCTACGACGTTCATCATCATCGCTGCCTCCCAGATGGATTGTCGATTGAGGAAGCCACCGCACTGGCAATCGCCACCTGGCCTCGCGAGCCGCTATTTCATATTTCCAGCCCACTGGCGGGTTGGGATGGTCCGCAGCCATTGCGACATCACGACTTCATCGACCCGAGCGACTTTCCCGACTGTTGGCGTGCGCTCGCAATCACGGTGGAAGTTGAAGCGAAGGCAAAGGAATTGGCAGTTCTAAAGTTAGCAACTGCAATCGGTAAAGATTAGCTCTGACTGGCTGAAATACGTTGAACAAATGCCTGCGATAGCCCGCGTTTTTTTGACGACATCCGGTTGAATCGTCGCACAGGGCGAGCTACGAACCAATCAACTCGTCGAACTCAGCCTCATTGAGAACGCGCACGCCTAAACTTTGAGCTTTCGCCAACTTGCTCCCCGCATCGGTGCCAGCGACGACAAAATCGGTTTTTTTGGAGACACTCGACGCGACGCGTCCTCCAAGTTTCTCGATCATTTCCTCGATGCTTTGCCGGGTGTACTTCGCGAGCGTGCCGGTGACTACCAACGTTTTACCGCTCAGCACACCACCGGTTGTGGAACGGGTTGCCTGGTCTGCTTCAAAGCGCACACCAACGCTGCGAAGGTCGCTGATTGTCTGCGTGCCGTACGGATGATGCAGAAAATCGAAGACGCTCTTGGCGATCGTCGGACCGATCTCATTCACGTTCGAAAGTTCTTCGGCAGAAGCGCCGATAATTGCGTCGATGTTGCCAAACTTCTGGGCCAACAGCCGTGAGACACGCTCCCCAACATGGCGGATGGAAAGTGCATTGAGAACGCGAGCGAGTCCCCGATTCTTGCTGGCTTCCAAGCCGACGAGAAGATTGTCAGCCGATTTCTTCCCCATCCGCTCCAATTTCAGCAATTCTTCCGCAGTCAGCCGATACAGGTCGCCAAAACTGGCAACCAATTTCCTATCGACTAATTGTTCGACCAATTTATCGCCGAGCCCTTCAATATCCATCGCATTCCGCGTCGCGAAAAAGCGAATTCTTTCTTTTAGCTGTGCCGGACAGGTTGGATTGGGACAACGAATGTAAACGCCCCCTTCGTCCTTGACCACGGGCGTTTCACAAACCGGACAATGGGTGGGAAACGGAAACTTTTCTAACTCTTCCTTCCGTTCATGCAGTTCGACGCGCACGATATGCGGAATGATCTTGCCTGCCTTTTCGACAATGACCCAATCGCCGACACGAATATCCTTCCGTTCGATTTCTTCCGCATTGTGCAAGCTCGCCCGGCTGACCGTCGTGCCGGCAAGTTCTACGGGCTCCAGTTCGGCAACGGGCGTGATGGTTCCGGTCTTGCCGACCTGCACATTGATCGCATTCAGTCTTGTGCGGGCTTCGTACTTTTCGAACTTATAGGCGACCACCCAGCGAGGACTTTTCGAGCGCGAGCCGAGTTGCTGCCGCTGCTCGAAATGGTTGACTTTCAACACCAGACCATCGACTTCAAATTCCAGTTCCGGAATCTTTTCGATGAGCACATCGCAATGGGCCAGGGCAGCGTCGATGTTGGGAAACGCTTCCACCAGCGGCGTTGGAACCATGCCGAACTCGCCACAATCCTTCAAAAACTCAACGTGGGTCTGGGCCGCAAAACCTTCGCTGTACCCCATGCTATGGCAGAAAAATCGCAAGTTTCGTTCGGCACACAGACGCGGATCGAGCAGCCGGATAGTACCGGCCGCGACATTTCGCGGATTCTTGTAGAGTGGTTCACCCCGTTCCGCCTGCCGCTCATTGAGCCGGGCGAAGTCTGCATTCGTCATGTAGATTTCGCCACGAACTTCTAAGATTGGCGGAACGTTCTTGCCCGCGAGCCTCAACGGCACATCAACAATCGTGCGCACGTTATGCGTGATGTCGTCTCCAACTTCGCCATTACCGCGCGTGGCCGCCTGCTTGAGCAGGCCGTTCTCATACAGAATCGAGACAGCCGCCCCATCGATTTTCAACTCGACCACCCATTCGATCGCTTCGGTGCCGAGTTCCGCCGCCGTTTGTTGCGCAAAGTGCCGCACCTCTTCTGCGCTGTAAGAATTTTCGATCGAGAGCATCGGCAAACGATGCGTGATCGATTCGAGATGATCAACAGGCTGCTCACCCACGCGCTGCGTGGGGCTATCGGCCGTGATCAGTTCCGGATGCTGCTGCTCGAGCGACTTCAACTCGGTCAGCAGCCGGTCGTAGTCGAGATCCGAAATCTCCGGCCGAGCCTCGACGTAATACAGCCGATCGTGATGCCGAATCTGCTCGCGAAGTTCAGCGGCACGATCAGAGACGGACATTGCTTCTTCCCAAAAGATATGTCGCCGACCGAATGACAAATGACAAAAGACTCATGACCCTTTTTGGCATGAGTCACTAGTCATCGCTCATTAGGTGACTATTTGATCGGCAGTCCAAAATCCCCATTCATGTCCCGCCACAGGCAGTGAACGTGATTGGCTGGGTTGCCGTCGGCATCCGGTTGCACGTTGACCAGTTCCACCACAAACGAAGGTCCTTGCACGAGATAGTAGTGGCCGATTCCTGGCTTCGTTGCGCCCATCCAGCAGAAGTGAACCTTTTCGAAGTCGGCCGATTTGATGGCTTCCAGGCGTTCGGAGGCAACATCCGCTGGGAGGTTGTCGCAATACGCGTTGATCAGTTCTTGCAGCATCTGCTTTTGTTTGTCGTTCATCTTCGCAGCCGGCAAACCAATCGGGGCATCGGTCGGCGGTTGCGGTTTGCCTGCATCCCGCACTTCTTTCGGCGCGGTGGCATCGGTGATCGCCAGCTTCTGCTGCTCGGCATCCAAACTTAGAACCAGATCGAACGCAATGGTTTCTTCCTTGGCCAGGACGCGGCGATCCTTCAGCGCCGGAAGTAGATCCGTCTTGACAATGGCGGGGTTGGTGCAAAAGACGGTTGGCGTCGATGAAATGACTTTGTTCTTCTCCACAACGAAGTTGAGAGACAAGTGATGCCCCTCGATGCTTAGCCCCCATTTGCCGTCCGACTTCGGTTCGCCGAATAGAGTGAAGTAATAGCGGAGCGAGTCACGCACGTTCACATTCTTGTTTTTCTTCGTCTCGAGCGCGTGGAGCAATTGTTCCAGCTCCATGATTTTGGTGGCTTTGTCGTAGCCGACTTCACTGAGGCAGCTTTTGAGCAAATCGTGCGCTGCGGACCGCTGATCGTCGGTCATGTCGCGAAGTTGCAATCCCTTGCGATCATTCTTCGGAATGAAATGCCAATCGAGTCGGCGAGCCGAGTCATACGGCATCGCGGCCAAGGAACGCTGATCGTCTTTCAGCGTGGTGAGAAACTTGCCCCCTTTCAGCGTCATTTCTTCGCCCGTTTTGGTGAGCAAAAAACGAGCGGATAAGGGTGCGGCAACGGCGAGCACCAGGGCGATGCAGAGAGCTAGTTTGCGGTGGGACATATTTTGGCGGGAGTGAGGAAAAATCAAATTTAGAGGAACGTGCAGCGCGAGCGAACGAGAACATAGTTCTAACCGGAATTACGAACGGCCGGAATCCTCTCGTCCCTCTAGCTTCAACAGCCGGCGTTTCATCGTCAATCCCGTGGGAGCAGAATATCCCCCCAAAGATCCGCCAGAACCGACCACGCGATGACAGGGAATTAAGAGCGGAACGGCGTTTTGACGCATCACATTTCCCACCGCGCGGGCCGAACGAGGCGATCCGGCCTCGCCACCCAGTTCTTGATACGTGACAACCGTGCCGCGCGGGATTCGCCGACAAGCGTCTACCACACGTCTTTGAAATGCCGACATTTTCGACGTATCAACCGGAACTTCGTCCAAATTGACGTCTTCTCCCGCGGCATACCGCTGGAGCAAGTCGACCACGGCAGCCAGTCCATGGGAAAGTTCTTGCTCGCGCAGGGAAGTCTTGGCAGTTGCCTGGCGTAAAGTCGCAAGCGCTTCGGATTTCGACTTTCTGGCGAAGGAAAGCTCGCACACGCCACGCTCGTTCCAGACAAGGGCCATCCAGCCAAGCTCACTCGGAAAAGCAACCACCAGTGGTGCTGAAACCTCTGCAAGTTCTTCTGATTTCTTGGCAGCCAAGTTACGCCGTAAAGCTATCGTTTTCATCCCTCGACCCCTTCCTGGCAAATCAGTTCCAAAATGCGCGGGTCGGCGAGTGAATTCGCAATAAACGCGACCCCGGTGTAATCATGCCCGTCATTGTGCGGCCCCGGCACGGCGACAGCAATCGCTCCGGCCGCAATCGCGGCGCGGCAACCCGCCTGACTATCTTCCAGCACCAGCATATTCTGAGGAGCGACGCCATGTCGTGCGGCGGCTGCTAAGTAGACCTCAGGATTTGGTTTGCCGTGCTTCACGTCTTCGGCCGTGATGACAAATGAAAATCGAGGGGCAAGATCGAACCGCGATAAAACATAGTCCACATGCGTCCGCCGGCTGCTCGTGGCAATCCCTTTGGGAATTCGTCGCGATTCGAGCAAGGCCAGCAAATCTAACAAGCCGGGCATCACCGCCAGACTCTCGTCCAGAATGCCGCGGAAGATCTGATCCGACTCGATCGATAACTCGTCGGGCAGATCGGTCAGGCCGTGCTCGTCGATCATGATCTGGAACACGCCCGGCGCGGGCCGCCCCATCATTTTGTCACGCAACTGCTTCGTGAATTCGAAACCTCGGCGGCGCAGCAATTCCTGGCCGACGGATTCGTAGTGCATCTCCGTATTGAACATCAAACCGTCCAAATCGAAGGCGACGGCGCGGATCAAGGGAGGAGGCTTGGCTGCGGAGGCATTTGCTGGCATATCTTTTCGGCCGCTTCTGCGGTCAGCTAGCACGAGGTTGAGTTAAGGGGAGGATTACCAATGGTCGATGCTGACCATAACGCTTATTCGGTTGCGCAGCCTATGAATGAAGAAGCACCACGAATTCTCCGACTGCCGCGACGCGATGCTGCGCGACGGGAACATTATATCCCGCTGCGGCCGGCCGAGTTGATGCAACGTCTCCTGAACGAACCTCTCCTGAGCTCGACCGAGCGAGATTCGTTGCAGAGGTTCGGCCATCTTTTGACCGCGATTCTGCATCGTGAACATCATGCGCAGTTGATGCATGTCAAAAATGATTATGCCCCCTTCGATCCGGACGCTCAGGCAACTCGACCGACTGTAACGGGAGAAGCAGAGTGCGCGGCAGGTGTGGATCGAGTTTACGACGGTGTGGACTATCTGCTCCAGCGATCCAACTTTCGGCGACTTTCTCGCGAAGAACTAGAAGCGTCTCTCCAAGCGAGCAGCAATTGGGGGATGAGTTTCGATGTTGATTTTCGTATCTTCCGCCGCCTGGAAGTTTATGTTCGGGGAGATGCCGTCGGCGAATGGGAAATCAGAAACTGGCGGACAAGCTACAAGTCGGTAAAAATTCAGGTGCCGGTCTACGAACGCCTCGCCCTGGCTTTTTGCTTGCGTGATGACGTACGATTGCCGCGCGGCATGCAACCGACCGTCATCAACCTGAAGCTCTTCAAGAATATCCCTCAGATGGATATCGAAATGCTTCTGCCGGGAACCAGAGCCCGGATGACCTGGTTCGATCTGTTGCAGATTACGCTCCCCACCGCTTCGGGGCTCGGCGTTGCCTCGTACAAGATGCTTCAAGGGGCGGTCGTAATTGCCTTCGCCAGTATCTACAGCACGCTGATGGTGCTGGGATTCGTTGGTGGAACGATCGGCTACGCGATCCGGTCGTTCTTCGGCTACTTGAACCTCAAAGAAAAGTATCAGCACAACCTGACTCGTCGATTGTATTACCAAAACCTGGATAATAACTCCGGCGTCCTGTTCCGATTGCTCGACGAAGCCGAAGAGCAAGACTTTCGCGAAGCTTTCCTGGCCTGGTTTCTCTTATGGCAAATGGGGAGCAAGAACGGTTGGACCGCAGAACAGATCGATGAAGTGGCGGAAGAACGATTGCGAAGGTGGCTGGGGTTTGATGTTGATTTCGAGGTGTCAGACGCCCTCGATAAGCTGGAGCGAATCGGCTTACTCGAACGGTTCGGCCCACGCTGGCGAGCAGTGCCCTTAGCCGTTGCGCTTTTGCGGCTGGAACGTGCCTGGCGAGAACAAAGCCCGCTCGAGGAGCGGACGCGAGCAGCCCGCGCGGCGTGATGGGCAAGACGCCCAAATCAACGTCCCACGAAAAAACCCCTGTCGAAAATCATCGACAGGGGTTTTAACTGTTTAACCGTCCGAGCCGTTCTTCGTCATCCAGGAAGTTGCTACCAGCAGAACTCGCCCCCTGCATACGCACCGTGCAGGATCAACGAGCCGTTGGTATCGATGTCGTTATAGGCACCGTAGTCGTCGTAGTTGTAGAGGAACTGGTCGTCTGACAGGGCCACGCCGCTGACACCAACCAGACGATAGCCGGCCCGCACTGCGAAGTGGCAAGTGGCCTGATATCGCATCCCCAGGTCGAGCTGACCTAAGCATGCCAGCGTATTCGACGAGACGTTCGCCGAAGCTGCCTGTCCAGCGTAGGGACCAGGGCCGATCATCGCGTCGCCAGCCGTACCGTACAAACGTTTGTACATGTTGGCATGGTTGTTGAAGATACCGGCTTTGGCTCCGCTATAGATGCTGAAGCGGCAACCGAGCTGATAGCTCAAATAGCCACCCATCTGGAACCCAATCAATTGGTTCTGCACATTGTTGATGTAGAAGACCTCGTCGATGGTCCCGTCGATCATCGTGTCGTTCGTGCTAGAAGCGTAGTAGAAGTCGTCCTGGAAGTCGAAGTAGCGCAGACCGGCGAGCCAGCCCACGGTCAACCCCGAACCGCAACTGCTGCCGCACGTATCATCGCAGCAGCCGCCACCGCCATAACCAGCGATGTATCCACTCCCGCAGCCACCGATGTTCCAAGCATTTCCGATCAGGTTCAATTCAATGTTGTTGAAAGAATTCTCGCGGCGAATGTATTGGCGTTGGGCGTTCTCCCAGTAGTCGTTATAGGGACGATTGTTGTATTCCAACATGCCGTAATCGATGGCAGAGTATGTCCCTGCACCGCTGTAGTCATAAGCTTGTGTGGTGGGGAAAACACCCCAGTAAACGGCTTCCAGTCCAACTCGGCAGTTGCAAAACCATTTGCCGAATGCGAATTCCGCCCCGCCCATCCAGGGTTGTTCGACCTGGTTGGTGTTGAGGACTTGATACTGGGCCGCGTTGTATGACAACGGCATCCCGCCAGTTTGCGAACGCGTCATGATCAAACCACCAGCGTAGCCAAACCAACCACCGCGACATCCACCGCAACCATTGCCATAGCAATCGCCACCATAGCTGTCGCAACCGCCGTTCGAGCAGCCGTCACCCCAATCGGCACTCATCGCGCGGTTGTAATCAGCGCCTGGCTGATACGGAGCCGGAGCATGAGCAGGCGCCGGAGCTGGATACGTGTTGTATCCGCCGTCATAACCATTCCCGTATTCCAGGCCTTGATTCATGGGAGCCATGGGAGCCATCGGGGCGTTCATGGGAGGGCCCATGTCGCTCGGGCTGGGGAGCGTTTCATCCGGAGTCAGTCGGCCGTAAGTAGCCGGCGTGATCGGATAGGTATTGCCGTACTGCGGGTACAGCAGCGAGGGGGAGCCAAAATCCTGGGCCCAGCCACTCGTCGAGAGGATGCACAAGCTTAGCGTTAGCCAAACGCCTCGTGCGTGGAACGTATTCATCGCAAACTCCTTTGGGGAAGGCTCATCTGCCGCGTGCGATTCCTGGCGCTCGCCACAAATGTCCGGATATCCGAGCTTAAGGTCGGGGCGGTCCTGCCCCTGGCGATGGCTTCCGTTCCAAAAATGCAAACCGTTGCATAACACGTTCCCATTCCATGGGTGTGCCATAGACAGGAATCGGAAGGACCCACTGGCGAGGTTGCACCAAAGCCTGCGTGAACTGCCGGATTTCTTGGCGGCTCCGTCGCTCAACCGTTGTCGCCGAAATAAAGGGACACAGCATGCCGGCAAAGTTTCGTCAAAAGGAATTGGCGGTATGTGGGGGGCAGGGGTCGGGGATCAGGGAGAAGCAGAGAAGCGTTGCACAGAATCATTCAGACACTACGTCACTTTCCGACCTCCGACCTCCGACCTCCGACCCCTTTCCCCCTTCTGCTAAATTGAACGCTTCCTAACGAACGTACTCAGGAGATGTGCAATGCGGATCGGCGTTCCCAAAGAAACGAAGCGCGATGAATACCGCGTGGCAATGCTCCCTGTGGGAGTAGAAGAACTAACGTCGTCTGGGCATCAGGTGCTCATCGAGACCGGAGCGGGACTGGGTTCGGGCCTGACCGATGCCGAATATGGCGCGGCAGGAGGCACGATTGTAACGACGCCCGAAGAGGTTTTCGGCCAGGCCGAGTTAATCGTTAAAGTCAAAGAACCACTGCCTCCGGAATGGCCTCTGCTTCGTGCCGGACAGACGGTTTTCACCTACTTCCATTTTGCCGCCAGTCGCGCGTTAACCGAAGCGATGCTCGCCAGTGGTGCCAATTGTTTGGCCTACGAAACGCTTCGTGACCCACAAGGACGATTACCGCTCCTCACGCCAATGAGCGAAGTGGCAGGCCGGATGAGCATTCAGGAAGGAGCCAAGTATCTGGAACGGCCGCAGATGGGGCGAGGCATTTTGCTTGCCGGCGTGCCGGGCGTGGCCCCCGCGCATGTGACGATCCTCGGTGGCGGCGTAGTCGGTGCAAATGCAGCTCGCATCGCTGCCGGCTTTCAAGCGGATGTGGTAGTGATGGATGTGAACGTCGATCGCCTGCGGTATCTCGACGATGTGATGCCCGCGAATGTGAACGCGATTTTCAGCGATCGACACAACATTCGGAATGAACTTCGCTTGGCGGATTTGGTGATTGGCTCGGTTTTGATTCCCGGTGCACGGGCGCCGTATCTAGTGACAGAAAAAGATCTCGATCTGATGAAGCCTGGCGCGGTAATCATCGATGTCGCCATCGATCAAGGAGGTTGCACTGAAACGAGTCGGCCGACAACGCACAGCGACCCGACCTACATCGTGAAAGATATTGTCCACTACTGCGTGACCAACATGCCCGGCGCTGTCGGCCGGACCAGCACGTTTGCACTGTGCAATGTGACCTTACCCTGGGTGATGCTGCTGGCACGGCAAGGGATTGAAGCTGCAGTGAAAAGCAGTCCTGCACTGAACTCTGCTGCGAATATCTGGCAGGGGCGTGTGGTGAACAAGCCCGTCGCAGAGACGTTTGGGTTCGAGTTGGGGGCGGTTTGAGTTAGAATTCAGGCGTCGAGGAGGTCGATTATGGCATCAGTTCCAAACAAACAATTCACGGTCGACGAGTATTTCGCGATTGAGTACTCCTCATCTCGTCGTTATGAGTACTGTCAGGGAGACGTGTTTGCCATGACGGGTGCCAGTGTGCGCCACAATCGTATTTTCAGAAATCTGCTGGTAGCTGTTCACGCCCTCCTACGCGACAGTGGTCAGTGCGAGGTCTTTGGCAGCGATCAACGAATTGCTGTCGAGGTGGCTTCGCTCTATACATATCCCGATCTTGTGATTGCGTGCAATCCCACATTCGAACGAGAGACTTTGACCAATCCCAGAGTAATTTTTGAAATCCTCTCTAATTCGACAGAACGGTACGACCGAGGCAGAAAGTTTCAGCTGTATCGGACTTCGGAGTCGCTTGAAGAGTACATTCTGGTATCCCAGCACGAAGCTCGGTGTGAGCGATATGTGCGTCAGGAGGATGGTAGTTGGTCACTAACGGAATCTGCCGGAACCGAAAGTTTGCTTCCGCTCGTTTCTATCAAATCATCACTCGCAATGGGCGAGATCTATCGCGGAATTGAATTTAATCCTGAAATCGATGCAGAAGATGGCAATGAGCTTCGTTTGCGTCTGCACCCCGATGAAGACATTGAATCCCAAGAAGGGAGTTGAAGTTTCATCAAATAAACTCCGCAGGCCTGTAAGCCGGGTTCTGTCCTGCTACTTGCGCAGCAGCGACGGTCATTTCTCTAGGACGGCGATTGCTCGCCGCCTCCAGCAGCCTACCCGAGAGGAAATCGGACGGACCGTCCGCGCGACGCAACCGAAGTCGCATCGCTCCTCTCTGCTTGGCCTTGCTCCGGGCGGGGTTTGCCGAGCCGACGAGTCACCTCGCCGCTGGTGCGCTCTTACCGCACCATTTCACCCTTACCGCCGCGACCAATCAAACACCTTGACGGGGGCTCAAAATCGCGGCGGCGGTATCTTTCTGTTGCACTTTCCCGGCCTTACGACCGGTCGGTGTTACCGACCACCCTGTCCTGTGGAGCCCGGACTTTCCTCTCGCTGCAATGCAGCCAGCGACCGTCCGGCCTGCGGAGTTCAGTCTTGTTATACCTGGCAAAGAGTGCCGCTGGAGGATCAAGGTTCGCCAACTTGCGCAGCGCCTCGGTGGCTAACTCATTAAACAACCGTCACTTACGTGACAAACTCAAATTGCCTTTTCGGGGAAATTCCACTAAAACCTCCTGGCGTGTCGTCGGGTAATATTAACCGCACACTGCAACTTCAATTTAAAACGCGCGGCCTGCCGCAGCGTTCCTTTCCAAGGAGATTTGATCCGTGAAACTTGCTTTTTACCGTTGGCTCGCTGTTGCAGCCCTGTTTTTGGCTCCCACCGGGGCCTGGGCCCAGCATGATAAGCCCGCGATTGTGGTTTCCATCTCAAGCATCGGCGAAACCCTATCAGACATCGCGTATTTGACCAAAGCGGCCGGCTCGCCCGATGTCGGCAAGACGGTCGCCCTCTTTGGCGGGGCCTACACGCAAGGAATCGATAAAACTCGTCCGATCGGGATTTTTGTCTCGGCGACGGGGGATGACGAATTCCAAAGCGTGGGCTGCATCCCGATGAAGGATCTGAAGAAAACGCTGGAGAACTTCAAGGACCAACTCGGCGAGCCACGCGATGCCGGAGAAGGGATCTTGGAGGTCGGCACCGACCAAACGTTCTACATCAAGGAAGTTGGCACCTGGGCCTATATTGGCCAGCAATTCAGCCACCTGCAAAAGGTGCCAGCCGATCCAGCCAAACTGCTCGGCGATCTTCCCACCAAGTACAACGTCGCCGTGCAAGTGAATGTGCGCAACATTCCCGAGTATCTCCGCACTTGGGCGGTAACTGAGATGCGCAATGGTTTCGAACAGGCGGCCGATCGCAATTTTGACGGTGGCGATAACGCAGCTGAATTGCAGCGGCAATTGGGCGAAGCTCAGTTGGAGAGCATGACGCGCATGATTGACGAAGCAGATCAATTCACGGTGGGGTTGGCCGTTGATCCGCAGTCGAAAGTAACGTACATGGATGTCTCCTTAACAGCCGTGGAGGGTTCGACGCTCGCCAAGGAACTCGCGGACTTCACCAGCATTAAGAGCAGCTTTGGTGGATTCGTCCAACCCGACGGCGCCATGGCATTGCACTTCTCAGGTCCAATCGGCGAATCAGACGCTAAGCAAGTGAAGGACATGATTGCCGAGGGAAAGACCAAGGCACTCAAGGAGATCGACAACGACCCGAATTTGGATGGCAAGAACCGCGGCATTGCCAAGGAAGTTCTCGACTCGCTTTTTAGTGTTCTGGTCAGCACAGTCGATGACGGCAAGCTGGATGGTGGCGCACTCGTGTTGCTCGATGAAAAGTCGATCGACTTTGCAGCTGGCATTCATGTGGCCGATGGTGCCAAGGTCGAGAGCGCGTTCCGTAAGCTGGTCGACTTGGCCAAGAATGACCCTGAATTTCCCAGCGTGAAGCTGGACGCGATGAAGTATGCCGGCATCACATTCCACAAGCTCACTGCCAACGTTCCCGAGAGCGAGAATGATGCACGAGAACTGTTCGGCGAGACGATTGATGTCTATCTGGGAACCGGGGCGAAGAGCGTTTATTTCGCTGTCGGGAAAAAGTCGGAAGCACTGCTGAAGCGGATCATTGATCAGTCAACTTCCGTTGCCGATCAACAAGTCCCCCCCATGCGACTTTCGTTCGCGCTCCTGCCGTTCCTGAAGTTCGCACAGTCGATGGATGAGAATGCGGACGTGGCAGAAATGATCTCCACGCTCCAACAGAATGTCGATGCCGGGGACAAGATTCGAGTCACCTCGATGTCGATTCCACGTGGCACGCAGGCCCGGGTTGAGATCGATGAAGGAATCTTGAAGCTGATCGGCGTTGGTGCGAAGAAGGCCGGGCTGCAAATCCCTAACCCCAACTAGCTGGGATGGGCACGTCAACGCTAGAAGTCGAAATGAAATTCCCGCTCCCGGATGGGGAGTGGGTTCTTCGATTATTGAACGAACGGGGGGCCATCTGGCGCGAGTTGCTCGAGCAGATTGACGAGTACCTGGCCCATCCAGTGCGCGATTTCGCCCGCACCGATGAGGCCTTCCGAATCCGGTCCGTTGGAATCGAAAACTGCTTGACCTACAAAGGCCCCAAGCTCGACGCAGAAACGAAGACTCGCCGCGAGATTGAAGTCACGTTTGCGACCGGCAATGAAGCCCGAGAACAGATGCGTGAGTTGGTCCTGGCACTCGGGTTCAAATCGGTTGCCTGCGTGCGTAAAGAGCGGCAAACAGGAAACATTTCGTGGCTAGGCCTGGAAATTGAATTGGCACTCGATCAGGTCGAAGGTGCTGGCAATTTCCTGGAACTGGAAATTTGCACGGCTGCGGAACACATGCCTGCTGCCAAGGCCGCTATTTTAGACCTCGCGGCAGAGTTGCAGTTGGGCCCCTGCGAGCGACGGAGCTATCTGGAGCTGTGCTTACAGCACTAGCTCGCAACAGATTTTACCACTTCCAACGATCGCGTAATTCGCGATTCACCACGCAGCCTTCAGGCCAACGATCTTGCGACAGGTCCACAATGCACTGAGCCGCCAGATTACTGGCCGCATCAGTTGACTCGCAATCGAGCCCACCCATGTGAGTGCAGAGCAGGGCAGTGGGGCAGTGCAACAACGGGCTCTGCAATGGCAACGGTTCACAGCAAAACACATCCAGGGCAGCCCCCAGCAGATGTCCCCGCTGCAGAGCCTCAGCCAAAGCGTCTTCATCTATGACAGCCCCGCGGGAGGTGTTGATCAGCACGGAACCTCGCTTCATCCGCGATAAAGTTTGCGAGTTGATGAGCCGAGCCGTCTCGACGGTGCTCGGCGAATGAACGCTGACCACATCGGCCGTCTCCAGAAGTTCATCCAACGAGACCAGCCGCACGTTGTGCGCGGCAGCGTAGTTGGCATCGCCAAAAGGATCCGCCGCAATGACGTGCATTCCCAAGCCTTGCACCTTGGGAACAATGGCCCGTCCGATCCGCCCTAATCCGATAATGCCAAACGTCCTTCCCGCCATGCGCGGATAAGGAATACGCGTCCAGACGCCTGTCCGAACTTCACGGTCGCGGCGCACCAGATCGCGAGTCACCCCCAGCATCAGCGCGATCGTATGTTCGGCAACGGAATCTTCCAGCGTGCCTGGCGTGATGGTTACAGCGATGCCCATATCGGTCGCTGCCGGCACGTCGATCGAATCGTATCCCACTCCCATACGCGCAATCACCCGCAAATTGCTTTGCCCCAAGATCTCACGACTGAGCGGTTCCGTACTGGCCAAAATCGCTTCGATGCCGGGAAGCAGGCGCGCGATGACCTCCTTGTTCAGAGTGTCTACATTGTCAGGCGGATAGACCACCTCGAAACCACCACGCACGAGCGTATCCAGGTAGTTGCCAGGCAGATTGCGGAGTAGATGAGGAGTGACCAAGGCGCGAGGCATGAAAATCTCGGCGACGGGGAGGGAGGTTCATTCGGCTGCAGAAGACAACCGGCGAGCAAGCCTATTGTAGCGACTGACTGCGGAGCCAGTGCCCGCGATATCAGCGGGCCCTGGCAGGCGACGCACCAGTACTTTTTAGCGCAGTCCCAGGGAGGACCGTTCCCATTCTTGCGAGCAAAAATAGAAGATTGACAATCAATCAATGCCTCGCCAGGATAGGTTCGACGATCGTTCCAGACCCGGTCAAAGAGGCCGCATTCAATTGGTTCCAGGACGGCTCACCGACGGAGATTCACCTCTGCAACAAAAGGGCGCAATTAGTCGCAAGAAATGACCTTTTGTTGCAAAAATACTTCGCATTTACTGAGGAAAACTCGCTTTTGCAACAAAGCACAACTAAAAAACCGGGTTCTTGTTGCAAAAATCAGGCAAATTCGGTTCTCGCAGCCACAAAACAGGGTTTATTAATGCAGCGACTGCTTGGTGACATCGTACGAAAAACCCGACGGTAGGGGTGGCTTGGCCGCGGGTTCGATTGGCTGCACGGCCGAAGATTCCTTGGGGGCGTTTTGCATCTGTTGCCAACCGACAAAACCGGCTCCGCCAATGACAAAAAACAGGGCGAGCCAAAGGACCGCATCGCGGGCCACGATCAAATACCCTTTAAGCCAAGGAAACAGGGCGAGCAACGACATCCCCACGGCCGCGGTTGACAGGGCGAAAGCAGCCAGGCTCAAAGGTTGAAAGTTGTGCGAATCCATGACAGCCGCCTCAATGGGACGACAGGGTGCGAAGTCTCCGCCTTCAATTTAGAAACAAGTGCGGTGGTGAAGCAACGGGAACTTGAAGCCGTTCAAGAAGAAAACTTGAGGTGGTTCGCCACTCGATTCGTGTCGTAGGGACGAGGCAAGAAATAGGGTCGTGGGCAAGCCTTCGCTGAGCCTATCGATCCGTGGCGAAGTTGGCTGCGAGTCTGGTTACCAGTGACTCAGTTGCTTGTCCTGTTGCAAGAGTTGCCGGCCGGCGTCGCTAAGGAGTTGCCCGGGGCGATTGAGTTCGAGAATAAGCATCGAGCGCTGGTGGGGCTGACTCGCCTGCACCACCGGCGCGTAGTTGATCTGCAGCAAACTTTGCGGCTGATTATTCCGTACGCAGACATACAGCCCAGCCGCGAGGGACGGCAGCTGTTGGAAATCGTGTTGCCTGGTGACGAGTGAAACGATTCGGCGCGGATCACCCGTCTGCCCCTGCAGGACGATCCGCTGCAACTGTCGGCGATTATCGAAAGAATAAGTGAGGGAACCAGCCAGATCATCTTCCTGCGGGCCGGTGACGAGTGGCACGCGCAGGGCGGTTAAGCCGCTTTCCCCCGCGACAATCGACACCCGCGGCCAGCGTTGTAAGACGTACTCCGGCGGCAAATCGAATCGTAGAATTTCGGCATAATCGATGGCAGGGGCGGCCGAATCAGGTGAAACCGGAAGGGAACCGGGATCAGATGTTCCGCCAATCAGATTCCAAGGGGACCACGAACTGGCGGGCGAACTGACTTGGGTGGTGCCAGGACTTATTGCCGCTGGGGTAAAAGTGGAACTGCCGCTGGAAGGTGCTCCAACGGTTCCGACTAGTTCCTGGAACTTCTGCCGAAGATCCTTGTTGGTCGCCACGTAGGGAACCGCCGCGGCCGCTGCGAGGATGCCGCCATACAGTAACTTGCGAGTGATCACAATCGACTCCGGGAGCAGTGAATGCAGACCCTGACAGGTTCGTCTTCGACTTGAGTGGTGAAAGGAATGCAGAAATCATGCGGGGGAGCGTACGAACATTACCTTGGGATCAATCCGCAAATTGCCGGATTCTTGCGCAACGTGCACGATCAGCGGCGAGACAAACGAGGGTTCCGCGTGGTACGCTCGCGACATGACACAGGCAGCACTCGACGACTATCACTGGCTGGTTTCCGCAGCGGGAGAAATTGCCATCACGCGCGCGGCGGAATTGCTTGCCGGAAATGCGAACTTGGTGCAATGTGTGCAGTCCTTACGGAAAGAGTTCTCGGCAGAGCGGGCGCATCTGGCCCTGGAAACGGTCGAATTGCGGCAGCGAGCGCGGGGGAAGTTTTCGCGGGCGGAGCAGATGCACTTCACGCGGACAGGCTTGGAGCAGGCGACCGACGAATCGATTGCTGCGTACAAGTCTGGGCGATTTCCTGAAGGTTCGCCCATCGCCGATTGGTGTACAGGGATTGGTGGAGACTTGATGGCGTTAGCACTGCGCGGCGAATGGTCGGGCGCTGATCGCGCGCCTGCGCTGCGACTAATTGCCGCTCACAACTTGGCTGTAGCAACTGGAATCGGTAGCGAACAAGCATTCTCACGAATGCAGGAGGAAATTGATGTGGAGCGACTGCCGGCGGACGGCGTATGGCATTTGGACCCGGATCGACGAACCGACGGAAAGCGTTCCGTGCGGATGGAAGCATTCTCGCCTCCGCTGGAATTCATCGAAGCGTTGCTTGGTTCGCATCCGCATGGAGCGCTGAAAATTGCCCCGGCAAGCGAGATTCCAGAAGAGTGGTGTGCGAGCGTAGAACGAGAATGGATTTCGCGAGGCGGAGAATGTCGCCAACAGGTAGTGTGGTTCGGCAGAATGGCCAGATTTTGTGGCGAACATGCAGCCACCATTGTTGGTTCAACGAGCAGCGAGACGTTCACTTTTCACGGTGAGCCCCGGGCAGAGTTGCCGGTCGCGGCCTCGCTACAAAGGTTCCTGCATGAACCCGATTCTGCGATCCTAGCGGCGAACTTGACCGGTGCCTTGGCACAAGCAAACGACCTCGCAGCCATCGCCCCCGGCAGCGTTTACCTGACGAGTGATACTCCCGCCAAACATTCAGCCCTGGCTTCGTTCGAGATTCGAGACACGTTGCCTCTTGACCTGAAACAGTTGCGCGCTTACTTCAAAACCCGCGGCATAGGACGATTGGAAATTAAGAAGCGCGGCGTGGACCTGCAACCCGAAGAGCTCAGGAAGTCACTCGCTTTAATGGGAAGTGCGGCCGCGACGCTGATTGTGACGCGACTTGGAAAGAAGACGATCGCACTGGTTGCTGACCGCTGTTAGCGAGGTTCGCTCAACTGCGGACGAGGTCCAAGGTGCCCCAAACACTCGGGTCTTCATCGAACGGAAACTCGGGGCCCACGGTAAACGTTTGCAAGCCTAATTCCTTGTCGTTCACGCAGTAAGTAAATCCTAAGGCCGGATGCTCAGCCGGATCAAAGCCGGTGAGCGCGATCGCCGGGATCAGACCTTCCAGTCGATAACCGTCCGCGCGGATCACGCTACGGCTTTGCAAGGCTCCGCGCGGTATTTCGCGGGGACTCTCGCGGGCCCGATTGATCGCGAGTAGCGATGCCAGGGGCTGATCGAGTCGCTGACCTGCCCCGGCGGGGAGAAACGCAAAACGGTGACAAAATCGGCCGGCGCGGTGAACGTTGTGCGTGTCGCGGGTGTCGATCCAGAACTGGATCCCGTCGCTTTCTTGGATTTTGGTATCTCGACACCAAGGGGTCTGCGTCTTACCCGGCACTTCCAGGGTAAAAGCGAGACCTTCTTCGCTCCAGGCGAGTCGCAGATCGGCGAAGACCTTACGACCTTCGAGTTCAGCGAGATTGCGAAGCTGATATTCCTCGCTCAACTTCAGCGTGCGTTCCGGCCAGATCGACGGACTGTAACGACAGGGGACTGCAAAGTGAAACAGGAAATTCGGTGACAGGAGTGTATCGGGCATGTTTGCATTCGTTTCGTGAAATTAGCAAATCGAGCGATCGCTTAGACCATGCCCGCGAGTAAGGATAAGAGAGCATCGATCTGCTCGTCGCTCCCGACGCTGATTCGCAGACCATCTCCCCAGCCAGGATAATTCATGTAACGGACGAGTACCTGGGCTTGTTTCAGGCGTTCATATAGTTCCTTGGAATTTCTCTTCGGCGGCAAACACCAGACAAAGTTTGCTTGAGAAGGGGTCACCGTGAAGCCCAGCACTGCGAGGCGCTGTTCCAATCGACCACGAGTAGCAATGATTTTTGTTCGGTTCTGTTCGAGCCAAGCCTGATCGCTGATGGCAGCGGTCGCGGCAGCAATCGAAAGACTATCGCAGTTGTACGAATCCTTAACCTTCATCAGTTGTTCGATGACCTGCGGCTGTGCAACGATGTAGCCGAACCGCAGACCAGCAAGTCCGAACGATTTGCTGAGGGTACGTGAAACCATCACATGTTCGTTTCCGGCGACGAGCGAGAGGCAGTTCGACTCAGCGAAATCTCCGTAAGCTTCATCGACGAGAAGTGGGCAGGGGATTTTTCCTGCTAGTTCCTGGACCTCCGCCGGAGAAATCAGCGTGCCGCTGGGACTGTTTGGATTCGGCAGGAAAGCGAGTTTCAGCCGATCTGCTTTTGCTGAGAAATCAGGAGATAACGACCAATCGTTTTGAAAGGGGACTTCTTCCCATGTCGCCCCCTGCAATTGAGCAAGCGTGCGATAGAGGATGTAACTGGGGTAAGGCAGTCGCAAGCGATCTTGGGCACCTACGAAGGCCCGCGTCACGATTGTGAGGATATCGTCGCTGCCGTTGCCGCACATAATCCAATCGCGGCTTGGCAGACCAAGCACTTCCGCCGCCCGGATGCGAAAAGCATTTGCGAATGGATCGGGATACCTTTGCAGGCCACGAGCGAGAGCTTCCTCGACGGCCGCATGAATCCCAGGCGGAGGAGGATAAGGATTCTCGTTTGTATTCAGCTTGATGAACTTCCCCACCTGCGGTTGCTCGCCGGGGGTGTAGCCGTCCATCGCCAGAATTTCAGGGCGAAACATGTCGTAGAAATCGGAGTTAGTGTTAGCCTAAGTATCTTAGACGATTGTACACGGGGTGAACTTTTTTTGGCGGACCAGGGTGCAGCATGAACGGGTTCTGGAGGGGCTTGCTCGCGTGCTTGCTCGGTTTAATTGCGGCGGGATTCGTGATTGCGGGGATTGAGTCCCTGGGAATGGCAATCTATCCGCCTCCAGCCGACATGCTGCCGGCCTACGAAGCGCAGGATACCGTCCGCATGCGAGAAATTATCGCGAGTTTACCACTTGGATCCTTGCTCTTTGTGCTCGCCGCCTATTTCTGGGGCTCGTTCGTCGGCGGCCTCACCGCGGGGGCGATTGCACCGCAAGCCAAATTCTTCTGGCCAACTTTAGTGATTGCCACCGTGTTGACGCTCTGTTCCATCCTCTATTTTTGGAAGATTCCATCCCCGTTCTGGTTTCAGGTATCCAACCTGGCGGTTTACTTTCCGCTGTCGCTGGCCGGCGCGGGGCTGGCGAAGTGGATGCGTGCTAAGCCTTAAATTTGGACTGCGGAATTTTTGCCACAGCTGCAGCTAGTTCTTCTGCTGTCAGCGCTTTCGGATGGCAAATCGCCCGAAAGATCGGCAGCCCTTTTTGCCGGCTATAGATCTCACGGCGGGTGCGTCCTGCCGGCGCATCGGGCCAAGGCTCCGATTGCTCTTGAACTTCGAACAAAACCGGCAAGGCAGCTTGGAGGTATTGCCAGTAAGGCGCGTTGTCCGTCTGAATCACAAACAGGCCGCCCGGTTGTAATGCGTGCCAAACAAGAGCGAGAAACTCTCCGGTGAGCAATCGCTGGTCGACCCGTTCCGCTTCGCGATAGGGCTGCGGATGATAAAGATGAATCTCAGCGATGCTGGCGGGGGCAACATATTTGGAAAGCAGTTCTTCAGCATCAATCGCAGCAAAGCGCACGTGATGCAGGCCCCGCTGATTCGCTCGCCGTGTGGCGTAACGCAGGACGAGCGGAAGAATATCGATGGCCAGATGGTTGCAGTCGGGGCGGCTTAGTGCGCTCGAGATGGTGAATCGTCCGTTGCCACAGCCGAGATCGAGCACCACGGGCGCCGTGCGACCAAAGAGTGCTAACCAATCGAGGGGACCTTCCGGCGGCAAACGCTTGAGAGCCGTCTTGGCCCATTGCTCGGCAGGAAGGATTTCGCCCGGGATGGGTACACCAAAGTCACTATCGGATTCGTCCGGTGATGCGCTGCGTCGCCGAGGGCCTGTGCGAAACGGCTTGCGAGAACGTTTGCGGTTCATAGGGTGGCCGGCTCTTTGGTTTTCGCAGAAATCGCGGCCGGAACAATCGCACTCGGCGGATAGTCCGCGCGTCCCCGAAAAGATTCCTCCAGCGCACGCATGACAGCAAAGGTGATATCTTCGCGCCAAGGTGCCGCCATCACTTGCACAGCAACAGGTAGTCCAGCACTTCCCTGATCGGTCTGCCAGGCTTGTTTGTACGCGAGATCGCGGCTTGTTTTCCTTCCTGACTCCTCTTCAGGCCGAACACGCGACAGCGAGACAACTCCTGCCGGAAAGCCCAGGATATTCGGCAAAAACGTGTAACTGGCGGCAGCAACCAGATCGATGGCTAATTTGTGCGGTGGAGCGGGCAACGCGTAAGGAGGAGAAAGGAAGGCCGAGATTCGTTCTTTCGCCTGCCAATGAAGGAACTTCCGACAATTCTGCAGCACCCGCCAATAGATTTGACGTTCGCCGTCCACGCTCAATGGTCGAGCGAGTGAAACCATCCGGGCCAGGGTCGGCTGACCGGCAGCACGCAGACCAGCGACGACAATGGCGCGCGGGATCGAGGACAGCCCCTTCAGCATCAGCATCCGGCTTACGCGCCAATCGATGTCGCTTCCGGCGAGCAGGCGTCTGCCGTCCGCTCCACCATCGGCCGCAATCAACGACAGGTAGTCGTCGAATAGTTCGTGGGCAAACGGCGGTACGACACGTACCAGTTCTGCCCCTTGCTCAGCCAGCGATTGAGCTGCATCCTCCACGACCCGCCGGACAGCGGCAGAGGGAGGAAAAATTCCATCATCTGACCAGTAACCGACGCGCATGCCTCGAATCGCGACCTTCCGAGAGTCTCTCAGCGGAACCGGCGACGCATCTGCATAACTCACGCCATCTTCATTCCGACACAGTTGGCCAAGCGAAAATTCCAGATCATCGACACTGCGGGCGAGTGTGCCAGCCTGCGATTGGAGCGAGGTCATGCCACGAAAATTGGCGACACTCCCTTCGCGCGGCAGGATGCGGCTCGTCGGCTTGATGCCATGTATGCCACAGAAGGCTACTGGCATTCGAATACTCCCCCCCAAATCGTTGCCCAATCCAAGCGGTGATCCACGGGCAGCAATCAACGCTGCTTCCCCGCCGGTGCTCCCGCCGGAAGTGCGACTTACGTCCCAAGGATTGTTCGTCCGGCCATAGACTGGATTGTCGCATTCATGCAACAGCATCAGTTGCGGCACATTCGTCTTGCCGAGGCAGATTCCACCCGCCTGCTTCCAGCGACGAACGAGCAATCCATCTTCAGGCGAAATCTGATTCCGCCGCGTAGTCAGACCGATTGTCGCCGGAGTTCCGGCAACGTGAAAACACTCCTTCACCGTGAACGGAACGCCATGCATGGGGGCAAGAGGCGCACCAAGCGCCTGCCGTTCATCGCGGGCTGCTGCTTCGCAGAGCGCTTGCTCAAAGCGTTTCACCACCATCGCATTCAGGTAACCATTCACCGCCTCGATGCGATCAATGTAAGCCTGAGTAACTTCTCGAGCAGAGATTTGCCCGGCTGCAATTTCACTAGCAATTTCCAGCGCCGACCAATCTAAGGGCGAATCAACGGGATGCGATGAAGATTGCAACATGCAGATGGCGGGGAAATTTATTGTTGGACAATCTCAATGCCGGGGATGGCTGCTTTCAGCTTTTCAACCGCGTCCGAACTGATTTCATTTCCCAGGTGGATCTTCTTCAGTTTTTTCAATCCCAGCAAATGCTCAATTCCAGCATCGGTCACGCTGGTCTTGCCAAGGTGCAAAAATTCCAATTCGCTCAAGCCCGTGAGCTGAGCAACCCCTGCATCTGAAATGCTGCAATTATCAAGATTCAAAGACTTCAATTGCTTGATCTTCGCAAGTTCAGCCATCCCGTCATCATCGACAAGCGTATTCCAAAAATTAAGCTTCTCAAGCTTGGGAAGCTGCGCCAAAAACGGCAGCCCCACGTTCTTGAAATTGGTCTCGGACAGATCAATATCCTGCAGTTCAGTCAGCCCCGTCAAATGCTCAAACCCAGGACCTTTGACCGAATTTCCGCGCAGGTCAAGTACTTTGAGCTTCGATAGCACCTTCAACTGCGATAACCCCTCGTCGTTGACGGTAGCACCATAAAGTCCCAGTTTTTCTAAGTTCGATAGTTCAGCGATGTACTTTAGCCCCTCGCTATTCACATTCGATTGTTCCAGTGAAAGATCTTTCAAGTTCTTCAGTCCCGTGATCTTGGCGAGTCCGTCGTTGCTGAAGGTCTGCCCCCAAACTCGCAAGAACTTCAGGTTCTTCAATTCTTTGATACCATCGAGCCCTTCGTCACTGACGGTGTTGACATCCGACAAATCGATCGCTTCGATCTGCGGTGCTTGACCGATCAGCTTCAGTCCCTCGTTCGTCACGTTGGTCTTCGCCATTCGTAGACGCTTAATCTTGGGTCCCTTTACCAGTTCCGCCACCCCTGCATCGCTAAGGCTGGTGAGTTGCAGTTCAACATCTTCCAGATTCGGCACCTTGGCGAGATGCACCATGCCGGCGTCGGTAATACCCGCACGCATTAGTTTGATGATCTTCAAGGACGGATGTTCTTCTAGCGTTGCCAAACCTTCATCAGTGACGGCTGGTGCACTGGCGATGATGGTGGGAATGTTTTTGAGCTTGCTGACGACTGCCAACTGCTCGTTGTTTTCGACTGTGGCCACTACCCCTTCCGCATTCGTCGAGAACCTCACGCCGGCATCTTCCGCAGCCTTTATCGCTGCGGGATCATCGGTCACCGCTGACTGTTCTTCGACTGAAGTCGGATTCGTCCCACCTGGGCCGACATCGCTTCGGCAACCCAAGACAGCGCCTGCTGCCAGCATGCTGGCGAAACACCACAACCAACGTCGCTCCCACGCCATATCATCAACTCCTGAACGTCTCCAAACCGATGTTCGCATCACGCGGACACAACCGCCGATTGGCTCACAAGCTTGGAAGAGAGAGGAACTCAAATTGCAAGTGTTTTAACCTAACCTCGAATGCCAGCTTTCGCAAACCGCCCCGACTGCAAAACCGCTCGCCAAGAACTTCCGCATCTAAGCCCTTCAAAAGCGCCTCTCGGGTTGCCCCAACTGCACCAAAACCGCTAAGCTATCGCTCTTGGTTGGAGATTGTTCGTTACGGAGGAGGAAAACGTGCTAGTTGCGGCAACAACGGAGTGTTTTAGCGATTTATCCCTGGCTCATGCGCTCGAACGGCTGGTCGACCTGGAATTCACCAAGGTAGAACTGGCCATGTTCGAAGACGGCAACCAGTTTAAGCCGTCGCAGATCGCAGCCGATCTCCCCAAAGCAGTTGAAATCTGCCGCAACACGTTGCGGCTGGACATCGTGGCGTTTGATGTTCGCACCGTTCACGGTGCGGAGGGTTACGAGCACTTCACCGCTCTGTGCAAACTCGCTAAAGCGGTCAAGGTGGTGACGATTACAGTCCCCTCGGGCGAATTGGGCACGCCGTTCAACGAAGAAGTAGAACATCTCCGCCGCTTGGTAGACATTGCCGCGATGGAAGGGGTTCGCGTCGCCATCAAAAGTCAGATCGGTAGACTCTCGGAAGATCCCGATACCGTTTGTGTGTTGTGCGACAACGTCAAAGGGCTCGGCCTGACGCTCGACCCCAGTCACTACGTTTGTGGCCCGTATGCGAACCGCGGCTACGACAAACTGTTTAAGTACGTCTACCACGTGCACCTCCGCGATTCGAGCAAGAAGGAACTGCAGGTCCGCGTCGGCCAAGGTGAAATCGAGTACGGCCGAATTGTGCAGCAACTCGAACGGCAGAAATACAACCGCGCCCTCAGCATCAACATCACCGAGATGGAAGGGGTGGACCATGCTACCGAATTACGCAAGATGTGTCGCCTGCTGGAAAGCTTGATGTAATCATGTCGCGGCAGCGACTGGCGCTTTTCGGCGGAATTTATAGCAACTACTTGGCGGTGCAGGCCGCGCTTGCCGATGTGAAGCGGCGCGGCGTGGATGCAATCTACTGCTTGGGGGATCTCGGCGCGTTTGGTCCTCACCCCGATCGCGTTTTTCCGCTGCTGAAGGAAAACAACGTCGTCTGCATTCGCGGCAATTACGACGATTCCCTCGCCCGTGATCTGCCCGACTGCCAATGTGGCTACACCGATCCGCGCGACAACCACTTCGCGCGGATCAGCTACGAATACACTTTTGCCAACACATCGTTGGCGCACCGCAAACTCTTGGGAACGCTGCCGGCGGAGATCCGATTGGAACTCGGTAGCAAGAAGGTTTTGCTCTGTCATGGCAGTCCGCGGCAGATGAACGAATTCCTCTGGGAATCGACCACCCCCGACAGTTTTCTGGAATGGTTGGGCCAAGTACACCAGGCCGATCTGATCGCCACAACGCACACCGGCCTGAAGTGGCAGCGGCAACTGCCGAGCGGCAAGCAGTTCGTGAATGTTGGCGTTCTCGGCCGCCCCGAAAACGATGGCCGGACTAATGTTTGGTACACCCTGCTGGAGGCCGATTCGCAAACGGCGGACATTCAGGTTCAATTCATTCCGGTGCAGTACGACCATGGTCGCCTCGCCGCAGAGATGCGGGCCGAGCATCTGCCCGAAGAGTTCATAGAAACCATTCTCACCGGCTGGTGGACCACCTGCCTGGAAATTCTGCCCGCCAAAGAACGTCAGCGGGGAAAGTTCTAAACTCGCCACTGCCGATGGTCCGACCGAGCACCACTCTATAATTCATGGACCCCTTCGTCTAAAACCAAGGTAGCGAAGACCCCTTCGCACTTCGTTCCTCTCCCGATCGTTCCGACGATCATTGACATGTACCCACCGCTGTTCCGAGTGCGTCAAACCTTCGAGTCGCCACGCCTGAACAATATCTCCGGCACCGTTGCGACCGAACTTGCTCGGCTGAATCTTTCCGACCGCGTTCGTCCCGGGCAATCGGTTGCGATCTCCGTCGGCAGTCGTGGCATTTCGCACATCAAAGAAATCATCCGGGCAGCGGTGCAACATTTTCAGTCGCTCGGGGCACTGCCGTTCATCGTCCCTGCGATGGGAAGTCACGGCGGTGGCTCGGCTGCGGGGCAACAGGCGCTCATCGAAGGCTACGGCGTCACTGAAGAATACTGCGGCTGCCCGATTCGTTCGAGCATGGAAACGGTCGTCGTCTGCCAAGCGGCAGAAGGTTTTCCGGTTCACTTCGATAGACACGCGTTTGGTGCCGATCACGTTTTGGTCGTCGGCCGAATTAAGCCCCACACTGGCTTCGTCGGCGACATCGAAAGCGGCTTGATGAAGATGATGCTCATCGGCCTCGGCAAGCACGAAGGAGCAAAAATCTATCACCGGGTCATCATGACCCACAGTTTTGGCCAGATCGTCCGGAGCGTGGCTCGTGAAGTGCTCACTCGTTGCCGCGTTGTCGCGGGTCTTGCGATTGTCGAAAACGCCCTCGACGAAACCGCCCTGATCCGCGCGGTTGCTCCGCATGAATTCGAAGACCGCGAGAAAGAATTGCTCGTCCTCGCCAAACAATGGCTGCCGCGGCTGCCTTTCAAAACAGCAGACGTTTTGATCGTCGACAAAATGGGAAAAAATCTCAGCGGCACCGGCATGGATACCAACGTCATCGGCCGGAAGTACAACGACCATGTCGCGATGGAACACGAATGGCCCAAGTGCCGGCGAATCATCGTCCGTTCTCTCACGCCGCAAACGCACGGCAACGCCACCGGCATCGGCATCAGCGAGTTCTGTCGCAGCCGCGTGATTGAAGAAATGGATCAACGGATCACGCGCATTAACTGCCTCACCGGTGGGCATCCCACGGCCGCGATGCTCCCACTCGATTATCCTACCGACCGCGAATGTCTCGACGCCGCACTCTCGACCATCGGCTACATCGAACCGCCCGACGCCCGCCTAATGTGGATTCATCACACGCTCGATGTCCTCGAAGTCGAATGCTCCGCGGCATACCTACCCGAAACGATCGGCCGCGACGATTTGGAAATCATCGTTTCATTGCGACCCATGCCGCTTGATGCGGATGGAAATCTGCCGGATGGGAATTGGGATGTGGCGTAGCAGAGAAACGTGATCGCGAGTTTGCGGTCAAGTTGCATGATTGCGTAAAAACGCCGCGATCTCCCCCTTCGTGATTTGACTCTGTGCTGTCCGCAACACGAGTTCCACCAACTCTTCGTCCGTCACTGCCAGTGTTTTCCCATTGAGTTCCAAAAAGACAAGCGCCGCTTCCAGGCCGACTCGTTTGTTGCCGTCGAGGAACGGGTGGTTGCTCACAATGTGAAAGAGATAGGCGGCGGCCATCTCAAACAAGTCGGTATGCAAGTACTGCCCGCCAAACATGGCAGCCGGTTGGGACACGGCCGATTCCAGCAGCCCCACATCGCGGATTCCTTCGCTCCCGCCGTAGTTAGCAATTTGCTCGGCGTGAGATTCAAGCACGTCGTCTAGGTCCAGAAAGTAA
Organism: Pirellulaceae bacterium; assembly: GCA_041739545.1. Taxonomy (GTDB): domain Bacteria; phylum Planctomycetota; class Planctomycetia; order Pirellulales; family Pirellulaceae; genus JBGSNR01. The sequence goes on along the minus strand of JBGSNR010000007.1, from coordinate 163,277 downwards.
ATCATGCGCCCTTCACTCGGCCAACTTTCTGAAAGCCTTGCGATGGCGGACATTCACCTTCTGGCGGGCCTGCCGCACCGAGCTCTTGCCCCGGGCCTTCCCCACAGGCGTGATCGCGATAGACTCTCCATCAGTCGTAATCTCTAGCGGCTGTTCCGGATCGATCTTGAGCAGTTCGAGGATCGGACGATCAATCACCAGGGCCCAACTATTGCCGTGCTTGACGAGGCTTTTGATCATGTTTGGCTCCGCGTTTCTTGGTATAACAATGTAATACCATTATAGCACCAATTCCGTGACTTCAGCAACGTTGACTTTGCCTGAGATTCACCCCATGCCTTCCCTCGTCACCGGTGCCGCCGGCTTTCTCGGCCGATATATCGTCGAGCAACTACTCGCTCGTGGCGAACAAGTGCACGGCCTGGTGCGCCGGGATGTTCCCGATCTACGTCAACTTGGCGTCGAACTTGTTCTCGGCGACATGCGCGACGCGAACATCGTTAGCCAATCTTGCCGCGGCATTGATGTCGTCTATCACGTTGCCGCCGTCGCCGGTCTCGCCGGGCCGTGGTCGCACTATTACGACATCAACACCCGCGGCACGCAAAACATTCTTGCCGCGTGTAAACAACACAATGTCGGCCGACTCGTTTTCACCAGCAGTCCCAGCGTCACCTTCGCCGGCACCGATCAAAACGGCATCGACGAATCAACGCCCTATCCAGCCAAGTGGCTCGGCCACTACTCCCACACCAAAGCCCTCGCCGAGCAACTCGTCCTCGCGGCGAATAGTTCGAACCTCAAAACGTGCGCGTTGCGGCCGCATCTCATTTGGGGCCCGCGCGACACCCATCTTATCCCGCGTCTAATCAATCGCGCTCGCTCGGGGCGATTGCGACAAGTCGGCAACGGCAACAATCTCATCGATGTCTGCTATGTCGAAAACGCGGCCGAGGCTCATCTGCAAGCAGCCGAAGCACTCCTCACTGGTGCCTCCGCGGGGAAGGCCTATTTTCTCAGTCAGGGGAAGCCAGAAAACTGCTGGGGCTGGATCAATCAGATCCTCGCCCTCGCCAACCTTCCGCCGGTCACGAAAAAAATCTCCTACCGGGCCGCGTACTCCATCGGCCTTGCTTGCGAAGCCACCTGGAAACTCCTCGGCCGGCGGGACGATCCGCCGATGACTCGCTTCCTGGCCAGTCAACTCGCCACTAATCACTACTTCGATATTACCCGCGCCCGCACCGACTTCGGCTACTCCCCGCGCATCAGCACCGAGGAAGGACTCCGGCGAATGGTCACCAGTTGGTCACCGTAATAGGCACACTCCGTGTGCCGTTCGTTACCATCCGCTTTCCATCGAAGATCTAGTCGAAACTAACTTCAAATCAAACTCTTTCCAGCTCCAATGGCACACGGAGTGCGCCTACTACTTTCCGTGCCACTGCTTGCTTGCCAAGCAGTGCTGCGATCCGAATGATCTTTCCATTCGTTTGCATTCGCTCCATTCCATCCCGGTCAGTCAAAACAAGATCGTAAGCGTGCAAACAATTCGAAAGCTTTAACAAAATCGAGGCACTGCTTGGCAAGCAAGCAGTGGCACCTTGGCAGCTTCTAGGAAAAATTCCTCCTCGTGAACGGCACACGGGGTGCCTACTACTTTGTTAAGCCAACGCCGCTCTCAACTTCTCCAGCGCCTTCGGGCATTCTACCCGCGGGTCCCCATCTTCCTCGTATTCGAGCACCACGTAGCCTCGAAAATGCGCGTCGCGCAGAATCTTGGCGATCTTCGTGTAGTCGGTCGGCACCTTTCGCTTGTCGGGGCCGGAGGTGACTACTTTCACTTGCACGTTCAGCGCGTACGGCGCGACCTTCTCCATCTCGGCATACACGTCTTCGCTGTGAAAATTTCCGGTGTCCAGATTCACCCCAAACCACGGGCTCTGCACATCCTTTACGAACGACAATAGTCCGTCCGCCGTCGCAGTCGGCCCACCGTGATTCTCCAGGGCCAGATGCACGCCGAATTTGCCCGCATGTTCGCAACATTCTTCGATCGCACTCACCATCAGCGAATGCGATTGCGCCGGGGGCACATCCGGCTTGTGGTGCCCGGCAAAAATGCGAATTACCGGCGCGCCCAGCGCGGCTGCGTTTTCGATCCAGCGTTTGGTCGCGGCGATTTGTTTCAGCCGTTCTTCGCCGGGCGGAAACCCAAAGTCGTTCCCCACCGCGGTGCCGGAAACATCCAAACCCAGGCGGAAACATTGCTGGCGCAGGGTGCGGAGGTAATCGTGCGTCAGGGCAGGGGGGAAGTAGTACGAAGTCAGCTCCGTTCCCTCCAAGCCAAACCGGGCACAGTCGCTGATGAAATCGGCCAGGGTCAGCTTCGGTTCCTTCCCGCTCAGCAGCCCGCGGTAACTGTACGCGGCCAAGCTGAACTTGAACTTCGCCACGCCATTCCGCGGGATCGGCTCGATCGCAGAAACCACGCTTGGTAAAGCCATCCCGCTCGCCATCGTCGCGGCGGCAACCCCGGCAGCTTGGACAAACTGGCGGCGAGTAGGAAGTTTCTGCGTTCGATTCATCACATCACCTCAGAGGGGAAAAATCTCAGTCAGCCTAAGGAGCATTCGGTTCCCTAAACCATCGCACCGCCAAACCCGGGTGAACAGCCCCCCATAGGAATAGTTTTGGAAACCGTTTCCACCATCTTTTAAAAACTCTAAATCTATTCTCAAGTAAGTACTTACGGCAAGAAGCTCATTCCTGGCTGTTAGCGCCTCTTGCGAGGGGGCTGGAAACCACCTGAACAGGGCGCCAATCGACGTCGATTGGTGCGACTTGCGGGAGAATCCTCTCCCTTCGTCGCACGGCACTGGCAACTGCTAGCACTCGAACAGGGAACAACTTGCCCCCCTGATCTTGGCAGCCTGTCAACGGTTCCGGGCCGAACGCGGCAGCGCCGAACAGACCTACAATCATCAGAACTGATTGATTGTTTGTCAATCAGTTCCGGTAGCGTAAGGACTCAGCAGGGCAGGGGATCCAGAAGCTCCTACTCGATCATCCGCCGCACCAGCACGGCCTTATCGACGTTGTGATTCTCCCCCGGCTCGAAGGCGACCGGAATCGAGCGATCGAAAATATAGAACGCCCGATGACGCTTGACTTCGCCGGTCTGCGAACCGATCTCCGCCCCCAACCGCGGCGGGTTCATCGTTTGGTCGACCTCGAAATACCCCACGGTCAGCCAGATCGCGAACACGTTCGACCGGGTCCCCACCAGGTTGCTCATCCGGTGGAGGTTTTCGCTGTGGAAATAGGGCTGGCGGGTAAAGTCATTGCACGCCTGCGTATTGTTGGTATCTGCGAACAGCGGTCGATCTCCGGCCGTCGGGTTCATACTCGGTGTGATATGGTTCGTGCGGAGTAGCCCCGTATCGACATCGGGCCGCTGGAGTGGTCCTGCCAGCGAGGCCGGCACCAGTCCGCCACTTCCTTCGCCGCGGAAGGGATTGGCAAAGAAGGTGGGCAGATTTTCGTACTTAACGATCCCATCGTTCATTGCCCCATAACCACGGCGGCTATCGACCAGTTCGTTCCAGGTGGGATGCACCCGACCTTTCAAAATGGCATTCCACATGGAAGGGGAATAAACCGTGTTGATGTTCGGCTTGGCAGGATCGCGGAAATTCGAAACCCAGTTGAACGGCGGAGAAAGTTGATAGAACGGGCTCATGCCGTTGCCGGTGGCCGGATCGTATTGCATGTCGACAAAGTTAAAGGTCCGCCGGGCATCGGCAAAGCGCGAGGGGACAGTCACAAAGTCGAAAATGCGATGCAGATTCAGTGAATCCTCCGTCGGCGTTCCCGCGGAAGCGGCACTGCTGGAATGCCAGTAGTTCATCAGGTGGCCGAACGTGTAGTTCGACTGGTTGTACATATTGGTCGGCGTTCCGTAGCCGGTCCGCTCCATCAATTGCGACTGGCTGGTGCGTGGCACCGACAGAATTTCCAGCGGCCCATTGAGCGGACGATTCAGGAACGTCAGCCAGGGGAACGCCGGCCCACCACTCGTATCAGGACTGCCGATGAAGGAACCCGCCATGACGTAGGGATGATAAGCCCGATTGAGAAACCCGAGCGAGTGCTTGAGTTGGTAATCGAAGAAGTGATCGGCGGCACCCGTTTTGGTATCGGTACCAGGATTGTTCTTGAGTGGGGAACGACGCCACAGCACGCGGCGCGGCCCGGCATAAGTGCCACCCAACTCTTCATGTCCTTGTTCAAACGATCCCACGTCATAACGGGGTGGGTTGGTCGTTACGATCGGATCGTTATCGGTCGTCAAGCCGTTGTAGCAAGTGAGATCGGCAGGACGAGAGTCAACCGTCAAATAAGGATTGGAGTTAGGATTCCAAGGCTGCAGCGGATTCGCCAGCCGTTGAAGGTACAGCATCCGGTCGTGGCGAATGGTGATGTCGTCGGTGGTAGGGGGTTGCCGCGCGAATTCTTGATCAAACGGTAGGTCGACCGGCGGATCAAACAATGGTTCCCCCGTGGTTGGAATCGTTCCCGCTGGAAGATGCCCACCGTACCCGAAAGCCCCAGATTGGCTCGGATCATCCGAGATATTGAACGAACGTGGGCTATTGATTGGCAAGACCGAGACATTTACGGCCGGCGCTGGGTCTGCAGCGGTCGGGTTGAAAACTTGCACCGTGTTATTCGTGGTATCGAGGACGATCCGCCGCGTCTGGGTCAGCAGCGGATCGGTGTCCGAAGCGAGCGTATTGCGACCGATGTAGCCGGTGAAGAGATTTCCCGTGCCATCCGGATCGCGACCCGAAGAACCAATGACCGCATATCGTCCCGGACCGACCGGCAGCGGTGAGAAGCCGGCGATATTGGGGTAGAACGCGAGACCATGATTGGGATTAACGCCCAGAGTCGTTGCCTGATTCGTCAGTCCCGAATAGTTTGTGAAGTAAACACTTCGTTCGACCGCGACTGAAGTCGTCGATAATCCACCCGGCGCAGGAGCATCGGGATCGAAATTGGTGAGTGGCGCGCCGCGAACCACCAAGATGCGCCAAACAGGGCAGTTGGCAACGGGATCAGTCCGGTCGAGTTGTACACCAACTTGCCCAGACAGCGAACTTAGTTCTGCCCCTTGGCGATCGGTTCCCATCCAAGGATTGAACAGTTCGATATAACCAAGACCTTCCGGCATGAGACGCTGATCAAAGTGAGGGTCCCGCATGGCCGCATTGGGGTCTGTCGTCAGCGTCATTCTCCCATCGTCATCTTCTGTGTCTTCCGTCTTCCGATCATGCATGAATAGCGTTTCGGTCATCACTAGTTCGGGACGTTCGCAACCCCAGACGACGCCGCGCATCGCCAGCGGTGCCGTATCGCCGGCAGTGGTCGGCGCACTAATATCACCATCCACGCCCCATCCATCCCACGGATTGATGTCGTATTCAAAGCCCGTGTTGATCGAATCCGCGTCGCGGAAATCGACCACGTTCACCGCCCACTGCGCAATCGCACGGGCGACTTCTTGCGGCGTATCGTTGGTGCCGTCCGCATCGAGATCCACCAGGGCGTTTTGGCTCTTCAACAGCATCCCCAGGCAGTACAAATGCCGCGCCATCACTTGCCGCGGATCGATGTTCAGGTTCGCGTTGTTGTTGCTGTGATTCACCACGATGGTCATGTTCGGAATGATCGTGGTCGCTCCCGCCGCGCCAACGTTGGCCGCGTAGCCTTGCAAAAATTCCTTCGGATTGGACGTATTGAATTCGCCATTGGTGGTGGGGCAGAACTCGTCGCAAACCTGGAAGCCGGGGGAGTATCCGTTGGCCATGGGTGGCGGGTTACTATCATCCACGCCGTTCCCAAACGGACGATTCAAATCCATCTTCTCGCCGCGCAAGAGTTCCCAGGAAAAGAGCTGCCCCAGTCGATTCTTGAGGGCGGCAGGATTGCCCGCCAGCGAACCGTCGGCCTGGATCAGTCGCTTGCTGGCCAGGTTGGAGAACGAACCGGTCGACAGTCCGGGGGACAAGGTTTGCAAATCGCCAACCGAAATGAGTGATGGGGCGGGCGAATCGTAACTGTCCGTCGTAAGAAGCAAGCGATTCTTCCGCGAAGGAACGCCACCATCGACCAATTGCCGCAAGCGTTGCGGCAAGCCTAACGAATCGCTATCGAACTGCCGCAGAACCGCTTCCAACTCGGCCGGAGTGAACGGCTGATCGACCATGTTGGTGGAACCAGCACTGCCGGCCGCGTAGCCAGGGAAGGAGCGCAGTTCGTAATCGGTATCGGTTCGTTCGTCGTACCCTGCGGCCGTGGAGATTGGCTGATGAGGGGAACCATTCGGATTCACCCCCAGCGCCAGCCGGCCATGCGGATCAGGAGCCGACATGTACGTGCCCCGACGATAAGCCTGGGCCGCATCGAAATAATCGCTGGGCACTTCCACCAGGGCGAGCGTGCCGGGGTAATCAATATTCGGGCGACCGGGGCGCTGATCAGTGCCATACCGCCCCACATGCTGTGCATTCCCCAAGAGGAGCGAATCGTACTTCGGCTTATCGTTGAAGAGCGCATTGAGCGAAATTTCCGGCGGACCAAACCCGGCCCCTTCCGGCAGAGTGGCCGTATTCACACCCCCGGCGAGGGCCGCATGATCGGTGCGCGGTGCTTTCGCCCCGGGCAATGCATCGGTGAACTTGCCGTGGAAGTTCGCATTGAAGCGCCCCTCCATATCCAGGCAGAGGAAGGCCACCAAGGGCTTCACCAGCCGACCTGATTTGGAGCGCCGGATCGGCAAGCCCACATCGACCCACACACTATCGGGAATGCCGTCGTTGTCGTTATCGACATCGCCGACCCATTGTGCGATGGGCGTTCCGGCAACATCGGCGGTCCATGGGCCGTTGCTGCTTTGCAACTGTGGGAAGGCAGCAGTGTTGATTCGGAGAAATGGATCGTCGTCCGTGGGTCGGAACGTGTACTGATATTTGTTTGGGGCTCCCCCCTTAAAAGAAATCAACGCCCGATCGTGAAACGAAGGAAGCACCGCCAGAATGTTGTTTTCGTTCGAGGGATCGACCACCAACGCCGCCAGGAAAGGATTCTGATAATCGGCAGCGTCGTACGATTCATTCGCCCCGGCCTCCAGATACTGGCTGTACAGGTCGGCTCGGCTGTCTCCCTTGCGGTTGGGTCGCAGCGCTTCGTCGCTGAGCCAAGGTGCAGCAGTAGCGGCGAAGTTGAAGCCTGCCCCGGCACCGGCAAACTCGCGACCGTTGATGAGAATCTGAACCGGCCCCCCCATCGGCAAGCCCTGATTGCCAGCTTCCTCCGGCGCAACGATCACTAGCTTTACATTCCCGCTGGCGTCTACATCATGTTGCACGATCCGCGTGCTGACATTCTTCATCGGCCCGGAGAGGAAGGTCAAAACGCAGCCCGCATAGTGCCCATACATCTGCTGCAAAATTACCGGTGGCGGAGTCGCACCCGTGAACGTCACCGAAAATTCCAATAACCCCGACTGCCCGCCAGATGCCGAGGGAACGGCCGTGATGTTGCTCGCCGTTTCCGCGCGGACACTCGCCCCGTACTTGTCCCGCAAAATGCCGTGGCCGCGGAGTGGGTTGTTCACATCGTTATCGGAGGGGTCGCGAATCAGCGTGTAGAAGGCCGATTCGAGCAATTTTTCCGGCGGATCTTCGTGCAGGTCACGGTCGGCATTGCTGCGGGCCGCGTCGCGATAAACGACGGCGACCACGGCGTAGGTGACACCAATCAGCAGGAACAAGGTCAGCAGGCTGACGGTGACGAGCAGCACCATGCCCCGTTTGCGGGCACGAGCGACACGGCGGGCGAAACGAGCTCGACGACGAGCGGTGATAAGATCCGGAGTGGACATGATAAGTAGCCTCCCAGCCGAAAAGTTAACCTGCGATCACCAACCTGCGGCGCTTGCGGAAGCGGCGTTTAGGTCCGCTTCCCCCCTCGCTTGCGCTGCGGGTTTGTCATCCAAAAATCTCTGTTCCAAAACCTGTCGAAAATCGCTGAGTACTATTGGATGAGTGAGGGCTGCCAAAAAACAGCCTCTAATACCACAACGAAGTCCGCTGCACTCGAATCGTTCGTTCAAAGACGGCCGTGACCCCAGTCATGAGGACGGCGTAAGTTTGTGTCGTTGGCACAGTCCAATCAGGACCGTAGAGCGTGATTTCGCGATCCCAATTTTCAGGCGAAGTGGATGTTTGCGTGGCGGTCGCTTCCGAGCTGATCACCTTGTACCAACTGAAGCGAGCCTGGGGATCTTCCGCCGTTACCCCAGCGCCAGGAGTGGTATTGGTGGTGCCGACCAGCATGATCCAATCGCCGTTGCGAACGGCAACATCGGCTTCGGTCGCACCATGTAGCACGGCATCGCCACCAGTGATGCCGTCGTAGACAGTAATCCCGCTCACTCGTTCGCCGAGCGGATCGGGAGTAAACGGAGGCAACGGGCGACGATGAACGACGGCAATGGAAAGGACGTATTCGTCCGATTGGCCATCGGTCTTGGGACACATCGTCGCGAACCAGGAAAACTGGCGATCGGGAACGGTTTCCGGCCGCATGTTCAATTCATCAAAGGTAGTGATGGCCGGGCTGGTCGCTTCTTCGGGACGTTCCAGACGGAGTTCGTCGGAGGAGAAGCAAACGGTCTCGGCAAACTGACGCGAAACACTTTGATACGGCCGGGCTACGTCGAGCACCCCCGCATTCATGGCGAACTGCGCCATTCCGGCGCGAATCATCACCGGCGCGCGCACACCACTGGGGAAAATATTCAACGTCGGTCGGCTGTAGGGAAATTGAGCGTAGGCGGGTGTGCCGGGCAAATAATTGGCCACGCCGAGCGGATCGTAGCAAAACGCGGCCGCTTGTTGCGGCGGACTGGTACTGGGGCTTGCCGCGGTTCCGTTATGGGACTGCCAGGCCCCCGCCTGACCATTGAAGTTCAAAAAATTAGCCCCATCCCATACGACCCACAGATCGGGCAGATAACAGCCCCGAACCTTGAACTCGTTGACCGCTGCTTCCCCCACAATGACCTGAGCGTCTGCCTCGCGACCTTTATTGGCTTGCTCGATGGCGACCGGCAGGAGCGAGATCGCCCCCAGCAAGCCAATTGTGCCGACCAGCATGGCAAACAAAACTTCCAGCAGTGTGATTCCAGGACGTTTCATTAACGACCTCCCTTTTGGTCGTAACGAATGGCGTAAAAGCGAGACTCGGCCACGGTCAGCGATCCATCCGCAATGGTCGGCATATTTCCGGCGCCGTCGTAACCCACTTCACTCGTGGCGATCGTACCGGTGAGATTGCCAGTGCTGACCCAATAGTTGTTGCTATCCTCGAGCACCGACGGCGGAGGATTGTCCGCACGCAAGCGAGCGACGAGAAAGTGAATCGTGCTGTTCGGAACGGGACTCCCCAGGCCATCCGCATGGACACTGCTGACGACCCCCGATGGAGCAAACATCAAGACGACCGGATTGTTACCAAAATTAAACTCCGTCCCCGCGGCACCGACGCCCGATTGTTCCAGCGAGATAAAGGTTCCCTTGGGGAGTTCGATGTCGATATTGCTGATCTTCTGCGGCAGGCGATAAATCTGGTAGGGATAGCCTCGGTTCGGGTCGAGGTTCTGCGGTCCGCTCGGCAAAGATAAACCGGTTGCTGTCGACGTCCCGGTAAAGACGGGCCCTTTGAAATCGAACCGGATCCCAAACCCGAGTCCAGCCTGCGGAAAGAGGGTGCTAATAATCGCCTGTGAGTTGCCGTCGGGAGTGGTCCCGTCGGCCATCACAAAGTTAAGCATGCCCCCGCTAAACTTCACCTTGGCATCGGTGACTGCGCCCCCAAACGGCGGCGGAACCTCGGCCAAAAAACATTGCGTGGCGCGAGTGGCGTCTAACGGATCTCGTTCGATCCACACGCCATGCGGGCGACCCGTAAACGCGGCCTGCGCTTTCGCCCGCGAAAGAAACGCGTTGAGTTGCCGCGAGGCTTCCCGCGAACGCCCTTCCTCGATACTGAACTTGGCCAGCGGCAAGGCAATCGCGATCAGCACCACGGCAATCGACATCGCCACCAACAGTTCCACCAAAGTGAAACCACGTCGCGTTGCCGGAGGGAGACGAAACATTCGCATGTTAGGGGGTCTCCACATAGTGATTGGTGATGTTGTCTTGGTAGCCTTCGCCACTCTCGAACGGCTCGGCGAGCCAGCGCTGGCAGTTGGGAAGTTTAATGTAGGGATCGTTCCCTTGATCGTATTGAAACAAGGGAATGATCGTCCCCGGGGCGCTGGGGTCGTAATCGAATGTCACCAGGCCGATCTCGCGATCTTGTCCGCAAGAGCAAATCAAAGGCTTGAGTGCGAACGGCTTGAACGTGCTGCTGGCATTGGACCACCGCGGATCAACTTTCAGCGGATCGAAGGGATCGGGAGCCTCAGTTCCATCCTGAATTTGTGAAGTCACCATCAGCTGATTAGGAGACAACAACGGATTGAGCGGAGCATCGGACAAAAAGCCGGCGGGCCAACGAATGAAGACAATCGGCACCCCCCAGGGGTCCAAAATTTCTGGCACGCCGTCGTTATCGGTATCCCCAATTTCCGAGGCAGAGAACACGTCGAGCACACTTTTGCCATCGGACTGCATCGTAGCCAGAATCAGATACAGACATTCGGCCCCTTCGTTGGGAGCGGACCAGGTTTTGCCGGAGGCGGCTTCAAAGCCGGCAATCTTGCGGCGCATCGCTCGCGCCGCGGATGGGACACTCGTCAGGACTTGCAAGCGAACCGTAGCGTTCGGATAGTCCAAGTCCCCTTGGCGATCGGGCAGTTCCAGCCGCATCAGTTCGCGAATCGCTTGCAGCCTGGTCTGCGCGGCAACTTGGGGGGAGGTGCCCGCGGCAAACCGAATCGGCACCGTTCGCGTTTGATAGCCGTTGTAACGCTCCATGACGTACGAATCGAGCCGCTTAACCATCACTTTCGCGCGATCGATACGCGAATACTCGGCCACGTTCCGCAGCATCGACATCGACAGCGCGGAAAGCATGGCCAAGATCGTAATTGCGATCAGCAACTCGACCAGGGTGAACCCCTGACGGCTGGCAGCGCTGCGTCGGTGATGGGTGAAAGTGATTTTCATGGGTCGAGCCTCCGGGGCAACGGACGAGAACTACGGGAGCATGTCGTTCAACGTCTTGCCTTCGCTGAAGGAGGTGAGGTTGTCGTACTCGCCGCTGTTGGCGGTGGTGAAGTCGCTATTCGTCGGAAAGAATTGCGTGGCGAAGGTGATGTCCTTCGGCAAAGTGCTTGGCGCACCAAAGTCGCCGTCACGACCAGCGCAGATGATCTGAAAGGCCTTGGGAGCGATGGCTTCGGTGGGGGAAGCCGTATTGTTCGCTTTGAAGTAGGGGCGCGCGTTGGGATATTCCGAGTACTTCACGTTCGCGTTACCGTACGAGCGGCTATCGAAGTAAACGTAATGCGTGTCCTTGGCATACTTCGGCTTGTACGAATAAAAGCCGTCCCCATCGCTGTCGTCGAGCCGCCGCTGATCAAATTCAAAGAAGATCTTCTGTGGCTTGGCAAACGTGAAATCGTTCCCCGACTTAGTGAACGAGATTGGGTCACGCACGTCGTCCATGGTGTAAGTCAGCCAAAAGACCAGCGATTCAGCTTCGTCAATTTGGTTAGCAAAGTTGTTGCTGAAGATCGGCCCGGAGCCGCCGGTCGCCATATAGGTGGGATTGATCTTGGGGAAAACCAATTGCAGATGTCGGCGGACGACTGAGTTATTCGCCGCGGCCGTTGCATAATCCCCCTCTGAAAAATTCGGCGGGTAGTCGCCACGCGTATTTTTGTACGACTCCACCGCTTGCTTCAAGTTTCCCAGTTCGTACGTCATGTGCGTGTTCTGGGACACCCGAATCGAAATGCCGATGGCCGGGATCAGTAGCGCCGCCAGCACACCGATGATGAAGATCACCACCAGCATTTCCACCAGCGTGAAGCCGCGCTGGACTTTGTGTTTTGTCGACATACCCTAACTCCTTGGTATTGGTGGGTGCTGGGGCTATTTCGAGCCGCCGCTGAGCCCTTGAATCAGTTCGATGAGGGGGAGGAACAACGAAATCACGATGAAGCCGACCGCCACCCCGAGGAAGACGATCAACATCGGCTCGATCAATTTCATCAAGCCGTCGGTGAGGGTGGTCACTTCTTCGTCGAACACGTCGGCAACCTTGTAGAGCATGGTATCCAGTTCGCCCGTCTCTTCACCGACGTCCACCATGTTCACCACCAGATCGTCCGCCACTCGTTCGTTCATGCGCATGTAGTAAAAGGCCAGCCCCAGTGCCCCGCAGACCACCGTAGCCAGGATCATGTTCTGCATCCCGATCATTTCAGCAATGCTTTTGTCGTCCCCTTCCATGCGGGGCAAACAAAGAATGACCAGCGGGGCGGCCGTGGAAACCATCAGCCAGAAAAAGGCCGCCACCGGATGAAAGCCCGGCTTGGAATGGATAGCGAGAGGCTTGGCAATGGTTTCCCCCTCGCGGATCGCATCCGAGACCTTGGAAAACAGCCGCTCAAACATCGCATTGCCGGAAGTTTCCTTGGTGATGTTCAAGCCTTCCAGAATGGGCACACCACTCGCCACCAGGGTTCCCAGCGTGCGCGTGGTGCGGGCCATGATGTTCTTTTCGATCAGTTTCCCAATGATGGGAAATCGGAGCATGAAGAGATCCCACCCCAACCTTCCGTTCTTGAATTTGCGAACCAGCTTGATGAACAGCCAGATCGAGATCGGGACGATGAACAGCAGATACCAATAGGTGGCGATGTACCGCGATGTATTCACCAGCAGCACCGTCGGAACGGGGAGTTTCAGGCCGAACTCCTCGAACATTTTGTCAAACACGGGCACGATCCAGATCATGATGAACGTCAAGATCAAGACCGCCACCAACACGACGATCACGGGATAGATCATCGCCCCTTGGATCTTCTTTTTGAGCGATTCGGATCGTTCGAGGAACTCCGACAAGCGGCGGAGAATTACTTCGAGCGCACCACCCGCTTCGCCCGCCTTGATCATGTTGACGTACAGGCGACTGAAGACCTTCGGGCTTTTGCCCATCGCTTCAGAAAGGGTGTTACCCCCTTCAATTTCCTCCGTCACATCCATCAAAGCGTTCTTGAGCTTACTGGGCTTTTGCTGCCCTTCCAGAATGCGGAGCGAGCGCACGATCGGCAGGCCGGCGTCTTGCAGAATGGAGAGCTGCCGGGTGAAGGTGGCCAGTTGCTTACTGCTGGTGCCACCCAGGGCGAGGGGACGTTTCTTTTTGCCCGTCGAGGTGCGGGCGACCTCGGCCCCTTTTTTCGCGGAGATGCGGGTTACAAAATACCCCATCCCGCGAATCGTCTGCTGGGCTTCTTCTTCGGTCTGCGCTTCAATTACGTCCCGGATTTCTTGTCCGGTAGCGTCCATGGCTTCAAATTGAAACTGCGGCATCGCCTGCTCCTTCGCCAATCAAGGCCACTAACTGATTTCGCCTGTAGGTGCGGTCCCCGTAACCGAGGCCCGCATGCCAACACTTACGCTTCCAAAACGGTTTCGCGGAGGACTTCGTCGAAGGTGGTAACCCCGGCAAAAACTCCCTGTAATCCGGCCGTTCGCAACGTGACCATGCCGAACTTTTCTGCTGCCTTGCGGAGCTCGTCCGTCGAGGCATTGGCCATGATCATGTCCCGAATCGTATCGTTCATGATCATCAGTTCGAACAAGCCACTGCGTCCCTTGTAGCCGGTGTTGTTGCAAATATCGCAGCCCGCGCCGCGATAGTACTTTTTGTCCTTCATAAACTCGAGCGGGATGCCCAGATCCGAGAGAACTTCGGCCGGCACCCCGGTCGCCACTTCTTTGCAGTTGGCACAAATCTTACGGACCAGCCGTTGGGCTAAAACGGCCTCGACCGTGGCGGTGATCATGAAGGTTGGCACCCCCATGTCGCGCAACCGCGTGACTGTGCTCGGCGCGTCGTTCGTGTGCAACGTGCTAAAGACCAAGTGCCCGGTGAGCGCGGCTTCAATGGCGATCTTGGCGGTTTCCAGATCGCGAATTTCGCCGACGAGAATAATGTCCGGGTCTTGCCGCAGAATCGCCCGCAAGCAAGCAGCAAAGGTGACCCCAATATCGTGATCGATGGGAATCTGCACGATGCCGTCGATATCGTATTCCACCGGATCTTCGGTGGTGATGAGTTTGTCTTCCATTGAGTTCAGTTCACTCAAGGCCGAGTAGAGCGTGGTGGTTTTGCCGGAACCCGTCGGGCCGGTCACCAGCACAATGCCGTTGGGACGATCCATCGTGGTGCGGAAGGCCTTCATCGTTTCGACATTCATCCCCACCTTCTTCAAGTCGAGCGAGACGACCGAACGATCGAGCACGCGCATAACCACGCTTTCGCCGAACAGGGTCGGCAACACGCTCACGCGCAGATCGACCGGGTGACCACCCACCATCAATTCAATTCGGCCGTCCTGCGGCAGACGTCGCTCGGCAATATCCAGGTTCGCCATCACTTTGATGCGCGTGGTAATCGCGAACGCCAGATGCCGCGGCGGAGGAACCATCTCGAACAACACGCCGTCCGCTTTGATCCGGATACGGAATTCGTCTTCGAACGGTTCGAAGTGAATGTCGCTGGCATGGTCCTTGATCGCCATCAGCAGCACCATGTTGAGCAGCTTGCGAACCGGCGCGCTGTCGGCCAGGTTCTCCATCGCGCTCAGATTGATCGGCCCACCGGTTTCGAGTGCAGAGATCGCCTGCTTCAGTTCATTGTCCGACTCGAAATCCTTAATGATCCCGTCGATCGATTCTTTGTCGGAGTTGTAGTATTTGTCGATGACGCGCTGGATGTCTTCTTCCGTCGCAATCACCATGCGAATCTCGTAACCCAGCAGCGAGCGGAGCTCGTCTTCGATGGTGATGTTCTGCGGGTCGCAGGTCGCGATCGTGAGAGAATTCCCTTCAAAGTGAATCGGAACGACTCGATAAAGCTGAGCCATCGATTCGGTTAGCTTGCCGAGAAGTTCTGCCGGCAGGGTGAGATCCCCCAGTTCGACGACCTTCAGCCCCAACTGCTCGGACAGGGCTTGCACCACTTGCTCGCTGGTGAGCATCTGCAGTTCGACGGCAATTTTGCCGAGCACTTGCCCGGGGCGCTGCTCCTGCTCCTCCAGCAGCATGGTCAGCTGGTCATCGGAGATGAACCCCATGTCGACAAAAATTTGACCGATCTTACGCAGTGCCATGTGTGCTTATATCCGCAAGGTTAGTTGTGTGGTTCTAGTGGCCGCCAGGACGCGGCGTGCCATCGCCGATCGGCTGGGGTGCATCTGGTTCCCCTCGCTGGCAGGCAACAATTCGCTTGGCCAATTCGTCGGGAATCTGGGCTTTGGACAACACATCTTCGAGCGAGCATTTCTGCTCACGCCAGAGCCGAAAGAGATGGTCGTCCATCAATTGCATGCCGAACTTCATCCCGGTTTGAATGGCCGAGTTGATGCGGAATGTTTTGTTTTCGCGAATCAAGTTCGCAATGCCTGGGGTGACGACCAGAATCTCGTAGGCTGCCACCCGTCCGCCGCCAATTCTAGGGAGCAACGTCTGAGCAACGATTCCAATGATGGAGGTCGATAGCTGCGTCCGAACCTGGTCCTGCAAGTTGCCGGGGAAGGCATCGATAATGCGGTTCACGGTTCCCTGAGCGCTATTGGTGTGCAGAGTGCCGAACACCACGTGACCGGTTTCGGCCGCACTAATGGCCGCTTCGATCGTTTCTAAGTCACGCATTTCGCCGACCAGGATGACGTCCGGGTCTTGCCGCAGGGCACGGCGAATTGCTTCCGAGAAGGAGGGAACATCCACCCCGATTTCGCGCTGATTGATCGTCGACTTTTTGTGGTAGTGGTAAAACTCGATCGGGTCTTCGATCGTAATGATGTGATGGTCAACGTTCTCGTTGATGTAATTGACCAGGCTGGCCAGGGTGGTGCTTTTTCCCGATCCCGTGGGGCCAGTAACCAGAAACAGTCCGCGGGGACGCATTACCAGTTTGGTGACCACGTCGGGCAGGCCCAGTTGCTCCGGCTTGAGCATGTCGTTGGGAATCTGCCGCAAGACCATCGACACAAAGCCACGTTGCTTGAAAATCGAGACGCGGAAGCGGGCCAGATCACCGAAAGCGAACCCAAAGTCGGAACTGCCACGTTCCTGCAACTCTCGCTGACAGCGCTCGGGAGCGATGCTTTTCATCAGGCCGACGGCATCGTCCGCTTCCAGCACCTTGGTTTCGAGCTTACGCATCCGACCGTGCAACCGAAAGACCGGTGGCTGGCCGACCACGATATGAATATCGCTCGCCCCTTGTTTGACGGCAGCTTGCAACAGTTTGTCGATGAGAATCGTGGCCATGGTAATTCCGTACCGGGGGCGACATTTTCTGGCTGATGCCGTTCAAAACGGATCATCAGACAGAAACTGAGTGAATAACCCGAGAAGGGAGGAACAAATCCTCACTTCGCGAGAGAAGTTATGCGTAGACCTCTGTTCCAAATGACGCGAATAGATGAGAGAACTAATCCTGGACAGTGCTTTGTTCCGAAAGCCTGCCGTGGCATTAGCCGTGGTGATTATTGCGGACTGGCCGGCAGGGGGCCAGTTCCAGAACGCATTGTTCCGGAAGTGACGGAAAAACGGCGCGAATTCCCTGACAGGCGGGCGGACTACAAATCGGAGAAATTGTCCTGCTCCGAACGCTTGGCGTTGCGGTAGATCTCTTCCAAGGTCGTGACGCCGCGACAGACTTTGATAATGCCGTCCATGTACAGCGTCTTCATTCCCTGGGCGATTGCTACCCGCTGAATCTCGGTCGCCGAGACGTGCTTGAAAATCTGCTCGCGAATCTTCGAGGTGATGATCATCAGTTCGAAAATCCCCTTGCGTCCGCGGTATCCACTCTTGTTGCAGTTGGGGCACCCCTTCCCCTTCATGAACGTCGCCTCGGCCTGCATCTTGGCAGTGATGCCAGCATCGCGACAGACGGCCTCGGAAAGTGTGGTTGGCTGCTTGCATTTGGGACAAATCAGTCGGACGAGACGCTGCGCGAGCACCGCGACCACGGAGCTAGCGACGAGATAATTGGGAACCCCCATGTCCGTCATGCGTGTTACAGCACTGGGCGCATCGTTCGTGTGTAGTGTACTTAAAACCAAGTGTCCAGTTAAAGAAGCTTGGATAGCCATCGATGCAGTTTCCTGATCGCGGATTTCCCCCACCAGGATGCAATTCGGGGCCTGACGCAACATCGACCGAATAATGCGGGCAAAATCGAGCCCGATGTTGTGCTTCACTTCGACCTGGTTAATCCCCGGCAGGTAGTATTCAACCGGGTCCTCGGCCGTGATGAGCTTCTTGTCGGGGCGGTTTAGGAAGTTCAGAGAAGAGTACAGGGTCGTCGTCTTGCCTGAACCCGTGGGACCCGTAACCAGCAAAATTCCGTTCGGGCGTTTGATGAGCTGCTGGAACGTATTGAAATTCTCCTCCGTGAACCCCAATTGCTTTACGCTGACTTTGATATTATCCCTGTCCAAAAGTCGCATTACGACCGACTGACCATGATTAGTTGGAATAATACTGACGCGCAGATCCAGGTCTTTATCACCGAAGCTAACTTTGATGCGTCCGTCTTGGGGACGGCGGCGTTCGGAGATATCCATCTTCCCCAGAATCTTCAAACGGCTAACGATCGCTCCCAGCATCCGGCGGGGAGGACTATCCCGTTTCACCAAAACGCCGTCGATTCGATAGCGAATCCGTACCACCTCTTCGAAGGGTTCGATGTGAATATCGGAAGCCCGCAACTGCAGGGCTTCCTGAATCATCAGATTCACAAGCCTTACGACCGGGGCGCTGTTTTCGTCAACGACTTCGTTCCCCCCCGAGGCCGGTCCTTCGGTTTCCGTGAAGTCGATCGCCGTATCGGTGAACTCTTGTAGCATCGAGTCCGCCGATTCCCCTTCTGCCTGCCCGTAGTACCGGTTGATGGCTTCCAGGATGTTTTCCCGGGGAGCCAGGGCGATTTCAACCTTCCGATTCAGGATAAAGCGGAGCTTTTCCAGGGTGTCGATGTCGTAGGGATCGCTGACGATGACTTTCAGGGTGTCGTCGATTTCCGCCATCGGCATGATGACGTTTTCACGGGCAACTGATTCGGGAACCAGTTCCACCACCTGGTCGGGAATAGTGATTTCGTTCAGGTCGACATACTCTCGACCATGCTCCTGAGCGACCGCCTTCATCACTTCTTCGCCGGACGCGTAGCCCAGGCGAATCAGGCAATCGGAAATCGGCTCATCCTTTTCGCGCGACACATTGCGCGCCTCCGCCAATTGGTCCTGGCTGATGATCCGACGCCGCAGCAGAATTTCCGTGAAATCACCCTTGCGCACTACCATTTTCTAAGCCTTTAAACCGAATCAAGTTCGCCCCAGACGAAGCGTTGCACTGCCGTAAATTGCCTGCTTTGGGGCTGATTTTGCCTGTTCTTTGCTGACGACAGACGACTCCCGTCAGGCCCGCCCTGGTTTCCAGGAGGCGATTATCGAATCGCGAGTATCTGTTCCGGAGAGGAGCAAAGCAAGATGAGAGCCCGAGCCAAACTCATTGTATTCTAAGCGCTGAGCAGAAACAGGCAGGTTTTGGCGCACAAAATTCATCAACTGTCGGTCGGGAAAGGAGGGGGTTCCCCTTTGATCTCGGAGAGTGCGTTCGACGCGGCCCGTTGCTCGGCTTCTTTCTTATTGCGCCCCCATGCCGGGGTGTACCGCGTGCCGCCGACCGCAGCCGATATCTTGAAGCACTTGCTGTGGTCGGGCCCCTTTTCGTCGACAAGCTGATACGACGGTGTATTGCCGAATTCCCGCTGGGCGAGTTGCTGGAGGAGGGACTTGTAGTTGCCCCCCAGCTCGCCAGCTTCGGCCAATTCGACTTCTGGGCCCAGAAACGAGGTGATGAACTGCCGAGAGGCCGCGTCGCCGCCGTCCAAGTACATGGCTGCCACCAGCGATTCGAATACATCGGCCAGCACCGATAACGGCACCGAAGGATGGGTCGTCATCCCTTTGCCGACGATCAAAAACTCCTGCAATCCGAGCGCTTCGCTGATTTTCGCACAGGTTTGCCGGCTGACGACTACCGACTTGATTTTGGTGAGATCCCCTTCGAGATACTGGGGATACTGGCGGTAAAGCTGCTCGCAAATGACCAATCCCAGGATCGCATCCCCCAGGAATTCCAGTCGCTCGTTCGAGGCCAAACGGTGCTGGGCCCCCGAAGCGTGGGTCAAGGCTGCTTTGAGAAGTGATTTATCTTTGAAGACATATCCCAGGCGGCGTTCGCAACGCTCCAGAATGCTCTCGGGTTCCAAGAGCTCTTGCGGGACCACATCGGCAGCGGGAATCTCGGTTTCTTCCATGAAAACTATCTTACACGGTCACGGATCAATTCGCTCGCTAAATTCGAGCGATGTTCGGCTGCCGGAACCTCAATATTCTCGCGGCGGCGGAACGATAATCTTGGGCTTCACGATCGAACCTGCCGAGGGTGGTGGCGGCGTCTCCTGCTCTTCGACCGGGATCACATCTTCATCGCGGTAAACCGGGTGAGACTCCCAGCGATTCGGTCCGGTCTGACCATTCCATTGACCAATCGGCTGCCGGATCGGGGTGGGATAGCTGGGAACCACAATCGCGTAGCCAGGGCGATAAAAACCGCCGGTGGGACCATTCTGGTAGTAACCAGCACCGGGGCCTATGGGACTTACGAAATAGTGGCTTTGATAACCGCCGCTTGCTCCGTAGCCGTCGCCGTAACCATATCCGCCGTACCCGCCAACGCCACCTCCCCAAGAATTGCCGTACGTGATGTCGGCCCGGAGTGCTCCGCCACCGTAGCGGTAGCCGTTGAAGCCCGGCGGCCGATAGTAGACCACGGAACCAGCCTGATTTCGCCAATCGCTCAAAGCGTCATTCAAAGAGGCCTGGTCGGCAATGTTTTGTTGCCGTCGTTCCTCCCCCAGGCGATAAGCATCTTGACCAGCCTGCAAGCCGTCGTAGGGACGCTGCTGGAAGACACCTCTCGGTTCATCTTGCGCTAAGACAAACGTGCCCGCCCAAAGGGCGAGAAACAATGCTCTTCCCACATGATTGAGAGTCGCGAACATCGCTCACTCCTTTGATATTGCCGGCGGAC
Organism: Pirellulaceae bacterium; assembly: GCA_041739545.1. Lineage (GTDB taxonomy): Bacteria > Planctomycetota > Planctomycetia > Pirellulales > Pirellulaceae > JBGSNR01. The sequence goes on along the minus strand of JBGSNR010000007.1, from coordinate 142,857 downwards.
AAGAATCTCCCTGCATTGTACGGCTCGGCAAGTCGCGGGAGCAAACTATTCTCGTTGAATTTCAAGACTTGGCTTTCAACTCAACTCCCCGCAGTTCCTTCGGCAACTGAAAATGCACATCTTCCTGGCGAATCACTCGTGGCTCGACCGTTCCGCCAAACTCCGCGCGCAGAAAATCGACGCATTCCGAGACGATCGATTCCGGTGCACTGGCACCTGCCGTCACCACCACAGTGTCCTCGGCCGAAAACCACGAGCGGTCGATGTCTTGGGCACTATCAATCAGGTATCCTCGAATGCCAAGTTCACGGGCGATTTCTTTTAATCGCTGGCTATTCGAACTGTTTTGACTGCCGACTACCAGAACCACATTCGCCTCGCTGGCCAGGATGCGAACCGCTTCTTGGCGGTTCTGGGTGGCGTAGCAAATGTCTTCCTTCGGCGGGCCGATGATCTGCGGGAACTTTTCCTTCAGCCGGCCGATGATGCGGTTGGCATCGTCGACTGAGAGGGTTGTCTGGGTCAAATACGCGAGCTTTGTTGCAGGCGCAAATTCCAGCCGATCGACATGCTCGACCGATTCCACCAGCACGATGGCCTCGGGAGCTTCTCCCATCGTTCCGACCACTTCGTCATGTCCTTCATGGCCGATGAGCAAAATGGTGTAGTGGTCGCGGGCAAAGCGAATGGCTTCCAGGTGAACCTTGGTTACCAGTGGGCAGGTGGCGTCGATGGCGGTGATGTTCCGGTCGCGAGCTTGCTGGCGAATTTCCGGAGCAACGCCATGGGCGGAGAAGAGCAGGGTGGCGTCGGCCGGAACTTCGGCAACATGGTCGACAAAAATCGCCCCCTTCGTTTTGAAGGTCTCGACGACGTACTTGTTATGCACGATTTCGTGATAGACGTAGACCGGCGGCCCAAACGCTTGTAGGGCAAGGTCGAGGCTTTCAATCGCCATGTTCACCCCGGCACAAAAACCACGCGGTGCAGCTAACAAAATTCGCATGCTGTTCTCCTGGGGCCATCTTCCAATGGGGAAGCAGATTTCGCAACGCCACCGCGATCTACTTGAACGAGTTATTTTGGGGCGAGCATCAGTCTCGCCAACTGATTGCCGACTCCCAAGCAACCGTGGTTTGTCGCCCGACACAACTCGCGGCGACTTTAATCAAGTAGCTTGATCGATCGGCTCTCGAACGGATTCCCGGGTGCTCCACCAAACCAGCGTACAACCCGCCACTAAACCCACGGCGGCCACGGCATGCCAGGTCAGGGGTAAATGCCGGCTCTGCGCACCGACCTCTTCATTCAAGAACTTGAACTGAGTGGACAACAACGGCAGCATCAGGGGCAATGAATTGTGCATCGCATGGGCGGCCATTCCGGGGAAAATGCTGCGTGTGCGGAGCGCGATCCAAGCCAGCACCATGCCGATGGCCGTCGTGGAGAAGAGGCGATGCACTTCGAGCCCGCTCCCCATCAATACATGGAACAACCCAAAAATTGTTCCCGAAAGCAAAATGACCGTGATGCCCGCCGCCCGGCGTTGCAAAGCGGTGAAAAAGAATCCGCGGAAGAATAGCTCTTCGCAAATTCCGGGCGCGATCGCCAGGCACACAATCACCAGGCCGATCGGCAGGTCTTTCAGTTGTTTCGCCAAATCTGCGGTAAGCAGTTTCCGTTCGGCCAATTGGTCCGCCAACCCCAGAAGCTCACTCAGGTGCACCAATTCCCAAGCGATAGGAAACATGGAACAACCGATCAACAACGCACCGACCAGTGCCAGTGGAGCGAATGGCCTGAGCTGAAATCCTTGCACGAAAGAAACGTGCCGCCAAAAGGCCATGGCGAACGGGATGACCACAAATAATCCCACAGTGATGATCCCGTTGGCAATCAATTTATTAGGGAGCGAAAGCTGATCCCACAAGCCTACCTGGCCCGACAGCCACACAAACAACGGGAAAATGATCGCCAGCGTTAGCGTTGCCAACTCCATGGTCGGCGTCGGCACGACATGCTTGGGACGCAGCATCCAGTCTTCCCACGTATCTTGACTGCCGTACAAGATCGCGTCGTTTCCAAAAATCTGTGCCGCGACAACCAACGCCGTGAGCGCATAGATTAACGTCGATGCCAGTGCGATGATTGCCCAGGCCGGATCGGCCCCATTTTCTAAGAGGTCGCGGGCCAGTAGCACGATGTTCGCCAGCGGCGTGACCGCCCACCAGCGTTCGAGCGTCACACTCGGCACGGCCGCCAAGAAGCCGGGAGTCATCGAAATCAGCATCAGCGGAATCAAGTACGCCTGCGCTTCCTTAAAGCTGCGGGCAAAACTGGTTACTGCCAGTAGCACTGCTGAGAAAAACGCGGCAAACAAAACCATCAGTCCGAACACTGCGACGATCGCCAGTGGTGACAGGCCATCCGCGCCAAACAGCGTTCCCGCCAACCCCGTGCATTGCACCGTGATCGTCATCGCCGTGATGTTCATCAGCGCCGTTAGCACGGCGACGGTCACCACCGCGATGTATTTGCCAACCAGCAGGGTGAACCGCGGCATGGGGGATGCGACAAGTGATTCGAGTGTTCCACGCTCTCGTTCGCCGGCAGTCAGGTCGATGGCCGGATAAACGGCACCGGTGATCGTCATCAGGATCAAGATGAGCGGGATGAAAGTCGCCATCGGAAAGACGTAAGGGGACTCTGGCTTCGTCTCCCTCAGTTTGAAATCGATCGGCGGTTCGCTATCCGCCCCGGCCTCTTTCAGCCTGGTGATGAGCGTGTACTCGTTGATCGCCCGAAAACGTTGCTCGAAGAACTGCAGGGCTTCCATGCTTGGCGCGGCATCGGGCAAGCACATCACTTCACACTTGAGGGGCCTAAGTGGCAAATCATTCTGGTCCCGCAAGATGCGAATTCCTAAATCAATTTCGCGGTTGATGAGCAATTGCTCTAAGTCACCATCCCGCGCCACAAACCAATTCAGGCGACTGAGCGTAATTCGCCGCGCATCCTGCGAATCCACGATCTCGATGAAATCGCTTAACTTCGGGCGCGCTGCTGCTTGTGGATCAACATCTTTGATGACCGCGTCACCCCGTTTCAACAGTGGATTGAGTAACGGATAGTCGTCGTCACGCAGCACACCAATCGACCATGTCGTTTCCGTCGGCTGGGCATGCGACGTCAGCAGAAATTGACGAAACGCGAGGCTCAACAGCGGATAAACCAACAGGGGCATCAGCAGCAGCGTGACAATCGTCCGCCGGTCACGGAGTGTTTCGCGCAGTTCTTTTCGCGTAATACGCCAAATGCGCGCAAGCGATAGCTTGGGGGGGCCAGCCGACGGAGGCTTTGGTTCCGAAGAAGAAAGAACGCTCATGGGGCAACCTCCGTCCGGAGCGGCTCTTCACCATCCGCAGGCCGAAGTTGCGACAGGCTCTTGAGAAACATTTCCGTCAACGTGCGACAACCAGTTTCTTGCTGGAGTTGAGGCAATGTTCCTTCGTGCATCAGTCGACCGTCATTGAGCAAGCCGATCCGATGGCAAAATAATTCGGCTTCGTCGAGCCGATGGGTGCTCACGATCACCGCTTTGTTGGCAGCGCTCGCCAGATGGATGAAGTCGGAAATGACTTTGCTTCCCATCACATCCAGGCCACGCGTCGGTTCATCGAGGAGCAGGGCAGGGGGGTCGTGAATCAAAGAACGAGCCAAATTCACCCGCTGCTTCTGCCCTGTGCTGAGGGTTGCAGCGCGGCGATCGAGGTAACTCCGCAGGTCGAACATGTCGGCCAGCTTCTCGATGTTCTTCGCCGTTTGTTCAGGCTCCAGACCATACAGATCGGCAAAATACGACAACGACTCGCGAGCCGAAAGCCATTGGTAGAGCCCCGCACTGGTCGAAACGAGCCCCAAACGGGATTTCACTTCCTGGGGCGAATCGCTGGTGCGAAAACCGGCTACCGAAGCGTAACCGCTGGTCGGCACTAGCAGGCCGAGAATCATGCGGAGCGTGGTGGTCTTGCCGGCACCGTTGGCCCCGAGCAAGCCGTAAACCTCACCGGCGGTCACGCGAAACGACAAACGATCGACGGCCAAGACATCTTGCCTGCCCGATTCAAAACGCTTTGTCAGATCAACGACGTCAATCATGGAGAATAACGACTCGTGCCCCGAAAGTTGGCTCGCCTCATTCTAGCCCAATCACCCCCGCGCGGGCGTTAGAACAGAAAGTAGACGATCAACAGCACGATCCCGAGGAAGATTAACATCGTAAAGACGGTCGTCATCAACCCCATCCAATAGGCAGAACGGGTCAGTCCCAGCCCTTCGGGGTTCATCGCACCGGCCCGCATCGCGCGGATATCTTGCGCTGCGAGTACCAATGCCACCAGCCCCGGAAATCCCCCCGCCAGGGCCAAGCCAACCCACATGATCGAGAGGCTGAAGAAGGAGAGGACAATCAAAAGTTGCATTGCCAAACCGACACCGGCCAGGGTCGCTAAAAAGCCACCTCGATGGCCGTAAACCATCTGATATTCCTCGCGCGGAACATCCGGCGCGGGAGTAATGGCCGCGTTCTCGTACGCCTCATCCCGTTCTTGAAACGGATTCGAACCGTCCGCCGGCAATTTTCGCCGGGCGAAGCGATCGTCTTGCGGATTGAGGAGGGGATTGGACATTTGCTCTGTACGATGGCCCTCCGAGGCCGTCGAAATGTGGTTTCAATCTTGCAGGTGTTTCAAATGCCAATCAAAGCCACACCACAAACATTGTTGTGCCTTCGGCGTGCGAACGACTCGGTTACAACTCAAGCACCGATTGATGGATACGTCGGCTGGATGCTCCCGCAAAATTCGAGCACAAATATTTTTTCGAAACTGTTCGATTCCTGCACTTAAAGCTTCGTTAATCGCCGAATCATCTTCGCAAGAGTAGCGCTTTCGAACTTCGATTGCGGCTGGACTAGATTTACTGCCGGCCTTGTCGCGCCCCCAGGCTGCTGCTTCGACCCGGCATTCAAATTCAGTTCGGAGATTTGCGTAGTAGAGGCACACGTACCTTGATACTTCCGCCTCATCGTCATATTGAATCGTTTCGCCCATGATCGCACATTGCGACGGCCTCGGAGGGCCATCGTACGAATAAATTACCCCACCCGGCAATGCTTTAACATCTCCGTCGGGCTAACGACATAACTCGTATAAAACGGACCGAATTCGGCGTATCGCGCGCTTGCTTCATCAAATCGCATGCGATAGACGATCTCGGTGAGATACTGCGGATTGCGAGCCCAGAGCGTGACGCCCCATTCCCAATCGTCGAGCCCCAGGCCGACCGTAATAAGCTGCGTGACTTTGCCGGCGAACTCCATCCCACTGCGGGCGTGTTCCGCCATCATTTTGTTCCGAGCCGAAAATGGGGTCAGGAACCAGTTCTCGCCGGTCTTCCGTTTCTTATTCATCGGATAGAAACAGGTCGCCTGATACTGCGGCGGAAACTCGGGCGTGAGCCGCTGCTTGTTCATCATCGGCAAGCGATCGCCATAGGCCTTGAGCTTGGCGTTGTAGCTGGGGCTGCCCTCTACTTCACCTTCTTGAACGAGCCGGGCCGCGTATTGCTCAAGCGTCGGCACGTATTCAGAAATCTCCGTCACCGAGACAAACGAATAGGTCGGCACCAGTGCTGGGCCAAAAGTACTGGCAAGCAACTGTTGATGGATGGCGTCGATTTTGAGCGGGTTGGGGTCCATCAGCATCAAGCCGAAATCCGCCTTATGGCCACTGACGATGCTGGTCTGCAGCCGGGCGGTTGCGGTGGGGCCTTCCGGATTCAAAAGGGAGGCGAATTCTTCGCTGCCGCGGGCTCGATCTTCGGCCGAAAGCTTCGCCAACGTGCCTCGATCCCAGGAATAATAGAGATGTGTGCAGTGCCACCCTTCGGTTGGTTCCAGGGAAGGTGGGGGCAAAGGTTGTGCGGCAGGACGTTCGTGGGCCATGGTTTAGTGGGAAAGAGTTGGCTATGCGGGAGAGAAAGTTTTCGTCAGAGGAGGGGGAAACGGAGCGGAGTTTAAAATCCCCCTCGCTGTCGCTTCGGGTTAGCACTTAGACCCGTTGTGCAGCTTCGGGTTGGTAAAGTGATACCCCCCGCTGCTACAATAACGGACGATGTTCTCCTGCAACAGCCTACGGCGACCGCTGGTATTAAGCTGGGCGACCTCGTTCGTTCTGCATGGGGGGTTCATTGCGCTCGTTTTGGCCGAGGCCGCAGCCTTGATTTCCTTCTCTTTTCAACCCGCCGCCCCCAAACCATTTCAGCGAGTCATTACCATTGCCAGCGGCTGGTCGAAACTTCAACCAGCCACGGAGTCGATACCGGTCAAATTGACGCAAGAGCGAGAACTTCCCGGTGCATCCGATACGGACACCAAGCCAGTGATCAAACCGGTTGATAGCCAGCCAGTCGAGTCAACGCAGATCGATAGCATGGTTCAGCAAGCTGTTGAGCAAGCTCAAGCCAGAAGCAACGAAGAAAATCTCGATGAACTGCGTCGTCTGGCAGGCACCCTGAATCAAGTGAGTGATGCCGATTCGATCAATGGGCTTAGTAATAGTCTGAACAAGGTTTTTCAAACCGCGCCGCGAGCTACGGAGCCTTCTGCTGAACCGGTGGCGGGTGAATTTGATTTTAATACAGCGCAGATTCACGATGTCCGCCGCGAAGAGGTTGACGGCGGTGGTTATGCTTACACCGCGATCCTGCTTGACGCTGCAGGGCGCACTCTCGACAGCGAACTCGACGAAGAAACAGGGGCGCGCATTTACGAAGTGATGTCGCTGATTAAGCAGAATCCTTTGCTCGCTTCGATCTATCGTAAAACTCTCATGGGGTTGTTCGACAAGATGCTGAATCCCAATGCAGCCAGCACAAGCACTGCGACGGGGACAACGTCGCAGCCGATCTTGCAAAACGGAACTAACGTCGCGCCACCGGCTGAAGTCCGACCGAATTCGCCTCAGCCTGGTGTCCCTTTCGATCCCTTCGCGGAATAGTGGAACTCCAAGGATATGCCTGGTTCCACTTCAAAGCCGGCTCGCACTTCTCGTGGTAACCTGCTGCGCGCGATTTTTGTCTTGGGGTTGCTGGTGTTCATCGGCTGGTTGGTCACGCAAATGCTCCCGCCGCGCGTGCTCCAAAATCCAGTCGCGACGCCGCCCATTCCCAATCCTGCGACGAATTCGCCGCCAGAACTTGAACCGACAACCGCAGCGGCCCCTCCCGGTGCCGAAGTTGCCCAGGATCCGGTTGAATCGCCGGCCATTCGGAAGGTTCTTCGCGAGTCTGTCTGTGAAATTGTTGGCTCCGGGCCTGAAGGGAATCGCACGCTGGGCGCGGGGGTGATCGTCGATCCGCGGGGAATCGTTCTTACTTGCCTGCACGTTGTTGCCGAAACCACTGAACCCTCCGTGCGGCTGGCCAGCGGTGCCACGCTGGAGGTCAGCGGCTATCGGCAACTCGATCCGCTGCTCGATTTGGTGCTGCTGGTTGTTAAAGATTCACCCGAATTGAAGGCAGTGACCTGGAAAACTCTCGATCCGGCCCACGGAACACCCATTGCCGCGGCAGGACATCCGCGCGGTGCCAGCTATTCATTAGCGGGCGGAAAAATTCAACAACAAATGTCGACGCTCGAACTGCCCCCCGAAGAACGAGCGTTCGTCAAGCGACTATTAACGTCGTCGGGAATCGCTCCTGACGATCTCCCCACGGGAAAACTCTGGCTGCAGCATTCCGCCCCACTTCAGCAAGGTTACAGTGGAGGACCTCTCCTGGATCGAGCTGGCAATGCGGTGGGCTTGAACGTCTGGATCAACGAAACGGCGCAGCGCTCTTACGCTGTCGACGGGGCGGAGGTCCAAAAGTTGCTGAATCTTCCGCCGCTCGATCCGCTCCTGCGTCCGGCTAGATTGGCCTCCCTGGACGCTCGTTGGCGAGCGACGCAGTGGGAGATGTCAGGCGACAAACTCCAGATCGTTTTCGATCAGGCACGCTCGATGCGCTGGCAACCAGCGACGCAAGATGACTATCGAATTTTGCAACAACTCGCCCTGGGGCTGAACATCGCTCGCGATGACGAACTGCTCGCTGCCAGCGGACGAACGGCCCGGCATGTGGAGGATTTTGTCAAAAGCTCGCAGCCGGTGATGATCGCTCTGGATAAACAGCGCTGGCGCGACGCGGGGCAATTGATTCTGATTAACGAATTCGCTTCATTGGCTCTCGAAGAAGTCAATTCTGGCTTCTTTGCGTTCGTCCAGGTGGAGCAAGTCATCGCAGTTGGCGACAAGCAATTGACCGTGCTATGCGAACTTGCCGGCGGCGACGAGAAACTGATTGCACGCATCGACAAGAGCCTCAGCCCGCCCGAGCCGGGCGATCAATGGGTCATGCTGGGCGTTCAGCAACGCGATAGGCTGCTTTGGGAGGGGGAAGTGCTTCCAACCATCTCGTCGCACGTTGTCTTGCCTTTGGATTAGAAATTTGAACTACACGGCCCTTTCGTTAATCACTCCTTATCGACAGGTTTCCCATGAGCGTTAACCCCTACGCGATCACACCTCAAGAGCAGGGACAGGCTATTGTCAACGAAGGGCCGGAGTTCACGCTCCATCCTCTGCGGGGCATTGTCTGGGCTTGCTTCTGGGGATCGCCCCTGGGAGCCAGCGCCGTCATCGCTCTCAACTACTTCCGACTGGGAAACAAGAGCGGCGCACTCCTTTCGGTCGTGGTTGGTTTTCTCGCCACGCTAGCGCTGCTGATAATCGCACTATCGGTTCCCGATGATGCGAACATTCCGAGCATGGTCTTTATCATTCCTCAATTGGCCGCGGCGTACTATGCCGGTCAGTGGTTCCAAGGCGACGAGATCGACGCGCATGCGGCCCGTGGCGGCAAAGTAGGTTCCGGCTGGCCTGGCGCAGGAATTGGTCTGCTGTGCCTGCCAATCGTGCTGCTCATCTTGTTCGCGCTAGCAGTCGCGCACGAATCGTTGTTCGGTTCGGGATTTGACCTTTAAGTCAGTTTGTCGCGGCCGGCTTTTTCAATCCGGTCACCGTGTAACTGTGTGACAGCTATTTTCAGCCTCACACGACCTTCGCGGTTCCGTGATGCGTTCCGCACACTGCTGATTTAAAGCATCGCTCAGCCCAGGGGGCCCGCTGCTCAGAACCCCTTCCCCTTGTCCTCCTGGTCCCCTCCGCGATAATGCGGGCGTGAAAACGTTGGCGGCGCTCCGAAGCCGCTGTGGGAATCACTCGCTGTGAGCGGCCTCGGAGGGCTAGCGGACGTATTCAATATGCCACTCTTGGTTGTCGGTTCGGTTGCCTTCGATACGATTCAAACTCCGACTGAAACGCGCGAACGGGTCCTGGGAGGCTCGGCCGTTCATTTCTCCGTTTCGGCGAGTATGTTCACGCCGGTTCGCTTGGTCGGTGTGGTCGGCGAAGATTGGGAAAACGCCCACACGCAGCTTTTAAAAGATCGTGGCGTAGATACTGCGGGGCTGCAGGTTGTGCCTGGAAAGAAAACCTTCTTCTGGAAGGGAAAATATCAGCCAAACATGAACGATCGCGAGACGCTCGAAGTAGAGCTCAACGTCTTCGGCGATTTTGATCCCGTCCTGCCGGAAGACTTCCGTCGCAGCGACTATTTGTTTCTCGCGAACGGCTCGCCGATCGTGCAGATGAAGGTGCTGGAACAGGTGCAAGGTGCCAAGCTCGTGGTCGCCGACACCATGGACTTATGGATTCGCGCACAGCATGCGCCCTTGATGGAGCTATTCAAGCGACTCGATGGGCTAGTTCTGAACGATAGCGAAGCTCGCTTGCTTACCGGCGAAGAAAATCTCGTCACGGCGGGACGAAAGGTACTCGACTTCGGCCCACGTTTCGTGGTGATCAAGAAGGGAGAACACGGCGCGATGTTCTTCTCACAGCACGAAACTTATGTTCTTCCCGCCTATCCAACGGAAAAGGTCGTTGATCCGACCGGTGCCGGGGACAGCTTTGCCGGCGGCATGCTGGGTTATATTGCTGAGAAGCGAGATCTGTCCGCCACCACGTTGAAAGAAGCGATGGCCCATGGAATTCTGGTAGCCAGCTTCAATGTCGAAGACTTCAGCCTCGACCGGATGAAAACGCTCAACCGCACGGATTTGGCAACTCGCATGGACCAGTTCAAAAAGATGCTTTCGTTTTAGTTGGGCGAGGCCTCCGCTTCACCTAGCTCGTTTTGCATTACTGCTTTAGTGAGTTCCTGCTTCGAATTTGTTTGCCTGCTTTGCGGGAAGTTTGAATTTCAGCTCATGCGTCGACTTCGCACTTTCATCGCCGTGGAACTAGGCAGCAATGTCACGGGAAAAGCTGCGAAGCTCATTCAAGCCCTACAGCAGACCGAGGTGGAAGCCAGTTGGGTGCAACCCGCCCACATGCATCTGACGTTGAAGTTCCTCGGCGAGATCACCGAGGCAGAGATGGTCGATGTCTGCCGCGTCGTCGGCCAGGCAGCGGCCACAATTGAGCCCTTCGAAATCATCGTTCGTGGGGCAGGAGCATTCCCCGATTTAGCCAGTCCTAAAACCATTTGGCTGGGAATTTCCGATGGAGCTGAAAGTCTGCTCGAACTCCATGCGGCCATCGAAACGGGGCTCTATCGCGAACTTCAGTATCCACGCGAGCGCCGGCGGTTCACGCCCCATTTGACGATTGGCCGGGTGAAGAGGGCGAACGCCAATCAACGGCTCGCCGACGCTCTGGCTGCCAACGCCAATTTCGATGCGGACTTATGCGTCGTCGACGAAGTTGTCACCTTCGCCAGTTTTCTGTCGCCGAACGGACCAACCTACGAAGCGCTCGCCCACGCCGAACTGAAATAACCAGTGGCCCTGCAGGGTAAACTCGCCTACCCGTGCCCCAACTCTTCCTCGTATACTCTGGGGGTTGTTTGCACACGCGCCATCGAACTTACTTCTAGCCGAGCTGAGCCATGACCCCATCGAACAGCTTTACCCGCCCATTCTTTCTCGGGATTGATATTGGCGGCACGAATATCAAGATCGGCGTGGTCGATGACAGCGGCAATGTGCTCGGTCATACCAAAATCAAGACCGAAGAAGAAAAAGGACCGGCGGACGCGGCAACGCGTGTTCGCATGGCCACGGATAAGCTCCTCGAAGAACTGGGGCTGACTCTATCGGATATCGCAGCAGCAGGTGCCGGTGCGCCAGGGACGATGGACATCCCTGCCGGCATGATGCTCGAACCCCATAATTTGCCCCACTGGTATCATTCGCCGGTGCGCAACCTGCTCAGCGATGCACTCGACGGCAAACGAGTCTCGTTTGCCAACGACGCCAACGCTGCCGCCTTCGGCGAATGGTGGATCGGCACCGGCAAGCAGTTTCACAGCATCGTGTTACTCACGCTCGGAACCGGTGTCGGAGGTGGAATCATCATCGGCGATCTTTCGGTCGATGGCGAAAATAGTGCCGGCAGCGAATGCGGCCACATGATTGTTGACTCATCTCCGGAGGCACGAATATGCGGCTGCGGCAAGCGGGGCCACCTCGAAGCATACTGCTCGGCAACGGCGCTGGTGAAACGGGCAAACGAGTTGTTCAATCAAGGGCGGAAGAGTTCCCTCACTGCACGGATTTCGCCAGCGACTCCTCTCACCGCGTTGATGATCGACGAAGAAGCCGACAAGGGAGATCCTTTCGCCATTGAAATCGTCGATGAGCTTGGCGATTGGCTGGCCCGCGGGATTGTCTCGATCATGTACTGCATCGACCCCGGCGTCATTATCTTGGGGGGAGCCATGAATTTTGGGGGCGAAGACAATGCGACGGGCACCCGGTTCCTGAAACGGATTCGCGAATACATCAAAGAGAATGCGTTTCCTATTCCCGCCCAACGGACCACGGTGGCTTTTGCGCTGCTCGGCGGCGATGCAGGATTTATCGGTGCGGCCGGCATCGGTCGGGCAGAGTTTCATAAGCGACGCCACGCATGAATTTGACCCTCGTCCTGGGAACGCGAAATAAGAAGAAACGGGGCGAGCTCGAAGAGTTGCTCTCCCCGCTGGGCTGGACCCTGCAGACCCTGGCCGACATCCCTCACTCTATCGATGTCGCCGAAACCGGAGACACCTTTGCCGCCAACGCAGCCTTGAAAGCAACGGAACAAGCGAAGCATCTGCACGCTTGGGTATTGGGCGAAGATAGCGGCTTGTGCGTGCAGGCTCTGGGCAATCGGCCCGGCGTTTATTCCGCGCGGTATAGCGACCCTGGCGCGACCGATGCAAAAAACAACGCCAAGCTTCTGGACGAGCTAAAAGAAGTGCCGCTCGCCAAGCGTGGAGCATTTTATGTTTGTCACGCGGTCCTTTCCGACCCGGAGGGAAACATTCGCGCCGAGGCGGTCGGGCAGTGTCATGGCCGCATTTTGTTCGAACCCGCCGGGGCAGGGGGGTTTGGATATGATCCGCTGTTCGACATTCCCGAGTACCATCAGACGTTTGGTGAACTCGCTCCAGCTGTGAAGCGAGCGATCAGCCATCGGAGCCGGGCGATTAGGAAGTTGGTGCAGATCGTGGTGGGTCAAGGGACTTGCTGACCGATCCTTCGTGTAGTGCGAGAAAACGGAGCAGCTTCCGATAGCCACCAGCTTTAGCTGGTGGTAACCGGCCACACGAACAGATAGATTGCCGGCTTCAGCCTGCGCGGTTGGAATACGATTGCCGCTTCCCCCAGCTAAGACTGGGGGCTATTTCCATCACAGCACGTCTCTCCTCTCGGAATCCTTAGCATGCCTCCAAAATTCTTCTCAATCGCCGCTCTATTGGCGGTGTCGGTTCTCAGTCCCTCTTTCGCTACGGAGCCGACGGTTATAAAGCTCTGGCCCGGCGATCTTCCTGGCCCAACTGCTGTGATCAGCGGCGAAGAAGCAGACACGCAAAAGCCCACCGATCGGCTTGTCGGGGGCAAGACGGTGATGAAGGTGGGCAACGTAGCCACGCCGCAAATGCACGTCTATCTGCCGGCTAAGGAGAAGGCGAACGGCACGGCGGTTGTCATTTGCCCGGGAGGTGGTTTTCATATTCTCGCGTGGGATCTGGAAGGGACCGAAGTGGCTGAATGGCTCAATGGCCTGGGCATCGCGGCCATCGTCTGCAAGTACCGCGTGCCGACCGCGTCGCATGGCTCGCCAGGGAAGTATCAAGGGCCGGTGAACGATGCCCAGCGGGCGATCTCTATCACGCGGCAACTTGCGAAAGAATGGAACATTGATCCGAACAAAATCGGCGTATTGGGCTTCTCTGCTGGGGGCGAAACGGCCGCTCGCTCGGCCCTCGCGGCAGGAGAGCGACAGTATCAGCCTAGCGACGAAGCGGACAAGGAGCCCTGCCACGCCGATTTCGCGATCCTCATTTATCCGGGCGGTCTGGTCGACAAAGAACATGAGCTGAATCAGGATGTCGTTGTTCACAAGGATGCTCCTCCCATGTTCCTGGTCCATGCCTCGGACGATCCCGTTCCCTGCCAGGCCAGCACGGAACTTTTTAACGCCCTAAAGAAAGTGAAGGTGGCCGCCGAACTGCACGTCTTCGCGACCGGCGGACACGGCTATGGCCTGCGGCCCGACAAAGAACCGGTGACGCAGTGGCCCAAGCTTGCCGAAAGCTGGCTGAACGGGCAAAAACTGCTTAAGAAGTAGCTGACACTCAAAAGTGCCAAAGACGCCGCAGCAACTGCGGATTTTCCCCGTTGCCAGTTCGTGCCGGGGAATCTACCCTAAGACTCGCAGGCGGTTGCTTCTGCGAGCTTCTAGTTTCCAGGTATTGTTCAGGTAGTCGTGAAGTCTTCTAAACGCAACAGTGCCCCTCGTCGCGTCCGGGAACCCGACTGGGTCGACTTCCCCGACGAAGAACTCTTGAAGTTGCGGCTCTGCGATCTGGGCCTGAAAATTGAAGGCACGATCGTCGAAGAACGTCTCGAACGTCTCTTCGAGGAGCTCGATTACCGCGGGCTGACGTTTCGCCCCCATTTCTGGCTCAGTGATGAATGGTTTGCGCCGGATGGAATTCCCGGCATTGCCATTCCCTTCTACCTCGCCCATCGCCGACTCATGCGGCTCGAGCGCAAGCAAATGCTGGAAGTCGAGGGCGGGAGCGAAGAGTGGTGCCTGAAAATTCTGCGACATGAAACAGGGCACACCATCGATACGGCCTTTCGGCTGCACTATCGCAAGCAATACCGCGAACTGTTCGGCAAATACACCGAAGCCTACCCCGAACACTATCGCCCCAAGCCGTATAGCCGAAGTTACGTCCGCCATCTCGAGCCGTCTTACGCTCAGGCCCATCCGGCGGAGGATTTTGCGGAATCGTTTGCAGTCTGGCTCAAGCCGCGATCAGGTTGGCGCACCACGTACGAGGGTTGGCCGGCCATCAAGAAACTGGAGTACGTAGCCGAACTGATGGAAGAGATTCGAGCCGACAAGCCCAAGGTTGTCTCGCGCGAGCATGTCGATCCTGTGCGGAAGATGAAGAAGACTCTCGGCGAACACTATGCCGAGAAACGTGAGCGCTATGGCGTGAACTATCCGAATTTCTACGATCAGGATTTGCGCAAGTTGTTCTCTGATGCTCCCGAATATGCGCACCGACCTTCCGCAGCCGCGTTCCTGCGTCGCATCCGCACCGAACTGCGCAAAACGGTCGCCTATTGGACGGGCGAATATCAATACACGATCGATCAGGTGCTTCGCGAGATGATCGCGCGCTGTCGAGAACTAAACCTGCGGCTTGATCGCTCACCCCAGCAGGCCCGTCGTGATGCGATGGCATTAGTGACCGTGTTGACGATGAACTATCTACATGAGGGGCATCATCGCGTAGCATTATAGGACACGGATGTTGTAGCTCGCGATTCACGCGTCGGTAACTGGCGGAGCGAAGGCCCATGAAGACATTGCGAATCCTGGTCCTGATGCATGAAGATTTGGTTCCCCCGGAAACGCTAGATGGCTATTCCGACAAGGAAATTTTGAACTGGAAAACAGAGTTCGATATCGTGGCCACTCTGCGCGAGATGGGGCACGATGTCCGGCCACTCGGCGTGTGGGACGATCTGGGCAAAATTCGTTTGGCGATCGAAGAGTTCAAGCCGCACATTGCGTTCAATTTGCTCGAAGAATTTCACGGCGTCGCCGTCTACGACCAGCACGTCGTCAGCTATCTGGAATTGATGCGGCAACCCTACACCGGCTGCAATCCACGGGGCTTACTTCTCGCGCGAGACAAAGCCCTCTGCAAGCAAATTCTGACCTATCATCGCGTGCTCACGCCAAAATTCATTGTGTATCCGCGGGGACGCAAGGTGAAACCGACGCGGCGATTGAATTACCCGTTGCTCGTGAAGACGAACAGCGAGGAGGCTTCCCTGGGAATCTCTCAGGCCTCGATCGTGCATAACGATGAAAAATTGATCGACCGGGTCGCGTTCATTCATGAGCAAGTGAAAGCCGACGCCCTCGTCGAGGAATATATCGAAGGGCGGGAACTTTACGTCGGCGTACTGGGACATTCGCGTTTGCAAACGTTGCCGATCTGGGAACTGAAGTTCACCAAGTCAGCGGATCGTGTGCCCCTCATCGCCACGGCAAAAGTAAAATGGGATCCGCAGTATCAAGAAAAAATAGGCTTGGAAACGGATGCTGCCGTCGATTTGCCGGAAGCCACCACAGCCGCCATTTTGAAGCAATGCGTGCGAACTTATCGCGAATTGTACCTCAGTGGTTATGCGCGCATCGACCTGCGGCTGGCTCCGGACGGCCGAGCCTATGTGCTCGAAGCGAACCCGAACCCGAACCTTTCCTACGGCGAAGACTTCGCAGAGTCGGCTGAAAAAATCGGTGTCAGTTATGAGACGCTGTTACAGCGGATTATCAATTTAGGAATGAGCTACAAAGCCGCCTGGCGAGCGTAAAAGTACGCTGGCCCGCCGAGGCCGTCGCTGGCACATTCTGATTCTGCTTTCGCCTTGATTTTTACCTGCACTGATCCAACAATCGCAGTCGGAACGGCGGTGTAAACATCAGCAAAACCGCTGTTGGAAAACTTACTCGACGGCCTCGGCGGGCCATCGTACGGCTTATTCTTCTTCCTCGGACTCGCCACCGTCCGGGTCGGGCATTCCCTTCGGCCAGAGCTTCAAGATCACGCTTTCCGATTCCGTCCCCGGGAAGGGATAGCTGGCAACCTTGCGCATTTCCAACCCCTTCATCAGGCCATGATGGCGGGCTGCAGCGCGTTCTTCGAGCCATTTCGGCCCTTTCACCACCAGTAAGCGGGTGATGTTTTCCCAAACGGGTGCGAACCAACCCAGCAACTCGCTGAGCGGTGCAACGGCGCGCACTACCAGTGCGTCGAAGGGCTCGCGCGCGACGATGTGCTCGGCACGCTCTGCCAAGACGCGAACCGGCAATTGGCATTGCTGGACGATGTCGGTCACTGCCTTGGCCTTCTTGGCGACCGGATCGCAAACAACCATTTTCAAATCCGGACGAAGAATGGCCATCACCACGCCGGGAACGCCGCCGCCGGTACCGACATCCAGCACGCCGGAACCTTCCGGAATGTGTTCGTTAATTTGCAATGCGTCGACAACATCCCGCGATACAAACTTTTCCCAGGTCGTGTGCCGCGTCAGGTTTAGTCGCGTGTTCCAGTCCCATAGGGCCTGGGCAAAGCGCTGCAGCTTATCGATCGTTTCGGCATCGACCGCAATGTTATGTCGTGCCAGAGCTGCCAGCAGGGTGTCGTTCTCGATCGGAACCGGAGCAGAAGAAGATTCGGTCATGAAATGGGCCGCGACTGCGGCAATTTGGGAACAGGCAACGGAAAACTCTTTACGAGTTTATCGCACCTGCTCCCAAGCGTCGAGGAGGAGCGAAACCGTTCGGTCGATTTCCTCCTCGGTCGTGTACCAGCCATTGCTGATGCGGAGCGTTCCGCGAGCAATCTCGGCCGGTACGCCCATCGCAGCCAATGTGGGCGAAACCACGGGTCCTGTGCTCTGCGAGGCCGAGGCAGTAGAGATGTACAAGTCGGGGAGCCGGGCCAGAATTTCGTAAGCCTCGCAACCGCGAAAGCTGAAGCACGAGGTGTTCGGCAGGCGTGTGGTCTGCACGCCGTGAATGACGATATGTTCGTTCGCCCCTTCCAGCAGTTGCACCTCCAGCCGGTTGCGGAGCATCTCCAGGCGGCCCTGAGAATCATCGAGCGAATGACCGACAATCGAGCAGGCTTTCCCTAGCCCAACCGCGCCAAGGACATTCTCGGTGCCAGATCGAAAGCCCCCTTCCTGACCATCGCCGTAGAAGAGGGGATCGAGTTGCACGCTGCCGCGCACATAGAGTGCGCCGATTCCTTTGGGCGCATGCATTTTGTGACCGCTAATGGTCAGCAGGTCCACTTCCAGTTCGTCGACGAGTGTTCGAATGCGTCCAGCGGATTGCGTGGCGTCGGAGTGGAGCAAAACGTCTGCATCGCGGCAGACGGCAGCAATAGCGCGGATCGGCTGCACCACGCCTGTCTCGTCGTTCGCGTGCATCACACTGACCAGCACCGTATCCGCCTTCAAACTTTGCCGAACTGCTGACGCGGTGATCTGGCCGCTGGTGTTTGCAGGAATCCAGGAGACGGTGTAGCCCAGTCGCTGGATCCATGGCACGAGGCCGCGCACGCTCGAATGTTCGATCGACGAGAGGGCTACATTTCCGCCGACAGGCTTGCGGGCGAGAAGTGTGCCGAGAATTGCCAGGTGATTGCTTTCGGTCCCGCCGCTGGTGAAGACGATTTCGTCACGATCCGCGCCGATCAGACTGGCGATCTGGCCGCGAGCATCTTCCATCGCCTCTTGCACGGCACGACCGAGCGGATAGGGTGCCGATGGATTGCCATAGTGCTCAGCCAGAAACGGCAGGATGGCTTGTTGCACCGATGGTGCGAGAGGCGTCGTCGAGTTGTAGTCGAGATAGATAGGACGCACGATAATTCCTGCTGCCGAACGATGGCCATCGAGGCCGTCGCTTACCTGCTGCCGTACGATGGCCCGCCTAGGCCGTCGCTTGTGGGCTGCCATCTTCCCCACCGACGATGTTTACCGTCAAGTGCCGCCAGTTAGCGGCAAGGTAAACAACGGCGGAGCAATATCAAGAAAGCACATTCGACGGCCTCGGAGGACCGTTGTACTTGGAACTTACTGCAAGCGGCGAAACTTCATCGCGCCGATGTCTGCCCGCTCGGTTTTCAGCGGCATCGTAAAGTCGTTCTTGCCTTCGAAGCGAATGTCGATCAGCTTTTCTTCCAAGCCTTCTTCGATCGACTTAATCGTGACCGTGTCCCCTTGCACACCCACGAGTTCCCACTGGGCCTCGCTCACGTAGGGCTGGCCATTGTTCTCGCCCTTGAGAACTAACTTGCCATCCTGGTGAAAGTCGAGTTCCATCCGCATCTGCTTCAGTTGGGCGACCTGCTCAGGAGTAAGACTCCCGGTAACGCCCGCTTCATTGACAATCATTTCACCTTGCCAACTACCGGGCAATTGGCTGACGACGCTCGAAGCCGATTCGCCGCAACCGCTGAACCAAATCACCGCGGCCAAACCGCTCAGCATTCCGAAAAAACGCAGCGTTTTCATTGCATCCTCCATGACTAGCGTGGGGGCTTCCAGCAGAAGCACCGCCCGTTGGGTGCGGACAATAGCGAAACGGGCTGAACGCCACAACCCATGAAATCGGCCCGATTTGCTTCAATAATGAGCCGCTAGCGACGCGAAAATAAAGTGCCGCAACAACGGGCAGGAATTTGCCCCCAGCGTCTGCGAACGCCCCTAATGTCCCCCGTATTTTTATCGGTGCCAGCACCCAGCAAGTTATAATCCTGGTATTACCCGAACCCACTCTTCCTGCGCGCATGCCCCGTCGTCCTTCTAGCCCCCGGCTCTTGTTGCATCTGCTAGCGGGCGCTTCGCAGCCGATCTTTGCGTTTGACATCGACCGGCAACTTTTCTTCGTGAACGAAGCAACGACTGGCTGGCTAAATGTCCACGCGGAAACACTCCTCGGAACAACCGCCGTTTACGACAGTGCTGCGGTCGGCCAGACGATGTCCCCCTTGCAGCGGCTTGCTCCGCCCCTGGAAGTCTGGGCCGGTGAGATCGCAATTACGGAACTGGCGGAAGCGAAAGTTCAGGCTACCGAGCGCCGCACGGTCGCTTACTTTCCTTTGCGAGATGAAGCCGGCGAACTCGCAGGGGTGATCGGAATCGTTCTCGCGGCCGGTCAATCACTCCCTTTGCCTGAAGAACGGCCGGAAGCGCTAGCGCTGCATGCCCGCCTGCAGGAGATTCACCGCGATCTGGGGCCAAGGTTCAGCCGGGCCGCGCTCTTGGGTGATAGCCCGACCATGCATCGGGTGCGGGAGCAGGTTCGCCTCGCCGGGATGTCCATCACGCGCGTTTTGATCCAAGGAGGGACAGGGACCGGTAAAGAAGACGTTGCCCGTGCGATTCATTTTGATTCGCCGCGCGGCAAAGAAGGGCTGCTCATTCCCCTCGCTGGTTCTCTCGCGGATGCGGAGTTGGTGCAATCGGTGGTCACCAGTTTTCTGCGCAGCGCCAGCGGAAAACATGGTCCCAGGGCATCGGCCTTATGGATTCAGGATGTGGATCGTCTCCCCGCCGATGCTCAGATGGAACTGGTGAACCTGCTGAAACTCCCCACCATTGATGTGCCGATCATCGCTACGGCCGTTCGTTCACCCGTCACCCTAGCTCAGCAGGGAAAGTTCGACCCCGCTTTGGCCGAGGCCTTGTCGCCGCTGGTCATTCGCCTGCCGAAACTGCAAACCCGTCTGGTAGATATTCCACTTCTTGCGCAACACTTCGTCGAACAGTGGAATGCCACGACCAAAGAACGGCAAGAGCAGCGCAGTGGCTTCACTTCGGACGCACTAAACGAGCTGGCTGGTTATGAATGGCCCAGCGAGCTGGATGAGTTGCGCCAAGTTGTGTTGGCGGCATGTGAGGGGGCCAAAGCCAGCCAGATCACCGCTGCGGATCTCCCCAGTTATTTGCGTTTGGCCAGCGATGCCGTCGCGCATCCACCGAAGAAGGTTGCCGTTGTCGACCTGGATCAAGAGTTGGCGGCTCTCGAAAAAAGTTTGATCGAACAAGCACTCGTGCAGGCCAAGAATAACAAGACGAAGGCAGCCCAGTTGTTGAAAATTAATCGCGCCCGGTTGCTCCGCCGGATGAGCTTCTTCGGCCTGTTGCCCGCGGATGAGGCGGAAGAAGCAGTCATCTTCGAACCGCTGGAATAGGGCTGGCTTTCCGAGGTCAAGTCTCCAGGATGGGCCGAAGAACCCGGCAATTTGGCGATTCCCCGGCCACTTGTCGGCGACGAATGCCTGGTCCGCCGTTGAGGTATCCGGAAAAACTTCCTATATTGCCATCTCCGCCGCGGCGATGGACTCGCAACGGCCATTTGGCATCACATTTCCCGACCGCACGGAAGGCCTCATGTCCGGCTATAACCTAACCCACCTCAAGCAGCTGGAGGCGGAGAGCATCCATATCATTCGCGAGGTCGTCGCCGAATTCGACCGACCTGTGATGCTCTACTCGATCGGCAAAGACTCGGCCGTGATGCTGCACCTTGCCCTGAAGGCCTTCTACCCTGCCAAACCGCCGTTTCCGCTACTCCACGTCGATACGACGTGGAAGTTCAAGGAAATGTACGAGCTTCGAGACAATTACGCGGCCAAGGAATTGGGGCTGAAGCTGCTCGTACATGTGAATCAGGAAGGGGTCGCGCAAGGGATCAACCCGATCACGCACGGCAGCAAGGTCCACACGGACGTAATGAAAACTCAAAGCCTGAAGCAAGCTCTCGACAAATATCGTTTTGATGCCGCGTTCGGCGGTGCCCGCCGGGATGAAGAAAAGTCTCGCGCTAAAGAACGGGTTTATTCATTCCGCAATCAGTTCCACCAATGGGATCCCAAAAACCAGCGGCCCGAATTGTGGAATTTGTACAACAGTCGGGTGCATCAGAACGAAAGCATTCGGGTCTTTCCGATGTCGAATTGGACCGAACTCGATGTTTGGCAGTACATCTATCTGGAAAACATCCGCATCGTGCCCCTCTACTTCGCCAAAGAACGGCCCGTCGTGGAACGGGACGGCACTTGGATTATGCTCGATGACGACCGCATGCCACTGAAGCCGGGAGAGAAGCCGGAAATGAAAATGGTTCGCTTCCGCACGCTGGGCTGCTACCCACTATCCGGTGCGGTCGAATCCACCGCGACGACGCTGCCCGAGATCATCCAGGAGATGCTGCTGGCGACTACGTCAGAACGCCAGGGCCGGCTAATTGACAGTGACCAGTCGGGGTCGATGGAGAAGAAGAAGCGGGAAGGGTATTTTTAAGCCGTTCGCACAGTGGGTTGCCCAGGTCGTCCGAGCAACGCGGCGATTTATGGGCTGGACTTCAATTCGAAATCGAACGTGGTTTTCTCGGGGGTCACGTTCGCCGTTAACGTTGATTGCTGGTTGTAGCTGGGAGGTATAGCCCCCACTTGCTTGACTACTTTGCCGTCCGCCCCCTCCACAGGGCCTTCTTCTTCGAAGCCTTCTCCCGCTCCGCCGGCCATAATTCGCACGATCTTTTCGCCGGGAAGGCAGCCAGTTTGGTTGCTGTCATAACTCAGGACGTACTTGCCATTCGCATCTGTCCTGCCGTCTGCAAAACGATTGGGCGGCCCTTCAAAACGGACGGTGACGCCCGGCAGCGGAGCTCCATCCATCGTCACTTTGCCGCTGACCTGAACGAGCCCAAGTGAGGCATAGTCCATCTGCTGTTCGCAACCAATAAGCAATCCGATGGCAACGACGGATAACGAAACGATTAGGCGAGACAAGTTAACTTCCTCCTGAAAACAAGCAAAAGTTCGAACATTTACCCATAGTGACCGCGTAATCTAGTCTGCGGTCACTTCGCCTTTATTGCGGCTGCCCATCGCTTGATAGATAGGGTAACTGATCGTGTAAGGGACGAACCGCACGGAGGCATCTCCCATGCAAAACATCGCGCCAACCGGATGAAAGCTGGCAAACGACAGTTCTTTCACGTAGCCCGAAGTCGAAGCAATCTTTCGTGCGTTGTAAGGCACGCCAGTCGAACCGACGAACTCACTGAATTCGGTCGCGTTCGGCCAGGGATCGACCTGCGGCGAACCGATGTACCAGAAGTCCATCTGATTGCCGTCCTGGACGAACTTATCGAAATAACATTCTCCGACCATATACGTATTCGAAGAACCATCCGTGATGTCCTTAAACCCAATCTTGCTGTCGCCAAAAAAGATTCCTTCCAGATCGTTATTCTCCATACAACGCCCATTGGCTGAAGTGCTGGGATCGTCGGACGTGGCCGTTGAAGAAGCAACGCCGCGGTAGCTCGCTGGTACACGTTCCGGAATAGCTTGGTTGTCAACGTGTTCTGGAATGGCGGCGCTCGGGCAGCGGTACGCTTTGATCACCGTGCCGCAAGCTTTTTCGTTTAGCGAGTTGTCCACATCCCAATTGTTAGATTCAGCCCATTCCAGCGTGTTATACAAATTCGATTGCTCGATGAACGGCAGGATGCAGGCGTTCCAACCTTGTCCGCGATTACTCCAGCCGAACGGAAAAGTTTGATTCACATCATGGTAGTTATGTAGCGCAATGCCATGCTGATGCAAGTTATTGGTGCAGGTCGCCCTTCGCCCAGATTCGCGAGCGGCTTGAACGGCGGGCAACAGCAGCGCAACCAAAATGCCAATAATCGCAATGACCACTAGCAATTCAACCAAAGTGAAGCCCGATCGACGACGGAAAATACGATTTTCCATTAGTACCCTTCCTAGGCGGAAACAAACAGCGAAACGAAAACCCTGGGTGTCCAGAGGACGACTGCAATGGCGTGAAGATTATTCCTAGCTCACTGCTTTATATAAGACTGGACCGACGAATCGGGTTAAGTTTCTGCGAGAGCGACTTGGTTTCTTGGGAAATGCGGTTTATCAAAAACTCGGCCCGTCCACGTGAAAATTGTCTTTGCGTTCTGCCGCAGAAATCGTTGGGGTGGATACTACGACCTCGGGCCCAAACTAACGAGTGATGCAACCGCCTTACCGGAAGGATTTCGGTTCTTGTGGTCCCATTTTGCACCTTCGCCAAGGCAATCTGCCCATTGCGAACTCGCCTGACCTTCCGATAATGAGCATTCGCCAGTCGCGACTGCCGTTTATTCTTGCTGCTTTTTCCGAGGAGATTGTCCCATGCCTTTAGTCCCCCTGCGTCTTGTCCTCGATCATGCTGCGGAAAATGGTTACGGCGTGGCAGCCTTCAACGTGAACAACATGGAGCAGATCCAGGCCATCATGGAAGCGGCCCATGAAACCGATTCCCCCACGATCGTGCAAGCTTCGCGCGGAGCCCGCTCCTATTCGCAAGACAACTACTTGCGGCACTTGATGCTCGCCGCCTCCGAACTTTATCCGCACATTCCGATCGTGATGCACCAAGACCACGGCAACAGCGTGGCCACCTGTATGTCGGCCATCAAGAATGGCTTCACCAGCGTGATGATGGATGGCTCGCTCAAGGAAGACGGCAAGACACCGGCGGACTTTGACTACAACGTCGCCGTCACCGGCGAAGTGACCAAAATGGCGCACGCGATGGGCGTGTCGGTGGAGGGGGAACTGGGCTGTCTCGGTTCGCTCGAACATGGCGAAGGGGAACAAGAGGACGGCCACGGTGCGGTTGGCAAATTGACCCACGACCAACTCCTTACCGATCCGGCTGAAGCCGAAGATTTTGTGAAGAAGACTGGGGTCGATGCACTCGCCGTTGCAATTGGCACCAGCCACGGGGCGTACAAATTCACCCGCGAACCGACGGGCGAAATCCTGGCCATGGACCGGATCATGGAAATTCACAAGCGTCTGCCAAACTGCCACATGGTGATGCACGGCAGCAGCAGCGTGCCGCAAGAACTACAGGACGAATTGAACAAGTACGGCGGCCAAATGAAGCAGACCTGGGGCGTGCCCGTGGCCGAAATTCAAAAGGGGATCAAGTACGGCGTGCGGAAGATCAATGTCGACACCGACAACCGCATCGCGATCACCGCCGCCATCCGCAAGGTATTGATGACCGATCCTTCCAAGTTCGACCCCCGCGACTACAACAAGCCGGCCCGCGAAGCGATGAAGAAGGTCTGCATGGACCGGATGATCGCGTTTGGTCAGGCGGGGAATGCCTCGAAGTTCAGGAAGTAGGGGTCGGGGGTCGGCGAGCGAGGGAAACCTGGATTGAAGGCATCCATGCGAGGCCTTCACACCTGTGCGTTGACGTTGCGTACTTTTAGTCACGGAGTTTCTCATGACCACCATGCGTGTCGCGCAAGTCACCAAGCCCGGCCTGCTCGAAATAGTCGAACGGCCAATCCCTGAACCGGCGGCAGGGCAAGTCCGCATCAAGGTTCAAGCCTGCGGTATCTGCCACAGCGATTCGTTGACAGTGGAAGGACATTGGCCTGGTATTCAGTTCCCTCGCGTGCCGGGACATGAAATCGCGGGCATCATCGATGCAGTCGGCAGCGGCGTGACGATGTTTAAGACCGGAGACAAGGTTGGCGTCGGCTGGAATGGTGGCTACTGCGGTCAATGCGGGCCTTGTCGCAGCGGTGATCTGTTCGCCTGCGTAACGCAGCAAGCCACCGGCGTCACCTATGATGGCGGTTATGCAGAGTACATGGTCGCACCGATCTCTGCCGTCGCCAGAATGCCTGCCGAACTGTCTGCGGTGGAAGCGGCTCCGCTGATGTGCGCCGGGATCACCACCTACAACGCCATCCGCAACAGCGGTTGCCGTCCGGGTGATACCGTGGCAATTCTCGGCTTGGGTGGCCTGGGTCACCTCGGCGTACAGTACGCCAAGCGGATGGGATTTCATACCGTCGCCATCGCTCGGGGCAAAGACAAAGAGGCACTTGCCAGGCAATTGGGGGCGGCCGTCTACATCGACAGCACCGACAGCGATCCCGCGGCCGAACTGCAGAAACTCGGTGGGGCCAAAGCAATCATTGCAACCGTTACGGCCGGCGATGCCATGGCAGCAACCTGCGGCGGATTGGCGATCCAAGGAACGTTCATGATTATCGGGGCCGCTATGTCGATGGAGGTCTCACCGATCTTCCTGTTGATGGGAAATCGCTCGGTGAAGGGCTGGTACTCAGGCGTCGCTTCCGATTCGGAAGACACGTTGCAGTTCAGTAGTCGTACTGGCGTGCAGTCGATGAACGAAGTTCTGCCGTTCGACAAGATCGTGGAAGGCTACGCCCGCATGATGAGCGGCAAGGCGCGGTTTCGGGTGGTGGTGGAGATGTCGAAGTAATCCCCCCGTACGATGGCCCTCCGAGGCCGTCGCGGAGTTGACGCTACACCACGGAAAGCGGCGATTTCATTCTAAAGGTACAGCTAAAGTCTTTAGTTCTTCCTGCTGACGACGCACATTCGACGGCCTCGGAGGGCCATCGTACGGCTAGACAATCACCGTCGTCAGTGCCATGAACTGCGGATGATTGCGAATGGGATCGAAATCCCGTTCGTGGCTGACACGGTCGCGATAATTGGCGTCAATTTCAAAGGCCTGGGCTAGGTAGGCGACGGCCAGCTTCACATTCCCCGCCAGACTCCAATAGCAGGCCAGGTTGTAGTGAATGATCGCCTGGGAAGCATCCACGGCCAAGGCTTCTTCCAACGCTTCGATCGCCATATCCAGCCGCTTGAGACGTTTGTAGCACCACCCCATGGCCAGCCGAATGGAAACATTCTCCGGCTCTATCTCCGCTGCGGATCGAAGCGAAAAAATCGCCTCTGAGTACCGTTCCATGATCCGGTAGGCCTGCCCCTCCAGAAAGAAGACCGTTCCGGCCTGTCCACCGGGGCGATCGATGCGGGCAAGTGTTGCCAGAGCCCGCTCAGCGAGACGATCGCGCAAATCAGCCCGCGGAGGCCATTGGTCGCCATAGACCGAAATCAGGTCCAGGTAACCCTCTGCCTCTTTGAGGATTCGCAGTCGTTGAATACGGGCCGGGTCGGGCATCGGAAGGCCTCGCTTTTGGGACCGGCGCACGTTTCCGTGCTCACATCTACCCCTATTCTAGTCCGAGGGTCAAAACTGCAAACGGCCCTTTGCCGACTTTCTCTCCGAATTCACAAAAAATTGCGGCGGAAAGGGGCGAAGGGGCAGGGGAGGGGGGAAAGAAAGGGGGCGCGGCAGAAGAGCAAGTGCACGATGTCAAATGAAGCAGAAACGGGGCCCGCCCGGTTTTTGACATTTTTCATTTTTCATTTTTCATTTTTCATTTGTCATTTGTCATTTGTCATTTGTCATTTACTTCACCGTTCCCGGCTGCGTACAGAGCTCAATCCAATGCCCATCGGGATCGATTACAAACAGCTGATACGCGCCATCGGGGCGAATGCGGCGAGGTTGGGCGTCGATTCCTTGACTGCGGACATGAGTTTCCCAGGCGTCCATATCGTCGACCAGCAGCGCAAAGTGATCCCCCCGGTGATGCGAAACAACCTCTTTTTTCCGCTCGCCGATCAAGTGCAATTCCTGATCGCCGCCGAGTCGAAACCAGGCACCAGGAAAGGTGAAATTCGGTCGGGGCAACGGTTCGAGTTGCAGGACGTCGCGATAGAAGGCCAGACTTTTGTCGAGATCGGCAACGTGGAGAGCGACGTGGTTGAGGGAGAGAATGTTCATGGACGTTTTTCGAAGAGACAGCCCGAACTCCGAATGACGAAACCAGAATGACGAACGAGGTTCAGAATGACAAATGAAAAATGTCAAATGACAAAGAGCGGCCAGCGCATCGCCTAGTCTTCCTAGCTTTCGTCATTCGTGCTTCGTCATTTGTCATTTCCAATCTTTGGCATTTTTCATTTGTCATTCTGCCTTTCCTTCCAGCGCCAGCTGATGAAAATAATGCGGCACCTTGTCCTGGTTTTCCAACAGCCAATCGATGCTCGGCTCATGGAACATGGCTTTGTGCAAAGCTTTTGCGGTTGCTTCGCGATGCGTGCGGAATAGGGTTTCGAAATTGACATCGGCCGCATCGACCACGCTGGGATCGAGCCAGACCGAGACGATGATCCCCAGATCGTTGACTTTCTTTTTGGGAATGTCCCCTGCGCGAACCGCATCGAGCACGCCGTGGGCGATGGCAGCTTGGACGGTACCCATCAGAATGTTCGTGTACTTGGAACTCTTCACGGTCACCTTGCTGACCATCACCGTGGTCGGCCGGATTTGGACGTCGCTATTGAGAATGGCGAAGACCCGCGTGTGCCCCTTCACCTGGTCGCCGATCAGGTTGGCAATTGCGTAACCAACCGGCCCATCTAGTTCCCCAATTACGACTTCCGGCTCAGCCGCCGACCAGGCTTCGTCGGCCTCGACGAGGGCTTCCCCCGTACGAAGCAGGATCCGTTTGTTGTCTGGTTTGCTAGTTTTCGAGCTTTTTTCGGAACGTTGTTTTTTGGCCATGATGTTGTTCTCGTGATGATTCTCGACAAATCCCCTTGCCTGTTCGCCCCTGGACTCCCATCCCCTTCGCTACAATGAACCCTCGTCGCCCGATCGTCGTAGGGAGTAGGGCTGGCGTCAAGTAGGCAAGCTGCGCGAGATTTTCTGCCCGCAGGCCGTCGACGCCCAACGCGTGGAGACGCATTTTCAGAACAGGGAGCGACTCATGATTGTTCGCCGCACTTGGTTGGTATTCGCTGGTATCGGTTTGTTGTTCTCGATGGCTGCCGCCCCCGCTTGGGCTCGCATTGAAGGCTCTGCTTCTGCCGGCGAACCGTTTGGCGTGGCCACGGTAAGTTTCCTGATGGACGATGCACCAGGAATCGTCGATATCGAACGGGTTCGCGTCACCGATCGTGAAGGTCGCGTGCTCTACCCTTCCGTGGTTCCCGGCGCACTCGGCAAATTACTCGGCTTGGTATTGAATGATGGCGGTGCGATGCCGGCAGGTCGGCTCCATGTCTCGTTCCTCTTTAAAGGGACCGATCCGCTCGATGTGACGATCTACACGCCGTCGCCGATCTCGTTTCGCCTGACTCCCAAGCAAGTTCCTCCCCGGCAATTCGCGCGGGATTTGGAAACCTGGTCGCGCGATTACCAACAGTCGTTGAGCAACCAGACACGGGACGGCGATTTCCCTCCGCTGGTGCAAACGTATTTGACGACGATGATTTCGGCCCGGATGGGAGTCGCACCACCCGCTCCCCCGGTTCCAGCCAGCGAAAAGCCAACCTCCGAAACGCAACAGACGCTGGAGCTGATGCTGGGCCTGGAGAAGTTCCATCACCAGATGCTTTACGACGCGGTCCTGGGTAGGAACGCACCGAGCGGCCCGCCGAACTTGCCGTTGCCGGCGCCATTTGAATGGCCCACGGGAGTGATCCCGGCCAGTGATGCCCAGCCCCAACCGTTGGAAGAGATTGCCAAACATGTGCCGGCCGAGTGCTTCTACATTCGCTTTGGTCGCTTCAACAATTACTTATGGTTCGATAATTTCCAAGAAGAGTATGGCGGCGACCTGAGCACGATGGTCACGCTGCGGGCCTTTCAGATTCCCATGGCAGAGCGGGGTGAAAAGCAGCTCGGCCTGGAAAAGAACGCCCTAGCGGATCTGTTCGGCGAAGCCGCCATTGCGGACGTCGCCTTGATCGGCCGCGATACCTTCCTGGAAGAAGGAGCCGCCATCGGCATCCTGTTCCAAGGTCGCAACGAACTGCTGGAAAACGATATCCGCCAGCAGCAAAAACGGGCGCTCACGCAGTTCAAAGACCGCGGCGCAAAGATCGAAACGATCAAGATTTCCGGCCGGGATGTTTCGTTTTTATCGACCCCCGATAATCGCCTCCGTTCGTTCCACGCTCAAGACGGCCTGTTTCATCTGGTCACGACGTCGCGCGAGATGGTTGCCCGCTTCTTCGAAGCAGGACAAGGGAAGCGTTCACTGGCAGATTCTCAAGAGTTCAAATTCGCCCGGCAGAAGATGCCCCTCGAACGGCAAGACACGCTGTTTGCGTTCTTCTCCCCCCAGTTCTTCGAAGGCTTGCTCTCGCCGCAGTATCAAGTCGAACTTCATCGCCGCATGCGATCGATCGTCGACATGGAACTGCTGCAACTCGCTCGATTGGCGGCGCGTAATGAAAAAATTCCGGAAGAAACGGATGCCATGATCGCGGCTGGGCTGTTGCCCAAAGACTTCGGGCAGCGCGCGGACGGCAGCGAGTTGATCATCACGGAAAACGGCATCGTCGATTCCCTGCGCGGCCCGCGCGGCCATTTTCTGCCGATTACCGATGTGGAAATCAAAGGCATTACTGCCGAGGAAGACCGTCGCTGTCGTGCGCAACTAACGTCCCTCGCGGCCAACTGGGGGAGCATGGATCCGCTGATCGTCGGCCTGAAACGGTTTTCGCTGAACCGTGATGGCTTGGAACGACTCGTCATCGATGCCAGTATTTCCCCTCTCGACGAAACCAAGTATGGCTGGGTGCTGTCGATGGTTGGCCCGCCGACCAAAACGATGGCCAAGCCGTTGCCGGATGACATTGTGACGGTACAAGCGGCCATTAGCGGCGGCGAATTCATGCCTGGGGTTCAGCCCCACATCATGTTCCTGGGGGTGAAAGATTTACCGTCGCTCGGCGACCCGCGCCCCAACGGTTTGCTGGGGATGCTGCAAACGATCAAATCCACCCCGGGCTATTTGGGGAGTTGGCCCAAGGCCGGTTTTGTGGACATGTTGCCCTTTGGGCTGGCAGGGCAGCCCGATCAGTTCGGCTTCTCGCAACTGCCGTTCGGCCTGTGGCGGTGGCAAGGGGCGGGCTTTTCGATTTTGAGTTTCGATCAGCCCATCCTCACGCAGGCTGCTTCGCAGATTCAAATGGTGGAAGCGGAAATTCCAGCGCAAATTCGGATTCACGCCGGCAATCTGGCAGAATCGAAAATTACCCCCGCGCTCAATAGCATGGGGTTGGATCGTTCCCTGTCTGCCTCGCGCGGCAACGCACGCTTGATGCATGTGTTTACACAGCAACTGGGCGTTCCGGCCGAGTCAGCCCGCTCGACGGCTGAGACCTTGCTCGATGCTCGCTTCGTTTGCCCTTTAGGGGGCGAGTACACCGTGGCTGAACGGGATGGCGACCGCTGCTGGGTCTCTTCCAAATGGCCCACGGCAGAAGCGCCGCTGAACGACTACCAATCGCCGATCCTGGCTTGGTTCCGGGGGTTGGATGTCTACATGGTGAAAACCGACGATGGAATCGACGCCCACGCGGAACTGGATCTGCAGCGCAAACCTTCGCAGGCAAAATTCGAAATCCCGCCGGTCTTCAATCTGAACAACATTTTTGGAGGTGGACAAAAAGCGGTGAAACCTGCCGAAAGCATCGATACGCCTCCCCCGACCGTGGAGATTCCCCCGGCGGCTGTTGAAAATCCACCGGCAGCAACTCCTCCTCAAGCTTCTCCCAAACCGCCAACCGCGCCGTCGCCACCGGCACCCACGCCGGGCGTGATCGATCAGCGATCGATCCTGAAAAAGCGGGCCGCAGAGCCGTCCCCTTTTGATGAGTTACCCGCACCCGAGGCCACGCCAAAGAAGCCGGTACGGGAGTTTTAGAGTCGGAGGTTCATGCGGCAATGGATTTCCGTTGTCACTTGATTTCTACCGCAGGATAACCCAGTTTGCTTGCAAACTGGGTCGACAAGAAGCAGTCGCCGGCGGATGACGTGTAATCCGAAACTCCATCGGCTGGATTCAATTTCCCGATGGGAAATGGCTATTACTCCCAAGAATTTGGGAATCGACTCGCACTCGCGACGAAAGTAGACTGTCAGAAATCAACGCGCGAATGAGTGGCAACGTGGCGGACTGATGCTTCTCGTAAACCCGGGTTGTTGACTGCGTCAACCAACCCGGGCCACCCTGCGGCCGGTAGCACTGTTGAGCGACTATTAAACAGGGGGTGCCCCGCGCGGATGCAAAAAACCGTGGGTATTTTGAGCTTTGTAGGGTGGGACCAGACCAGTCGCGGCAGCGCCGGCCCACCAAACGTGAAGCAGGTCCCACTGCATCTTCGCTCGGTAACCTTCTCGCGCGAGAATTGCGCATTCAATTCGCGCCTGAAAATCGCACTTAAACGCTTGTCCCGAAAATACTTGACGCTCGAACACCCCGGCAATAATATAAGGCGTTTTGGCGATATAAACGGTAGTTAGGCGGCTCCTATGCCCACCGTTCGATTAGACGCTTCTCGACTGCACGACTGGGATTCATTCCACAGCGAGTTTGCGTCTACATTCGGTTTTCCGGATTTCTACGGCCGCAACTTGAACGCGTGGATCGACTGCATGTCCGATCTCAGTGAGGAAACTGGCATGACATCAGTTCACGGCTCACCAAGTGACCCCGTCGTGCTATGCGTGGACAATGCCAAGGCGATGCCAAAAGAGATCTTCGAAGCGTTGGTCGAATGCGCGGGCTTCGTCAATTGGCGTCGTCTGGAAATGGGCGACCCGGCTGTTCTCATTCTGGCGTTCCACCGGGCCGAATAACGGCAGATACGTTAGGCATCAAAGACATGCACACGATCGAGTATTCGGACGCGGATCGACAAGGACTCGCACGAGCCCTACATGTCGCGCGCTCCGGTATACGATCGACTGTATCCGATGGTGACGAGAAACTTCTTGGACTCTTCCTCCGGGACGGTTTGTGCGACGGCAAAATCGGAGTTCCGGTTATCGAAGTTAGATTCTCGTGGTTACAAAAACGAAAGCCGTCAACTTATTTTGGCAGTTTGGCACCCGGACTAATCACTCAGTTGATGGATTTGGGCGGCTTGAATGCAGTGGCTGATTCAGTCGAGTTTACAGTCGGCCCAGGAATCACCGGAACCGAACGCTACAGATTTTCGTTTCCCAAGAAGTGGATTTTGATCAAGTGCTATGATGAATCTATCCTTATCCGTGTTCGCGACCAGCAGAGTGACCTGAGTTCGCCACTGCACGAACAAGAGGGGAATTCTACGTGTCCCTACTGCGGCAAAGGCTTACAGACCTCGCACGCATTGCAGTGCTTTTCCTGCGGCATGGATTGGCACGACGGAAAGAATCCGGTCAGGCGCGGGGAACAAAAACGATGAAGCGGCGGGTGGCACTGTTGAACGACTCTTAAACAGTGGCACCCAAAAGCTACTCATGCTCGACAGTGCCACCCCGCCGCGACTGAAAAACGCACTTAAACACTTGTCCCGAAAATACTTGCCCCTCGAACAGGCCAGCGGTACTATCAAGCGCTTTAGCGATATAAACATTAGTTATGTGCCTACGATGAGTGCCGAATCCGTCAATCTCGATTTGCTGTTTGATGCGGATGAGTACTGGCGGTCTGGGCACTGCCCATGGACATTCTTTGCGTATCCAACGACTCTTGCAGGCGCCCACGGCCTGCCGCCTGATCAAGACGCTTGCCGTTTGCTTGGCGCAGTCCAGGCTCGCGGAATTGACGTTGGAATCTGGGTTAATGGAATTTCCGACAACACCACATATTTCGCTTGCAAAAAGGACGACATCCAGCGTCTAAATGAAGTACTCGAAGAACTCGAAAACACCGACTCGTTCGGAATGGGCTTTTGCGCGAAGCGGTCCGAGGCACTATTCGCGATTCTAGAACACGGCACATAACAATCCGTTGCACCGGAGCCGCGGGCCGCGCGGGTTCTGAAATCAACGTCGTTCGCCGCGGCCCGGTGAACGGGCACGTTATCTGGCTATCCATGGATTCCCGCTTGGCAAATCTGATCGCGGCATACCAGGCAGCGGTTGCTGAGTGCGTTAAGGCGCTCGTGGATGCTGGCGCCACACTTCCTACTCGCGATTGGGAGTGGCCACCCGAAGGATTTCCCGCTGTTGGAAGGCTTCCTGATGGCCGTGACTACTTTTGTCACGGTGTTGGGTGCGCGGTGCGATCACGAACAGGCCGGACGGTCGATTTTGACTTCGGCGAAAATGGAGAGATTGACGGGTTCGACAAATCGCGGTTGCTGACTTTTGTGGGAGCAACTCCACAAAAATACGGATTTGAAACACGCGATGAAATTAGTGCCAGTTTTGACGCTGCCAAACCGGAATTCGCCTTTTCGGGCTACATACTCTACCATCTACACCCAGCGGATTGATTCCGTGGGAAGTCGCGTAGGTCCGGTATTACGGGTGCCCTATTTTGTAGGTCCACTGGCTCCGTCCCTGACAGAATCCGGCCTCCCTTTTTCATTCGCTCGGCGGGGGGCACCGGCTGCTTACATTTTGAGCGGTGGGCATCGAGTCCATCGCTCCATTCTCAGCGATGCACAATCACTCCCTCACGGTCGTGCCTCGGTTTTCTGCGCTCCGTTCGTCCGCCAATCCGAGACACGACCGTCAGAAACAAAGGCATGCGACGCATTTTAACTGTGCTCCTAAACACCCTTTCCCTCCTGGGAAAATACGAGGCGGCGCAAAATCCTAAATAACTATTGACAAGTCATCAATCATTCGAGACGATCAGCTTAGCTAAGTGCTCCGGACGCCAGCACCGCGTGCGGATTTCCTGCCAACTGCTCTTTGAAAATTTGATCCGCGGGTAGTGCCACCTTTCGGCAACAAATGTTGCGCAATTCATCGCAAAAACGACCTTTTGTTGCAAAAATACTTCGCCATTCCCGAGGAAAACCGATTTTTGCAACAAAACGAAGGTAAAAACCCAGGGTTCTTGTTGCAAAATTCAGGAAAAAAGCCAAAAACCCCGGGCTTTTCCGCTAAAACTGGGACAACAACATTTGCGACCAGTGGTGCATAATTGCCGCGCATTCGGCGGGGTGGCCCTGATGGGTTCCGGGGCTGGGCCGAGCTGCACTAGTCGAACCGCGGACGGAGGTTCATCCCTATTGAGCCTGCGCCTGTGAATCCGCAGTCCACGATGAACAGGGGCGCACCGAGCGTGAGCGATCCGCGTTCGATTCCGCAAAACGGGCTGCCGAACCTTCGCCACGGGACGAATTACCCGCTCTGGAGCCGTCGTCGAAGAAGCTCGTCCGTGAATTTTAGGGTCTGGCAATCCGAACGCGGGCTGCCACTTTGGCCGCAATCCTTGACAACATCCGCACTTAGGGCTTAGATTGCCGTCCCTGGCAGCGCGTTGCTAGGTGCCCCTACGCTCCGAAGTCACTGAACCGACCGAGGATGCTCCGCGGGCGAGCGTTGCTCGCGGTGTGGGGCGAAGCGGGGTTTTGAAGAAGCAGGGACGCAAAATCAGTTTACTTTTACCTGGGGCAAGTACGGGACGACGCTGGCCGGCGATGGGACCCTTCTGTCGTGAAGTGGGCCTCGCAGCCAAAGTGTCCGTCTCGCAGAAATTGTATGTCGATTGATTTCGGACAGGTCGCGCGCGAGCTTCATCTCCCGCTTGAGAAGGTCGAACGCACCGTGGCTCTCTTGGATGAGGGGAACACGGTTCCCTTCATCACGCGCTTTCGCAAGGACCAGATCGGCGGACTGGACGAAGGAATCGTGCGCGCGATTCAAGAGCGGATCGAGCAACTGCGGCAACTCCGCGATCGCAAGGAAAAAATCCTCCGTTCGATCGAGGCCCAAGGTAAGCTCACTCCCGAATTGACGACCGCGATTGAGGAAGCCCAGACTCCCAAGCGGCTCGAAGACTTATACCTGCCATTCAAGCCACGCAAGCAAACCCTGGCGACCATCGCGCGAGAGCGAGGGCTGGAACCGTTTGCTGAAGAAGTGCTGGCCGGAACGATCCCTGCCGATGGACTTTCCGCCCGCGCAGCAGCTTATGTCAGTGCCGAGAAATCACTCTCCACCACGGACGAAGTCTTGGCAGGCGTAGGGCACTTGATTGCCGAACGCTTCAGCGAGCATGCTGAGTTGCGCGGTCGCTTGCGCCGAATCTTTCAGCAGTCAGGGCGTTTGATCTGTACGAAAATCGAGCCCAGCGAACAGCCTGTTGCAGCGCAGGTGGCAGCGGCGGCTACCGTCGCAACAGGGGCGGCAGTAGTTGCAGTAGAGATGCCGACTGTAGCACCAGACACAGCAGCGGCCACCGAAGAACAGGCCGCGACTCCCGAGACAGAGATTACTCCTTCGCCGGAAATAACGAGCAACAGCCCTGCCGAAGTAGCGACGCCCGCAGTCATGCCCATCGAGCAGGACAGTGAAGAGGCACAACAGTCTCCTGACGACGAGGAAGAAGACGTCGCCGACATGACTGCCGAGGAGACTGAGGAAGAAACGGAAGAGAGCGAGGAAGATTCCAGCGACGACGATGACGAGGAATCCGCGGACGAGGAATCCGACGACGACTCGGTTGCGGAAGTTGCTGAAGCCGCGCCAAACGCCGCATCGCCACTGACCGCCAGCGACGACGATGCTCTGCCGGCAGGGCGGCTTTTCGTCCCCCCGGCGACGCCATTGCCCGCTCCCGACTTGCACGCCAAGAAGAAGAAAAAGAAGAAAAAGAAGAAGGTCAGCGATAACGCCTTCAAGGATTACTTCAACTTTCAGGAAGCGGTGAATCGTGTTCCTCCGCATCGCGTCCTGGCGATCAATAGGGGCGAAAAAGCGCGCTCGATCCGAGTGCGGATTGAAGCCGACTTCGACGCGATGCTGCGCGAGACCGAGCAGTTGGTGGTCCCACAAGATCATCCCCAAGCGGAGTTCCTTCGCGACGTTGCCCGCGACGCCCTCGTCAGGCTGATGATCCCGAGCCTGGAACGTGAAATTCGCCGCGAGTTGACCGATTGGGCCGAATCGCATGCCGTCGATGTCTTCGTCCGCAACTTGCGTAAATTGATGCTGCAACCCCCCGTCCGCGGCGGACGCGTTCTGGCAATCGATCCGGGGTTCAAAAGCGGCTGCCGGCTCATTGCCCTGGATGAATTCGGGCATGTGCTCGGGCACGGCGTGATGTTCGTCGTCGGCAAGGACGAACGCTTGCAGAAGTCGCGACATCGCCTGGCCGAGATGATCAAACTGCATCGCATTAATTTCATTGCGATCGGCAACGGCACCGGGAGCCGCGAGGCCGAACATCTGGTGGCGGAACTGCTGGCGAATGAAGTTAAGGATCTCGATGTCTCGTACTGCATTGTCAATGAAGCGGGAGCGAGCATCTACTCGACGAGCCAACTCGGCCGGGAAGAGTTGCCTAATTTCGATGCCTTGCAACGAGGCGCGATCTCAATTGGGCGCCGGCTGCTCGATCCGCTGTCTGAGCTCGTAAAGATCAATCCCGCCAACATCGGCGTGGGGATGTATCAGCACGACGTGAAGGCAAAACACCTGAAGGATTCGCTCGATGCGGTCGTCGAATCGTGCGTGAACTTCGTTGGCGTCGATGTAAACTCCGCGAGCCCTGCGCTCTTGCGGTATGTCTCGGGAATGAATCAACTCACCGCCCGTCGCGTGTACGAATACCGGCGCGAGCATGGCCCCTTCCGCTCGCGTGAAGAGCTGAAGAATGTCCCCGGATTTGGCGAAGCAACCTTTGTGCAATCCGCAGGGTTTTTGAAAGTGCTCGGCGGAGATAATCCGCTCGATGCGACCTGGATTCATCCCGAAAGTTACGACCTCGCCACGAAAGTACTGTCGCGATTCGGCAGCAATTTGGACGAGCTTGCGAAGAGTGTTCCGCCACCGCTGGTTCCGCAAAAGAAGCAGCGCACCTTCTTCGGCATCCCGCTCGATGAAGCCACCGACCCCGCCGCTCCGCCCGCAGAAGCAGAAACAGCGGCAACCTCGGTAGCCGTTCCCCCCGTCGTCACAGAAGAGGATGTCGTCGCCGCTCTGCCGGTGGATGACGTGCCGCCACAAGAGGCGGTGATGGTCACCAATGAAGACACCGGCAAAGCCGAACCAGCGGTCCCAGCAGAAGAATTGCAGGTCGTGGTCGAACCGGCGATCCCTGCAGAGGAATTGCAAACTGAGGTTGAGCCCGCAATCAAATCGCCTACTCAGGCCGAAATTGCCGCAAGCGTACGTGCTTCGCTGGCGGAGCGGGCATCGCAATTGGACGTGCCCAGCCTGGCTGGTGAATTGGAAGTCGGTCAGCACCTGCTGCAAGACATCATCCAGTCGCTCATCCGTCCGGGTCTCGATCCGCGCGATAGTTTGCCCCCTCCCATCTTCCGCCGCGGCGTAATGCGTCTGGAGGACTTGGAACCGGGCATGGAATTGTCGGGCACGGTTTTGAACGTCGTTGACTTTGGTGCATTTGTCGACATCGGCCTGACCGATAGCGGACTGGTCCATATCAGTCGCCTGGCAGATCGCTACATTCGCGATCCGCATGAAGTTGTCAGTGTCGGCGATGTTCTCAAAGTCTGGGTGGTGGATGTCGATAAGGGTCGTCGCCGCGTGAGCCTGACCGCGATCGCACCCGGATCGGAACGTCCCGCGCCGCAACGTCGCGAAAAGCCCCAGCGTGCTCAACGTCCTCCCCAAGGCCAAGGACAAGGCTCTGCTGCACCGCAAGGTTCGGCAGGGGCTCCTCCGCAACAACGTGCTCCGCAAGGTGGTGGACGAGGAGATCGTCCCCCGCCGCGTCGCGGAGGAGGTGGTCGGGGCAGTCGTCAAAGTGGTCCGCCTCAGCCGCAATCGATCGAACGCAAGCCGACGAAGCC
Organism: Pirellulaceae bacterium; assembly: GCA_041739545.1. GTDB lineage: Bacteria > Planctomycetota > Planctomycetia > Pirellulales > Pirellulaceae > JBGSNR01. The sequence continues at coordinate 104,910 of JBGSNR010000007.1, read as the reverse complement.
GAAGGTGGTCAAGCCCCTGACCAAGAAGATGGAAGAGGGGAAGGAACCACTCCGTTCGTTCGGCGACCTGTTGCAGTTCATGGATAAGAAAAAGAAGCCGGACGATCCGAAGTGATCGTCTCCTAACCGAGGGCTGGTATGGAAACCAAGCTCCATCAACAACTCAAAGTTCTCTATGCCGGCATGGACGACGCCCGCGAAGTCCGCGTCGATGGCTTTCGTATCGACGCCATTCGGGACGGCGAATTGATTGAAGTTCAACTTGGCTCACTCTCGGCCATTCGGGACAAAATTCGCAAACTGCTCCAGGCCGGTCATCGCGTGAGATTGGTCAAGCCGCTCATTCAAAACAAACGACTGATCCGCCTGGCAGAGCAGGGGGGGAAGGTCGTCAGTTCTCGACGCAGCCCCAAAAGTGAAACGATCGTGGACCTGTTTCATCATCTGGTCCACTTCTCGCGCGTCTTTCCCCATCCGCTGCTCACGCTGGAAGTGCCTTGGATCTCCGTGGAGGAAACTCGCTATCCCGGCCACGGCAAACGGCGTCGCTGGCGGGAGAAAGATTTTCTCGTCGAAGAATTGCGGTTGGTCGAACTGCATCGCAATGATCAATTGCGATCCGCGACCGATTTGCTGCATTGGCTCGCCGTGCCCCTGCCGCCGAAATTCCACACGGGAGAACTGGCCCGCTTGCTTAAGACGCAGCGCTGGATCGCCCAACGGATCGCCTACTGCCTGCGTCAGTGTGGGGCTGCGGAGATCATCGAAAAGCAGGGGAACACTCATATCTATCGCCCGCTGCGATTAAGTGTTGATGAAGAAGCCGCGTAGCGTCCGGCGTTCGTGCTCGACCACATCGTTCGCCCCACGGGAGCCCGCTGCGGCATGCTGATGTGCGCCTCCGCTACAATGGCGGGTCTCGACATCCATGAGCGAATCCACCTCTCCCGAAGTTGAACCAACTGCAGGCCTTGCGGACGAGATCATCGCTGCGCATCAGGCAGAACAATCACTGCAACCTTGGGGCACACCGCCACCTTCCACGTTCTACTGGATGTTGCAACTGGCCTTGCCCGTTTTGTTGGAGGAAGGGCTGAATCTTTTGGTCAGCCTCACAGACCGCTTTCTCGCGGGCTGGTATCTCGGCGGACCAGAACCCCAGGCGGCGATGGGGCTGATGATGTACGCCTTCTGGATGATGTACTGCATCTTCTCCGCGATAGCGATCGGCAGCACGGCACTGATCGCCCGTTTTGTGGGCGCGAGAGAACTACCGCTCGCCCGTCATGCAGTGGGGCAAGCGATCTTTGCCGGAGCAGTCCTGTCGGTTTTAGTCACCATCCTGGCCTACTTTGGGAACGCAAAATATGTCGAGGTCATGGGACTAACCGGCGAAGCTGCCGAACTTGCGACACGCTATTTGTGGTACGTCACCCCGGTGATCCCGATCATGATGCTCGAACAAGTCGGCTCCGCCTGTTTGCGCGGAGCAGGTGATACCGTCACGGGACTGGTGGCACGCGTGGTCGTCAACATCGTGAATGCCATTCTGAGCTTGCTCTTCGTCACAGGTTGGCTGGGATTTCCGCAACTGGGCTTTGAAGGGTTAGCGCTGGGGACTGCCATCGGTCATGCGTTCGGTGGTTTAATCATACTGGCTGCGCTCTATCGGGGGCGCAAAGGACTCTCTTTGGAAAATCGGCACCTCGTTCCTGATTTTGGAATGTTGCAGCGATTGCTGCGCGTGGGAATTCCAGGCGGCATCGACATGCTGCTGATGGTGGGCTGCCATTTGATCTATTTGCGCATCATCACTTCCTTGGGAATGGTGGCACTTGCTGCCCACGGCCTGGGGGTGCAGATCGAAGCGATTTCGTTTCTGTCGGGTTCAGCGTTTCAAGTTGCGGCGGCAACGATGGCGGGGCAATCGTTGGGGGCTAAGGACCCAGCGCGAGCGATGCGCAGCGTCCTCATCGCCTGTGGCGGAGCGATTTGTTTCATGTGCACTGCGGGAATTGTCTTTTACTTCGAGGGTGAATCGATTGCGATGTTCTTCACGGGGGGACGTCTCGATGAGACCTCTCTCTTGTCCGGAAAACTGCTGAAGATCGTCGCCTTAGCCGTCGCGCCGATGGCGATCCTGATTGTCTTTTCCGGTGCAATGCGCGGAGCCGGCGATACGCGATTTACGTTAATTCTTAACTTTGTCGGAGTGGCGTTGATCCGCTTGCCTCTGTCCGCGCTCTTGGGATGGAGTTACATTCAATGGCCGGTTTCCACCGGGGAGTCATTCCATCTTGAGCTACTTGGCTGGGGAGTCGAGGGAGTTTGGTGGGCGATGGTGGTGGATGTAGTGATTCGCTGCGTCGTGATCACCTGGCGGTTCTTTCGCGGCGACTGGCTGAAGGTGCAGGTCTAAGTCGGGAAAACATCCATGCTTCATCTGCGAATCATGGGTATGCTCCGGTCCGGGCTCCACTGATAACGTTTTGCCGCGAAAACGGTCCCAAACATCTCACCGAACTAGATCATCGGGTGCTTCAGTAATTAAGCTGGCCTTAAGCGAATAAAGTTGTCGTTTTTCGCAGCAGTTAAGGTAAGAAATTACCCATGTAGCCTGCGAACAACCGGTTCCTTCCTGAATTTCCTTCCTTGAGAATTCCAACCAACCGAGCATGCTAAATCGACTTATTTTACTCCTTGCGTTTGCCGTGCCCGCTCTCTTTTCGGTCGAGGTTTTCGCTCAAAGCGAGCGTCCCAGGTTAGTAGTGGTTGTCAGTGTCGATCAACTTTGCCAAGAGTATCTCCAGCGTTTTCGCTCGAACTTGCAGGCGGAGAAAAAGTTCTTCGCGCTGGCGGATGAGCAGGGGGCGATCTACCGGAATTGTCACCATCAACACGCGTTTACAGTGACGGCCCCGGGGCATGCAGTCTTGCTAACTGGAACGTATCCGAATGTACATGGCATCGTCGGAAACAATTGGTTCGATCGCTCCAGCGGCAAGACGGTGTACTGTGTTTCGGATTCATCGGTTGAGAATCTCGGCATGGCCGATGCGAATGATCCGGACACATCCATTGGAATGTCCCCGCGTAATTTACAAGCAGAGACCGTGGGCGATGTTCTCAAACTCGTTTCGGGTGGGCGATCAAAAGTTTTTGGACTGGCCTGGAAGGACCGCGCCGGCGTTCTGATGGCGGGTCACGGAGCGGACGGCGTGTACTGGATGCAGAGCGGCGAGTGGGTCACGAGCACGTATTATCGCGACGATGTCCCGGGCTACATTCGCAATCTAAATCAAGCGATGCACAAACCCTACAGCAAACGTGAATGGAAACCGCTATTGCCCCTGGGACGTTATTTGTCCTGGACGCCCGATAACAACATTCATGAAAAAGGCCCGAACGGCATGACGCGCGACTTTCCGCACATATTGCCGGATTACCTCGAAGACGCCTTTCTTCTGCAATTACCGGTGGGTCCATTTGCGAACGAAATTACCCTGCAACTCGCCAAAGAGATCATTCGCGAAGAAAAGCTGGGGCAAGATGCCTGGCCCGACCTGTTGTGCATCGGCTTCTCTGCCAACGACTACGTGGGGCATGCCTACGGGCCGCAGAGCCTGGAAGTGGAAGACATGACTTATCGCATCGATGCGTTGCTTGCTGACCTGGTGGCCTACCTCACCAAGCAAGTGGGGCCCAGTGGATGGACAATCGCTCTTTCGTCCGATCATGGGGTGGCTCCGATTCCGAAACTCGCGGCCGAATTAAAACTGCCCGCGGTGCGTAACCCAGTCGGTACGGCAGTCGCGCTCAAGGCCCAACTCGAATCGCATTTAAGGGATCAGCTGGAATTAAAGGATGTTAAGAATCCGTTGATCGTCAGCGTGGATTCCGGCAACATCTACTTGCAGCACGGTCACAGGGATTTGCTGGGGGAGAAATTCTACCTTGCTCAAAAAATTGTGCGTGACTATTTGCTCGAGTATTCGGCAGTAGTTACCGCCACCACCCGTAACGATCTGATGCAGGGAGGCGAAGGAAAGCTAATGGGTATGTTGCAAAAAGCCTGTCACCCACGACGAAGCGGCGATATCTTGTACGTGACCGCTCCCTATGGCGTTCCCGGCAGCAGTGGAACGACGCATGGTTCCCCTTGGATCTATGATTCACACGTTCCGTTGATTTTCCTCGGGCAAGGAATTCGGAGTGGACGTCACGACAAACAGTGCAGTCCAGCAGCGATGGCAGCGACCCTGGCCAGGCTGATCGGCATCGATCCTCCGGCCGCAGCCATGGAGCAACCGCTGGGTGAAGCGCTGCGTTAACGAACACCGAGATCTATTTTGCAGCCGGAGTAGGGCTCGATTTAGTTTGCGAACCTTGCAGAAAATGCCAGATCGACTCGAACTGTTCGCGGGCGTCGCCGCCGTGAATATGCGAGACCTTTGTCATTTTGCCGTCCGCGGCCAGTTTGGGCATTTTGCTGCCGATGTCAAAACGGGGGGGAGCAAGCAGAAAACGCCCAAAGTATTCGTGACGTACCCGCTCGCGAACCGCGCTGAAATTGATCCCCGGCGCCAAGAGTGTTTCCTTGTCGCCGCGCGGCGGGTCATTACCCAGTCCATGACACTGGCGGCAGTCGAGACCGGCGGATTCAAGAAGCTGTTGTCCCAATTCAACTCGGTCCTGATCCAGCACGAATGATTCTGGCGACTGGCTGGGCAAGCCATGCTCGGCGGCCAATCCCTCAGCGAGTGCGGCAGCATACGCGTTGAAACGCGGCATCCTGGCAGACAGCCAGGTCCGGGTTGGTCGATCAGGCGTTCCTGTTTCTCCGCGAAGAAAAGAGACAAGATAGTCGTGCTCGAGTTTTTCCCCCGCCCAGGTCAGGTTGGGCAACACTTCGGGCGCATGACCGTCATTTCCTTCCTCAAGGATGAGTTTGCCGCGCGGACTTCGGGCCTGATCGCGGTCGTGACACGCACCACAGCGCAGCGAACCAAACAGCCGCTGCGACGTTTCGGCGGCCGCATCTCGCGTGAGCGATGATTGATCGCTATTGAGCAGATTGAGGAGTGCTTGTCTCTCGTCTGCATTGAGCGAATGTACGGGCCACGTAGCCGACGCTGGCGAAGTCGCCCCCAGGCAGGCTCGCGGTACGATCTTGGTCGAAAGTTTCAATCGCTGCGACTCGGCAAGAGGGTTGCCGTCAAGCGTATGGCAGTTCTGGCAACCTTTGGCGCGGAATAAATCTTTACCACGCGTGGAATCACCGACGGGGAGTTCCGCTGCTGGCAGTTCGGTCGCAATCGGTTCGCTCGACCATAAAAACTCAGTCAGGGCGGCAGCTTCTTTTTCACTCAGCATAAAATCAGGCATACGAATCGCCGGCTGATGTTCTTGAGGTCGGCGCAGAAATGAAACCAAGGCAGCACGATCGCTCCAACGCGACTTCACATCCTGTAACGACCGACGGTTCCCAGGGTCGTTGTCGTCGGACTTTTTGAGCTGATGGCAGACCAGACAGCCGAGCTTCTCGAACAGCAATTCCCCCGCTGCAATGGCATCACCATCAGTTTCATGTTTGAGAGGAGCATCGTTTTTCTGCGGCACCAGCGAACGGACATAAGCCGCAATATCGGCGGCTTGTTGACGACCAGCCTCATCATCGGTGAACAGTCGCGGCATCAGTGCTTCAGCGCGGTGGGCACCTGGATTCGCGATCCACTTTGCCAGCCATGCATCACTCAGCAGTGCAGCCCTTTGCAAATCGGGTGGCGATTGGAGCAGTTCTAGCATGCCGTTTGAATTTTTCCCTTTATCAAAAGCCCCAGAGTGACACCGCTGGCACTGATGCTCGGCAAATGATATGCGACCCGCGCGCAGCTCCGTCATCTTCAACAACTGCGGATCGTCCCTGCGATAGTGCAACACGGTTGCGGGTACCGGCTCCTCGGCGAAGCTTTCATGGGACCAAAACAGACGCAACTGCGCATGATCTGGCGGCGGGCTCTCGTAAGCAAGTTCAATGCGGTTGTAACCGCCACGAAGATGCACCTCCGAGGTAAGTTCAGCCGCAACTGATGCGTTATCGGCAGAGACAAACTTGGTGACAACTTCGCCGTTGATCTTCAATTCGGCCTGCCCCGTGCCTGCGACGCGAAAGCGATAATCGCCACCCAGTGGCACACGCAAATAGCCTTCGTACTTTGCCCGAAATGGCTTGCCCGTAAGGAATGGCGAAGGGGGCGAATTCGCAGGAACGTAATGGGCCACTATTCGTTCAACTCGGGCATCATCGAGCCAGCCCGTGCCGGAATCTTGCCGAAAACGAACTAGAATACCGGGGCGCAATCGGGCTTGCTCGGCTGCACTCAATTGGCCCGTACGAGGCCGGCGATGCAGCTTTGCCTCGGGCATCGATTCACTACCGATGGCGTTCAGCGTGTAGTAAATCGTGTCGCGAACCGGTGCTTCATCCGCAGCACGCAATTGCAAACCGATCGAGAGCTGCATCACCGGCTGCAAGTTAGGGATTTCAAGAAAGACCGTCCGTTGGTCGTCAAGCAAAGTTGCCGAGCCCACGGCGATTTCATCTCGCCCTTCTTGCTTCGGATCAGTCACTTTGTAGTCACGCGAGCCATATTCCTTCGAGTACAGATAGTCCCATTGCTCAAGAAAATAGTTGTCGACATCTTCCGCGACTTCGCGATTCAGGGGCCGCGAGAATTCAATCGCGACGCCGTTCTTATGGGACTTCAGGTTGACTGGTACATCAAGTGGCTTGCCGGTGTAACGCACCCGCTGCAGACAACCATCCTGGACAGCGGCAGTTGTCCAGCCCCGCAAGCCAGTGAGATACAAGTGTCCGTCGTGCGGATTGAACCTGCCGCGCATTATCCCAGAATCAAACGTAGGTAGCGGCAGTTCACTCGTGCCACCTTGCAACACATCGCCAACTTTTTCCTGCAGCACGAGCATTGCGCGGCACTGACCGTACGAGAGATGGAGCATTTGCCCGGAGAGTGGTCCCCAATGATGGTCCGGCACCCAAACTTGCCCCCCCGACGAATTGTCCCGGCGTCGCGGAATCCAACACAGCGGCGGATCGTATCCCTGCGGTCTTGTTGCGGTGACCTGTGGGCCGCCGAAGCCGTAATGTTGCCCTGATCGAACGAGCGCGATGAACGACGCGGGGGTCCAGTTTCCCTCTTGTGGCGCGACCGTGATTTCATCGTGAGGACCCAGGCCGCTGCCGTTGGGATTACGAAAACCAGTAGCGACAATCTCTAACTTCCGACCATCGGGAGAACTGCGAACAGCCCCCTGAGTCGCGTGGGCGAAGTGAAAGTAACCGGCCGAATCAACTTCCAGTCCCGTGACATAGTCATGGCCCCCCTTCGATGTCTCGTGCAAATTCGAAACGTTCTCATATCGATCGGCTTCGCCGTCGCTATTTGCATCGACAAGCCGCGTGATCTGATCGCGTCCCAGGACGTAGACGCGGTCTTCTAAAATCTTCAAGCCGAGCGGTTGAAATAGCCCGGTCGCGTAGCGCTTCCAAGTAAGCTTTTTCAGCTTGTCATCGACGCCGCTTACGCGCCATACATCGCCATGCACGGTGCAGACAGCAATGTCCCCGTTTGTAAAAAAATCGTGGCCTGAAGTGAAGAACTGAGCCTGAAATTTGTTATCGAACGGGAGCGTCAGTGTATCGACAGCCAGCGGCCCATCGCTGCTGCCAACCACGCCGCTTGTGACAGGATCCTCAGGCCAACGGCGCGGGCCGGGTTGCATGAGTAGCGAAAGAATATCCGGCGGCAACGACTGGGCGACGAGCTTTTTCCATGCTTCGTTCTTTGCCTCGTCATCTGCGGGAATGGCCGCGTATAAAATTTTCCGCCGCAAGGTAGTCGGGCGTTTGTGGATGGTCAACTCAACTTTGCCGACGCCAGTCACGGTATCGACGGCACTCACCAATGGCAAATCGTTCGGCCCTGCGGGATCATCGCCGATCACTGCCACGCGCCATGTTTCTTTCTTGCTCGTTAAAATCGCGGTCGATCTGTCGCCGATCGTTCCGGTCTCAGACGACTCCGCCTTTGTCTCCAGGAGCGTCCAAGATAGCCGTTCATCGGAAGGTTCGAATTCTAGGTTTCGAGTGAAGACCACGAAATCACCATGCTTTTCGCACCACGGATGCTCACGCACCAGCGATTTGCCGACGCGATAAGTCAACAACGTGCGGTCGTCATGCACGTGCAGCGATTCGTGCCGAACTTCTTTGTCGCCCCATTCCTTGCCTTCGCCGACCGAATACCGCAGCGTGCCATTGGGCTGAGGCGTTTCGATAATGCCAAACCGCATCGGTCCGAACTTCAATAGTCCGCCAGTCCACCAACCGCGGAGCCGACAGAATTGCGTGTCATAACAAACGGTCGCTTCTCCTTCCTTGCCGACGCGAATGGAAAGCCCCTTGCGGACCACGCCCTGGGGCAATCCGACAAGACTTGCCAGAAAACGGCCGATTTCGGTTTTCTGCCAACGATCACTTGCCGAATCTTGTTCCTGCCATTGAAACCCAATGACCGACTCGCTGTAGTGGCCTGGGCGTTCGACCGTTTTGTTGCCGGTAGTGCTCTGAGCGACTGCTACGCTTTTTACATCGCGTGGGAGAAGGGCTGGCGTGTTCATTTTTGATTCGTCGCGAATCGTTTGGTGGGCTGCAACCTCATTAAATCGCCAGAGCCCCAGCATGCCCCGACCGCCAGCGGGCGCTTTCTGGGGGACCTCTTCAAATGCAATTAACCCCGAAGTAATCCGGAGTTCATCGATAAGTCCGTCGCAACCTAAACCCCCTTCGACAAGTCGGCCAATTCCCATCGGCGTGTGGCTCGAGGCGGCATCGAGTTTCTTCAGCGGCTTATCGAGGACTTGCTTTCCATCGGCGTAGAGCCGCACACGTTCCGGCTCGAGCGCCATCCCGAGGTAATGCCACTTGCCATCGCATAGGTCAGCATCGCTTTTGAACTCGCCCCCGCGACCCGGCAGATAAACACTTAGCAGGCCGCTCTGGGCATAGGTGTACAACTCCCAGTGCGTGGATGACGCTTTTGGTTCGCTCGCGACGAGAATGTTGAATTGCTTCGCGCTGTCGAGCCTGGCCCAAAGATCGACCGAAATGGGCGGCTCGCGTTGTTCCGGCCGAGTTTCGATCAGCAAACCGCCCTGGCGAGCGTCCAGAGCTTTGCCGAATTTGCCGTCGGCAAGTTGAATATCTGACGAATTTTGAGCGCCGCGATCCGATCCGATACCGTGGTGGGAGACGAACAATGCCACAAACGCCAAAACGCAATACACAACGCGCGCCATAAGATGCAGTCTGGGGAAGGGGATATCGGCAACTGGCAAGCTTTGAACCGATTAAGTTTGGTATGCCGCGATGTTGGGAGCAACTCGACGGACCTTTGCTCGGTCGATTTGGCTTCCGCGGTTAATGGAACCCGTTGCGACGCAAGGGTCCGTGAGTTAGCTTACTCCTTAGAAACAAGCTTCGCATTTCAAGGGCCGTCTCTGGACGGTGGAGGTTGTCATGGCTGGGAATCGTCGCATTGAAACCACCAACGTCGCTGGAACGGCGGGGAACGTCACCCTCGTTCGGTTCATCGATCGCAAGATTATTGATGCTGCCAGCATTCAAGAGCTAGGTGAAGAGCTGTTCCAACTGGTGGAAAAAGACGGCTTAGTAAACATCATTCTCAACTTTGCGAATGTGGAGTTCCTCTCCAGTGCGGCCCTCAACAAGCTGATCATGCTGGAGAAGAAGGTTAAAGCCCATCGCGGGAAGCTGCGTCTTTGCAATCTCCGCCCCGAGATTTTCGAAGTTTTCGCAATTACCCGGCTTAATGCCCTCTTCGATATTAAAACTACTGAAGCGGACGCCTTGGCGAACTTTTAAGGTTGCCGGAAAAACCCTTATCCGCAGAAATGCCGTTTCTACGGCTCCCGTCCTGCCATTCTGCCGCGAATACTGAGGCGATCGGCAATACTTTTAAGCCGCTAGATGGGCGACCATCTAGCACTTTTGGGCCAGAAATACCCGCAAAATTGATGGCGAGGTCAAATTCGCGCCCTAGAATTTACGACGTGCTGGTTATCGTTAGGCTCATTCTTATCGATTCTCCTCCGGAACAGAGGCTATGCTCCATTGCACTGAATCGGGGAACTTTGGGCGCATGCTCGTGAATGATGCCCAGTCAGGTCACCGGTTGGCGGAAGATATCGTCGGTCGTATGAATCGGCTCCATTGGCCGGAGCGCGATGTTTTCGCCGTGCACTTGGCACTTTCGGAGGGAATCTCCAACGCCATCGAACATGGCAATGGGAATGACCCGACCAAATTTGTCATGGTGGAAGCACGGGTCGACAAGCATCGCGTGTTTGTCCGAATCGTCGACGAAGGAATCGGTTTTGACCCAGCCCAGGTGCCAGACTGCACGGACACCTCGCATGTGGGCGAGCCTCATGGACGTGGCGTCCATTTGATGCGTCGACTGATGGATACGATCGAATTCGTCGGCTGCGGCAACGATGTTCGGATGGAAAAGCGGCGCGGCTAAGGCTGTATCTTTCGACGAATGGAAATTGGAATCGCTGCGTTTTGCCTTCCAAGCTTGCCGCTATCTTTACGGCTCTAGAATTTGCGCGTTGACCCTCTTGCCGGCCCTTGTACGCTCCTCGATTCTCCTGTAAATTACGCGTTTCGACAAAAGCCGCCGGCGTTAACCGGCGAGGTGCTAGGAGATTGCAACTGTGGCTGGTACCAAGACTTACGTCGCCAAACCGGGCGAAGTTACCGACAATTGGTGGCTCGTGGATGGCTCGAACAAGGTGGTTGGACGCCTCGCGAGCGAGATCGCCATGATCTTGATGGGGAAACATCGCCCCACGTACACGCCGCACGTCCTGACCGGCGACAGCGTCGTCGTCGTGAATTGCGAGAAAGTTACGTTCACTGGGAAGAAGTGGGCTCAGAAAGAATACGCTCACTATACAGGCTATACCCGCCAGCGAATTGTTCCTGCCCTACGTCGGCTCGAACGTAATCCTGAACGAATCCTGTCGGAGGCCGTCCGCCGGATGCTTCCGAAAAACAAGCTTGCCACGCAGATGCTCGCCCGGCTGAAGGTTTATGCCGGCCCGAACCATCCCCATCAATCGCAGAATCCGCAGCCCAAAGAATTAGCCGTTAAGAAGTAAGCTTCACTGATTTTTTGGTAGAAAAAATTTTGAATTATCGCACCCAATCGGTGCCTCACCAGTTTCATCGCTCTAAAGCCTTACGAACGAATTATGCAGATCAAAAAGGATGCCGCCTCGGGTGATTGCTTGGGAACTGGCCGCCGCAAGTCGGCCATCGCTCGCGTTCGTATTCGTGCCGGCAGTGGCAAGATCACCGTGAATGATCGGGAACTCAAAGATTACTTCTCCGTCGAGAAGGAACGGCAGTCCGTCGTTGAATCGCTCGAAGCCGTTGGCCATCGCGAAGATGTGGACGTGATCATTCGTTGCTCCGGCGGTGGAATTGCGGGGCAGGCTGGTGCGGTTCGCCTGGGAATCGCCCGGGCTCTGGTCGCTTACGACGAAACCACTTTTGCTCACTTCCGCAGCAACGGGTTCCTCACTCGCGATAGCCGCATGAAGGAACGCAAGAAGTACGGTCTGCGTGGTGCCCGCCGAGGGACGCAGTTCTCGAAGCGTTAATTCTTTCCAGCTAGAACTGGTTTAGACTTCAAAGCCGCGGCAATCGTCGCGGCTTTTTTGTTGGTCTTCAGAATATTTGATTCCGCTCAATTGGCTTACTTGGATGAAAAGATGAGTGATTCGCCGCGATTCGCTACCGTACCGCTCGTGGCCGATGACACGGCAACGGGGAAGGTGCGAGAGGTTTTTGATGACATCAAACGAACCAAAAATATTCCGTTCGTGCCGAACTTTTGGCGGGTTCTGGCCACCAATCCGGAGCAGTTGGAGCAAGTCTGGACGAGACTGAAATTCCTGATGCACCCCGAAGCCGTCGGCCGAGAGAGCTCACTTGACGCTCGTACGCGAGAAATCATCGCGTTGGCCGTTTCAGCGACGAATGGCTGCGAATACTGCGTGAACTCGCACACGGCCGCCCTGGCGAAGACAGGCGCTGATCCGCAGATGCTGGGAGAAATTTTGGCGATTGTCGGACTCTTCAACACTACCAATGCGCTGGCCGAAGGCTATCGTATAGAGCCAGATGTCTTCCCGAACTGGGAGAAGTAGAAGCGCGACTCCACTTTCTGATTTCGCCCCTTTGATTTAAAGTGATAGGAAGTCGCAAGCCCCTTGCTGAGGTACCGTTCATGCCGCTGATTAAGTTCGTCAAAGAGAAGAAAGAAATTGAGGTCCAGGAGGGAGCCAATTTGCGGGCTGCAGCGAGTTCGGCCGGCGTGCATACCAATTTTATCGCCAACGGATTGGAAGGGCCGATCAGCAAGTTCGCCAACTGCCACGGCTTTGGCATGTGCGGTACTTGCCGGGTTTTGATCACCGCTGGGCGTGAAAATACGAACCAAATGACCCTGCGGGAGTTCGTCAAGTTCAAGACACCCTTCAGCCCCGATCCGATCCCCTGCCTGGCCTTCATTGGGCACGAAGAGAACATGCGGCTGGCTTGCTGCACGAAGGTCAACGGGGATATCGAGGTCCAAACGAATCCCGAATTCAACCTGTTTGGCGAGAACTTCTTCTCATAGGCGTAGTCCGGTGGGCGAACTATGAAGCAGATCGTCGCCATCGTTCGCCCCATCGTCGCAGAAAAAGTAGTAGAAGCACTGCGACGAGCGCCCATCGAGGCTCTAGTGGTACGCGAAGTCAAAGGTTTCGGCCGGCAGAAAGAGTATCTGCAAAACTATCGCGAGTCTGAATACGCCCAAGCCTTTTTGCCCAAGGTCGAAATCTTGCTGTGGGTGGACGATTCGCGCGTTAACGAGGTGGTCACCCGGGTGGAAGAAGCCTCCTGCACCGGGCGCATGGGAGACGGCAAGATCCTCGTGCTGCCGGTGGAAGATCACATCGATGTGATCGATATCGCGACCGGTCGAACCGCAGCTAAGCTTTAGCTCCGAAGTCGTTAATTCGGCGTTTTGGGGAACGATTGTGCCTCGGCAGACTGCGGCTGCAACTTACCAGGCAGAATTACTTCGAATGTCGTGCCGCAGCCCCCCTCTCGATCGCGAATTCGAACGCGACCTTTCATTCGATCCACGAGTGTCCTCACCAGGTACAAACCAAGCCCGGTCCCTGGTTTCGCACGCTCGAGCTCCGAACCTAAACGCACGAAACGGGCAAATACCCGCCAACGCTGATGAACGGGGATTCCCAGCCCATTGTCGGTGACGCGAAGCACCACTTGCTCGTCCGACTTCGGTTCAAGTACGACGTCTACCTGCGGAACTTCTCCGCCGTACTTCACTGCGTTGTCGAGGAGATTACGGACGATCACCTCCAGGTCGACTTGCGTGGCAAAGACTAAAACGGGCCGGAGGTTCAATTCCACTTGCTCGGGCCCGAGTTCATAACGCTTTCGCACGACCTCCGCACACGACCGCACGACATCGGCGAGGTTGATCCACTCCTTTTCCACCTTTTTCGCAACCTTATCCAGCCGGGCGGCGTCGAGTAGTTGATTGATCAGGTCATCTAATCGTTCCACATCGGCAAGCATGTAGCGAAAGAAATCAGCCTGTTCCTGTACGGGCACGGGGCGTCGATGCAACGTCTGCAAGTAAAGCTTGAGGGAGGCGATCGGGGACTTCAGTTCGTGCGTGACCGCATCGATGAAGTTCGACTGCCGTTGACTAAGGTTGATCGCCTTAATCGTCAGGACCATGTAGAACACAACTCCTACCAGCACCACACCCAGCAACGTGACGCCAATCGACAAGAATGCCCAGTAGAACCCTGCCTGCTGGTCGTTGGACCTGGCTGCGAAGGCGTTAACGATCACCCAGCCGATCAAAATTAAGATCAGCAGCACGATCATGATCACGGCTAACGTGATCGGCAGACGTAGGGAGCGGCGTTCAAACATCATTCACGAAAGGGGAAGGGGGCAGGGGGGCGTTCGACGCCGGGCGGCCAACCCACTGAAACTAGTTTAACGAAAACATCATGCCGGCGAATTGGTCGAACAATTCCGTCGTCGGGCCGGTATCATTCATAAAACATGTGTGGGTCGACGATGCAACAAAACCCATTTTTAGCGATACTTGGAACCTATGGCCGTTGATACCCCCGCAGTGATCGCCATCCTGGGCGCCGGTCCGATTGGGCTCGAAACCGCACTCTACGCCCGCTACCTGGGCTACGATGTCCTCATTTTCGAGCAGGGGAACGAAGTTGCAGACCATGTGCGACAGTGGGGACACGTGCGGATGTTTACGCCGTTTCGGATGAATCGCTCTCCGCTGGGATTGGCTGCGGTCCGCGTGCAAGATGCCGATTACGTGCCCCCCGCGGACGATCAACTCCTGACAGGCAATGAATGGCGGGAGAAATATTTAGTTCCCCTAGCGCAGACTGATTTGCTGGCCGACCACTTGCGACTGGGTCAAACGGTAATCGGCGTCACCAGAACAGAAATCCTGAAGGCCGACTTGATCGCAAACGCAGAACGGGGGGAGTGGATGTTCCGCATCGTATCGCGCGCCGCTGACGGCAGCGAATTCGAAGACGAAGCAGAGATTGTGATCGACACCACCGGGGTTTTTTCGCAAGCCAACTGGGCAGGTGAGGGGGGACTTCCCGCACTGGGAGAATCCGCCGCCAACAATAACGGCTATATCAACTACCACCTCCCCGATATTCTCGGGCAGGACCGGCAGTTTTATGCCGGCAAACAGACCCTGGTCATTGGCAGTGGATATTCGGCTGCGACGAACCTGGTGGCATTGGCGAAACTCGCCGAGGAAGAACCAGGCACAGGTGCAACGTGGCTTGTGCGAAAATCGGTCGATCATGGGCAATCACCGCTGGCTCGCATTCCGAACGATCCTTTGCCAGCGCGTGATACTCTCGCGGCAGAAGTCGAACAACTTGTGACGGCGGAGAAATTGCGAGTCCTCTCAGGGAGTTGGTTACAGCGGATGGATGCCGGGCAGTCGGATGGCGTCAATCCGCGAAAGCTACAGGTCACCTTTGGCGGTCAGCATACCCATTCGGAAGTTTTTGATTCGATTATCGCCAACGTCGGATTCCGCCCAGACCGCTCGATCTACGAAGAGTTGCAAGTCCAGGAATGCTATGCCACACAAGGTCCTCTGAAACTAGCAGCCACTCTGCTCAAACAAAAATCTGACGATTGCCTGGCGATTGTCGGCGGCGGGCCTGAATCCCTGCTAACTTCGGAGCCAAATTTCTACATCCTGGGCAGCAAGAGCTTTGGGCGCAACAGTCAGTTCCTATTTTCAACGGGTCTGACTCAGATTCGCGAGTTGTTCACGATTATCGGCGAGCGTGCAACGTTAGATTTGTATGCCAATGCGCCGCAGGTGTCGGAATGAATTCCGTCGCGTCAAGCGTTTCACAGTCCTTGCCATTCGTGGCACCGTCGCACTTAGATCAGCTATGGTTCCAAGTCGGTGGCACTTTATGCAACTTCACCTGCAGTCACTGCTTCATTTCGTGCAGCCCCCATAATCGCTCGTTTGCCTTTTTGTCGCGGGAAGACGTCCGTCAACGTGTCCAGGAAGCTATTCCGCTCGGAGTGAAGGAGTTTTACTTTACCGGCGGCGAACCGTTCTTGAATCCAGCGATGACGGACATCCTGTGCGATACGTTGCAGGTGGGTCCGGTGACCGTGCTGACAAATGCTTCTGTCTTCAAGCTGCAGTGGCTGAAGCAGTTAAAGCAGGCCGAGGAATCCAGCCGTTATTCACTCGAATTCCGAGTCTCGCTCGACGGCGTCTCGGCGGAGACGAACGATCCGATTCGTGGCAGCGGAACCTTCGAACGCACGGTTCGCGGAATTGGCGAACTTGCCAGTCACGGCTTCTTGCCGATTATTACAGCCGTCCAAACGTGGCCGCTCGGCGAACACGAACGAATCGTGGCTGCGTTTACCAGATTGCTCCGCTCAATTGGCTATGCTCGGCCGAGGTTGAAATTCCTGCCGACCTTGAAGCTCGGGGCAGAAGTTCAACGCACCGACGATTACTCGCCAGCCGAACGCATTTCAGCTGACATGCTCGTGGACTACGATCAGCGGCAATTGCTCTGTGAACACAGCCGCATCGTGACCGATCGCGGCGTGCATGTTTGTCCGCTACTTATCGAACAGCCAGACTCTCTACTCAGCACTTCCCTGGCGGGTTCACTTCGGCCGTTTGCCGTGACCCATGGCGCGTGCTACACCTGTTTTCAGCACGGCGCCATTTGTGCGAACCCATCCTCAAAATAGCAGGCCGTCCTTATTCATCCCCGGCCTTGAACCAATCGTTCAAGCAGGGAGTGTAGGGGAGGACTTCTTCGGGCTTGAAATACAGTGCGATCTCCCGTGCCGAGGCTTCGGGGCCATCGCTCGCATGCACGAGATTCATTTGCCGACTGCTCGAAAAGTCGCCACGGATGGTCCCCGCAGCAGCCTTGAGACCGCTGGTAGCGCCCAGCATGTCGCGGACCACGCGAATCACTTCCAGGCCTTCCACCACCATCGCCACCAAGGGAGATGCGGTAATAAATTCTTCAAGCCCCTTGTAGAAGGGCTTTTGCACATGCTCCGCGTAATGCTGCTTCGAGAGTTCCGGCGTGACCTTAATCATCTTCAAGGCGATGATATTTAGCCCTTTTTGCTCGAACCGGCCGATCACTTCACCCATCAACCGCCGCTGCACGCAATCGGGTTTCAGCAGGACCAGCGTACGTTCCATAGCCATTGAATCGCTCCTCAGACAAGTTGTTTAAGCTGTTTGTACGAGTTGCGATTGTAAAGAAGAATGGGCGACGGGCAAAGGGGCGGAACGAAATGAGGACTTCAATCGAAGCCTCCGCTATTGTGTCGCGTTGTACCGCCAAATCGCAAAAAACCACGACCCGGCAGTCATCGTCGAAAAGATCAATACGGATCGTTAATGGATGGATGGTCATGCTGCGCGAGCCATCGCTAGCTAAAGTGCTTTCATTGGTCGGATTTCGACGTAGTTCCGAATCCAGCCGATCGGCGGCATCTGTGACGGACTGTCGATCAGGGGCAGCTAGCCAGATAGACGCTAACAATTGTGCCGCGGTTGGAGTCCAAACAACCGTGAATTTCATTTCGCACCGAGAGATTTCCAAATCTCATCGAGGGACTTCTCGCCGGATTCCACCCGCATCGCTGCTAATTCCTGATCGGTAAACGGGCAGTTATCCACCGGGGGCGAGAACTCACCAATCACCTTGCCCGCTGCGTCCACAATTTTCACGGGGCCCGCAACGGCACGCAGTTGAGCAATCACAGATTCAGGCATGATTAACCGATCCATAACAGGTTCTCCACCCTTGATTTTACCTGGGGCCGGTCGCCAATCCAAAGATGATTTTATTTCAACTTCCCTTCCAGCACCACAAATCCGCAATCGCGAACATCTCCCTCGCGCCAATGGAAGAATCCTAATTCCTGCTTCACCGGATCCACCACGAGCGCCACCTGCCAGCGCTCGCGAAAGAAGTTGCGGTGAATGAATAAATCATAGGCCGAAAGAAAAACTCCCATGCCAGGATGGGTATGTTGCCAGCCGAGCACGCGCTCGTTCGGGAACTGCTCTGCGAGGGTCCGATTCAGATGCGACCAGGTCTCGTGTGTAAATGTCAGTGAGGCAACTTCCTGGCGGGTGCCGATTGCCGGCAAGAAGTGTCGAATTTCGAGCACCGGCACTTCATCGTCAACAATCGTCCCGATCAAGAAACCGCCACTTTCGTGCTGTAATTCGATTTCTGAATACGCAAGGATTTCTTCGAGCGGCGCTTCGCGGATGCAAATCGCAGCCGCGCCATCGTAGATTTCGCCGACTCGGTGACCGGAAAGCTGACTCAGCGGATGAGAGGAAGGATAAGTCGGCGAGGACATTTTCGCCTCTCAGAAGAAACAAAGCGAGTTAGCTCAAGAAGGTAATTCCATCGTCCGCCGTTGAAAGACCGTCCGCGACCAGTTCCGCTTCGATGACTTCACCGAGAAATACCACTTCATTCGACGCCAGGCGCGGGGCAGGGGAGGGGAGGAGCGCTTCGGCCGCAATACGTTCCACTGCCGAATTCGCCACTGGTCCCGGCGCGCGGAGCTTGACCGAGTCGGAGCGAGGCTCAGCCGTTCCTAACGCCACGCGATCGCGTAAGGGTCGCGGATCGAGCGGGAAGCGGTAGTCGGCTTGGACGCGCGCCCATTGTGACGCTTCGCGGTTATACGGGCTCTTGATGTCGTAATTCGCGTATCGAATCATGTCCCATAACATGTGGCACAGTTCATCGAGTTGCACGCTCGGCACCCAGTGCGTGCCATAGCCACCTAAACAGACATGTCCGCCCGCGGAAATATTTGGATGGAACATCGGGGTCCGCCAAGACAGATCGGGCATCATCCGCGGATAGCTCGACCCGAGCTGTACGTGCACCACATGTTCGTCCCGAACTTCGATCGTCCCACCCTGATCTGTCTTCCAGAGCCCTCGGCCATGAAAGGTCAATACGTAGTGGTCCACAGGAGAGCCACGGGTTTGAAAGTCCAAAATGGAACTCTCGGCACGCAGCCGTTCCATGGTGGAATGGTCGTTCCGCAAACGTCGCATCCGTGGTGAATCGATCATAGATGACGTTAGTGACGAAGCCAGACTAAAGAACGAAATAAACGGACGAGGAGTGCTACGTCCACATCAACGAACGATCCCTAACCTGCCACAATTTCCGGATAAACAATCAAGTGACTTCCCGCCCGCACGCCGGCCTGCGGTAACGTTTGATCTTCCAGCAACCGCCGGCCCCCTTCTTTATGATCCAGGCTATAGCTCATGGGTTGACCATCGGGCCCCATGACCGGCAGGTTCATCTTGGTGATGATGCTCGGAAGGATCCGCTTCACGATTACCGAATCGGCAATCACGGCCTCCACACTCTTGGCCCCCGTCTGATCGAGGAACGTGACGCGTGTTCCGTTCTTATCTTCACCACTGGACATCTGTCACTCCTTCGCGAACCAGGGACTCGCCCTGGGAAAATTACGAACGCCGCTTGGAGCCTATTTCCACGCCACATACGAGAGGGACAAACTTTTCCCTCTCCCGGTTCGGGAGCAGGCTTTAAGGTGTATTCGTCGAAACTCTCTCAATCTTACCCGTTGTCTCCAGGAATTCAAAACGGACTAAAAGCCATAGCTGACAAGCCTTTACGTGCGAATCACGAGCGAGCGACCTTGGACCAATGTCAAGTATTGCTTAACGAGACAGCCCCTTCGTGCCGTAACGGTCCAAGAAAAAAGGGATTTATGTCGAATTACGTCAGCCCCAAACGACAAACAGGGCAGGGGAGTGGGTGACGCCAATCACAACCCAGCTTGCATGTTTACTACCGCTGTCAGATTTCATGTGATGTCTGGCAATCCACTAAAATGCTTGCGTCTTCGTTGAACACCCAATCCAATTCTGTGATGCCACGGATCCACTTCACGCCGCATCTTCGCCGGCACCTCGATTGTCCCCCTCCTGACGAAATTGGTGGGGGGACGGTCCGAGAAGCCTTGCAGGCCGTATTCGAAAATGAGCCTCGCCTTCGCGGGTACGTCTTGGACGACGCCGGCCGGGTGCGACAGCATGTGATGATCTTTGTCGACGACCGTCCGCTCGCGGATCGTGATCAGCTGAGCGATTCCGTTCAGCAAGAAAGTATCATTTACGTCATGCAAGCTCTATCTGGCGGCTGAGTTTCGTCAATCGACTTACTTCACCGAGATTCTTAACTCTGGAAATCCCCATGTCGAACCAACTCTTGGTCAGCACCCGCAAAGGCTTGTTTGAATACACTCGTGTGAATGGTGCGTGGAAACAGTCGGGGCATCATTTTCTAGGTGATCCGGTCACGCTTTGTTTTCCCGACCAACGGGACGGCACGACCTATGCCGTACTCACGCTAGGACACTTTGGCTGCAAGCTTCGTCGCCGCCGCGCGGGGCAAACATCTTGGGAGGAATGCGCGGTTCCCGTCTTTCCGGAAGGAAGCACGGTCAACGATGGGCCCCCTGCGGAGGATGGCTCCCCTCAGAAAACCAAGCCGGCGACGTTGAAAGAAATCTGGGCGCTCGAAAGCGCGGGGCCTGATCAACCCGGCGTACTGTGGGCGGGCACGATCCCCGGCGGTTTGTTTCAATCGCGCGATGCCGGTGATACCTGGGAATTGGTCGAGTCGTTATGGAACTCCCCCAGACGAGCGCAATGGTTCGGTGGCGGAAAAGATGAACCAGGAATTCATTCGATTTGTGTCGACCCCCGTGACAGCCGTTGCGTGACGTTAGGGGTTTCGTGCGGCGGTGTTTGGCATACGGCTGACGGCGGCATTTCGTGGGAATGTCGCGGTCAAGGACTGAGGGCGGAATACATGCCCCCCAACTTGCAGGCAGAGGACGCAATTCAAGATCCCCATTTGATTACACAGTGCCCCTCTGCCCCCGATACCTTGTGGATGCAGCATCACAACGGGATTTTTCGAACTCACAATCGAGCACAGCAATGGCAAGAAATTGCCGGCCAGCCGTCCTCATTCGGATTCGCAGTTGCCGTCCATCCGCATGATCCCAAAGCGGCTTGGTTTGTCCCTGCCCAAAAAGATCAATTCCGCGTCCCTGTCGATGGTAAAGTTGTCGTCAGCCGGACGCGCGATGACGGCGAGACATTTGAGGTTCTCACCGACGGCCTGCCGCAGGAGAACGCCTGGGACATCTTCTATCGGCATGCTTTGGCCGTGGATGAAACGGGGGACTTGTTGGCCATCGGATCGACGACCGGCGGCCTTTGGCTTAGCGAAAGTGGGGGCGATCATTGGATCAACGTGTCCCACACCCTGCCCCCTATTTACGCGGTACGGTTCGCGTGAAATCGTTCAATGGAGACCACGTTGAGCGACAAAATCACTTGCCCGTCGGACTGCCTGTCTGAGCGATAACGGATCGGCCTCTCGGATCGGGCATCTTAAAGTTTCGCCGGACAACGCAAACTGTGGAAAGCTGGGGGCTTTCCACACTCCGATCTAGGCTCATTTCTTAAGCCAAACACGTTAGCCTGTGCAAAATGCCATGGCGGGGAAAAAGCGCTCCATTCTTCGGCACGCGGCATGCTGTAGTAGAGCTTTGAATTTTATTACCGCGCAGGCTAGGGCAGGGATGGCAGCTCATGACCACGAAGAATCAACACGCAAGCGGTTTCGCGCCGCTCATTACTGTCTTATCCATCGGATTAGCCGTGGCGGTACTCTATTTCGCCAAAGAGATCTTGCTGCCTGTCGCCTTGGCCGCATTTTTGTGTTTTATCTTGACACCACTCGTCAACTGGCTTGAGCGTCGTCGCCTGGGACGCATTCCTGCAGTCATCGTCGTCACGCTACTCGCTTTCTCAGTCATCGGAAGCGTTAGCTGGTTGGCAGGACGTCAGGTCGTGGAACTAAGCCATCAGCTTCCTAAGTACAAAGACAATTTGATCGTGAAGATTCGCAGCATTCGAGGTGCTGCCGGTGGCGATCTGGAGAAGGCAAAACAAGCTCTGGAAGATATTGGCGAAGAATGGGCGAATACCGATGACGAAGAATCCAGCCCAAAGCCTGCGGAAAATGACTTGCCATTCGTCCTGCAACAAGCCGATCTCGCCTTGCTTCCCGGCCTTCAGCCCGAACCCCAGCCTGATCCTGAACCTGCGCGCAGGAAATCTCGCAACGCCGATGTACTAGCTGTTAAAGTTGTCGAACTTCCGCCGTCTCCGCTTTCGCAGATACTTACCTGGCTTGGGCCGCTGGTCGCTCCACTTGTGAATGCCGGTATTGTGATCGTGCTGGTTATTGTGATGCTCCTCAAGCGGGAAGACCTCCGTAACCGCCTGATACAACTCTTGGGTACTTCGCGGCTGTACGCGACGACCGAAGCGATCGACGACGCCACCCGCCGGTTGGGTAAATTCTTGCGGATGCAGCTTTTGATCAACGTTATTTACGGCGTCGCAGTTGCAGCGGGGCTTTCGGCACTCGGTGTTCCCAACGCCCTATTGTGGGGCGTGCTTGGGATTCTCCTGCGTTTCTTGCCCTATGTTGGGCCGTGGATTTCGGCCGTCATGCCAATCGCACTCTCGTTTGCCGTCTCGCGTGATTGGACCTATCCGTTGCTCACAGTCGGCCTGTTCCTGTTGCTGGAATTGATCGTCAATAACCTTCTTGAACCGTGGCTTTATGGGAGCAGCGCAGGTGTCTCGTCCTTCGGTGTGATGGTGGCCGCCATTTTTTGGGCGTGGCTGTGGGGGCCGATTGGCCTCGTCCTTGCGATGCCTCTTACTGTCTGTCTGGTGGTGCTCGGGAAATATGTGCCGCAACTGAGCTTTCTACCGATACTATTCGGGGATCGCTCGACGTTACTGCCGCACGAAAATCTTTATCAGCGACTATTGAGTGCGGACGATCTGGAAGTTAGCCGCCTCGTTCAACAACATCTGGCGAAAAGCAGCGTTGCTCGCACTTACGACGAACTTTTGATTCCTGCCCTTCGTTTGGCAGAACATGATCGTCATGCTGGCTTGCTGAGCGAAGCCCAAGAGGCACTAGTCGTCGATGCAACTCGCGACCTCGTCGACGAACTGGGTGAAGTACAAGCGAAAAGCGATCGTAAACCGGAAGAGGGCCCGCGGACGACTTCTGGCAGTGTCTTGTGTATTCCTGTTTGCGATCGCGCGGACGAAACTGTCGCCGAGATGATAGGACAAGTGCTGACCTCCGCCGGTTTGCATGTCGAACTTGGCTCGCTGTCGACCCTCATCAGCGAGACAATGCAGCGAATCGAAGCGGAAAAAATTCGTGTGGTCGTCCTGACCGCCCTGCCACCACGAGGTTCGCGCAACACACGTTTTCTCTGCAAACGACTGCGCCAGCACAACTCCGAGTTGCGCATCATCGTTGCCTTGCTCGACGGCGGAAATCTCAAACGCACGCAGCAGCGGCTCTTAGATGCAGGGGCGAACAATGTCGCTACAAATCTTCCTGATACCATCGCTGCGGTTCGTGAATCCTGCGCCCTGGATGCTTCGACCGGCAATGTAGCCCCGCCGCCGCACGTGAGCTTTGCAACTGAGCCAGCACCCGCTTGAAAGCCGCAATGCTTGGTTCTCAACTCACTGACTATCTGCCTGCGTGCGAAATTAAACGGGGCAGGGGAGGGGCGGAATCGCTGCGAACGGAAGTGAACCTACTCGTCCGTCGTCGGGCAAATCTAGTCGTGCAAATGGGTGACGACGTTCAGCGATCGGAGTATCGTCCCTTTGTCGGAATGCTCGATGATGTTGATGCCGCAATTGTCTTGCGCGATGTTGCGATAGTGAATCAAGGGCAGGCCGAGGACTTCGCACAGGAACGCGCGATTCACGATATTATGTGCAACGACCAGAATTCGTCGGCCGAGATTTTCTGTCAGCAGGCGTAAAAAAATCGGCATGACTCGGCGATTCACATCGGTCAGCGATTCTCCTTCGGGATAGCCGAACAGACTCGCATCTTGGTGATGACTCGCGTAGGCCTCCGGTTCGGCAGATTTAATTTCAGGCCAACAGCGACCTTCCCAGCGTCCGGCGTGGACTTCCGTCAGTGCATCCACCGTTTCGATCGACGGCGACTTCTCCAACGGCAGAGCGGCAGAGATCGCGAGGGCCGTTTCTTGCGCCCGAATCAGGGGACTGCAATAAATGCGATCGAGTTGGATCGGTGCGAGAAGTCTTGCCGTTCGCTCGGCCTGCTCGACTCCGGCTGGTGCCAGCCCCCAATTGATGCCGCGTCCCTGCAGAATCGGTGGCTGGGCAAGATTCGCCGCGGTAGCTCCATGCCGAAGCAGGAGCATGACACACTTCTGGGGAGCAGCGGCAGGAAACATAATTTAGCTTTGGCTCGACAGAAGTCGGATGGGGTCTGCACGCGATTGTACGACGAAGGCAACAGTCGGGGCAGGGCAGGGGAGACCGTAGTCGCCGCACAAAACCTCCCCAGCGCGATAAAATGCGAGTATGACACGCATCTTTTTATCGCTCGCCTTACTATCGCTCCTCCTGCTCGGCGCGAATTTGCTCGTTGGACTCGCGACGGGAGACTACCAGCAAATTGTGCAGGATGAAGTCCAGGCGCTGGCTGATTTTCGGTTGAGCCAGCATGCAACCGCGACTGCTGCTGAGAAATCGAAAGCGGCCGAGATCAAAGAGCGACTCTTTGAATTGCAGAAAGCGAACGCGCCGTATCATCGCTGGAAAATGCTGCACATGTTTCTGGGAGTGTTTGCCGCTCTCGTGACCCTGCTGGTAAACAGCGTGGCAATTACGTACTTCATCGGCACAAGTCGCTGGTGCAAAGAAGTCGTGGACGCCTATCGGTTATCTCCGCAATTGGAAATTGAAGGCCAACGAATCAAGCGGCAATCATTCGCCTGGTCGCTCGTCGGCATTTTTACGATCATTGGGATCATTGCCTTGGGAGCTTCTGCCGATCCGACGGCGTGGAATTTTAAGAATGCAGCCTGGTATGTCACTCCCCACTATCTGTCCGGGCTGTTGGGAACCGCGGTCATTGCGTTTGCCTATTGGCGGCAATGGGAACGAATGTCGGCCAACTACGGCCTCGTGGATCGCGTGATGGACGAAGTGCGGCGCGTCAAAGAATCGCGCGCAGCCATGCCGATCGAGGTTAGCGTATGAAAGCGGTGGTGCAGCGAGTCTCGCACGCCAAGGTGACGGTCGCCGGCGAAGTGGTCGGCGAAATTGGCAGAGGAATGTTGATCCTCTTAGGCGTAGCGCATGCAGACACGCTCGACGACGTACATCAACTCGCCGATAAGCTGGCCGTGCTGAGAATCTTCGACGACCAAGCAGGCAAAATGAATCTTGCCCTGGGGGACATTGGGGGCGAAGTGCTGGTAGTGAGTCAGTTCACTTTACTGGGAGATTGCAGCAAAGGCCGCCGCCCCAGTTTTGTTCACGCCGCGTTCCCCGAACTGGCCGACTCGCTTTATCAGCAGTTCGTAGCCGCACTGGGAATCAAGGGCTTTCGTGTCGCAACGGGTGTGTTCCGTGCGATGATGGCCGTGGAACTGGTCAACGATGGGCCGGTGACGTTTGTGCTTGATACTCAGCAGAAGTGAAGTCAGACGAAATTACAGATTCGACAAGATGAATCTGGACCTGCTGAATTCACCACTGGGTGCCCTGCTCTGCCTGGCTGTTTCGAACTACTCTCACCTAGCGACGAATCTCATTGTTCGCCCCCTGCGGCAGGGTTCGGGATTGCAGGCCGGCGGTTTCCATGGTGTCTTCGAGCCACTGGTGAGCGGTCTGGTCCCCCACACGCATTTCGAACCCTAGCCGAGACATTAGGACGGGATCACCCACCGCAAGCAGCGCCACAAGTCCCAGCCCCAAATAAGTCGCAACGTTTGGCCAGCGGTCTTTGCCCCAAAACTTGAGCGCCGTGCCGAGCGATTTTTTAACTTGCAGCCGGCCTCCTTTCACGCCAATGCTCCAGATTTCATCGAGCACCAGGTGCGACAAAAAGCCGAGCGCCACACCGCCTGCCTTGTACAGACGGATGTCGAGATTCAGTCCCGATACCAGCAGGAAGGCGAGCAAACTGGCGATCAAGCAAGCGGGGATACTGTGCCACATTCCCCGGTGGACGGTGAACTTCTTGAAGAGCCAGCCGATGCCGAAGCGAACCACAAGATAAGTAGCGACCGCAGCCAGCACGGTTGTCTCATGCGACAAACCGGCCTGCTTGAAGCGTTCAATAAGGAGCATCGGCACGACGGCTGATGTCAAAGCCATCGTCTCGCGAACCGGCACTCCTGTGTCGCTATCCAAGTCCGGAAGCATGCCGCTCAAGCTGCACAAGGCGGCAGTGAGGCAGCACGATTCGACCGGCAGCCCCAGGTAATAACCGGCGGCTCCATAGCCAACGCCCAGGACCGAACTGACAGTGATATGCGTTTGAAAGCCAGCCATGGCGTGAAGCTCCTGCGGAAAAATTATCTGGCGTGCTTTTACAGGAGGTGCCGAGGCGGTGTCGAGAGCGAAAGCGGCTGCGGCCAGACCACGAAATGCCAGCATCACTCGCAGCATTTGACGTTTGTCATTCCGCCGTTCCCCGCTATAGTTCGCCCTTCGTTCCTTGGAAGGAGATGCGCGCCGATGCAAGCTTATGACATTTTCATGCTGCTGATCCTGATCGCAGCCGTTGCTTGGGGCTTTTGGAAGGGATTTGCCTGGCAGTTGGCCTCGCTGGCATCGATCGCCCTGAGCTATTTCATCTGTCTCAACTTTCGAACGCCGGTCGCGAACTTCCTGGCAACCACTGCCAAGGCCCCGCCGCCGTGGAACATCTTCCTGGCCATGCTGCTCCTGTTCCTGGGGACCTCGGCGTGCGTTTGGATCTCGTTCAACTTCATCTCCGACCTGATCGAGCGAGTACGCCTCAAGGAGTTTGATCGCCAGGTCGGTGCCATCTTCGGCTTTGTGAAAGGGGTGGTGCTATGCGTTATCGTCACGCTGTTTGCGGTGACTTTGCTGGGTGAAGCCCGCTGCCAAATGATCTGCAACTCACGGTCGGGACACTACATCGCCTGGCTGTTAATGCACGCCGAAGCGATCCTGCCACGCGAGGTCCAACAAGTGCTGGGGCCTTATGTCAACCCGCACGGACCCAATCAGCCGATGGGGTACACCGACTATCAGCAACCTCCAGTGCCCAACTACGCTGGGCAACCGGTCTACCCCCAAACGCCCGAGCAGCCCGTTTATCCTCAATATCCGGATTCCGCAGTGCCTAGCGGGCCGGAACAATACCAGCCGAATACGCCCTACGATCCTCGTTATGGTCAGCAACCGACCTATGGCTCGGACGCAACAGGGGGCTATCAACGCTAGGCCCACATCGGGCAGAGCCGTCGTCGACCCCGCTGATTGGTATTGATTGAAGGTCGTCCTAACAGCCAGCGACGCGATTTTTTTTTGGCGACTTTCTTGAGCCTGTTTTGAAACGAGCCGGACTTGAAACTAGCTCGTCGCCGCCGCCGATGTGCGAACGAAATTTCTTGGCGGACTAATATCGCATGGCGTTCCAAAATCGCGTTGAGCAGGGTTCATGGATGTCGCTCGAGTCGCCACAGCAGGCGAGATTATTGGCCAATGAAGCCGGAGAAGTGTGAAATCGCAAAACTTCATTTTCAGCCGGAAAACTCAACGTCTAACCGAACATAAGAAACATTATCAGACGTTGGAGGCTGGGGTGAATCCGGCCCATCTATGGCTCCACTGCTCACAGAATCTGGCCGTCGCCTGGCTCAACGAACGGCTGGGGACCTACACCAGGACAACGATCCAAAGTCGACGAACTACGGTCGATCGATGCTAGACGCTGCAATCAAAAATGGGCCAGCAAAAGATGGCCGCCAGGAAGGCCCTGGCAGTTGTTCGACACTCAGGTCCAATCAGGTTCGACGCACGCGTTATAACGCAAACCTGAGCGTCGAATTTTTCGGCGCGAGAAAGATTTTCAACTCCCGACCAATTTCATCACGAGTGGACCGAGGAGCGGCAACAGAAGCGCCATCGACAGGACCAGGAAGATCACCTGAAAATTCTGTCCGCGGAGCCAACGGCGGCTTCGGAACAATCCTGATGATGGATTGTGCCGCGCGTAAAACCGCTTCGTGTGCATCTGGTCCAGTCGGTAGTCCGCGACCACCATCACGGCCGGGGTGGGGCGGTCGATTGGACCGTCATCGGCTCCACAATGAAAACAGGACTGGGCCTCAGGCGAGATTCGTTCTCCGCAGAGCGGACACGGCACATTGGTCTCGTACATCAGGTGGCGGCGGGGCATTGGCCGTCTGCTGGTTAAAGCAGCCTCCCAGGAATCAGGGAAGCGAACGAGCCGGCGAAAGATTGGTTTCGAGCCCGCCTCAAGAAACCAAACGCACACCGGGACGATCGCAGAAACCGGTGGCTGAAAGCACGAACGACTACCTGAACTTGAACCAGCAGGTGCTAGGCGAAATCAGGTGGAAGGTCGGCTCTCGGAGAGGGAGTGAGCCGGCACCATTGTAACCAAACCGGCACCAGGCTTGCAAACAAGTGAGCCGGATTTGATGCTGGACTCTGACGTCTGGCGAAGATTGCGGCAAAGTGCCGAT
The DNA here is from genome assembly GCA_041739545.1 of Pirellulaceae bacterium. GTDB lineage: Bacteria > Planctomycetota > Planctomycetia > Pirellulales > Pirellulaceae > JBGSNR01. The sequence goes on along the minus strand of JBGSNR010000007.1, from coordinate 76,439 downwards.
TTCGCGGACTACTCCCCTACCCTTGTGGCGATTTCGCCTCGGGACCAATCGCTAGTCGCCTTTGACGATTGGCCGCGGCGGGACAACCATTTGCTCCCGCGGAATGGTTCCCATTCCATCGCCAAAGTAAAAGCCAGGATGGGGCGGCTGATTGTACCCCGCGTTCTGCCAGGCTATGGCGAGGCGGTACTGCGGATCGTGAAGAAACGTGACATGACGAAGCCGGGTTGGAATCGTAGTGGAATAAATCCGCAGTGCTTTGCCATCGCTGGTCCGCCAGATCACTTCTTCGCGCCAATCACCCAAAAGATCGCCACTGAAAACAGGGTTCGATTTGCTGCCGTTGTTCGAGGCACAACCTTCCACGGTAAGCAATCGGTCTTCGCGTTCGGTCTGCCAGTTCCATTTATTGATCGTGGTCCGGTCGAGCAACTCGCGCAGAGGATCGCCGTCCCACCAGATACAGAAGTTCGTCGAACGAGGTTTGGTACGACAAACGGGAACCCCACGCGGACCATCGAGTTCATCTTCCTTGCAGCTTTGCACGTTGAACATGCCTTGCGATCCGGACCACCACATTTCAAAACCTAGAAATCGTGGGTCGACATCACAGGCAATGCCCCGACCAATATCACCACTGCCAGAGACGCCCCAAATCAATTCGCTGGTAGCGGCGTCACGCAACGAAACGGCATTACGGCCGTACGTTCGTTCCTCTTCGTGCGGCATGAAAGCGAGCAATCTGGAATTGTCAGGTGCCATTTTCGTGACATGGAGCGCGTCGCCATGGCCGGTTCCTTCCGAACTGAGTCCTTGGCCATTGTCGTCAATCGTGCAAGCGCCGTAGACGATCTCGTCGCGCCCATCGTGGTCGACATCGGCTACCGACAAACTGTGGGCTCCTTGGCCGGCAAACTTGCGATTGCCGTTCTCGTTTGAATCGAACATCCAACGCCGCTGCAATTTGCCTTGGCGAAAATCCCAAGCAACCAGCACGGTGCGGGTGTAATAGCCTCGACACATGACGAGGCTCGGACGTTGTCCATCCAAATACGCTACCGCTGCCAAAAATCGATCAGCGCGATTGCCGTAGTCGTCTCCCCAAACTCGCTTGAGTTCGGCAGGCGAAGGGTTGTCGTTGCCTAACGCGCGTTGGGGTTCGTAGCGAACGGTGTCGAGCACTTTGCCGGTGCTCCCTTCAAAAACGGTGAGAAATTCCGGCCCACGCAAAATGGTACCGTCGCTATTGCAGTGGTCGGCATCTTCATCGCCGATCACTTGGCCCGCGCCATCGCGTGTTCCGTCCGCAGTTTTGCAAGCAATTTCCGCTCGCCCATCGCCGTCAAGGTCATAGACTATGAACTGCGTGTAGTGCGCGCCGGCTCGAATATTCCGCCCCAGATCGATTGACCACAAGTGTTTCCCATCGAGTTGGTAGGCCTGCAATTGAACGGGATCGGTTGGGCCGTGCTGGGAATTATCATGCACGCGACCTTCCATTTTGACGACGATTTCCAGTTCGCCGTCACCATCAAGGTCTCCCACAGATCCATCATTGGGTTGATATCCGACAGGAGTCTGCAGCGGGATTTCCAGGTAGGGTTGGCGTCGCAATGCTACCGGAACAGTAACCGGCAAAGACTGCGGCAGTTGCATCTCACCGCTGACAGGCTCAATCGTGTACTGCAGAGCAGTATCCTGCGGGGCCGTTCGATCAAGCCACCAAGTTACATCGCTCAGAGATTCTGGGTTTAACTTCTGCCAGGTACTTGGGGTTCCCTGGCGATAGACGTTGAATTGGATCTCGGCAGCATCGGTGCCGAGTAAACGCCAACTGATAAATACACCATCTGCAGTCCGCAGGGCAATCACTCCCCGCCCCAGATTTTCCATCTGCCGCTGCGCATGCGCGATGGACGGCACAGGGATTACAAGCAGCAGCAGGGCGGAGACGGCAAGACGAACAACGCCCATGATGTCACGAAGCTCAAGTAGCCGGTTGCTGTAACTCTTCTAAAAAGACCCCCATGCCACGGAACTTTTCGTACCGGTTGACGACGAGTTCTTCGGTGTTTGTGCCCGTCAGTTCTCGCAACGTCCGCACCAAATACTGCTTCAGGCGCGCGGCTGTGTTGTGATGATCGCGATGAGCGCCCCCCAGTGGCTCTTCAATCACGCTATCGATCACGCCCAGCTTCAATAGGTCCCGCGACGTAAATTTAAGTGCGTTTGCCGCGCGTTCCGCGTATTGATGACTCTTCCACAAGATGCCCGCACAACCTTCGGGACTGATCACCGAGTAGTAGGCGTACTGAAGCATCGCCACTCGATCACCCACGCCAATGCCGAGGGCGCCGCCGCTTCCTCCTTCGCCAATCACTACGCAGATCACGGGAGTCTTGAGCCGACTCATTTCGTACATATTCTCGGCAATTGCCTGCGCTTGACCACGCTCTTCGGCACCGACGCCCGGAAATGCCCCAGGAGTATCAATCAGGCAGATGACCGGCAGTTGATGTTTCTCGGCCAGCTTCATCTTGAGGAGCGCCTTGCGATAACCTTCCGGATGAGCGCAGCCGAAGTAGCAGGCGCTCCGTTCCTTGTAGGTGCGCCCTTTTTGATGCCCCATCACCAGCACTTTGTACCGGTCGAGCTTGGCGAAGCCGGTGAGGAGCGCGCGGTCGTCGCCGAACCGCCGGTCGCCGTGCAGTTCCACGAACTCATCAAAAACCAGCGACAGATAGTCGGAAGTGTAAGGACGATCCTTGTGTCGGGCGACCTGCACGATCTGCCACGGCGTGAGGTTGTCGTAAATGCGATGCGTCTCTTCGATCAAGGAGCGGTGAACCTGCCGCAGTTCCTCTTCCTCTTCAGGCGTCTTGTCCGCCTTTTGTTCCAATTGCCGTTTGCGCGCGTCCAAATCGAAGAGCGGCTGCTCGAACTCCAAACCGTGACCTGCGGACATAATGCTTCGGGGAATGAGAAGGGGCTAGTGGGGACCGATCAACATCGGCCGGCCGCAGCGGGTGCTGCCGCTACCATCCTCAAAGTTTAACTTCCCCAGGCCCTTTCAGGCACTAGCGAATGCAAGGATTGGCGGGGATTTTGAGAAGAAATTTGGCGAAGCAAGCTCAATCGAACTTGGTTTTATCTCGTTTGACCAGCGTTGCTTCCTTTTCGTAGTCCTCGATTCGCAAGCGACGCATTTCAGGCGAACGGGGAACCACTTTAAACACTTGGATAGCGCGCAGTTCTTTCTGAAACTCCCACATGGTTTGCGGCCGGTCCTCTTTCTTCTTCGCCATCATCCGCCGGATGAGTGCCGCAAAATCCGCTGTCACGTTGTTGTTCAAGGCCTGCACGGAGGGAATCTGCGCGGAGAGATGCTTTTTCAGCAGGTCGTCGGCCGAATCTCCCGTAAAGGGAGTTTTGCCCCCGACCAATTCAAACAGAACGCAGCCAAAACTGTAGATGTCCGCCCGTGCATCCAGATGCTGGCCCCGAATCTGCTCGGGCGACATGTAGCTTCGCGTTCCTTGAATCCGGCGAAACAGCCAGTTCATCGGATTCAGGGTATCCATGATCCCGCTTTTGATCGGCCGCGAAATCGCGAAGTCGATCAATTTCACCGTTCCATCTTCGCTGACGAGAAAATTGTCCGGCTTCACGTCGCAGTGGACAAAACCCTCGCTGTGCATATTGAACAATCCATCCGCCGACTGAGCGATAATATTGGGAACCAGATGCGCAACGGATTGAATGCCGCCGCGGAGCACGATTTTCAAGTTCAACGCGGCAAACAGTTCCATCACCAGGAACGTGCCGCTGGCATCACGCACGAACTCGTACAGGCGGATGATGTTCGGATGCTTGAGATTTTTTCCGATCTCAAACTCCTGCTTCAGCGCATTGACTTCCGCGGCATTTCGTTCTTGATCGCGGGTGAGGATTTTCAGAGCGTAGCGCGTCTGCTCCGCTTCTTTCACCGCTTCCCAAACTTCGCTGCTATGGCCGGCACGAATGAGCCGGGCGAGGCGATAAGGACCGTAATAATCTCGAGCGCGTGTCACCGGTGAACCTCAGGTTGGAGAAACTGTTCCGCCGGAATTTTAGGTGATGCAGGGAGGATGGGAAAGTCTGCTTCCTATCGTAATTGGACGAGTCGATGAGGATGACACATAAACTTACGGCAGCAACAACTCGTATAGCCGCCGAATCTGCGCCGTCATCTCCTCATGGCGGAAGCGATCGCGACACAATCGGCGACCGGCTTCGCCATATTGCTGGCGTAGAACCGGATCACCAGCAAGTTTTTCGATAGCAGCGGCAAGGGCCGGAATATCTCCTGCCGGGATGAGCATACCCGTGCGGCCGGGCAAGGCGGCTTCGCGAGCACCATCGACGTCGTAGGCGATGACCGGCTTGCCTGCCAGCAGTGCTTGCGGCAGCGCTCGCGGCAGGCCTTCACGCAAGCTGGTGTGGACGAGCAGATCGGATGCGCCGAGCAACGCGGGAATTTCTGTGGGAGGGACGAGGCCGACGAAGTGGATATGATCTTCAATGCCCAGATTACTCGTTTGCTGCTCCAATTCTTTCCGCCGTTCACCATCACCGATGAGAAGGAAGTGAACGTGCGGGTTGCTGTCGATCACACGTTTTGCTGCCAGCAACAAATCGTCGTGTCCTTTCAGGGCAAACAGTCGGGCGATCTTGGCGACGACAATGTCGGCATCTTGGAAGCCAAACTTGGCACGGGATGCCGCGCGATGTTCATCCGCCGCTAGAAACGGTTCCACTTCCATGCCGCTGTAGATCGTTACGAATTTCTCGCGTGGAGCGATGTTGGCCGTGACCATCAATTCCGTCATCGCATCCGCCACGCTGATGAGCGCGTGGCAACGGCGGGCAGCGTAGCGCTCGCACCATTCGTAAAAACGCCGGCGCAGGGGGGACTCGTAATTACCAAACGGAGCACCATGCACTGTATGCACAATGGCCGGCACCCGCAGCGAAAAAGCCGCGAGGCGGCCAAGGATGCCCGCCTTCGCACTGTGCGTGTGCACCACATCCGGTTTGAACTGTGCCAGTCGCCGGCGAAGTTCGCGATAACTTTGCCAATCTTTCCAAGGTGAAATCTCGCGACACAGACTCGGAACGATCTGCACTGGAAACTCGGCCTGGGCTTTTTCTAGCAGTGCGCCTTCGGGACCCGTCGATGGCCCGGTGAGGAGTAAAACTTCGTCCCCAAAATTTCGCACCAGATCGCGGCAGTTGTAGAACGTATTCTCCTGCGCCCCGCCGATGATCATGCGAGTGATGATATGAGCGACTCGCATAAGTTACTCCGCCGCCAACGTAGCTTCTTCGGCATCCGGGTTATCATGCGGCGCGTCATCATAAACGACGTACACCAGGTACAAGCCTTGGGCTGGCGCCGTCATGCCGGCCAGTTTTCGATCCTTCCTGGCGAGTACGTCCGCAGCCCAAGTAACACTTTGCTTACCGTTCCCAATGGCAACCAGAGTGCCGACGATATTTCGCACCATGTTGTACAAAAAACCGTTGGCTTCAATCTCGATGAACACTCGCGGCGTGCGGGCGGCAGTGATGCGTTCGATTGAGATGTCGTAAACGGTGCGGACGGTGGTGAGTCGCGAAGAGCCAGCCGTCTGAAAGCTGACAAAATCGTGTGTGCCGACCAAGGCTTTCGCGGCCTCTTGCATGGCTTCGAGATCGAGCGTGCGCCACATGTGCCACAAGTAATTGCGGTCAAAAACGTCGCGCACTCGGCCGTCTTCGACCACGTATCGATAACGCTTTGAAACCGCGTCTCGAATCGGATCGAAATCATCCCGGACAGGCTCAATCTCAAAAATTTCCAGATCTTCGGGAAGCTCTGCATTGAGGGCCTTCGCCAGCACCGGTAATTCCATCCGGACCTCTGCATCAAAGGCAACCACTTGCCCGAGAGCATGTACGCCGGCATCCGTTCGGCCACTCGCCTTGCAGATCACATTTTGCTGCAGCACCTTCGCAAAAGTTGCCTCAAGTTCCCCTTGCACAGTGCGATAATTCGGCTGCCGCTGCCAGCCGGTGAAATCGGAGCCATCGTAGGCGAGAGTGAAACGGAAGGTCATGTCGTGGCGGTTCGTGTTTCGCGGGGAACTCGGTTCACACTATAATGACATTCTTACTGGGATTGGGAAGGAGATCGTTTGTCTACAGTCGCCCCTGGCACTCCTGTTTCCGCACTCGTTACGCTGGCCGATTTGGTGCAGCACTTAGGGAACATTGCGCCCGAACGCATCCGCCTGCGACCGCAGCCAGGGACCGCCACGGTAGACGATGTGATTCATGTGGAAGCTCACGACCACAGCCTGTGCGAATTGATCGACGGCATTCTGGTGGAGAAGGCCATGGGCTTTGCCGAATCGCGGATTGCGGCGCTGGTGATCGCCCATCTGCAGCAGTTTGTTTTGCCGCGGGACTTAGGAATTGTGCTCGCGCCGGATGGCACGTTGCGGCTACTACGTGATCAAGTTCGCATTCCGGATGCGGCCTTCATCGGTTGGGATCGCATTCCAGGGCGACGCATGCCGACCGAGGCCGTGCCACGCCTTGTGCCGCATCTGGCGATTGAGATTCTGTCGGTCGGAAATACAGATCAGGAGATGGAACGGAAACTGGGCGAATACTTTGAAGCTGGCGTGGAATTGGTGTGGTATATCGACCCGCGGCAGAAGCAGGTACGCGTCTTTACGGCGGTCGATGAAGTTACGACGCTCGGCATCGACGACGAACTCGACGGCGGCAATGTGCTGCCGGGGTTAAGCATTGCGGTCAGGGCGATCTTGCCGGAGTGACTTCGGCGTTGGCGTTTCATTCGCTCGTATTGCTCAACCGTCGAAGGAATTGCAATGAAGGGAATTAGGAGAGCGGCGATTCCAGCAAGCAGCAGGAAGTAAAGCCAAAACCTAAAATCCCGGGGAGCACGTAATAAAACTGGAGTCAGGAACGTTGCGCTGGTCAAAATAACCAGGATTTTGATAACCAGTGGGCAAATTTGAAACGCAGGCATGACTAAGATCAGCGCTAAACCCCACAGAGCCGCGCTAACGAGCCACCCAGCCGACACGGTGCGTAGCGATTCGTTCAGCTTCGGATCCGACGAACCGAGCGGCGACGCATAAGGATTGGTCATAAGGCAAACCCGCAGAATCCATTACTTCGCCAACAAAATGCGCAGCATCCTGCGCAACGGTTCCGCAGCACCCCACAGCAGTTGATCGCCGACGGTGAAAGCGGTTAGAAATCTTCCTGGAGCTGACTTCTCTAAATCCAACTTCCGCAGGCGACCGATCGGAACACTGAGCGTGCCAGTGACCTTGGCTGGCGTAAGTTCTTTCATCGAGGCAGTTCGTTCGTTCGGCACGACCTTCACCCAATCGTTCGCGCTCGCGAGCAGCCCGTGGATTTCGTCGAGCGGGACATCCTTCGTGAGCTTCACCGTCAGTGCCTGACTGTGACACCGCATCGCACCAATGCGAACACAAACGCCATCGACGGGAACCGTCTTGTCGCCGCTAAGCCCCAGTATCTTGTTTGTCTCCGCTTGCCCCTTCCATTCTTCTTTGCTTTGGCCGTTGCCGAGATCTTTATCGATCCAGGGAATCAAACTGCCGGCGAGCGGCGCGCCAAAGTTTTGAGTGGGGCACATGTCGCTGCGAAGAGTATCGGCGACACGGCGATCGATTTCCAATATCGCAGAAGAGGGATCATCGAGTTGTTCGCGAACCGCGCCACTGGCAACGGCCATCTGCTGCAAAAGTTCGCGCATGTTTTGCGCACCAGCACCCGAAGCCGCTTGATAGGTCATGCTTGTCAGCCATTCGACCAACCCCGCGTTGAACAGCCCTTGCATTGCCATGAGCATCAAACTGACGGTGCAGTTACCGCCGACGTAGTTCTTCACGCCGTTCTTCAAGGCCGCATCAATGACCGGCTGGTTCACGGGATCAAGAATGATCACCGCGTCGTCTTTCATGCGGAGCGTCGAGGCCGCATCAATCCAGTAGCCATTCCAGCCGGCGGCCCGCAGTTGCGGAAAAACTTCCGTCGTGTAGTCTCCCCCCTGACACGTGACGATGATCTCCGCCTGCTTCAGAGCATCGATGTTTTTTGCGTCGAGCAGCTTGCCCGTTTCTTTACCGCCGACCTTCGGCCCCGCCCCGCCGGTGTTCGAGGTGGAATAAAACAGAGGCTCAAAGTGCGAAAAGTCGTTCTCGGACTGCATTCGTTCGAGGAGTACCGAACCGACCATGCCTCGCCAACCAACCAAACCGACGCGTCTCATGGGAATCTGCAATCTGAAACGAAGGAGAGAAAATCGACCACAGGGTAAACTTCTATTCTAAATCGGCAGGGATTTAGCGACAGCCCGTAAAAGAGCGTGAAACTTCGGCTGTTCAGAAAAACGGGTGAAAACAGCGTCCGCCGGGCAAAGACAGCAGTCATCCGAGAGAGGTTCACAGCTCCGCTCGAAGCGGGCGCAACAAAAAACCGGAGCCAAAAAGCTCCGGTTCTTCTGTTTCATTGTCCCGTTCTTCCAACCAACCTAAATCTAGTATTCGCAGGCCATTCCCATCCGCATCTTCATTTCTTCAAACTGGTCGAAATGCTTATCGGTGGAGGAATGGACGTGTTCGGCTTCAGTGATGAACTTAATGTCTTCGTTGCAGGGCACGCCATAGCGGCGGAAGATCTCTTCAAATTCTTCGAGCGGATTTCCGTAGACGATTAGCAGTTTGTGTTCGTCGAACTGCACTTCCTGCGGAATCCCCGGGTTCAGCACGGCCAGGCCGGTGCAGCCATCATTCATTAGCACATCTTCGTAGTCCCAGAGCATGCTCTTCAGGACCGGCATGTCAATGTGTTCGCGATAGAGGTCGGTGTGACCGGCCGACTCGCGGTTGTGGCTCGTTTCCAGAACCACATCCACTTCGTGGCCGAGCAGCTCGATCAGTTCCAGGAAGACATCGAAGATCTTTTCGCGGCTGACGGCGGCCATCAGCACGGGAACTTTAGTTTTGGTCTCTTCGTCCAGATACGTATCGTGACGATACCCCTGCGACGGCACGACCTTTAAGTCGTACGACGGACGGACGGCATCCGTCAGGCGGAATCGGCCGTAACGATCCACGGCCAGGTGCGTTTCCAATTCCTCTTCGTCCAAGCGTTCGAAGCTGCTTGAGGCCGGAGTGGCAGGAGCGCCTTCATGAAACACGCCACGGAAAAACTTTTTTAGGAAACCCATCGTCGCCTCTGCTACCTCAAGTGTGGTCTGCCCGCGAAGGAGTAAATCGTTCTTAGCTGGGAGTTGCTGAGCAAACCTAGGTTACAAGTTGGAGGCTAAACCAAAGTTCGGGCGATTTTGCGACGAGTCCAGGTCGTACAATCGGCACTATTGGCACAAGGTACGATGGGAAGCCGGACCAGACAGCGGAAAATTCCGAGCAGTGGGTAGCTGCCTCGGCACCGGACGTGTTTTCCGGTGCCAACGAGCAACTCTAGCACCGTCATGGTGCGCGCTGATGAAAAGCGGTCTTCCGTCGATACAAAACTGAACATCCCAGCCGGCGCGACCGGCACGCCGGGACGATTTTGCCAGGGAAAAGACGCCGCCCCCTCCCCTGCCCCGGTTAGTTCTTACGGATCGAACGTCCCACTGGTTCGCGGCAACCGTGTGTTGATCCCAGGCGATCCCTGTATATTGCGATTGGATCTAAGACGGAACGCCTCTTTCTCGCCCCGAGGAAAACCCATGACCACACGGTCAACCATCGGTTGCTGCCCCCCTCCCCTCCCCTGCTTGCTGCTGATCCTGTTGTTTGTGGTTGGTCTGACTGGCTGCACGCCGGCAACCACGACCACCGTCGTTCCACCCAACAACGAACCGACCCAAGAGTTGCCCGTCACTGGCGGGCCAACGGTTCAGCCCCCTGCCCTGCCCTCCGAGCAAGCGTTGAACGGCGTTCCGGGCAAAGTCATCGCTGAGTATTGGGAACGGAATGCGATGCGGGGATCGCGAATCGGGCATTCGCACTACATCATTGAAGAAGTTCCGGTGGACGACGCTGTAGAACCCCCTGGGGCGGCAACCTTAATTCGGACTATATCCCGCGGCGAAACGGTCGTTGAACGTGCCGGCCAGACGAGCAAACAACAGATCATCCTCCGCTCGTGGGACACGCCGCAGGGACAACTCGTCCGTTTTGAATCCGAACTAATCACCGCCAACGACAAAATGATCACCCGTGGCCAGGTCGCACCCGGGAACACGGAATTGCGATTGGAAACGGAATCGACAGGCAAAACCTCACAGAGCGTGATTCCCTGGAAGCCCGAATACCGGGGCTTCTTTGGCGTGGAACAATCGTTGCGAGCCAAGCCGTTGCAACCGAACGAAGAACGAACCGTCTACACGCTGCTGCCGATCTTGAATCAGGTGGCCGAGAACCGATTGCAAGCCACGAACAAGGAAGCCGTTTCACTCCCTGCCGGTGCGATGCAGCTTTTGAAGATCAACGGTTCGACGCTGCTGGCAGTGGGTGGGCAGCAGCAGCGAATCGATACGACTCTGTGGATCGATGACGCAGGGGAAGCGTTGAAGTCCTATATGCCCGGCCTGCAACAAGAGACTTTGCGAACGACCCGCACCGCAGCATTGGCAGCAGATCAGGATCGCCCGCCGCTCGATTTAATCGTCGATTCGGTCGTGAAAGTGAATCCGCCCCTGGAGAATCCCCTAACCACAAAGCGCGTCCTCTATCGGGCGAAGGTTAAGGAAGGCTCGCTCGCGGGCATCTTCGCGAACGGACTTTCCCAGCGGGTACGAATGATCGACGACCAAACGGCGGAAATTGAAGTCTTGGCGGTGAACTTGAATACCGAACTCCCCGCCGACTTGAAGATCACTCCCCCAGTCCCTGCGGATTCGGCAGCGAACAACTTGATTCAGGCAGATGATCGGCTCGTCGCCAAACTGGCGATGAATTCACGCCGGCCGGCAGATGATGCGTATGGAATCGCTCTCGACCTGGAAAAGCTGGTGAACCGCGCGATCACCAAGAAAAACTTCTCGCAGGCATTTGCGTCGGCCGCAGAAGTCGCCCGCACCATGGAAGGAGATTGCACGGAGCATGCGGTCCTCTTGGCCGCGGTTTGCCGGGCGCGTAAAGTGCCTGCGCGGACGGCGATTGGATTGGTTTACTATCCGCCTGAGCAAGGCTTTGCGTATCACATGTGGGACGAGGTCTGGACCGGCGATCGCTGGGTTCCCCTCGACGCGACGCTGGGCCGAGGTCAGGTAGCGGCGGATCGGATTAAGCTGCTCGATACGAACCTCGATGGTGAAGGGGCGTATGCCGCGTTGCTGCCGGTGGTGCAGGTCTTCGGCCGGTTGCAGTTAGAGATTTTGGAAGTGGAATAGGGACATCCCTTTTTGTTGACGCGCTATTACACTAAGCCGAAGCACGTGCGAGCGGATCGTGCATTTGAGGCTGCTGGTGTCGTTCCCCCTCGCTCGCGATTCAGGTTGGTAGAGGGGAGCGAACATACAAATTGAATAGTAAAGCTCACTGCTCTAACTCTGATGATCCGACTCAAAAAACAACCAACCCTCGAAACTACACGGCTGATTCTGCGGCCGTTCAGTTCCGCCGATGCGCCGGACGTACAAAAACTGGCCGGCGACCGGGATGTCGCTTCGACGACCAGGCTTCTGCCGCATCCGTATCCCGAAGGTCACGCGGAGGAGTGGATCGAACAGTTGCCCGAACGGTTTGCGCGGCAGGAGTATCTCAGCTTCTGCATCACGCGACGAGAAGATGGTGAAGTGGTTGGCTCGATGGGCTTGATCCTGAGTGCTCCCGACGATCACGGCGAACTGGGTTACTGGATCGGCAAGCCGTTTTGGAACCAGGGGTACTGTACCGAAGCAGCGCTCGCGGTGCTGACGTACGCGTTTCGCTCGCTGCGGCTGCATCGCATCTACGCTCAGTACATGAGTCGCAATCCGGCCTCGGGGCGTGTGTTGACCAAACTGGGGATGCAGCAGGAAGGTCGTTTCCGCGGGCATCGAAAAAAGTTCGGCGTGTACGAAGATTTGATCGTCTGTGCCGTGCTGAAGAAGGAGTTTGAAGCGCTGTTGGAAGGGAAGGAAAATAAGGGGTGAAGGAGGTCAATCCGTACGAACCGCCGCGTGAGCCGCCCGAGAAGGCGTCGTTTCGGTGGACGATTTGGCACTCCGTGGCTGCGGGAGCGGCCTTCGGAATCGTGCTGCCGTTGGCGATGGGGCAGGCACCCAACGCGGTTGTTTATCCTGGAGAGGTTCAATTCCTACCGATTCTCGGTGCGATCTTTGCCTACGCCCTCCATCAGGCCGGCCAACAGCTTCGGCTGTGGTCATAGGTTGCTATTCCGGCTAACGGCTTCAGACGGCAACTTCGGCCGTACGCACCTGAACACCCGCATCGCAGAATCACCGACATTCTATTGCGCAATACTTGACATTTACTCAATCAAATTGTCGAATATTAGAATTGAGTTGGTGAAGACAAATTCGCGGCAACGCGCTGAGCTAACGTCGGAATAGTTTGCGACTGGGAGTAGAGAGTTAAGGTGCCTGGAAGCCCCCTTGAGTAGCGTCGCTCACCGCACTTCGCCCCCTGTTCAAAACGCTATTCTCTCCCCCGAACGAGTCGCTAACAGCCAGAAAACGAAAACAGTATTTAATGTCTTGAATCTAAAAGATTTACAGTTTTTCAGGTGTGATTGTACACGTTTACACTTGGCACGCTTTTGCCCCTGTTCAGCCAGAAAGGAGAACGAAACCATGAACGGAGCCGATTTTCACTCTGCCAGTTGGGACATTCGCGGGCGTGTTTTAGCAGTTGGTCGGCAAGACTACAAACCCAACCGCTGCAAGCAAGCTTTGGTGACGTCTTCCACTTCCTGGTCCCCCGGGTTGTATTCGAACGACCGGGGATCGAGGTCGCTCCGGCGGCGGACTTCGTACAGTTCCATCGACATCAGCGGTTTCAGGTCCTCCCCCCTGCCCCGCAGATACTCGACCCGATATGGAAACAGCGGCAGGATTTCGTCCCGGCCGAGGGTGAGAATGACCTGCGATGGGAACTGCGGCGGATCCTGGTCGGCCGGGATGTTCATCCGGGTGCAGAACTCCGGCGAGGCTTGGCCGGCAATCACCCAGACAGGAACGGTTCCGAGTTTTCCTGGCTGGGGGGGCTTGAACACGTAGGCACGATTGATTTCTTCGAGGAGTCGCGAGAGTCCTCCAAGCATCATCCAGCGATTTCCGGTGGCGATCGGCTTGATTTCCTCCGCCCGGCGGAGAGCGTCCCGAACTTGCCACAGACTGATCCGAGAAAGGCTTTTGCCCCCTTGCGGCAGGTCTTTGCGAATCCAAAAGAAGCGGTCGCTGCACAATTGTTGCAGCGTCACGGTTTGGTCGTCGAGTTGGGTTTTGAGTTCCAAGCGGAGGAGTTTTTCCTCTCCTTCCCCCAGTTGTTGATAGATACCTGTCCCGAATAGTTCGTGGCCTCCCACGTTCACGCGATGCCGAACCTTGGCTTCCAGTGAAGGTTCTTTGACCATTTGTCTGGCGGCGGCAGCCACAAGTTGCTGCCCGCGCGAGGGAGGATCATCTGACGTGGTGTGAGCAGCGAGGAGGATGTCATTGGCTGGCACGCTAGCATCGGTTGGTGCTTGCTGAGCGAAAGCTAGGCGACTCCCCTCCCCTGCCCCGTTTGCCACGCAGCAAGCGATAGCGGTGAGCGTCAAGGTGCGCAAAGTTTGCTTCATGGTGGGGTTGTACTGGTTTTTCCAAAGAATCCGTTGCCTGCGAACCGAACATACCTCTCAGGGACTCATGCCCGCTGGATTGGGGCGGCGTGTGGTCGCGCCGCAAGGTGGCTTTCGGGCCGCATTGTAGGAAGTTGTCCCACAGCAGGTCGACCGCAGTTTTGACAAGTGCTGGTAAGCGAACCGCCCGCGAGGCGGCTGATAAGACAACGTGTTCCACCTGCCGCTCAGCCAACGACGGAACGTCGCTCGGCCGGCAAGTCGCCAAAGGGGGATAGTCATGAAACGATTCTGGTTAGCAAGCATGGTGGCCGTACTCACGGCTGGCATGTTCGGTTGCGGAGGGCTGCCCAAGGCGCACAATCTGCCGCCGGCGCAGCAGTTGATGGAACCAGGGCCAGGTGTTGGTGGACCAGGACCGGGCGTTCTCGCCCCGTCTCCTCCGCCTGCCATGCTCTTAATGCCCGTCCAAGCACCGACGGTGCAAGTGCTTTTCGCACGGCCGGACGGCATGCAAGTGCGGTGGGATGTGGGGACCGGAGGCTTTGACTCCGAACCGCTCGTCGTACCGGGCCGCCAGAACTTCCCTCAGAACGCCATCTATCGTCTGAAAGTGACGAACATCGGCGGTCGCGAAGGAACCGAACTCTACCCAACAGTAGAGATCGGCCCCACGACGCCTCGAACCGAAGCGTTCCTGGCTCATAACGCAATTCCCGTACAATTCACCGAAGAGGATTTTGACCAAGTCCTCGCCGGCAACTTTGTGACGAAAGTCATCTACCTGCCCGATCCTGAGTTCCAGGAACTCGCGCTGGCTGGCGTGGAAACGCTTGTCAGCACGCGGCTCGATCCGGGCGTAGACCCGATTGTGGAAGCAGATCGTCGCGGTTCGATCATGGCAGTGATTCGTTTGGGCAACAAGGTCGTCGAAGGTGCCGGCGCAGATGTGCTGCCTGCTTCTTTCGGCGGTGGCATGATGCCTGGCGGATACGGCGATGGCGGCGGCGGATGGGGCCCCTGCGATGGCTCGAGCGGATGTCCTTGTGGTCATCACGGCGGACGTCACGGTTCGATGGGCGCTCCCAACGGCATGCTCCCTCCGGGGCTACCACCGGGGAATGTCGCCGGCATCACGGCACCGCAGTACGGCATGACGATGAGCGGCACGCCGATTGGTTTGCCGGGTCCTCCGCACATTCCGCTGGGTATTCCCGCCGGTCTGCAGAAGCACTCGATTACCAACCACACGCACCAGCACATTCCTGGTCCGGATAAGAACTTCAAAGTACACGTGAAGCAACAGCCTGGTTTGAGTTATCCCAAGCCGGCGAATCACGTTTACATCCGCGAGCAAAGCATCCACCCGGGGCTGCCGTTTGGTCAGCCGCACTACGACATGCGTAGCAAGAACGTAGGCGGGCCAACCGACCATCG
The DNA here is from genome assembly GCA_041739545.1 of Pirellulaceae bacterium. GTDB lineage: Bacteria > Planctomycetota > Planctomycetia > Pirellulales > Pirellulaceae > JBGSNR01. The sequence continues at coordinate 61,121 of JBGSNR010000007.1, read as the reverse complement.
TGCCGGTGGCTTGGGTGGACAAGCTTGCAATCCGGACGGATCGCCCTGCTACTAAATCTGGGCATGCAATATGGTGGGCCTTTGTCGAAACACGGCAAAGGCCCGTCTTGTCGGGTGAAAAGTTTAGTTGGCAACGGCGGCATCGGTGCCAAAGGAGGCGGCCATGGTTCGACGAACTTCGCAAACCTGCTGGACGCTTGCCACGACATCGCTTGTCGCCGCGGTTGGTTGTTTGTTGCTGGCGGGGCAAGCCTTCGCCCAACCAGGCGTCTCGATGCCGACTTACAATCCGCCCCTTCCCAAGCACTATTTGCACTCAGCGGACCTGTATCCGGGGGAAGTCGGCCGGCGGCAGTTGTTGCGAGGTCATCGCGGTGACTGTTTTCAACCCGTCGAAGTAACGGGCCCTCAAGGTTCGCTCATCTCGCTGCAAGCTGAGGATACGTTTTTAGAGCCCACGGGAAATGTAGCGCGGGCGGGCATGCTGATCGGCACGGTTTATCGACTGCGAGTGGGAAACATCCCATTCCGCGAAGGGCTGGAGGTGTTTCCATCCGTCGAAGTGATCGATCGTCTCCATCCACCGCCGGGACAGGAATTTCAGTTTCCGATCCCGATCGAGCTGACCGTTGAGGAATTGCAGATGGCCGCCGATGGCCGATACATCACGCGGGTGATTTACCTGGAAGATCCGCAGCATGCGCTCCCCGTTCAAGATGAACCAGGCAAGCAACGCTATTTTGAAGTCGGTGCCGGACAAGACCCGTTGGAAATTGCCGACCGAGTCGGTCGGCCGATGGCTATCCTGCGGATGGGTTCACGAGTGCCCGACGCCATGGCCGCCGGTAATGACGGTTTTCGATTGCCGCAAGGACCAGTGAACCCCTACGTGAAGCCACCGGTTGTCGATCGGGCGGCCGGAATCGAGCCACGATTTGATCCTCGGCAGCGATCCATTAGCGATGCCTCGCCCTTGCCGCCGACGACTTCCACTCGGCCGGCCTCATGGTCGGACCGATTGTGGAACTCGTTCAAGTAGACGGATGCGCGGCGTTTTGGGACGGAGAGTAAGGCGACCAGAACAAAGGGACTGAGCATGACGCAGCGAACGATTCGGAACACGAGCACAATCGGTGGCCAGTTCATCCTGGCCGCGGTTGTGCTGGCGTTCTGTTCCTGCCAAGGGCTCCCGCAACCGCAATCGTCGCACTTAGAAAGAAGCTTAACTTCACCGCGCGAGAGCGTTCCTCCCCTGCTGCCTCCGATTATGGATGCCAGGTCGATGCGCGACCAAGGGAAGACGCCACCTAGTGAATCTCGGCCGACGCTCGTACCAGCGCCGGGCCCGCAAGCGAATGTTACCCCGCGTCCTTTGCCACAGCCGATGCGCACCGCGACACCTGGCCCTTCAACGCCAAGCGCTTCACGACCGTCACTCATTCCGCCTGACCAACGACAGCCGCAAAAAATGTGGCAGTCGCAAAGCTCACCACTTGATCGGCAACAACCGCCACGCGTCGAGCCACAACGCTTGCCGCCGATCGTCGATCATCCTTCGCGCTTGCCGCCGGTAATTAATGGACCGCAAGCGAACCCCGTCCCTGCCCCGCCGGTGCGTGTAGCCGAAGCGCCGCGGTCGTCTACGATTCCGCAACCTGTCCCAGGAATGGAACCTCGTTTTCCGTCACAGTCGCCGGAGACCCAGCAGCCAGAATCTCGTCTGGCTGTCCGGCCACGTGACTTACCTGCAGCGCCGAGTGGGCCACCGGCACTGACATCGCCACTTGCCTGCGGTCCCGACGGCTGTCCGCCAGGAGGCTTCGGCGCGGAAGCTTTCCCACCGCAGGGAAAGGTCGCCGACTGTCCGCCGTTCGCCTTCAGTACGCCGGCTCCCTACGTGGACGATTGCAAGTTTGTCCCGCCAGGCATCGGCCAACCTTGGCCTTACGACGAGTACATTTGGAATGGTTGCGACATCAACGACGACGTCCGCGTGAAACAGGATTGGTCCGTCACGGGACTTGATCTGCAGGACACGATCGCCCACTACGACACGGTTGACGGCGAAACTAAGGTCACCCGTGCCAACTGCGTTCCGATTTACGCACCCCGTTTTGCCGCAGCTCGCAAAGTCGTTGACCTAGTCAACTTCGATGCTGCTGAACGCTTGAACGAGCAGATGCAACCCCTGGTGCCGCATTTCAATCAAGAAGACACGATTGTCACCACTGCCGTTCAGCCCGTGCAGGCACTCGATGGTACGAAGATCGCGCAGCCTCTCGCCTTTCGCGATCGCAATCAAGGAATCATCGTCCAAGGGGACCGATTGCCGTTTTTGGCGCAGAAAGACTTTCTGCCGCATGAAGACCTGTTGATCATTCGCCGCGGTGAATTCCAAGCGGACGAGAAAGCACGATTGGCAGCGGCCACCGATGCCGCCATCGTGTGGACCAAGGATGTTGGGGCGCAAGTTGTCCTCGACGGAGACATTCCGGCGGAGGCGAAGAATCCCCTCTCGCCGCAAGGAATTACTGTCTATGATCGCCTAGGCAAACCTTGCTTGCGCATCATCAAGGTGGCTTCCAAGAGCGAAGCGCTGCCGGGCGAAATCATCGACTTCACCCTTCGCTTCGACAACCTCGGGACCGAGACCGTGGGCAACGTCACGATTATCGATAACCTAGTTTCGCGACTGGAGTATGTTGTCGACAGCCAGGAATGCTCGCTGCCGGCAGACTTTATCGCCACTCGAAACGAAGGGGAATCGCTCACTTTACGGTGGGAGATCAAAGACCCGCTGCCCAAAATGCAGGGGGGAATTATTCGCTTCCAGTGCCGCGTACGTTAGGCCTGCATGATGTGCAATTTATGGCTTTGATTGGACGTGCAAGCGGTGTAGCGCAAGGATCGCCAGTGGCGTAGCGATGAGCGGATCGTCTTCCCGCATCCGGGCCGAGTCGTTCTTCCAGGAACCGTCCTTTTGCTGAGCTTGCAAAAGCGACTTATAAAGTTCAATACGTCGACGATCGCGTTCAGGCTGTGGGAGTTCTGAAATCACAGCCGATAACGTTTCGGCATAATAGAATCGCAAGCCTCGCTGCCAGCCAACTTCTGGCGACAACTGCTCAAAGCCAGGGACGACTTCCACGGCAGTGTTTTTGGCCAACCAGCTGATTGGTCCCTCGAGTTTCTTGTTCGCTGAATCGACTCCAGCCAACAGCATCCCCCGCAGACCATCGGCAGTAGTCGTTCCATACGAGACGGCGCGCGGCAGCTTATCTTCCGTCATCCCTGCTTTGTGTAAATGCTCGGCCGATTCTGGCGAGAAGGCAAAGCCACCGCCTGTTCCCTGATCCAGACATCGGTCCAGCCAGATCCGGGCCTTTTTGCGGGCCTCGATAACATCCTGCCGATCATGAAATGGTTGCAGCGCTTCCAGCACAAACCGAGTCACCGAAACATTGCTCCCCGTGGTGATCCCAGTTGCATCTTTTTCTCCCAATAGGTCCCAGCCGCCGTAAGCTTGATCTTGCGGCTGAAAACCTCGGCGTTCCGTGAGCTGTGCCGCTAAAAGCCAGGCGAGCGCCTCTTCGTCGCTGGCATCCATCTTGCGATTGGTGTAACGACGAGTCTGGAGCCACAGCGCCGTGGCATACGTTGGATAATCGAACGAGCCATCCGGTGAGGCAACTGCTCCCTCACGTAACTTTCGTCCCGGCTCCACGAACGCCAGCCCGCGATCGATGGCGGCTTGATCCTCTCCCCCTTCCACGACGGGCAATTGACTAATCGCATACAACGCGAGCATTGTGACGGCAGCACCATCTTTTAAGCTGCCATAAGTCTGCGAGTGCCAACCGCCGTCTTTCGATTGTTGTTTCAACAGCCAGCGACGCCCTTCACTCGCGGCACGCTGGGCATCTGCATCCAGTCTCACCAGATCTTCTTCCGCTGCTGCCGCTGGCAGTACCACCGCGAGCAGGCAACAGAAAATCGACAGGCCGACGACACATGCTTTCATCGCTACGCCTGGGAAATGGGAAGGTAGCGATTCGGAGCCGTCAGGACCAGGATCGCGGCGGCCGTGCAAAATGTCCGGCTCGTGATGCAGTGATGCCCGGTCCAACTTCCATCCGCGTTCTGCACACCGCAGATCTTGTCGCGAAGCGTCGGGAACCAATCGTCCCAATCGGCGCCACCCTTTTGCAGCATCGTTTCGGTAATTAGGTGGAAGGCCAAATACTCTTCGCCGCCGGCCTGCGAGAAGGCAGTGTTATCTTTCTTCACCAGTTGGCGCACTCCCTCGTAAGCCTTCTTAGCGATCTCCTCATCGTCCATCCCTAACGCATAGAGCACCCGCAGCCCAGTCGCGTTCTTGTACAGGGTGTGCATCCAACTTCCCTGATTCTGGGCTACGTTCGATTGCAACTGCTGCAAAATATGCTTCGCTGTTAGATCGGGCGAACCTCCCACGCGAATTCCAGCATAGAACGCCGCTCGCAACGCCACCCAGCCCATCACCGTGCCCAGCATCGGCGCCCAGGATTGATTTCCCCAGTGGCCGTCATTCGTCTGCGAGCCAACAATCGCTCGCACAACGCGCCGCAAGCCTTCGCGCACCAGTTCGGTATCCCAACCTTCGCCAATGACTTGCGCCAGAAAAAGGGCCGCGAAAAAACTGTGGGCATGGCGACCAATCTTGTTTTGCAACTGCGTGCCAGTTTGCGCAGTGATGTCGTCTGCCGGCATATTTTCAGTCGTGCGCAAAATGAACGACAGAATCTTCTGGACCTCGCGACTACGCGGGCCTTCGATGGGGGTATTTCCTTGCGCCATCAATGCCAACCCGACCATGCAGGAACAGCCGATATCGGAGGGTTGCCCGATATCGACTCCACAACTCCCATCCCGACGCATTACCTTAAGCAGCCAATCCTCACCCCGCTTCACCGCTTTTTCGCTCTGTGGGGTGAACTCGGTGTAACTTTCCGTTTCCCCCTCGGCTCCAGCGGCGCGGCAAGCAAAATACGGAACAACGCCCCCGGCTGCTGCGAGTGAGAGCCAGTTGCGACGAGACACCGGCATGGTTTGTTCTCCTGGGATGAGTTAAACACGCGCAGGTCCAACCTCTGCGTTCAACAACGCACTTTGGTAACTGGGTAACTACCGCATGCTTCACAAATAATTGTAGCCGAAGCAGGAAGCAAAATACCAATTTCTGTGTTGCCAAGTCGCTCTGCCGGATCGTAGGAGACTCGGCAGTAGCCGTCGCTCGATTCCCGAGAGCCAGCTCTTACTTCTTGCTAACGCTGAGAAATACCATCCGCAACTCGTGCGTGACGGCCTCCAGCATTCCCGACTCCTCGCTGGTCAGGTTTCCTTTGGTTTTCTCGGACAAAACGGCCAGTGTATCGATCAGATGCTTGGCAATCTCTGGCTGCACTTCCTTCTTTTTCGTCATGGGGTTCTCGATCTGCCCGAGAGCCGTCATCGTTTGGGCGGCCAAGGATTGCACTAAGAAGGGAAACGATGCGGGGGGAATGGGTTGATTCGCGGATGACATAAATCTTGATCGTGCATCTAAGGGCTTGAAAAAATGAATCTGTTGAACCGCCGAGGCGATCACTCTACTGGCAATTCGTAGCACGCCGCTTCGACGGCATTGCGGACCAGCAGTAGTTTTCCGTACACGCAGGGATTGTTCCAGGTGATGCCTTCAATCGCCTGAAAGCGTGTCAGTTCGCTGTATTTCTCGGGGCTGGCTTCCACCAAGGCAACTTCGCCTGATTCACACTGAATCAGGAGCACGTCGCCGACCGCCAGCAATTGTCCCTGACCATAGCGACCACGTTTCCACTGCGATTCACCCGTCCGCCAGTCAATGCATTCGAGAATCGAATCGGATAGCGCGTACGCGTAGTCTCCCAGGATGGCCGCATTTGTGAACTTTGTTTTCATCGCGGCACTATTTTTGACCTCCTCGGTCACCGACCATTTATTCGCAGGCTCATCGTACGTGATCTCCAGGAGTTTCATTCCGCCGCCGTAGCCCTTGGAAATGAAAACTTGATGGTCCGTCACCGCTTGCGCCTGCGACACACTGGCGCTGGAGGTGCTACTCCCGAACCAAGTAAAGTTCCACAATTCCACACCGCTCGCCGGGTCGTGCCCGGCAACGGAAGCTTCATTCACGATCAGAATTTGTTCCTTGCCGAGAAGTTTTGCGACAGATGGCGAACTGTAGCTCGCCTGCGAATCGCCACCTTTCCAGCGCACATCACCGGTCATCTTGTCGAAAGCAACGAGCGAGTGCTTGGGACCATTCGCCGACCCTCCGCCGGGAACAATCACCATATCGAAGTAGACCAGCGGAGAGTTAGATCTCCCCCAAAGAATGGAGTTTTGGTCCTCACCCGGTTTCACGCCGACTATCTCGAGGAGTTGCTTCTCCCAAATTACCTCGCCGCTAAAGAGGTCCAAACAATGCAAATGGCCATTCGCTCCCAGCGTATAAACACGACCGTCGTCGATCGTGGGGGTGCTTCGAGGACCAACACCCCCCATCACTTCAAAATGCCGGCCCGGAACGGAATGGGACCAAACGGTCTTTCCTGTTGGGACGTCGTAACAGATGATCCATTCATCATCGCCGCGCTGCTCCAATGTGACTGCTCGTCCGCTGTGAGCGGCGAAGGCGGACCAGCCGGCACCAATCGGTTGGCGCCACACTTTTTTGGGCGGATTCTTTTTCCAGTCTGTGAGAAGCTTCGGTCCTGGCAAACGAGCATTACGATCGGGGCCAAGGAATTGAGGAAAGCCAACTTCATCGACCACCTGCGGACGTTCTTCTGTTGGAGGGATCGCGACGTTCTGAGGGGGGGCCCCCAGCAATCGATCCGGCGGTGAATTCCAGACGAACCGAAAGTGGGGCACTAAACTGCCGTCGAAATTCGCACGCACACAACAAATTGCCAGGACGAGCAGGCCTAGCGACCCGAGGAAGATCGCACGGCGGGTAAAGAACGAGAACTCACTGTGCCAGATGCTCCAAATCCAAAGAGCGAGTCCGCAGGCGAAAATCCCACCTCCCGTCAAACCATTAACCACCGAATAGTCGAGTTGATCGACGTAATATCGGACAATCGCCACCAGCGTCAGCGAAATGACCCAGGTAATCCAGACTCCCCTTCGAGGCAGAAACATTGACCAAGAGGACGTCGGGGTGTCAGCAGGCGGATTCGCAGCGGGTTCAGCGGTCATGTACGAGGCTCCAGGATGGATTTCGATTCATTATGGCCATGCGGTCAATTGAGCGTAGTCCCGCTGCCCGGGATTAGCGGTTTATGGGGCTTCTATCTATCCACTCCGCGTATATTTTGTTAAATTATCGGTTTGGTTTTCCTCACCCCGCGGAAAGCATACGCGACGGACTTTCGGGCAACACCTCAGCTATGGCACGTAAAACCTTAAATCGCAAGGAATTGCGAGAACAATCCGACGCAGCAGAAGCTGCGGGCATCAAGCCGGAAAAAAAGGCGAAAGTAGCTAAGGAAGGGGGCGAAGCGAAAAAGCCCACCAAACGGAAGTCGCGGGCTAAAGAACCTGCTGTCGTCCGCATGAAGGTTTTCTGGGGTGTTTTCAATCAGTCGATGAAGTGCATCGCCAAGTACGATTTTCAACATAAAAAATCGGCCGAGCAAAAGGCTTCCGAGCTGACCGCGAATGGAAAATCCCCCCATTTCGTGCAAAAAGTCAAAGAAATCATCACCGAATAGTCGAGCTAATCCCGGCTTGCGTTTCCTATAGGGTTGCGTAGGATGATATGCTTCCTTCAAAAATTTGATACCTCCCTTGGTTTGATTTAGCGAGAAGTCCAGTGCGATTTGCGAAACCCAGCCCGAAGAACGCCAAGTTTAAGAAGCGTCCCAAGCCACGCGTCAAAATCAAGAAGAAGGATCCGCTATGGCAGGACGGTGTTCGCCCTCGCCCGGTCTTCGTCGATTACAAGGACTTGGAACTGCTGAAGAAGCTGATTAACCGCCACGGTAGGATTGTTAGCCGCCGCAAGAGTGGTTGCTCCGCCGTCAGCCAACACGAAGTCACCAGCGCGATCAAGCGAGCCCGCTTCATGGCTCTGTTGCCCTACGTCGGCGAGTAAACGGCTCTGCGGCCTTGGTAAATTCGCAGTCTATTCTCAACACAAACATGCAGCCGTGATTGATTCACGGCTGATTTTGTTTCTTGTACTTTAGTTTCCCAGCAGAACGCCGGAAATTGCGGAAACGGGAAAGGTGTACGCCTGGATGAGCAAAAAGCCCCCCAGGAAGGCTAAGCGGAAATCCCGGTCCCGATCTTCCGACTGAGCCATCCCCAGGAGCATCAACATCCAGCCAAAGCCCCGGACGTTGGCTACCGAATAGGTCGTGGCAGCAAACACGATCAGCAGTGTGTTTCGGATCACGGCCACGCGGCGCGTGTTCGGCAGGAAATAGAGCACGGCCAGGATGCCTTCAATCAGGACCGTCCACAAGGTTAGAAAGAGTGCGAGTGGGCGAATGCCGTCGTGCGTTGAGAGCTGAACTCCGTCCACCTTCAGGCCGCGCAGGTGCCCGTGATGAAGCAATCCCCACAATTCCTGATTCGTGTGCAGTTCCACCGCAGGCATGCCTGTGACAAGAGACGCAAACGATTCAAAACGGCGGTCGGTCAAAAGTTCATACTCAAAAAACCCACCATCCATATATTGCGGGTTCACCGCTTTCCAGACGGTTGCCAGCAGCATGCATAGCGCTAACAACCATCGACTGGAAATGGCGAGTGAACTTCCTTGCTGTTCCCTCGGAAGGGACGTCACCGCGCACATTGTCAGCGCCCAATAAACGAACAAATACTTGTGGTTGTCGCTCGATTCCCAGTTCAGATAGACCGTGGTTCCGAGCAAGGTTGCAATCACGTACCAGAATGCTGGCCTGCGCAACACCTGCTCGAAGGCCACGCCGAGGATGCACAAAAAAATGAGTGGCGTGCGGAGGTACCAAACGTCCGGTGCATGAATGAGCAGCAGCACCACTGTTAACAGCGGCAACACGCGGAGACGATCGAAACCTCCCCAGGCGTTGAGGCGCGCCCAGAAAAAACTTGGGGGGGGAGCATGATCACTCACGTTCGCCTCCCCCCTGCTCTGTCGCAAACGCAGCCGCCGGTTGAGTCGTTTCCAAAATCTTCAAGGCAAGCAGTTGCTTACGTTCCCCGTCATAGACATGACGCCAAACTTCCAAGCGGACCTGGCTGGGCCTCCAACCCGCCGTGGATTCGGCCGAGGCAGGAACCGGTTCCCAGTCACTTTGCTCGCCAAGCGGCAGAACGGAGGGGGCAGTGAGTGCGTGCGCTCGCGGCAAGTCTTGAGCAGTCACAATTGCGGGAAGCGGTTGGGCTGCGAGGGACTCGACCCACACATGATTTTCCCGCTCGAACCTCAACTGGCCAAGGCGTTCTGCCAGGTCATTGGCCAAGGTTTGGTCGGGCAGCGCTCGCAGGACTTGCCCGCGTTTAAATAACGAATCGGGCAGGTGAATGGCGAATTCATTCCCATCCGCGGCAATGAGATAGATCTTCAGAAAACGGGCTGATTCGGCATCAACCGTGGAGAACATTCCAAAGCCGCCCCCCTTCCATCGCGTTTGGTCGTAAATTACGACCCGCCCCAGATGCAACCCAGCCACTAGGATCAGGCACAGCGCAGCAAGCGACGTACGGCGATAAAAATGCCGTTGTTCATCGGGCAGAAGTGAGGAGGGATCGAACATCAAAGCCCTTTCCAGGGAAGTCTAACCCATAGGAAATGGCAGGTCGGCCGGACTTGGGTAAATGCAAAAAGCAACTGGAGGCGGCGAGCGCGTTTGTCCGCAAGAAATGCTCTCAAGCACGATCTTTTCATTGAATAATTCGAAAATTCGTTACCACCGCGCTCTGGCCGGCGACTCTGCAAGGGTTGAAACCACTCTCGAATTGCAAACTGACACCTGCCAAATTTGGCTCCACTCAGATTGAATGGAACGCCCTGCTGCTCCGAGCAAACTTCACAGTCCCCTCACAATTCCCATCGAACCCCGCAGATTCGTTAAAATCCATTCCGATTGGCTCGACATTCCAACCGAAAATAGTGACAATGAGCGTAGGCTCAATGCGGAGTCCCACTCGTCTTATCTCAGGTGACCCATGAAACGTTCGTCCGGTTTTACCCTTGTCGAAATGCTGGTGGTGATCGCCATCATCGGAGTCCTGGCGGCTCTGCTGCTTCCGGCCATCAATGCGGCTCGCGAAATTGCTCGGCGGGCGTCCTGCACGAACAACCTCAAATCACTAGGGACGGCGGCGATCACTTACTCGACAAGTAAAGAAACCATGCCTCCGCTGCGTAAACAATCGGGAAATGCTTACACCGGATGGGTTCACGAGCTGTTGCCTTATTTTGAGGCAACTTTAGGCGATCAAGTGCAAACCACGATCCGTAGTGGAGGCAATCCAAACACCGTTCGAGCTACTACTAAAATCCTTATCTGCGGTTCGGATATCTCGATCAATAGTAACGACGACGTTGGCAAGCTGAGCTATGCCGCCAACGGTGGGCAGCCCAACAACTATTCACCGACCAACAACAGGCTCGACTACGCAGCGAACGGCGTGTTTATGGACCAGATCACTAATCTGGGCGGCACGAACTATAAGTCCGAAAAGGTCTACCCGTCGGACATTCAGGACGGCTCGAGCAACACTTTCATGATCTTGGAAACACTCGATGCAGACGTGTGGCCGTTGCTGGCCGACCTGAGTCTCACGACGGGAACTGCCAGAGCGAACGAACTGCGCAATTGTGTCATTTGGATGAACCCTCCAACAACCACACGCACTCCGCTAATTAATTATCCTGACGCAGGCAAGGTGGTTTTTGACGGTTCCTCCGTGGAACCAGCGCATCCCTCCAGTCGCCATCCAGGTGTTTTCATGGCAGTAATGTGCGATGGATCCGTGAACGCGGTCGATATCAACATCGACTACCAAGTTTATGGGAAGTTGATGTCCTCGCACGGGAAGAAGTGCTACGACCCGGGGATTAATCCTCCCGCCAATGGTGTCATGCCCCAGCCGGCTTACCAAGGTCAAACCTTGACTGCGGAAGACTGGAATCCGTAAGCAACCCTTGTTTCCCTTGCCCATCGTTCCTGCGATCGACTTACGCAACGACCTAGTGGTGCGAGGGGTCGCAGGCAATCGAGCGGCCTATCAGCCGCTCGATTCAAGTCTTATCGGAAGTGCCGACCCGGAAACCGTGGCGCGCTGGCTCGTTCAAACCACGCAAACTAATACTTTGTACGTTGCCGATCTGGATGCCATTGAACAGGGCCGACCACAGTGGGCTTCGATCTTGGCTATCGCCCACTGTGCACGATTGTGGCTTGATGCTGGCATCGGCACTTCTTGTCAACTCGGAAAACTCGAGTTGTTTCTATCCCAGAATTCCATTGTCGCAGATGTTGTTGTGGGGTTGGAGTCGCTAACGTCCTCAATCGATCTGAATGAAATCGTTGCAAGATTAGAGGCCGAGCGATTAATTTTCAGCCTCGATCTATGCGGAGGACAACTCCTCACGCAAATTCCGGCTTGGGCGTCGCTAAGCTCAATCGAACTTGTAGAGACGCTCATCAAGCTCGGAATTCGGCGATTTTTACTCCTGGATCTGGCCGCCGTCGGCATGGATGCTGGTGTTCCCACCCTGGAACTGGCTCGGCAAATCCGACAGCGTTGTCCCCACGTGGCAATGCAACTCATTGGTGGTGGCGGAGTCCGATCCGCGGCCGACTTGCAAGCGATGGCAGAAGCCGGGTTTGACGCAGCTCTCGTCGCCAGTGCCTTGCACAAGGGAGCATTGCTGGGGCCGAGCTAAATCCCCTGCCCCTGCCCTTCCCTTTTGGCCCGTATACTGAAAGTTGCTTTTGGGGACAAATCGAATTTATCAGGACGATGATTCTCTATCCGCGCACGACGCATCGATTCTTGTTTCTGGGCTTTCTCTGCGCGCTGGCATGCGCGACGGATTCTTGGGCCGATGAGGTTGTTCTTCTTCCTCTGCGTCATGGCGGTTCGGCAACGATCCGTAGCGGTACCATCATCGATTACACCGGCAGCGAGCTCAAGCTAGAGACAGTCGCCGGGCGTGTTGAAACTATTCCCGTTGAACGAATTCAAGAGGTTCGGGCTAACTGGTCCGCGCCGCATCAAACGGCGGATGGACTACTCGCGGAAGGTCGCGTCGAAGCTGCCGCGGCGTCTTATCGCGACGCTCGCAAGCTGGAACGCCGGCGGTGGGTCGTCCGACGCATCACAGCGCAGCTCGTAAGCTGCTATTTGGCACTGGGAGCAATCGATACGGCCGGCGATGAATTTCTGGCGCTCGCTGCGGATGATCCACAGGTATTGCATCTGGATGTCATTCCTTTGCCTTGGCGGGCCATTTCCGTCAGCAAAGAACTGGATGCCCGCGCACGTGCCTGGCTCGTCGACACCCGCACTTCGTTTGGCCCTCTGTTGGGTGCGAGTTGGTTGTTGGGGACGTCAAGCCGCGAAGCAGCGATCGCACAGCTCACTCAGATGGCGAATGGAAAAGAGAAGACCGTCGCGCTACTGGCTGAAACTCAGATCTGGCGGACGCAGTTGCTCTCCACGAAACAAGCCGATGTGGAACGCTGGGAAACTATTTTCGAACGCCTGCCGGATGCCGCTCGCCCCACAGCTTGTTACATCCTGGGTGATGCATGGTCGCGGCAGAATCGGCCCGATCTGGCTGCAACCTACTACTTGCAACTGCCGATTCTGTACTCGCAACAAAGGGCAGCTTCGGCCGATGCGCTACTGGCAGCCGGTAAACAACTCGAACAGGCGGGACAATCGCAGGCCGCAATGAATCTTTATCGCGAATTGCTGCAACGCTATCCTGCCAGCCCAGCTGCAGCCTCGGCGAAATCACGACTTCCTGCCGATTCCTCCACCAATCCTTCTCCAACTACAAAATCACCATGACTTCGTTTGGCGCGCGTTTACTATTCGCTTGGCTCATATTGCAAGCAATTGCCACATTCCTCGCCGCGACCTCCCTGGCGCAGGAGAATGTGGCTCCACCGCCAACTGGGCCTGCGCCAGCTTCGTTTTTTCAGATTATCTTTTCCGGTGGGCCCATCGGCATTGTGATCATGTTGGTTTTGATCACCATGTCTCTGACGATGGTCTACTTCGTATTCGAAAACGCACTTGGTGTACGCCGCAATGAACTCATTCCGGAGGGGCTCAGCGATCAAGTTCGCAACCTCACCTCCGCCGGCCGAACCACGGACGCAATCGAGGCTTGCCGCTCGAAGCCCTCGCTGTTGGCATTTGTTCTTGCGCATGGGTTGTCGGAAACCGAGGGGGGCTGGGCTGAAGTTGAAAAAGCTCTGGAAGACGCCCTGGCAGAACAAGCGGCCAGGCTCTTGCGCAAGGTGGAGTACCTTTCCGTGATCGGCAACATCGCCCCGATGGTGGGCTTGCTGGGAACGGTGTTCGGCATGTTGCTCGCCTTCAAAGAGGTCGCAGCCACAGCAGGGAAGGCGGGCGCTGCGCAACTAGCTGATGGCATTTATCAGGCACTCGTAACAACCGTGGTCGGCTTGATGATTGCGATCCCCGCCCTGGCTGCATTTGCCATTTTTCGCAATCGCGTAGATCAATTGATTGCCGAGGCTTCGTATGCGGCCTTGCATGCGCTGGCACCGCTCAAATTGCGTCGCAGCCCGCAAGCTCCGCCGTCCTTGCCATCGACTGCAGCACCACCGCCGCCACCACGTCAGTCGCCGGGAGGTCGCTAATGCGAATACCTCAAGCAATCGGTGGCACCGGCGTTGGTGTGAACATGACGCCGATGATCGACGTGGTTTTTCAGCTGATTATCTTCTTCCTGGTTTCCAGCCATCTCGTCCAACAGGAATCTCAGTTCGAGCTTTCACTCCCTCAGGCGACGACCGCCCAAGAAGAGGATTTTGATGAAAAACCACGGCTCACGATCAATGTTCTCGCGGATGGGAGACTCTTGCATGGTGGCCGAGAGGTAACTCCCTTGGAGTTGCAAAGCCAACTGCAACAGCGCCAAAAAGATTTCGGCGTCGACGTGGAGGTTCGTATTCGCTGCGACCGGGCTGTGGCCTACAGGCATGTGGAACCGGTGATGTTGGCCTGCGTACGTTGCGGCCTATGGAATGTCACGTTCGCGGCAATTCGCTCGGAGGAACAGCAGTGAAACATCCGTCTCCGTTCCTCGTCACTCGCAAGCCAATCGAACTGCAGATGACGCCAATGATCGATTGCGTCTTCCTGCTGCTCGTTTACTTTTTGTGGTCCTCGAGTTTCATCACGCCCGAATTCATCCTGCCGGGGCAATTGTCCGCCCAACCCGCAAGTGCCGCTGGAATTTCAGCGGACGAGCCCCCAACGCCTGAGGCCGATTTTGTGGATGTCGTTGTGCGTCTACGCGGCAACGCGGAACAGGTGAGCTGGCAATTAAACGACGTGGAGGTGACTTCGCTGAAGCAATTGCAAGAGAATTTAGCGCGGATCGCAGCTATCAAGAAAGACGCACCTGTGGTGCTGCACCCAGACGAAGACGTGCCGCTCGGCAATGTGATCGACGCTTACGACATCGCCCGCGCCGTGGGCTTCGTCAAGATTCAGTTTGCAACCAATGTCGCGCTGCCGTAGCAGACTCGATGTAGGAAGTCGAACATGGCAAACTATCGAGAAATTCCGAACTGGGGGGCATACTCTTTGCTTTTATTGGGTCTGTTTGTCGCAACAAGTGCCGCGGCAGACCGCGATTTACGAATCGTTGTCGGACTGCGCGACCGACAATTGTTTGATCTGGCAGAGGCCCATGCTCGACGGCAGTTGGCCTCGGACAAGCTCTCGCCTTTACAGCGGACCGACTTGATGGTGGAAGTAATCCGTACGCTCGCTTTGCAAGCCGCGAATGCGCCGGATGAAGAACAGGATCGGCGCTGGAACGCGGCGCAAAAGGGGGCGGACCAATTTTTGAACGCCAGTCCGCCACCCGTGCGTGCGGAACTGATCCGCGTGCAACAGCTCCTGGCGGGACTTGCTCAAGGCGAATTGGCCCGGTTGACCTGGGAAGCTCGGAATGAAGAATCACTCGCTGAAACGGCACGGCAGCAACTTCGCAGCGTTCGACGACAACTGGAGGATCTTCAGAAAGATCTCGAACATCAGATCATCGCTCGTCGCGGGCGTCAAGCTGCGGAAGAGGAACTTGCTTCCGAGGAATTGAGCACGCTAGGCAACAATCTCACGCTGCATCAGGCTCGCCTGCTGCGCAATATGGCACTCACCTATCCACCTGAGGCCGATAGCCGGCTGGCATTACTCGTCGAAGGGATCGAACTGCTGAAAGGGCCTCTTCGGCAGCTAACGCGAGATGATCCGCTCTATCTGCAGATGAGCGTCGAATGGCTTATCGCCGCACGGCTTTCCGGAAAGGCCGAAGAAGCTCAAGATTTTTTGCGGGGCCTGCTCGCGCGGAATCTGCCGCCCGATCTGCGTTTGCGGCTCTATGCGGAAGGGGTCAGGCTCTCCCTGGCACAGCAGAACCTGGAACAAGCTGGGCGACTCGTTCAACTAGGAGGCCAACTTGCCGGTAGCTTGCAGAGCGACCCAGAGTTCGACTTCGCAAAACTGGAATTAGATGTGGCGCGATGGCAGAATGCTCTCCGCGAAAAAGATGCTTCTCAGACGAATCAGTGGCAGAGCACCAGTTTGGCAACCGCCCGTGAACTCGAACAGCGATATGGCCCTTATTGGGGTCGGCGGGCCGATCACTTGCTCATTGCTACGGCGCCATCCTCGGGAGTCAATGTGGCAGCCGACGTTCTCCGCAGATCGGCAGAAAATCTCTATCGGCAGGGACAACTCGCCGAGGCCGTTGCTGTCTTCGAAAAATCTGCCGAGCAGGCAAGCAAACAAGGAGATGAAAACTCTCGCTTTGACTTGCTCTATAAAGCCGCTGCTATTCAGCAAAATCGAAAGGATTTCGCCGATGCCGCGCGGCGCATGCAAACCATCTCCATTGCCCTGCCTCACCACGTACATGCCGCGGAAGCTCATCTGCTGGCTGCCTGGAATTATGCACAGGCCGCGCGCGCGGTTCCCACGGAACTGGCTCAGTACGAGTCAGCGCTCGCGGAACATTTGCAGCACTGGCCCAACAATCCTTCCAGCGTGCAAGTTCGCTTGTGGCAGGGGCAGCTTTGGGCGTCGCAAGGAAAATGGTCTGAGGCCGCAGCTGTGCTCGCGGCGATTCCAACGGACTCACCTCATTTCGCCGAAGCTCTAACCGCGATTATTCCTGCCTGGAATCGGGCTGCCGAGCTGCGTAAGTCGCAAGGGAGTTCTTCCCTGGACGAACTCGTGACCTCGGCCGGCGAGTATTATCGGGGAATCATTCTGGATCACGAAAATGCATGGCCCGCCAATTGGTCCCCTTCACAACGGGACGCCGCCGTCGCCTGGGGCCGATTGCTGATCGATTTTCGACCTGCCTCGCTCCCTGATGCGCAGCGCGTTTTAACAGCCGCTCGGCAAGGCCTGCCGGCTCCCGATAAAGACTGGCAACGCGAGGCCGATGCCTTGTTGGTCGCTATTCTGGCCGCGCAACCAACACAGCGAAACGAAGCAACACAATTACTACAGCAACTGGCCGGCGTTTCCCCGACAGAGCTTTTGGACTTGCTCAAACGACTCTCCGACGTTGCCGGTCGCTCGTCTGCCGAAGTGCAAAAATCGGTCGCGGAGTTGCAACTGCAAACGGTAGAACTCCTTCAGCCCCAACTCGAAAAACTCTCTGCCGAACGTCGCCGTGATGTGCAGCGCGTGCAGGCCTCGGCTTTAGCAGCCGTTGGGAAACGAGATGAAGCACGGCGCGTTTTCGCCGAAGTTGCCGCCACTGCCCCGCAGGATGGAGCCCTACAGGAAGAATATGCTCTGTTTCTGGCGGCGGACGACGACGCTTCCGCAATCGTGGCCGCGCTGGCACAATGGCGAAGGGTGGCGTCTAAGACCAAACCGCAAACCGATCGCTGGTATCGGGCAAAATTGGCGATTGCTGATCTGCTGCGCCGGCAAGGGGACAAGCCAGCGGCGGCTCAGTTGATTCGTTACCTGCTCGAAACACCTCCCGGCATAGATGCCTCCTGGCGACCACGTTTCGAGGCTTTACTGCGACAGTGCGAGTGACATTCGCCTACCCTTATCGACAATTTTGAGACTGAATCGTGTTCGTTGCTCGCTCGCTTGCTGAGATTCCTGCTTTCGCCCAAGGCGGCGCCGTGACCATCGGCAATTTCGATGGTGTCCATCGGGGCCATGCGCAGCTGCTTGCTCAGCTAATCCAAGCAGCCAAAAAAGTGGGCGGCCCGGCGATCGTTTTTACGTTCGATCCGCATCCGCGGGCACTCCTGCGACCGCTCGATCCATTGCTGCCGCTTGTTTGGCCCGAACGCAAATGGGAACTGCTGGCTGGCTTGGGGATCGACGGCATACTTGTTTATCCGACCGATGAAAAACTGCTTGCTCTATCAGCGGCGGATTTCTTTCAGCAACTGCTGGTCGAACGGCTTGCTCCCCGCGCGATTGTGGAAGGGGAAAACTTCTTCTTCGGTCGAGGCCGAGAGGGGAACGTCGCTCGCCTATCCGAATTCTGTCGCGCTGCGCAAATCGAGTTTGAAGTGCTGACTGCGGTAACGGCGGATGGAAGCGAAGTCTCCAGCAGCCAGATTCGGGGACTGCTTTTGTCGGGAGATGTGACGACTGCCAACCGGATGCTTACCCAGCCTTATCGACTGCGCGGGGAAGTTGTCAGCGGCGCTCGTCGCGGCGCTACGCTCGGCTTTCCAACTGCCAACATCGAACGTCCGGAAAATCTACTGCCCGGCACCGGCGTATACGCGGGACGAGCCTTTGTTGCGGCCGGAGAGTTCCCAGCCGCCATCCACATCGGCCCGAATCCAACATTCGGGGAAGAAGCTCGCAAACTCGAAGCCCACCTGGTTGGCTTCAGCGGCGACCTTTACGGGAACCTGTTGGAGCTCGAATTCACCAGTCGCATTCGTGACGTGCGCCGGTTCGGATCAAAAGAGGAATTGGTAGAGCAACTGCGACAGGATATCGCCTTAACCGTTACTCCGGCGACTCCGGAGTGATCGAAAGCCCGTCCGACGCTCGCAGTGAAATCCGATACGATTTCCCCGGCTGGGCGCGTATCGCGACGGCTTCGCCATGAGCCGCCCGAATTCCCATTTCGGCCGCAAGTTTTTCATCGTTGGCGATGTTCCAAAAGTCCCCCCAAATCTTCTTTTCAAAATCACTCATCTCGCGACGCCCCGCGGCATAAGCAGCCGGACGCTCCCCAATCGCATCGAGTGGATAGCCATCCCGAGGCTGTTGCATCTCGCCGAAAATACGGCGAAAAAGGACCAGCGACGTCGCACGTTCCAAATCGGCCTGCTCCACGTACTTGTCCTCAAACTTCACGATCCAGTTATCGATGTAGACGATGTCTCCCTTGATACGGAATTTACGAGGTTCTTCGACGGGCTGACCTTCGTCATTCAATTCGACAAACTCCACATCGGTAAACTCTTCCATCGTTTGCGGATCGGTTCCTTGCTCGACGACCGAAAGCCGAGCGAGACGGTGGTCGACCTTTAGCAATGTCAGTGATGTTTCTAATCGCTGAATTTCCTGCTTCTTCGCTTCCAAGTCGACGTTTAATGTGCTGATCTGTTGATCGCGCAAGGCAACTTCCTTCTGGAACTCGGCCGCTTTCTTCTGGGCCGCATCGCGCTCTTCGGCAGCTTTCCGCGCCGCAATATCCTTGGCGTTGAAAGTGGTGTATCCGACGTAGCCACCGATACCCAGTCCGCCCACTAGAATCGTTGCCAGCGCGGTTCGCACGGCGCTGCTAATCGTTGCGATCGTGGCGTTAAAAGTCCCGAGGCGGGAACTGTCTTCTCGGCGTGCCATGATATTCCTCAAGGGTATTGGTTTGGCGAACGATTCGTCGTTACCGGTGGGCCGCACTGTCTTCGGTTGAATGTCCTAACAGCCGGTCGACGGCCGCGCCGATGTCTGGCTGGATCATCAAACTTTCGCCCACCAAAATCGCATTAACCCCAGCAGCGGCTAAGCGCTCGACATCTTCCCGAGTGTGGATGCCACTTTCGCCGACGAGTAAACACTCTGGGGGAATGTGTTCACGCAGCCGAATCGTATGATTCAGATCGGTCACAAAGGTTCGCAGGTCTCGATTGTTGACCCCGACCAGCGTTGCGCCGGCTGACAGGACACGCGGCAGATTTTCTGGATCGTAAAACTCGACCAGCGGCGTGAGTCCCAATTCAAGCGCTTCGTTATGTAGCTTCCGCAGGTTGCAGTCGTCGAGGCATTCGGCAATAAGCAAAATGGCATCGGCACCGGCAGCCCGCGCCTCTAGCAGCTGATAAGAATCAAGAATGAAGTCTTTGCGCAGCAGCGGCAAATCGACAACCTGGCGGATCTCGCGCAAATAATCCAGGCTGCCTTGAAAGTACGAGACATCGGTCAGAACACTTAGACAGGTCGCTCCGTGCGCGGCGTAAGTACGCGCAATCGAGACCGGATCAAAGTCCTCGCGTATCACTCCCTTGGAAGGACTCGCTTTTTTCACTTCCGCAATCAGCTTGATCGGGCCGTCCGCGGCCAGCGCCCCAAAAAAGTCGCGCGGCGGGGGAACGGATTGAATCAGTTCGCGGAGGCGCTCCGCAGGAATGCGCGCTCGGGCCGCTGCGATCTCCTGGTGCTTGGTGGCGACGATCTTATCGAGAATATTCGGCAATGGGCACCCGGGTCATATCAACCATAAGCGGAATCGCGGCCTGCTTATTCATCGTACGTTGGCAGTTCGAATCCGTCGAACGGGGCAGCAAAAGCCCGGGCGAAATGCTTCAGGACAGCCGGTTCAGGGCTTATATGTAGTACATCTGTTGCGGTCGGCCCTGCATCCGCTCGAGTAAATCGGCAAAAGTAGTACTGTCGAACAACTCCTGTTGGGCGGCATCGGCCTGATTCCAGGTTTGCCAGAGAACTCTCGAGCCTGCCGTATCTGCCGTACTCCCCTGCCCTGTCGTTCGTCGTCCCTCCATGGCCGCCATCACATCTCCCAAGGTGATGTTCTCGGGTGGAAGTTGCAATTGATATCCGCCGGAAGCACCGCGTGTGCTCGCCACCATGCCGGCTCCCTTCAGTTGCAGCAGGATCTGCACTAGAAAACGTGACGGAATATCGTGCCGATCGGCGATGTCACGAATGCGAACCGGATCGTGGTCGCCGTAGCGGGCCGCGAGTTCTAGCACGGCGATACAAGCGTACTCGGTTTTGGCTGAAATGTTCACGGAATCACCACCAGCGGGACAGGTGCTTCAGCGCTGCGGTTGTCTGCTCACGCTTCGAACGAGGGAACCATAAATCGACCGATAAACATCGGCCACGAACTATTTGGTGTGCAAGCCACACTCTGTTTTCGCAAAACCACTCCACCGACCAGCCCGTTCGTCTTCGCCGATCATGATCGGCCTCGTGCAGGGCTGGCAACCAATGCTGGTGTAGCCGTCGTCATGCAACGGATTGTAAGGCACGTCATTCTTGATGATGAAATCCCACACGAGCTTCTTCGTCCAGTTCGCGAGCGGGCTGATCTTTACCAGGCGAAACTTACTATCCCAACCGACGATCGGAACCGTCGCGCGGTCAGGGCTTTGATCGCGGCGGATGGCACTCGCCCAGGCATGCTTGCCGGCAATCGCTTGCTGCAGGACTTTGATTTTTCGGTCGAAGCAGCATTGATCGGGATTCGACAAATAGACGGGGCCACCGTTTTGTCGCTCGTATTCCTGCACGGATAGCTCGGGGCGTTTGAATTCAACCGTAAGCCTGTAGCGCTCAATAATCCGCTCACGAAGTTCCAAAGTTTCCTTGAACTGGTAACCCGTTTCGAGATTAAACACATGCGTTTGCGGATCAATCTCCGCGAGCATGTGAATCAGGACCATTCCTTCCGGGCCGAAGGCAGTTGCCATGGTGAACTGCTCCCGAAACCGTTCCACACCCCAACGCAGAATTTCCTGCGGCCCAGCAGATTCAAGGGCCACATTCGCGCCGGCAAACTCTTGTTCGAGTTCTGGGGTGAGAATCAAATGGCCGTCGGCGGCGATTTGATCTTTTCCGGTAGGATTTTCAGCAGCATTCTGCAGAAGTGCTTCCTGCGGGCTCGAGGAGGTCGTCATCGGTGCAGGGGTGACCTGAAAGGCTCGATTTGGAAGGGTGAAATGTGCCAACATAGCGGTGTAGCGATCAGCTTTCGATCAATGATACGAATGTTGCGCAACTAAGTCAACAATGAACATTATCGGCTCGGAGGAGGCAAAAATCGCAACTGTGGGAAATCTTCTCGAAGTTCGTCCGCAATGTCACCTTCGGCAAAGCGCGCAACGCATTGGTACGAAACCTCTTCTAACATGCTGCATCGCAAGCATACGAGGAAACGCAAATCCAAGTTTTCCGCTTCTGCTAGCTGCACCTTGTCGTTCACCGTCGCTGCGAAGTAGGCGACTCCTAGAACAGGCCAAATCGCAGTAAGAATCGCAGCAGGCCCAAGTTTAGGGGGGAGGCGAGCAAAGCGAGCGGGTTGTAGCTCCAAACGCGCCCACACTGGCTGCAACGCTTCCGCACCACATAAGTAGCACCCTCTTTCTTCCCAAAAACGAGGGTCAGCCAATTGCTCCAAAGCTCGCTGCTGCGGACCCAACTTCTTTAGTCTGCTCAGCGAAGGCACTTCCAACATATTCCCGCAGCTGCAACGAATGCTTCTACCGGCATCTGCTGGAACGACGCGAACTCGATTTCCGCAACCACAGATCAAACGCATGGGCCCTCCTCAACAGCGCGGGCTTCCTGCTGCGCATACTCGAAACATTGCTACCGGGTTATGATTATTTTAGTTACATCGAAGTTGCTGTCAGCTGGGAGCAAAGTCTCCCCTTTCCCATCGCACCGAAAGCAGTTCCCGAATCATGCTTAGAACCGAAGTTTGGCTATCGCCCAATCGCAGAATCTATGCGGTTGCCTCGGTTATCCTCGGCATTGTAACGTTGGGCTTGGCAATCTTCGCGTTCCTGGGCGTCTGGCTTCCAAACTACTGGCTGGCAGCTATCGCAGGTGCACTAACGATAGTTTCCGCCTGGACCTGCGGCATTTTGCTGTATGCGATGCGTCGCCCGCGACTGGCCTATGGCGACGACCAACTGTGGGTTTACCTCGATCCCCAAGATCCCGTCGGCGTTCCCATCGAAATTGTCGAATGTTTCTTCTTGGGCCAAGGCCCCTCATTCTTGCCGCCGGTTCAGGGAAAAGAGCAAGAGACACAAAACATTATCGTCCGGCTGGCCGAATCAGCCGTCGATTGGAAGCATCGCGAGGTTCCGGACCGGTTTGGCCATTGGTGCGAAGGATACATCACCATCCGCGGCGCCTGGTGCGAACCGATCACCCGCGACCGAATGCAGGAACTGAATCGCCGCCTGGCGGAAGTTCATCGCGAACGCAAAGCGAAGGCGAAAGCTCAAACCGAAATCGAACGGCAAGGGCAAGCAACTGCATGACTCGCCTCCTCGTGAGCGTGCGTTCGGCAGCGGAAGCCTTAGCTGCAATCTCCGGCGGCGCGGAAATCATCGACGTCAAAGAACCGACCCACGGCAGTCTAGGGCGCGCGAGTGAAGCCGTCTGGCAAGAAGTTGCCGGCGCTGTCGAAGGTGAAAATGGGTCAAACCACGCTGCGATTCCCGTCAGTGTTGCGCTGGGGGAGTTGCGGGAACTGGCTCTCGACAAAGCCACGATTCCGTCGGGAATTCGCTTCGCAAAAGTAGGCTTGAGCGGACTGCGGCAGCATTCAAATTGGGGCGATCGATGGCTGCGTTGGAAGGCAGAACTTCCGTGCGGCATAGAACCCGTTCTAGTGGCTTACGCGGATGCTGCAGCGGCTTCAGCCCCCGAGCCAGAAGAAATCCTGGAATTCGCATCGGCAAACGATGTGCAGACGATCTTACTGGACACGCATGACAAATCCGCCGGTCCGTTGCTGGAGGTTGTCTCACTCGTGTGGCTACGACAATTTTGTTCGAGAGCCCATGAACTTAAACGCCATCTGGCACTAGCTGGGTCGTTGCGGCCGAGCGACCTTCCGTTGCTATTGCCCCTCCAACCCGCAATCATTGCGGTTCGAACGGCTGCCTGCGAGGGAGGACGAAGCGGCAACGTCTCTGCTCGACGCGTCCACGAACTGCGTCAAGCACTAGCTGGTTCGCTTCCTGGCAGCAACGACAGGGAAGCAAACGAAAAGAAGATCATCATGAAGGTCCAAGCCAGCGGATGAAGGTCGATAACCGGCTGTTCCGACTTCCAGGGGTCGTCCTGGGGCACATAACTGCTGACTGAAAACGGCTGCGACTCCCAAGTACTGATGTGCTCCCAACCCTGGTTGGTAAGACGCCAGCCATCGTCATCCAGTTGTGCTGCCAACTGGACGAAGCCCGTCGATTCTTGTGAATCCCCTTTCGCGTCCGCTTTCGATGCGCTCGCGACGAGAGCCAACAAGAGAAAGCCCAAATAGGGAAGATTCGTTGCACGCTGTAGAAGCTTGAAATTTGGCATGCAGGCTTAGCTAAGCATGCCGAGCGCCGCGGTTCGATTTCTCCTCACACGTCTGAGACCGCCTGCAAACGCAACTCTTTACCGCGTATTCAGTTCGAACCAATTTTTGCAAGCCATTTCAACGACTTGCAGCGTCTGGCAATGTTGCGTTTTCGCCACATCTGAAACCAATGGTCGCAACGGTGCAACATCCTTAAACATCTCGGGCTTGGCTTGCGCGGCTCGTTTCCAGTGCGGTTTTTATCCTTTTTGCGCCTTGCCACCTGTTTCCTCTGACCTAAGTTTGAAAAGCCGGTCGTCAACGGGACGGCGGCAATCGAATCGGCGGGCAGGCACATCACGGGGATTGAAATCAATGCCAACAGCGAAACCAACGAATAATTTGCCAGACCTGCTGAAGGGCGCTCAACTGCCAGCCCTTCCGCAAAGCGCGATCCGCTTGCTCGAATTGTCCAACAACCTGGACAACGGTCCTGCCGAATATGCCGCTCCGATCGAGGCCGATCCCGGCCTGTGCAGCCAGGTGTTGAAGTTCGTGAACTCCTCCTACTTTGGCTTCTCGCGCGAAATCTCGAACATCAAGCTCGCCATCACGCTCGTCGGCGTGCGGACGATCAAGAATTTTTCCCTCTGGAGTGCGGTCTTCAGCCTGATGCCCAATCCCAAGTGCGGGCCATTCGATCTGAAACGCCTGTGGCAAGATTCGCTTCGCCGCGCCATCTTTGCCCGCCACTTTGGTAAAGCTCTGGGCCTGAAAGATGCCGAAGACCTCTTCGCCGCAGGCCTGTTGCAAGACATGGCCATCCCGCTTTTGTCGAAGGAACTACCCGAACATTATGCTCGCCTGCTAGAAGGACGCACGGGGGGGAAGCAGCGTCTGTCGACTCTCGAACGAGCTCAATTCCAATGGGATCATGCACAGGCAGCCGGCGTCATCGCTCGCACCTGGCACCTGCCGGAAGAGTTTGCTCGCTTGATCGAGAACCATACTGAGCTTGATAAATTCCTGGCCGAAGGTTGCACGGATGCAGGATTGTTGTCGGTGTCACTCTCGGCCCTGTTACCCACAGCCACCGACAACGAATGGACCGAAGGACCGGCGTTCCTCGCCGCCTTCGATCGCCTGGTGAAAGACAGCAGCACGACTCCTGCTGCTTTGTTCGCTCTGGTCGATAAGGATTTCGCGGAGTTTGCTCCGCTCCTGAAGATCACGGGCGGTGGCAAATCGCTGGTTCAAAGCCTGGAAGGGCTGACAGCCGCGACCCCCGTGTAGTGCTGGGCCGTGATCATTCGCCACGGTCACGTCCAAGTTGTTCCAACCTGTCATCTGCCGGCCGGAATTCTCTGGCCGGCAGATTGCGTTTCTTGGGTTGGGTACTACTTGCGGGCGATCGAAATGAGCCACCGCCGGCCACTCTCGCGATCCTCGACATCGATCTGCGGTTGCCCTTGCTCGTTAGGCTGCAAATGAAACTTCAGTGACACCACTTCGCTTTCGACCACGATGTCATCCTTGGTCGTCGCACGAAAAATTTCGTGCATCGCGCCGTCAACCAGCCTGAACAAAGTGATCGCCCACGGATGGCGATCGATGATGATCACTTCGTGCGTATTGACCTTGGCGTAAAACTCCAATTTCTCGTAGCTTCGATCACCCACACTGGCAACTTCGATGGCCAAATCTGGCCCGCCGAACCAATGAGTATCTCGATCCTGCGCGTGATTGTCGCTGAGGAAAACAAGAACGTCAGGACAGCGATAGTTCTGCTCCCAGTAGGACTCTCTGTCGCTGACGTTGGCGCCAGCGAAGACCTGCCCCAAACCTGCCTCTTCCACGACCTGTGTCAGAATGGAAGCCAGTTTTGTCGCAAGTTTCTGGTGCTCATTATTTGCCAGCGGTGACATGTTATAGACTCCGTCCCAGACCTCGTCATATTTATCCGCGCCGGTTGCTTTTCGTTCGGCAATCAGTCGTTCTGCCAATTGTGGATCGGTGATGAGAGCTGCCATTGCGTTGTCCTTTGCTTCGCCTTTCCTGGCATTCTACGCGGACAGTGCTAAACAGGCCAACTTACACCGCCACCGGTGCTGAGATCGGCGGATGAGGCTGGTAATCGAGCAACTCAAAATCCTCGTAAGTGAACTCAAACAACGACTTCACTGCCGGATTCAGTCGCATCGTCGGTAACGGTCGCGGCTCGCGCGAAAGTTGCAGTTGAGCTTGCTCAAAGTGATTCGAATATAGGTGCGCATCTCCCAAGGTATGGATGAACTCCCCAGGCTGCAGGTTGGTGACTTGGGCCACCATCATGGTCAGCAGTGCATAGGAAGCGATGTTGAACGGAACCCCCAAAAACACGTCGGCACTGCGTTGATACAACTGGCACGAGAGCCGGCCGTCAGCCACGTAAAATTGAAACAGTAGGTGGCATGGTGGAAGCCGCATTTTCTCGACTTCGCCGACATTCCACGCACTTACAATCAACCTGCGTGAATCCGGGTCGCGTTTGATCCGCTCCACAACTTCGCTGATTTGATCGATGTGCCGACCATCCGCCGTGGGCCACGACCGCCACTGGTAACCATACACGGGACCCAGATTGCCGTTCTCGTCTGCCCACTCATCCCAAATACTGACCTTGTTTTGCTTTAGATAGGCGATGTTGGTCTCCCCTTTCAAAAACCACAATAGTTCGTGGATGATCGACCGGGTGTGGACTTTTTTCGTCGTCACGAGCGGAAAGCCGGCCGACAGATCGAACCGCATCTGATGCCCAAAAATGCTCCGGGTGCCAGTCCCTGTCCGGTCGGCTTTGATTGCGCCACGGTCGAGAATCGTCTGCAGCAAGTCGAGATACGTTCGCATGGCAGTCCTTCGCTAGTTTCGCAGTATCAATCTGGTTTTAGTTGTTATCGAAATGATGTCACTTTAGGTGCCGCAGTCGAAGAAGCAGCCGCTTGAAATGCGCCGCAGCCGTCTTTCGATTGAGCCCAAGTGGTTTGAAATCAAGCACTTAACGATTGCAACTCCATTCTAGCAGCACAGCTCTGCGCGGCTTTGGCACACCTAGTGCAATTATTACAAATCGTCCGGCTTACAGGATGGCCGGCAGAAAAAACAATCTCACGGGGGCTACGACAATGAAGACGGGAACTTGGATCGCTGGGTTGATGTTGATGGGGCTCACTCTTTTCACCTCCTCGGCTCGGGCGGATCATTTCCGTGCTCTGCAGCAGGACGGAGTTGCCTTGGATGGCTTGGTGCATGCGTTGTGCGACGAGGTTCGTGGCAGTTTACGCGCCGCACCGAACTTTCCGGTCATTGTCGCGAAGGTCCAGGTCTTGGAAAGCCGGGTCCACCTGCTGCAAACGATTCTGGCCCGACCTGCCAGCCAGAACCAACTTTACAACCAATTGGAAGCTGTCGACCGCCTGGCCTGCAGCGTTGAGGACAGCGTCTTTGATGCTGCTCGCGGTCGGCCCGGATTTCATGGTGGATTCGTCGATACTCGCCGGGCGGATCAGCTCCTCCGGAGCATCGATAATACGATCCACCACATGGAAGTGCACGTCGATGCTCTCCGGGATTGCGACCTGCAACCGGTAGTCGTTCAGCGGCCGATTGTGGCCAATCCAGGCTGGAATGCTGGCTTCAACGGCAACCAGGGGTGGAACAACAACAACTGGAACTCGGCCCCCAGCAACGGCTGGAACAACCACAACAACAACTGGAATCAAGGGCCGAATAACGGCTGGAATGGCATCCCAAACAGCAACTGGAATGGCAACACGGGGATCGTCCCGCCGGGCATCCCAAACAGCCAGATTCCTCGTCCTGGAATCTCGGTCGGCAACGGCGGGGTGAGCTTTAACGGTCGCGGAGTTTCCTTCACCTTCGGCCGATAACATAGCGGCAGCGGGCCAAAACCAGCCCCGCAAACGAAACAAGCCGGCGCATCACTGTGCCGGCTTGAGTTGTTTCTTGAATCTTAAAGAATTGATTACTTAGGCGCTGCCACCACGGGCAGGGGCCGGTTTGCGAGCGCGGCGTTCGGCCCGGAGGCGTGCACGGCGGCGGATTTCGCTGGGCTTCTCATAATGTTCGCGGCGACGCATTTCCTTCTTGATTCCGCTCCGTTCCACGAGTTTGCGGAACCGGCGGACTGCTTCCTGAAGGCTTTCACGTTCGCGAACAATGAGCTTTACCATGCTTTTCCTCGAAAACCCGCTGCACCTAGTTGAATTTGTGCGTGTGACTTAAAAGCCCGACTTGGGGCGAATCGCAAAGTATACAGCCTTTTGGCGAGAGGTGGCAAGAGGGGAGAAGATCCAATCAAGCGGTAACTTCAATCGCCTGCCCCGGTCGAATGGTTCCCAAAAGCGCCTCAACCTTCGGAACGAGCGGGACCAGATCGGCCAGACGATTACTCGCCCCTGCCAGCACAACAATCGCCACTCCTGCAGCAGTCAGATTCTGCTGAAATCGGACGTTTCTGTCCGCGGTAAGTAAGACGGTAAAACCTGCACCAGCCATCAAAGACAGTAACTCGCCATTCTTCTTCCCAGCCCAGCCCATTTCTTGAAGCGTCCGAACGTCGTGTCCGGGGAACATGGTTCGCAGCGGTCGAGGCAGGCATTCATCAAGCAGAACGCGCATGGGCCACCAGCAAATCTTTTGCCTGTCCGATTGCGGTCACTGCTTGCTCTCGAGTCACCGTCGGGAAGTGGTCCAAAAATTCTTCTAAGGGATCACCCGCAGCCAGGTAATCGAGCAAGGTCTGCACGGGCACTCGTGTGCCAACGAACACCGGCGTTCCCCCCAGAATCTCTGGATCGCTATGTATTACCGAGGAAGTTGTCACCATGGCTGGTCCTCCGAACCTCATTGTACCATCCGATTGACCCATTTCGCCATTTGTCTTGGTCCGGTCGCGGCTTCCACCCGAGAAGCGAATTGACGCCGCGAGGTTCGCGCGGGAAATTGAGCTGTCTCAAAAAGTTAGTTTCTCTCTCCCTTCCGTGGAGTTCCCTCATGAAAACCTGCATGCTGGCCCTCGTTTGTTTGTTCGCCGTCGTCACTGCGACAGCCTTTGCTCAGGATGCTGCCGCCCCCGACAAAGCCAAACTCATCGCAGACCTGGAAAAGACCCTCACGGGTTGCAAGATGGTCGGCAAGTTCACGACCGAGGGGAAAGACAAAGACCCTGCCACCGACGAATACGCCCTGAACAGCGCCAAAAAGCTGGACGAAGGAGACTTGTGGCTGATCAACGCGAAAATGAAAGATGCTTCCATTCCCGTTCCCGTCGAAATTATTTGGTCGGGAGACACGCCGGTCATCACGCTCACCAACGTCACCATTCCCGGCCTGGGGGCCGGCTTTAGTTGCCGCATCGTGATCTACGACAATCTTTACGCGGGGACCTGGGGCCACGGCGAAGTGAAGGGGCATATGTGGGGCAAGATTGTGCCCGCGGAGAAGAAGTAAGGGAAAGGGGTCGGGGATCAGAGGTCAGGGACGACGGGAATACCTTCCTACTCGTAATCCTGCTCCTGCTCTTAATCCTCTTCCTCATCTTACTCTTACTCAGAAGCTGGCCTTCCGCCCGCGATCACGAGTGCAGTTTAGGAGTAGGAGTACGGCGAACCGATGACGCTGCAGCCTCTCGATCCCTGACTTCCGCCCCTGTTTTCCCCTTTCACCCCTTCTTCAACTTCTTCTCCAGCAATCGTTGCCGCGCCCGACGCTGCTGCCGAGTGAGGGGGGGCGGGTTTTTCGCTGCTTGGAAATCGAGCACATCACCTCCGTTGCAGTCGGCTTGAACAGGGGCGCGAGAAATTAGTTCTGTCTCAACATTCATGGCAAAGTTCTGGCCGCAACTCTCATGCTCGGTAGCGGTTACGGCTGCGAATTCCCGTGCGAACTCTCGTCGCAAAGCCTGTTTTGCCTCATTAACTGAACAGTCCTCCACCGGGGGGCCGTTTACCTCTTCTACGCTGACGTCGTAGTCGATCAAGCTCCCTAGCGTCGAGTGCGGCAGCCTGGAACCGACAACCGCGAGACGTGCCGCAGTCATCAGGTAGCGACCGTCTCCCGCACAATGTTTGGTCGTCGTGACAGCATTTGCCGGCATCTGGCCGGCGTTGGACGATTCGCGTGTGGTGGCAAAAGTTCCTCGCGTCTCTTCGAACGCCTGTATAGCCCGGTGATACAACGCCCCGATTCGCTCGGCCGCCAGCTGCTCGGCAACGCTCACCCGCTGAGCCCGCCGCTCATCGCTTCCCGGCACGGCTTCAGTAAGAAACGCACCGACTCGCTCCACGATCTGGCAGATGCGGGTTTGCGACAAATGCATCTCCGCTGCCACCTGTCGCGTGGCACATTCATCCACCCGCACCCGCCGAAAAATCTCGAAATCTCGCCCGCTGGGGGGCAGTTTTTGCGAACTGGCAACCATGATGAAACTCCTGGAAAGCACCCTATCACGGCACAGACGCCGCGGTGTCAGCAGTAATAAATCCAGGAGTTGTGACACGTTTGGTCACAAGATGCGGATATTTTTTCAAAACAAGAACAATCTACAACTCTTCGCTCGGTGCCTGCTCCAAAAGCTTATCCGTGCTTGTTTCATCCACGGCCCGGCAGCCGTCGGTTAGCACCCGGCTCATCTCGTCCAGCTCCGCCTGCCAATCTTCCAGCGAAACTTCAGGCGGGTGAATTCGCCGGACTTCATTCAAGAGCATGATCATGCGGAGCAAGTGCCGAAAGATAACCCCTTCGTGCTTTTGCAGGCCGCGGCTGGTGATGTACTTGTTGAAGTTGCCGCCGAACTCCAGCACCTCCCCCACACACCACAGGTCTTGCGTGTTGAGGGAATGAACGTCCGGATACTGAGCGTTAAATAACAGCCGCAGTTTCTCTGCGAGATTCAGCACGCGGATCGGCTCTTCGTCGTCGGGACGTTCGTCCCGTTCTTCGCTCGTGAGCCGGCGCAATTGCGGCACGCTCGCCAGGCCCATTTGCAAGAGCTCTTGATCGAGCCGCGTTGTGGCCAACGGCCCGGGTGGAAAATCTTCGGGCCAAGGAACGCGGCAATGGCGGGCCACGCTGCCGGGCATTTCAAGCACGCTTTCCAAGGCTTGAATCCGTTCGTTTCGATCCGCGATGCCGAGTTGATTGACCAGAAACACGCCGTAAAGCGGATTCACACTCCGCAGTTGAACCAGTTTTTCCAGGTCCGGCGTGGGAGTCGCACGCAAGGCTTGATAGGCGGGCGGAGCGTTAACCGTTTCTTGTACTTTCAACACCGCTTGCGGCGGAAGCTGTTTGCCGAGCGCCTCCCGGAGCATTTTTTCCGTCTCGGATATCTTGGCGACCGGCACCGCTGCCGCCACTTCGGCCGCCTTGGTCTCTTGCGGCGTTGGTGGCGGTGGATCGAGCGTGACGTAACCGGCCGCCCACATGGTGAGCAGCATTTGATCGAGCTGCTTTTGAGCCCCAACCGCCCGTCCGCCGTCAAATAGCCGCTTGTTAATCAGCCGGCGAATTGGCTCAATTTCCGGCGTCGCTTGTAGCCAAAATGCCAAAAGTCGCCACGGAATCGGCCCGCGACTGGTGAGCTTCAGAGGCGCTGCGGTCCGCAACTTCTCGAATTGCTGTTCGTTCCAGTACTGCTCTGTCGAGCGCCGCGTCGGCTGCTTGCGCTTCAAATCCTTTTTCGCCCGCAGCAAACCGGGATCTTTGGTGTCTTCGGGAATTTGATCGAACTTTTCTTTCCACCGCGCGATCTTCACATCGTCTTCGTGCGCGAGGACGTACACAAAGCCTTCCGTATCGAACTGCGGCCGACCTGCCCGACCGAAGATCTGATGAGCGGAACTGGCGTCAATGATTTTCTTCTCCCCCGGCGGCCCTTTGAGCAGCATCGGCATGACGACCGAGCGGGCGGGAAGATTGATGCCGGCTGCAAGCGTTTCCGTGCAGACGCAAACGGACAGCAACTTGAGTTGAAACAAATCTTCCACCACCCGGCGATATTTGGGGAGCACGCCCGCATGATGCACGCCAACGCCCCGCTGCAAGATCTGCTTCAGCTTCGGCCCCGCCCCTTGCGTAAAATCATACTTCGCAAGTTCTTCCGCCAGCCGCGCTTGTTGACCATCCGCCAGCAGCGATTTGCCTTTGAGTTGATCCGCGACTTGCCAACATTCGTCCCGATTGAAGCAGAAGAGCAAAGCCGGCGTACGACGAGTCACTTCGCTTCCCTCCGCAATCTGTTCAATGAGCTCGTTCAGCAGCATATCGCCGACCCAGCGATAACTAAGCGGCACGCGGCGTTCGAAACCTTGCACCAATTCCAGTCGGCGTTCAAAACTTCGCTGCAACCACTGCGTGAACTCGAATGCGTTGCCAACGGTTGCGGAAAGAAGGAGCAGTCGCACGTGAGCGGGAAGCAGGCCAAGCGTGAGTTCCCACACAATACCCCGTTCGGGATCGGCAAAGTTGTGAAACTCGTCCATCACAACTGCATGGACATCTTCGAAATGAAACTGCTCGCGATGGAGCAAGCGGTTAAGCAGAATCTCCGCAACGACGACCAGCACCGTTGCCTCAGGATTCACGCGGCGACTGCCCGTGACCAAGCCGATATCGTCTTCGCGAAAGCCCCAGCGGAGCGCCGCTTGTTGCAGTTCTGTGAACTTCTGTTCGCTAAGCGCGATCAATGGCGTGGTGTAGTACGCCCGGCGACCGATGCGAAGCGCTTCGTAAAGAGCCGCTTCCGCGATCAGCGTTTTTCCGGTGCCAGTGGGCGCACACACGAGGACCCCTTGATCGGCTGTGAACCAGGCGAGCAACGCCTCTTCCTGCACCGGATAGGGCGGATAAGGAAGCTGGTCGAGATACTCGACGACGAGTTCGTCGCGTGTGGGAATGTCGTCGTTCACGAGCGGAACGCCGCCCGCGCGGCATCGTAGACATCTTTGAGCGGCAACTGTTTGGCTTCCGCAATTTGCCGACAGGCTTCGTACTCGGGAGAAAAACTGACTTCCCCTTCGCCGAGCACCGCGAGTTTGCCGACGATGGGGCCGAGCGCCGTTTCCACGGTGTGCGGCCGGCGTTCGAGCTTGTGCCGCGTGGAAGTCCAGCGGCGGATGCCGAGTGTACCCGTTTCTTTGAACAGAATTTTTTCGAGCTTGGCTGCTTTCTCTGCGGGGCCGAGAACGGTGATCAGCACGCCAGGGCGATTTTTCTTCATCTGAATCGCGGTGGAGTACACATCGAGCGCGCCGGCCTCGAACAGCTTCGCCATCGTGTGCCCGATCACCTCGCCACTGACGTCGTCGAGACTGGTCTCCAAAACTTCCACCTGATCGGCGAGCGGCGACTCATCGACTTCGCCAAGGATCAGCCGCAGCACGTTGGGTTGCTCTTTGAGTTCCTTCCCCCCTGCCCCGTAGCCGATGCGACTCATGCGCATTGCGGGCAACGGGCCAAAGCTATCTGCGATCGTCGCGGCGATGGCAGCACCGGTGGGAGTCGTCAATTCGAACTTCACTTCCGAAGGCGCGAGCGGAATGCCTTGCAGAATTTCCGCCGTCGCGGGAGCCGGCACACTGACTCGGCCGTGAGCGATTTCGATAAAGCCGGTGCCCGTCGGAATCGGCGAGACGACGATGCGATCGACGCCGAGCAGCGAAATCCCAACTGCCGCGCCGACGATGTCCGCGATGGAATCGACCGCGCCCACCTCGTGAAAGTGAACCTTTTGCACCGTCGTGCCATGCACGCGTGCTTCCTTTTCGCCAATCAAAGTGAAGATGCGCTTGGCGAGGTCTTTTTGCGGAGCAGTCAACACGCTACTGCCGTCGATCATCGCCACGATGTGATGCAGATGGCGATGGGCCGTTTCGGGCTCGTGAACGACATCGACCTTGGTGGCGCGAAACCCGTGACGTTTGACTTCGTTGACGGTCAAGGTCACCGCGCGCGGCAGGCCGAGGGAATCGATGGCGGCTTGCAGCGCGGCCAGTTCTACGCCTGCATCGACGAGTGCCCCGAGCGTCATATCGCCGCTAATGCCGCTGAGACAATCGAAGTAGGCAAGCTTCATGGATTTTTGAAAAGTACGATGGCCCTCCGAGGCCGTCGATTAGGTACGGGATCGGCTTACGTTCCGCGGTTTACCTGTTTACCTGTGAACCGAACGGAACTCTGGTAAACGTCCTAGCATGTTTTGAAAGTGAGGCGTAAGCGACGGCCTCGGAGGGCCATCGTACGGAAGGATTAACTAAACAGCGTGATCAACTTCCCCACATCCATCACGGTGACAAACGCCATTAGCGAGAGCAGACACAGCACGCCGCCGATGGTGAGTTTCATCTGCAGTTCTGGATCGACCGGCTTGCCACGCAGCCATTCCGCTGTCAGGAACATCATGTGCCCGCCGTCGAGCGCAGGGATCGGCAGGAAGTTGATGATCGCGAGGTTCGCACTGAGCAGCACCAGGAACATCAGCAGCGACGAAATGCCGACTTGGGCCTGCATTCCCGCGACCGCGAAAATCGACAGTGGTCCCCCTAAATCGCCGACCGAGATGCGCCCCGTGCCGAGCGAGGCCAACGTGAGCAGCACTTCCCCCATCCGCTCCTTCGTTTCCCGAGCGCCCAGCTGCAATGCTTCACCGATGCCGGTTGCCTGACGAATTTCGCCCTGAGCGGCAAACGAAAGCCCGCGCTGCGGCTGAAAATGATTCTCGTCGGCTACCGGTAGCATTTCGACGGTTTCGGTCTTATCGCCACGGCGAAAAGTGAGCTTTACTTTCGAATCGTTCTGCAATGCCTGGATGATCATGGCAAAGCTTTGCCACGTTTTGCCTTCGTCGCCGAAGACGTATTTTTCTTTGATCGCCGTAATTTCTTTCCGTTCAAAAGCATCGACTTCAGGGTCAGGATTGAGCGTGTCGGCATCCACCAATTGATCGCCGGCTTGCAACCCGGCCTTCTCGGCCGGACTTCCAGGGAGAACGGCGGCGACTTCACTCGTCACTCGCAGCGCCACCCCCAGTGCCGGCAGGCCGACCGGATCGCCGGTCATGTACGTCGCGCCGCTATCGAACACTTTCGGCGTTTCGAGGACGACAGGAATTTCTTCTGAGTCCGTTTTGCCCCCTCGCTGCACGGTCAGCTTCACTTCTTGACCCGACTTGGGCAACAGTCGCTGCGCCAGGGTAAGTGGGTCGCCTAAATCAACGCCGTCGATTTGCACGATGCGATCGCCGGCCTTAAGACCTGCTTTATCCGCAGGGGTTCCTTTACGAATGGCGGCGATCTCGCCCGACTTCATGGCCAGGCCGAGGGTTCTAGTAGGACGGGGGGCAATGGTAGTGTTTAAAGTGGTCGAGGCAGTCCCGCTAGGTGCATCTTTGGAAGCCGGCCGTTCGATGGTCAATTCAAGAGGTTCATTCGGCTTTTGGGCTAAGATTTCCTGCACTTGCGGCCAAACGGTGACGTCTTGCCCGTTGACTTTGACGATCTTGTCACCAGCTTGCAGAGGTTCGGACGCCTGTGCATTCATGTAGGCGACTTTTTCCGGATACTGATTCAGCTTCAAGCTGTTCATCGCCACCACGCCAATCGTGGGAGTTTTCTTGCCCCCCCGGTCGCGCAGCACGGGTTGAATTTCGAACCATTCCTCTTGCCCATCGGCATGCCGGACCAGAAAGGACATCGGCTCGCGGGCACCACCAAAGAACACGGGGCGTACCAGATCGTCGATAAAGCGCAGATGCTCATTGGGCTCGCTATTCTTTCCCACCTGAATAATTTGATCGCCGGGCTGCATGCCAGCGATCCAAGCCGGCGAACCATTCACCGTATAACCAATAATGGCGGGCTGGTAGGGAACCCCCATCATGAACGCTACCGCGCCGAGAATCACGGCGAAGATCAAATTCATAATCACGCCGGCGGAAATGATCGCCATCCGCGCGGGAACCGATTTGGCCGGGAAGCTGCGCGGATCGAGTTTCATCTCTGGATGCTCCGGCGGATTCATTGCTGTTTCGGCCAGGGCATTGGTGATCGACTGGATCGATTCTTCACCTTCCGTTTCCGCATCTTTAGCGCGGATCATCGTCCGTTCGGCTTCCGCCTGCGCGTTGCGCGGATCGTCATCCTGGCCAAGCATCTTCACGTATCCGCCGAGCGGAATGATCCCAATGCCATATTCCGTTTCGCCATATTGAAAGTGAAACAATTTAGCGGGCAAGTGAATGGGGCCGATGCTGATCGGCACATCGAAGCCGATGTAGAACTTATCACACTTCACGCCGCAAGCTTTGGCGACCAGGAAGTGCCCCAGTTCGTGCACAAAGATCACAAACCCCAGCCCCAGGCCGACTTTCGCAATGGTCGACAGGAGGGCCAAAGCCCACCACACGGTGGCCAGCGCGTCGGGCTTGGCTTCCGTCGCGGCCAGCAACAGGGAATCAACAAATCCATTAGTAATCAGCGTAAAATCCACCGTTCCGTCTCCTGCCTGGCCCAGCCGTCCAGTTCGAGCAAGCGCTCGAGCGTGGGCTGGGAATCAAAGGAATGCTGGTCCAACACCTTGCGACAAAGTTCCACAATCTGCGTCAGGCGGATTCGCTCCGCCAGAAACGCTGCAACGGCCGTTTCGTTGGCCGCGTTCAATACCACTCCCGCCGTTCCGCCGGTCGCCGCCACTTCCAGGCCTAGTCGCACGGCCGGAAAGCGTTCGTCGTCGGGAGGTTCAAAATCCAACTGCCAGGATCGCTTCCAATCCATCTTGGGGCCCGGACAAGGCTGCCGTTCGGGATACGTCAGGGCGTATTGAATGGGCAAGCGCATGTCGGGGGGGCTCAGTTGAGCCACGACCGATCCGTCTCGGAATTCTACCAGAGAATGCACGACCGATTGAGGGTGAATCATCACTTCTACTTCGCCGGGGGACAAATCAAACAGCCAGCGAGCTTCAATGATCTCCAGGGCCTTGTTCATCATGGTGGCGGAATCGATGGTGACTTTCGCCCCCATTTGCCAGGTGGGATGGGCCAAAGCCTCCGCCACGGTCGCCTGTTGCAGTTGCTCGCGCGTGTGCTTGCGGAACGGCCCGCCACTGGCCGTAAGGATCACCCGGGCGAGGTCTTCGCGACGCCCGGCCTGCAAGGCTTGAAAGATGGCGCTATGTTCACTGTCGACCGGAATGATCGTCGCCCCGGTTTCTTTGGCCCGCTGCATCACGAGCGGACCGGCCACCACGAGCGTTTCTTTATTTGCCAAAGCGACCCGTTTGCCCGCTTCGATCGCTCCCCAGGTGCCGAGCAAGCCCGCACTTCCGACGATGGCGGCGACGACAACATCTACCGCGGCATCTTGGACAACATCGGTTACGCGTTCGGGGCCGATCAGCAGCTGCGTTTCGGCGGGGAGTGCCGTGCGGTCAAAGCTTTTAGCGGCCGCAGCGTCCGTTATCACCACATATTTGGGTCGAAATTCCTGAGCTTGCTGGCAGAGCAAATCGAACTGGCGATGGGCAGTAAGAGCCTGCACGCGAAATCGCCCGGCCGACTGGCGGACCACATCCAGCGTGCTGGTGCCGATGCTGCCGGTCGCTCCCAGGACGACGATGTTACGCGGAGATGAATTCATCGGGCGAATGTGCCAATTCCAATCCAAGGCCTGACTGCCAGAAACGGACGGCACGGCGGCTCGCGATGCATTCTAGGAACCGAGCCGCTGCCAGACAACCCGAACCAGTCGCTAAGTCCTTGCGGAAATGGGGATTGGGACGGGTTTTTGGGGGTTACGCTTCGTGCCTTGTTGGGTAAACCTTGGCAGTTCGCTGCGCCCCTTCACTTCTTGTCTGCTGGCTCATCCTCCACTTTTTTCCGAACGAGTTGTAGCAAGTGAATAAAAGGAAACGCGGATTGCCCCCTGTCCCGAAAGAGTTCATCGTCATGCTTTTCCACATAGGCCCTCAGGTCGTCCGTGGGGGACTCGATACGATACTCGTCGAGAACCAGTTGCCCATAGGGCCCCTTGGTGACGTGAGGACCGCCACCATCTTCTGCCTTAGATGCGATCCCCTTCAAGGCTCCGCTTCTAATGGCCTCGCTTACGACAAAAGCGTTGAGATTGGCGGTGCGAAGTACTTCATCCTCCGTGATTTCATAGCGAATCAACCGGCAACCATCGCCTACATCAAAATCCTGATCGATGGCAGAAATGCTGGCATAACAGCGCTCTCCGATCTTCGTCGTATAAACAAAGCATCGACACGGATTCAATTGATACTTGGGGTTGTCGTTTGCCGCTATGCCTTGAGTTGAGGCAAAGTAAAACGTCGCTACGATCGTGTTCTCTTTTTTTGGATCTCTGGCGATCCGCACGGCAGGATGATTGTCGAATAGTTTTAGGTACTGCTGAATCTCTTCATTTGCTTGCGCGTCAGTTTGTTCGGGCAATTCTTTCGGCCGTAATTTGCGAGCATCTGCCAGCAAATGTTTGCTTTTTGCAT
This sequence comes from Pirellulaceae bacterium, assembly GCA_041739545.1. Lineage (GTDB taxonomy): Bacteria > Planctomycetota > Planctomycetia > Pirellulales > Pirellulaceae > JBGSNR01. The sequence goes on along the minus strand of JBGSNR010000007.1, from coordinate 22,747 downwards.
CGACGTACCAATCCCCCAACAAACGTTCATCTACCACAGAAGTTTTTGCGGTCGACAGTGGAAACTTCGAGTTGGCGATTTTGCAGGCACAGACGTTGGCTAGGACGAACGCAAAGACAACCAATGTCCCAAAGCGATTGAACAGATCCATGACCCATCTCGACTTTCATCAGATCGAGGATTATTAAGCTTGGCTACTTTTGCTCCTAAGCAATGCGAGTTCCGGCGCGACCCTCACTCCACGATTCATCGCCGGAACTCGTTGAACGTCATCCGTGCCGTCCGTCACTCCTACATCTCAATCTCAAACCCCTTGCGATTCTCGCGCGCGAGGAACGAGTTGGCTTGGTCGTCACCAACAATTTCTCGCTTGGTCGGATCCCACTTGAGCTCGCGCCCTAATCGCATAGCGATGTTCGAGAGGTGACAGATTTCCAACATGCGGTTGTGCGACCAGACGTCGGAAATCGGTTGCTTGCGCCCCTTGATCCCTTCGATGAAGTTGGCCGTGTGGTTCGCACTCACCTTGCCGCCGTAAACCTTTTCGATGGCGTCTTCCGGCAGCGGATTCTCTTTCAGCATTTCCACCGGCTTGCCGGTGATCTTGCCGCGATTCACAAAGAACCGACCTTCCGTCCCTTCGAACAAAATGCCGTTGTCCCCTTCGCTAGTGATGATCAGTTCCACATCGTTCGGCATCTCGGCACGAATGGTGAACTGGGTTGCCGCGTTGTATCGATCGTCGACCGTGGGATTGCCGTCCTTGTATTCGACTGGCAACTTGTAATCGACCGGGGTAATTTTGCTCGGCCCTGTTTCGGTGGCACCCAGCGCCCAGCAGGCGATGTCGACATGATGGGCACCCCAGTCGGTGAGCTTGCCGCCGGAGTATTCGTGCCAGTTGCGGAACGAGTAGTGGCAGTTGCTATACAGCGGAACGCCACCGCCGTAACCTTGGCGCAATTCCGGCAAAGCGCGATAGGGAACTTTCGGGGCTGGGCCAAGCCACAGGTCGTAATCAATCTGCTCGGGAACCGCTACAGCTGGGATGGCTGGCGAACCTTCCATGCGATCGATGCCGCAGGTCACTTTCTTTACCGTACCGATGCGACCGGCTTTGATAAGTGCAATCGCCAACAGGAAGCGCTTGTCGATCTCGGTGCGCTGCATGGTGCCGACTTGAAACACTCGGCCCGTCTGCTTCACGATCTTTTCGATCAGTTTCCCTTCGTCGATAGTCAGCGTGAGGGGTTTCTCACAGTACACATCTTTGCCAGCGAGCATCGCTTCGACTGCGATCTTGGTATGCCAGTGGTCGGGCGTGGCGATCATCACCGCTTCGATGTCTTTCCGCTCCAGGATCTTGCGATAGTCCTTGTAGGCATCTGGTTTTTTGCCGGTGCTCTTTTCCACCTTTTGCACGTTGTCGGCCAGTACGTTTGAATCGACATCCGCCAGGGCCGCGAAATCGGCGAAATTAAACGACTTACTGGTGATCGTCCAACCTTGATTGCGCAGGCCGATGGTCGCAAAGATCGGGCGGTCGTTCGAAGACTGATAGCCGAAGGCTCGGTTAGCGTAGGGAAACAGAGCGCTGGCGACACCGGCTGCGGCGGTGCTTTGCAGAAAGAGACGACGCGAAGTTGGGAGAGAGGTTGGCATAGGTCGAAATCCTTGTTACGAAACTGGTTGAGGGAGTGGCTGCAACGAATCGCTGGTTGGCAATCGGAAGTGAACTGCCCATAAGCTTGCTATCGATTTTGACACAGAGTGAATTCAATCTCCACTCTTGTTTCAACGATATCTGAAATCCGAAGCGACTTAAATCTGCCGGGGGGAATTCTCTGCGGTTTGCTGATTGGCCCCGGAGCGATTATTTCTCGTCCTATCAGCGTCGGGTCGGTAATTTAGCGCCCTGTTTCTACGGCAAACGCAGTGGGACTCACGGAGTTGAAGCGGACTCCGGGATTTTCGCGCTGCGCATACGAAACTTCCCATTCGGACTGGAACAACACCACGCGATCGCCGTTTCGGTCGACCACCGCCTTGGCCGCGTAAGGCAACTGCAGGCGTTTGGGATTTCCGTCTTCAAATTCGATCCAGCGGGCGACTTTAAAAGGGAGCCAGTCCACCGAAGTGGCGGTATCGTATTCGTTTTCCAGGCGGAACTGCACCACATCAAACTGCAGCCCCCCTACCGCTCCCAGAATAGACTCCCGCCGCATGCCGTGAGGATCTGTAAAGCACTGAATCGCTCCCTCTTCGAGCAACTGAGATAGGCCTCGTTCGAACTGCTTCCGCCGCGCCGTGTCGGAGCAACTTAAAACGGCAAATTGCTCTGGAGAAAATTGGGGCAAGGGTTGAAAATTGACTGGGGTTCCTTCGCAAATGGTGTCCCCCAAGCGGAATTCACCCGGGTTCACCAGGCCAATGATGTCCCCCGGAAAGGCTTCGTCCATCGTCTCCCGTTCCTGACCAAACACGCGATGGGCGCGGCGTAGGCGAATTTTCTTTCCCGTTCGCGAATGAACCACTTCCATGTCCCGTTGAAACTTCCCGGCACAAACGCGCAGAAAAGCAATCCGGTCGCGATGACGAGGATCAAGATTGGCTTGAATCTTAAAGACAAACCCGGCAAACGAACTGCGGGTGGCGCTAATCTCCCCCTGATCGCTCAACCGCGAACCGGGAGGAGGACAAAGGGAAATAAACGAACGCAGAAAGCGATCGACGCCATAGGTGTTAAGTGCGCTCCCAAAGAACACCGGGGTCATTGCCCCCTTCAGAAATGCACTGCGATCAAATTCCACGCCTGCCGTTGCCAGCAACTCGACATCGTCTAGTGCCCGCGCGGCAACAGCGCTTGTGTCACGCAGTTCGTCCAGTTCCACGTTGCGGCTTTCGCTTCTCCGGTCGATGGCCCGGCCTTCGAAAAGCTCTGCCGTGCGGGAGGCCAGATCGATGATTCCCACAAAGTCCGCCCCGGTTCCTAAGGGCCACACCGAAGGAACGGCGGCGATCTCGAACTTGGCTTCAATCTCGGCCAAGATTTGCAAAGGATCGATCCCCGGGCGATCAACTTTGTTGACGAAGGTGATCACCGGCATCTTGCGCAGGGCACACACCCGAAACAGCTTTTCGGTTTGCGTTTCAATCCCCTTGGCCATGTCGATAACCATCACCGCGCAATCCGCAGCCATCAGCGTGCGATACGTATCTTCGCTGAAATCATGATGCCCGGGGGTATCCAACAAGTTGATGAGGTGCCCTTCAAACTCGAAGGTCAGCACCGTCGAACTAATCGAGATTCCGCGTTGCTTTTCTAACTCCATCCAGTCAGAAGTTGCCGATCGCTGCGTTTTTCTGCCGCGCACTACCCCGGCCACGTCGATACAACCGCCGTACAGGAGCAGTTTTTCCGTCAAGGTTGTCTTGCCGGCATCCGGATGGGAGATGATCGCGAAGGTGCGACGCCGCGCTACCTCGGCCTCGATGGAACTGCGACTCGGTTGTGGATTGGTTTCACTAGGGGAGGCTGACTGGTTCATTTCAACTCGTTGGATCTGCGGGCGGACGTAGGGAGGGAACCGTTAACGGCATTCGCTGGGCAGGAAAAGCAGGTTCGACTCAGGTCGGCTCACGCATCTGTGCATTCTCTGCTTTTTCTTCCGCCGCCTGCAACACGGCCCCACTCTCGGCCCGAGTGGTCAAATAAACGACCAGCCCAACAAGGGCAGTAACAATCGTCCCCAATCGATAGGCCAACGCTGCAATCAGGCCATCCCCCGAACGCATGCCGCACGCCAGGTACATCCCTTCGAGCACGATTTCCCACGCACCAATCGGCAACGCGCCGGCCACGAACGAAATCGGCGCGATCGAAAAATGAGTCTTCAAATCAGGATGCGGAATGTTCAGTCCTTCGGTCACTCCATGCAACGACAGGACAAACAACGATTGCACAAACAGGCTGATGGCGATCCCGATCAACAGCCGATCAATTCGCGCATGATAAATTCGCACCGAGTTCACCAGCCGCTGCAGGATCTTGCCGACCAGCGGCACATGCGTGACCACTCCCCAAAGCTTGGAATGTTTCAGCCCAGGAAGCAGAGCAATCACCGTAAACAACACGGTGCCGATCGCAAGGCCGCGCACTACCCAGACAATATCCACCAAAAAATTTGCTTCTCGCTCCGGTGCCCTAGCCGCACTCGCACTGCCGGCAACAGCGGCATCTGTTTCCGCGACGGTGGCAGAGACTGGAGCAGCTTCGAGCTCCGTGGTATCCAAAAACAGCGAACCGATGCCGCCGAGTATCAACAGGGCCATCAATCCGACCACGCGATCCATCACCACGGCCGTGGTTGCTTCGGCTCCCTGATTGGGATTAGTTCGCGTCAAAAAGACGGCTCGCACGGTATCGCCACCAACGAGCCCCAAACCAAAGCCGAGCTGCGAGACGAAGTGCGAGATCAGGCCGATGCGGAATGCATCGCGCGTGTCGAGCCGCAGCCCCAGCGTGCGCGTGAGCAACTGCCAGCGGAAAATATTGATACAAATCCCCACGAAAAACGCCAGCCAGCCCCCCAAGAGGAGCGGCCAACGGATTGTTTCGGGGTGGCGAAACGATTCCATCAGCCGATCAAAGGAATCTTCGGCCTGCACGGAATAGAGGAGGTAGCCCACCATCCCCCCGAGCAAGGCGATTTTGCCCGCCAGAATCCCCCATTTTTTCCATTGCCTGCCATCCCCGCGTTCCAATCGAAGGCTCCATTAAAGAGGGGAAACGACTGCCTGTCTTGACAGTTTTTGCCGCCCCCGATAGTTTGGCAGACAGAGTCGGAATCGAACAGGCCGCCGTTTTTCCCAATCGGCGACCTGCTTTTCCAGACTTATTTACGGGGGATTAGCTCAGTTGGGAGAGCGTCTGCATGGCATGCAGAAGGTCATCGGTTCAAGTCCGTTATCCTCCACTGTTTGCAAGGTTTTGCTGAGACTCGACTTACAGAGTCTACCTGCCATTGGCAGCGCGGCGAAAAACGGGATTATTACCCTTTTTTCTACTCTTTGGAGGCCGCATGCCAGCGAAAGCGCCCGCCTATCAACTCCACAAAGCCAGTGGACAAGCGAAAGTTCGCATTGATGGCAAGGACCACTATCTAGGCGTCTACGATTCCCCATCCAGCCGGGAAGCCTACGATGCAATCGTCACAAAATGGCTGCGACGGGAACAGTACTCAAGCGTGCTGCTGACCGTCGACGAATTAGCCCTTCTTTATCTGGACTTCGCGACCGGCTACTACGTTAAGAACGGACGCCCCACCAGCGAAGTGCACGAAATCCGTGCTTCCATTCGTCCCTTAGTTGCCCGTTGCGGACGGCTGCGGGTGGGGGACTTCAGCCCCCTGAAGCTCAAGGCAGTGCGGGAAGATATGGTTTCACAAGGCTGGTGCCGGAACACCGTGAACGCCCGTGTGAAACGATTGCGGCGATTATTCAAGTGGGGCGTGGAGAACGAATATGTTCCCGCCCAGGTTCTAACCGGACTGACTGCCGTGGCGGCACTAAAGTACGGTAAGACCACCGCCAAGGAACGGCCACGAGTGAAGCCGGCGGACGAATCCATCGTAGACGCCACACTACCCTTTCTGCCGGGGGTAGTCGCTGATATGGTCCGGCTGCAACTAGTGACTGGCATGCGACCCGCGGAAGTTTGCCAGATTCGCCCTGGTGACGTCGACCGGAGCGAAAGCACCTGGACGTACAGCCCCGCCAGCCACAAAACCGAACACCACGGACGGGAACGAGTCATCTTCATCGGCCCCAAGAGGCAGGCGGTGCTGGCTCCCTATCTGCTGCGGGCGGCTGAGTCGTATTGCTTCGCCCCAAGCGAAGCGGAACAGGAGCGCCGCACAGTTCGCCACGAGGCCCGTAAGACGCCACTGCATTACGGTAATCGTCCTGGCACCAATCGCACGGAGGAGCCGTTACGGTCCCCAGGAGAGGCCTACACCACCGCCAGCTATGCAAGAGCGATCACCCGCGGCTGCGACAAGGCTTTCCCGATACCGGAGGAAATCGCCAGCGACCCGCAAACCGTGGCCGGTTGGCGAACTTCACACCGATGGTCCCCAAACCGAATTCGCCACACGTTCGCCACGAGCGTCAGGAAGCAATTTGGATTGGAGGCCGCACAAGTTTTGCTAGGCCATGCGGGTGCGAATATCACGCAGATTTATGCCGAGCGCGACGCTGATAAAGCACGAGCCGTGGCGGGAGTGGTGGGATAGAATTTTCCATCGGGAAGGGGAGTAGCTACCCCGTGGCCGGTTGGCGTCTGCGACTTACCCCGCATGGCGCCAATCGTCCGCCCGACTTTTATAAAGGGTAAGAACGATGGACTACGAAACACTGGCACGGCAGTTTGAAAGCGCATCATCCCAATGGCCAAATCTTGAAAGCCATATAGTGGTATGGCCCAAAACAAAGGCGTGGCCGGAATTAGATTTTCAACAGAACACTTTTGTCACTGGCCGCGCTACTTTCAATGCCACAGGGTTCTGTGAAATTTCCGCAGACTGGGGCAGCGATCATGCCGCTACATTACGACTCGTTCGGGAGATGGGAAAGCATGGTCGCAGGCCGGTTACTGATTTAACATCTGAGGACATCGACGCGGATTTTCGTTACCGTACACTCGCGGACCAATGCGTCCAATTGCTTGCTGGAACGTCCTTGCAACTTCAGCAATACACAGACGCATGGCGAGTGATTCTCCACGAACGAGCACGCGCACCGTGGGCACAGTTGCCTGGTTACGATGCAGACTACAAGCGGCAAATCATCGGTGATGTATTCCTAGAGTCCGCAATAGTTTTGCGAGCGATGGCGGGAGTGGTTCAATCGCACAAGCCAGCCACCACTTCCTTGCAAGTAGACCCCACTAAGGCCGCCTGCGACGCGTGGATTATCAAACAGTGGGACAAAGGGAAAACACTTGAGCAAATCAGGATTGCACTCACAAGGAAACCAGCAGCGTGGCAGGGACCGGATACTATTTCCGGCGTCCGTGGCCGCATCAAGGCAGCCTATAAACGCGCCGACAAGGAGGTTCCCAAAAGACAGAAGGGGCGAAAAACAAAACGCTAAATAGCGATAGCAAAAGAGCGCAAAAGATAACAATTTTCATTCAGGGAAATTTGCACCATAACCTTTCACAGTGCTTCATCCACTTGCGAAAGGTTATTCAATGACGTTCGAGAATCTAATCTCCCTGGCGGAATCTTCCCGGTTGCTTCCGGGTAATCCCTCACCTGCAACTATTTGGCGTTGGCGGACTCGTGGCGTCCGTGGCATCAAACTCCAAACGTGGCAAATCGGCGGACGAGTCTACACGTCCCGCGAAGCATTACAGGCATTCGTGGAGGCCACCACCACAGCGGCACTTGCCACCAGCGATGGCACCGGGGAGCGATCCCCTGCCCTGCAACGTGAGTTAGAGTCCGCAGGCATCGTCTAGTCCCTCCTCCTCCCCTAGGTGGCGTCTGGAGGGACACGCTACCGCATGAAACGCAAAACGCCCCCGAAACCGGCCAAGGTGGGAGCGTGATGCGATGAAAGCAGCAATGACGAATTATAGCAGCACTTCGCCCAAAATCACCGTCAACCATTCAGGCAAAGCAAGCACACGTCCAGTGCTCGGCAATAGCCAGGTTCTCGGCGAACAATTTCAAGATGCGTCAGGCACTTGGCGAAAGCTAGAGCCGGCGCACATTAAAGAACTGGCCGCGCGTGGCATCACACTTGAGACGGCTATTGAAGCCGGACTGTATACCGAAACAAGCCACGAGGCAGTTCATCGGTTGCTTAACTCTAAGGCACTTCGAGCGCGGAATATGCCGTGCTTGGTAATCCCGTTCAGTGCGGAGTTCTCACGCGTCCGACCGGATAATCCGCGGACGTCGCAAGACAAGGTAGTCAAATATGAATCACCGCGGGATCGTGGCCAGCGCGTTTATGTTCCCTTAGACGTTGCGAAGTATGCCCAAGATGCGGACCAAGAACTAATTATCACTGAAGGGGAATTCAAAGCACTTGCCGCAACGCAGGAAGGTTTTCCCACTATTGGGCTAGTGGGTGTGCTTGGTTGGAAGGAAAGTCGTCGTGAGGAACTACTAGGCGAGTTGCTTCATATCAAGTGGCAAGGCCGACGCGTCTATCTGGCTTTCGATTCTGATATCGACCGCAAGCAGCATGTTCGAGATGGTTTAGCGAGACTCGCTAAACTGCTGACCAATGCCGGCGCAATCGTGGCCATGCTCAACATCCCCGATGGTCCGCCCGATGCCGATGGTAACGCCACGAAGCAAGGCCTTGACGATTTCTTAGTTGCCAACTGGGGAGAGCATAAGCGACTACTTCGCAAGCTGATCGACGAAGCAACTGAGCCAATCCCGATTGATGGCGGGACGGCTAAACAGTCCGCTAAAGCACTCGACCCCTGCGATGAAGTCGCGGCCATCCTACGGGCCGATGAACAGGACGGCGTGCCGACCGTTCGCTATTGGCGTGAGGATTATTGGCGATGGACTCAAGGCCGATACGAAACAGTTCCCGCGCATGATGTCCGTGGCAGTGTGGTGCGTACTCTCAACCCAAACTATCACCACTTGACCACGAGCATCACGAATAACGTGATGGACCAACTACGCTCACAATCGCAACTACCAGCGAAGGTAGAGCCGCCGTGCTGGTTGCCGAGGAGGGATGATAAATGGCAGCCACCATCAGACTGGAAAGCCACGGATATTCTCCCGTTTCCAAATGGCTTACTTCACTTGCCATCGGGCGAGTTCTTAGCGAGGCCCACCCCGCGGCTATTCACGCCAATCGCCTTAGATTTCAACTACGAGACGACACCGTCCCCACCATCACGCTGGCTTAGCTTCCTTGGCCAATGCTGGCCCGATGATCCTACGAGCATCGAGTTACTGCAAGAGTGGGCGGGATACATTCTCACGCCCGATACAAGCCTGCAAAAAATGCTTCTGTTGATCGGCCCGAAACGTAGCGGCAAAGGAACGATTGCGCGGGTGTTCGCAGGCATCATTGGACGCGATAACGTCGCAGCCCCTACGCTCGCAGGACTGGCTACAAATTTCGGTTTGCAATCGCTGATCGGTAAAACGCTGGCCATCATCGGCGACGCGCGACTATCGGGGCGAACCGATCAAGCAATTATCACCGAGCGGCTATTGAGTATTACCGGGGAGGATGCCATCACCATCGACCGTAAGAATCAATCCGCGGTCACGATGCGTCTGCTGGCCAGAATGATGATTCTCACGAATGAACTTCCCCGGCTGAGTGATTCCAGTGGGGCACTGGCTTCCCGGTTCCTAATCTTGCAACTGACGAAAAGCCACTACGGGGAAGAGGACCACGGTTTAACCGATGATCTGCTGGGCGAGCGTGTAGGCATTCTGAATTGGGCTATCGACGGTTGGCGTCGTCTCCAGCAGCGTGGCCGATTCGTGCAGTCTGAGAGCGGAGAGGAACTGCGGGAACAGTTAGACGATCTATCTTCCCCGGTTGGCGCTTTCGTTCGTGAATGCTGCGACGTGGCCGCGGGGAATGCTATCCAGATATCTCACTTATTCAATGGCTGGAAAGCCTGGTGCATCACTAAGGGACGTGAACAGCCAGGGAATGAACAGACATTCGGGCGGGATATTCGAGCCGCCGTCCCAACTATTCGTACTCGCAACCTACGAAACAATGGTGACCGCTCGAGATTTTACGAGGGAATCAGCCTAAAAGAGCCGTTCCACAGTGCCGCCGTCAATAACGATTCGAGTGAATTTTGACGCTGACTGGTACGCAGTGGAACGCGTACCAACCAATGCAACATCAGGTAAATCGTCATTCGTATGAAGTGAGAGAGGTAGTAGTAAGTAGAGAGCGCAATGCTCTGGAACGCGTTCCACTGCGTACCACCCGGTGCCGTCAAAACGGGTCCCTCCTGGCCTTAGATAGATACGGTTTCCCACCCAGCCCACCTGCCACCACGACACAGTCTTACCGCCCGCCACAAAGTAGCACCTATGCCAATCAACTTTCAGGAACAGCAAGAACGGTTGCGTGCTGATCGCAACGCCAAACTAGCCGCCCAGAAACGCCTACAGGACGCTAGGGCGCGTTTCGTCGATTCGTTGGCCGCTGGCTACCCGGTTGTGCAAATCGAGCGGCCACGATGCCCCCAGTGCGGTGCCGTGGCAACTGGCAGACCACAGCACAGCGAACGAGACGGCGACTTGTCGATTCAGCGTAGGAAGTGCGCGACCTGCCAGACGATGTTCATAACCTTGATTCAATAACTTGCCACGTTGTAGCAAAATCTTTCCAGATGTTCCGTTAGTATCTCGCAAAGGAGAATTTCACATGGCTGATAAATCAACTTACGTTCCCGCCGACCCCGCCCACCATTTCCACAGCATGGGCAAAACTTGCCAACTGCTAGGGATTGTGCCTGGTCAACTGCGGGTGCTGATGGACGGCTGCGACGTTGTTTTCAAAATGATGATCGACGACGTTGGATTTCTAAACGGCCACGATCTGCAAAAGCTATCGCAAAAATGTCAGGCCTTGCGGGCAGAAATTGCCGCGGACGTTAAGAAGGCCGAATCGTTCGCAGCTAACTAACATGTCACAAATAAAATTCACCGCCGATTGTCAACTTAAAGCCGCTGCGGATAAGCCGGCGCAAGTGGAAATTCTCGCCTACACCGGCGGCACAATGCGATTGCCAGGCTTAGGAAATACCATCGTCGATCTGGCGGGTATGGAACTGAATCAGGTTCCACTATTGGCCGATCACGACAACCACCTCGCAAGTATTGCCGGCACCGGAACCCCCGCGGTATCGAACGGCACGCTACTTGTCCGCGGCACGCTGGCGAATGGGACGGCTGCCGGGAATCAGATTCTCGCCCTACACAAAAGCGGCGTGAAGTTGCAAGCCAGTATCGGGGCGGAAGTGCTTGAGCAAACCACCATTGCTGCCGGCAAGTCAGTGCAAGTTAATGGCAAGTCGATCACTGCCCCCGCTGGCGGAATATCGCTTATCCGAAAATCAAAACTTCGCGAAGTCAGTTTCGTCGCGGCCGGCGCGGACTCGCAGACCACAGTTTCAATTGCCGCACGAAGGAATAGGAAAATGGAAATGCCATTTCAAGATTGGGCACACAGCATGATCGGTTCTGGATTCGCCAAATTGGACAAGAACGAACTGGCACAATTGCACGCCAATTATTCGGGCCGCAATGAGCCGTCGACCGCCGATTTCCAAGCGACTGCGACGTTCATCACGGCAGGGGCCGAACTCGATCCGCAAGAACGAGAACTGCGGCGTTTGGAACGGCAATTTGACCACGAACAACGATTAGAGGCACTCAAGGCCAAAATCCCACTAGCTCAACCCATTAGCGCATCACGACAGGACGCTGATGGGCTTGTTATGCAAGCTGCTCTCTGCCTGAAGGGTGGAATTAGCGAGCCGGAAAAACACTTCTCAGAACGAACCCTGGAAGCTGCCGACCGTCTGGGGCGTGGCGTCGGGCTGCAAAACTTGCTTATGACCGCGGCGTGCGCCAATGGCTATCACGCCCAACCGGGAGAGTACGTCACGCAAGGCAACGTGAGGCAAGTTCTGACGCATGCGTTTATGCCCATTCGTGCCGCTGGCTGGTCGAGCATCGCAGTCCCCGACGTGCTCTCAAGCGTCGCTAACAAGATGCTGCTTGATGGTTTCCAAGAGATGCCGTCTGAGTGGCGAGCGATTGCGGCCGTCAAGAACGTGAACAACTTCAAAGAGCACACTTTCGTGCGGCTGCTGGATTCCTTGGAATTCGAGCAACTCGGAGCCGGCGGAGAGATCAAGCATGGAACTTTGTCTGATGACAAGATGACCGCTCGTGCTGCGACGTTCGCCAAAATGTTGTCGATCACTCGCACGGACATCATCAACGATGATCTGTCCGCACTGACCGATGTTCCACGGCGTCTTGGTCGTGCGGGTGGACAGAAATTTAACTCGCTGTTCTGGGCCGGGTTCAATGCTGCGGATGGCTTCTGGGATGCTGGAAACTCAAATGTCGTCACTGGCAGCGGGACGGCACTCGATGCCCTTGGCGTCGGACTCACCGCGGCCGTGAAAGCGTTCCGTGCACAACGTACCACCGCGGCTGATGGCAGTAAGATCATCGGAGGGAAGCCGAGCATTCTGCTTGTCCCACCGGCGTTAGAAATTGTCGCCCGTCGTTTACTGAATTCCGCTGCGGTTGTATCCGGCGACAATACTGGCCCGTTTCCAGGTGGCAATCCGTTCCAAGGGATTGCAACGCTTGTGGTCGAAGATCGACTTTCCGCCGCGGAAGGTGGCAGCGATTCGCAATGGTATCTGCTCCGCGCTCCTAGCTTCGCACCGTCGATGTTGGTAGCCGCTCTCAATGGGCGAGTTGAGCCAGTCATCGAAACTGCGGAAGCCGACTTCAATGTCCTGGGGATTTCCATGCGTGGCTACTCGGACGTGGGCGTGAGCCGCGGCGAGAAACTGGCTGGCTTGCAAATGGAAGGCACCACCTAATCATGCTGCCGACTAGTGGTTTCTTCTCGCCATTAGTCGGTAGCGATAGGCCCGCTCGCGACGAGGGATTCCCCGCGCAGGAATCCGCACCGTCTCGTCGCAGCGGGTTTTTTTCACAAGAGCACCAATGACTACGACCTGCCCAAAATGCCAAGCGGCAATGAAACTTGAAGCCGAGCGAAAGCTATGGCCCTATCTGACGCAGACGTTCCGTTGTCCTGGCTGCCAGTGGTCGATCAAAAATCTATTCGCCATTGCCACCGGCAGCACGATCTTGAGCATGCCCACAACGCCCAAAACGTAGCACACGCTACCTAGTCGCATTGCAGCCCCGCTCACGCATGCGGCGTGGGATTCGACAAAGATATCGGCCCATCGTTTAATCGTGCGTGAGACGCAAAGCTAGGGCGTCGATTTCTCTCAAGTGGCATCGGGTGCAAGTTTATCTCGCACTGGCTGTTCCATGCGGGCGTGAAAAACTTCTCACGCATTCCTCACAAGACAGCGACTACCCTTTACTACCCTTTTTTGTGCAAAACGTTGAAATTTCCCGCGAAACGTGAAACGCTTTGACATAGCAGAAAAGCCCTGATATTATAGGTTTTTCCCGAAGTTTTCGCAGTAAACGCAGTGCGGCCCAGGTCGCATGGCATGCAGAAGGTCATCGGTTCAAGTCCGTTATCCTCCACTTTCCGAAGCCCGTTGCGAGTTGATCGTAGCGGGCTTTTTTGTTAGTTAGCGTCTCGATTTTGATCCTGAACTGTTTCTTCTCCCAGGGCGAGGAGGTGCATTTTCTGTTTAGATTGCCCAGGATCGCCAATAGATGCTCCTGCCCCCTTTATTTAAGGCCCCTTATTTCCGCCTCCGCCTTGCCCAGCAGTTCCTTCACGGCGTCAGCTACCAACACCACACGGAACCCTGCCTCGGCGTATGTGTGATAGCAGAGGCGACTCGACGACCGGACTAACTCCGGGGCTTGCATTAAGCTTCCGCCCCGGCGCATCGGCGCGGAGCCGGCGGAAAGTGGGCTGAATGGATTCGTTGCGACATTTTCTTGAAACTGCCCATAAAACTTCGGATCCCAGCCATCCTGCACCCATTCCCACACGTTGCCGTGCATGTCCGACAATCCGAACGGATTGGCTATCAACTCGCTAGCAGCATGCGTGCGGCCGCCAGCGTTGCTGAAGCACCAGCCAGCCCGAATCAGGTCCTCGTTCTCATTGCCGCTCCAGAACCGCGTAGTGGTCCCGGCCCGGCACGCAAACTCCCATTCCGCTTCTGTTGGCAATCGGTAGCCGGTCCCTTCCAGCGACATCACCGTTTGATCGGAACGGAAGTTGAACTCTTTGAGCTTCTCCTGCTGGCTCAGTTTGGCGCAGAATTCAGCCGATTCGTTGCAGCTCACCATTTCCACCGGATAATTGCCGGTCTCCAGGTTGGCGACTGCATCTTTCCCTTGACCCGTGGCCGAGAATTGCGACGGGGTCGTCCCCATCACCTGCTCGTACTGCGCCTGCGTCACCTCAGTCACCCCGACGTAGAGCGGCTTTGTGAGAACCACTTTATGCTGCGGACCCTCGCTCTCGATGTGCTTTCGCCAGAACTGTAAATGTCCGTTTAGCCCAGGCCGCTTCAACTCCGCTTCGATATCCTCTGGCGTACTCCCCATCAGGAACTCGCCCGGTGGGATGAGCCGGAACTTCATGCCGATGCTGTTGGTAAACTCGATCGGCAACTTGAGATGCGCGGCCCATGCCTCTTGATGCTGTTCGGCTTGCTGGGCATTGAACGGCGCAATCGCTCGTGGAGGAATCTGCGCGGCGTCAGGCGAGACGCCCTCTGCCTGAAGTCTCTCCGAGGGATTCGTTGCCGTGAGGTCCAGATCCGTCGGCCTCGGATTGCGACCGCGACTGACGACAACTGCCAACACGACGGCCGCCACCAACGCGACCGCGATGAGCGTGCGTTTCAATTTGGCCGTCATTGGTCCACGTGACGAGCCTTGCGACGCAATGCTCGAAGCAGGCAACCGGTTCTGACCAATCGGAAGGTTGTGGGCCGTCGTTGGCCCGTCACGTCGTTCGCGATTGGGGGCCTGACATCGCGCCAGCAGGTCGGCCACTTCTTTCGCTGATTGAATGCGATCTTCCGGCTGCTTGGCCATTAGCTTCGCGATGACCTCGCACAACCAATCAGGGATCGTCGGATTCAAGGATCGAATCGGTCCGGGTTGGTGATCTGTCACTCGCCGCAGCACGGCGATCCCGCTCTCCGCATGAAACGCCACCTGACCGGTACACAGCGAATACAGCACGCTCCCCAAACTGAAGAGGTCGCTGCGGTGGTCCAGCGGTTTTCCATTGGCCTGCTCTGGAGACATATATTGCGGTGTCCCCGCAATCAACCCGGACCGCGTAATCGCCGACTCCGACATCACGCGAGCCAAGCCGAAGTCGGTGATCTTCACTCTCACGACATTCGGCTCGCCTGGTTCGTTTTGGCTCTCGAGCAGAATATTTGCCGGCTTGATATCACGATGTATCAGCCCGCGTCGGTGAGCGGCATCCAGGCCCGACGCGATTTGAATTCCGATTTGCACGATCTCGTCCGCCGGGAGCGGCCCGCGTTTGATCCGGTCTTGCAGTGACTCGCCGTTGATCAACTCCATCACGAGAAACGGACTGCCGTTGAGTTCTTCGACCGCATGAATCGCGACGATGTTGTCGTGCCGCACCGCTGCCGCAGATTGAGCCTCTCGCAAGAAGCGTTGCACGGCTGCGGCGTCCGCGGCCAAATATGGAGCCAACACCTTGATCGCGACATCCCGCTTGAGCTTCTTGTCGTAAGCCTTCAGAACGATCCCCATCCCGCCGTGGCCGATTTGTTCAATCAAGCGGAAGTTGCCCACCTCAGTCGGAACGATTGCATGTGTCGACGTACTCTCGCTACCGGGAAACTCTGCCGTTGCCTCGCGAGAAAACACCCCGGTGATGAGACTTCTCTGTTCCGGAAATCGCGGGAGGTACTCGCCCGGCTGGGGCGCATCGCCCTGCTCGGAGCGGTATTCGATTTCCGTGGCCAGCAATTCTGCCAGCAGTCCGTCATGAACTGTTTCCGGAGCCTCTGCCAGAAAGGACTCGATGCGCGGACCATCCCCTTTCACCAACTCCTGATCGAAACGGTCACAAAGAGCGTCGATCTCGGAGAGTTGCTGATCCGTCAGTGATAGGTAGGCCGGATTCCTGATCGAAGGGTCATTCATGGGATTTGCATCAAATAGAGTGCTCGTAATCCTGAATGGTCAATCGGTGGAAAACTCCGACAGGATTCGCTTCAGGTAACCGACACTTCAACGCACGAACGGCCTAGCCTCTCAGATTCCTCTCCCTGGCTCTGTCGCTCGGAGAAGCCGCCGACACGCTGCATGTCATTGAGGGCCGTCATGCAGGCCCGCCTCCACCCAGATTCGTCGAATTCGTTCCAGTTTTCGTTCGACGGTTCGCCGAGTACACTTCAGTTCGTCGGCGATTTCTCCATTCGTGGCCCTCTGAAACTTAAGCAACACGATCGTTTTCATCGTCTCGTCAGGAATCGCATTGAGCAGTTGGTCGCAACTCTCCGTGATTTCGGCGAGGACGTCGGGTGTCATCTGATTGTCAGCAACCTCGTTGATCCCCGCCTCACCAAATCCGGAATCTCCGCGGATGGCTCCTGCGCCTCGTTTCTGACGATTCCAATAGCGCCGCTGGGCCGTGATTTTTCGAGACGTAATGACGGCCAACAGACCCCAAAAAGCGTCTCGATTCTCGGCCTCCAGGCGGCCATCAGCCAACCCGCGGCAGAGACTGTGGAACGCACTGTTCGCCGCATCATGTTCGTCGTAACGCCGCCGGGTCTGCACATCGAGATTCTGCCGCGCAAACTCTTCCAACCGCGCGGAAATGTGCTGCCACAACTGTTCGGCTGCCTGGCCATCCCCTGCTGAAAGCTGGTCGATCCAGCCTGTGACGGATTGGCTATCCACAGTTCATTTTCCGGCGATAGTCGGCGGCAGCCCTAACACCTGATAGGCCAAGTGTTTCAAGCAAGTCAGGGTAGCACGGGAGGATACCTCTTTCCAGCGACTTCCAAAAAACTTGGCAGTCGCCTGTCGGACTTGAGACGCATTTGAACATTCTGGTTGTGCGGCCGGATTGGTTCATCCGGCCTGCAACTCGCCACTTTTGGCATTCCATCCATGAAACTGAACCGGGGAAACACAATGATTAAAAATTTTGTTCTGGGAATCTTCACACTCTTGGCCGCTGTGTCGTTTGTCTCTGCTAACGACCTCGGCGACAACTTCAAAGGGATTGAGGGAAGTTATCAGGAGAAGTCTGGGGGGGAGATGAAGATTAGGAAGGCGGATGATGCAAAAATGGAAGCCGGTCCTTGGCGGTTTGTGCTGAAGGGGGAGGGTGATTGGGCTTGTAATCAGGGGGTGGACGCCCCAGGGGGAGACAAGCCAAACGTTTATTTTATCGAGTTCGCTGAAGGGCCTTTTAAAGGTGAGCGATATAACATCGCACGCGGTGAAGACGGTAAGGTGAAGGAGTTGCAACTAGTTGGGGGCAGCAAGGCAATTTGGGTAAAGCAGTAATCCCCCGTGTTACCCGGAAGTTGTCCTTTCCGTAGTGGCCCAGGAACCTCTCAAGCGTCGCGGCTTTCGTTGCGACGCTTGTTGCATTTGCCTCACAGCAACGCAGACCAGATTAAGGAGCGAAGCGAAGCCACTCTGGCGCGATCGAATTTCGCATCCCTCAACTGCCGGACCTGCGTTGCAGAGCAGTGAGCGACCGAACCAGCAAAGTTGTCGAGGTTTCAAAGCCTCTGACCCCGGTCAGAAAAAGTTCTATTGGTGTCCTCCCGCTTCCACTCATTAAAATCCCCTTGTCGTGCAACGCTTTACGGCGAGCAGGGCAAGGGGATTTTGAACTTCTGCGTTTCCCAGTTGAATTCGCAATGAACTGGTGCCCTGGGGCTACCGCTGCGATGCGGAACATGTGATTCACGGACCATCGGGCGAAACGAAATCAGCTTGAGGTTGAAAATCTGGAGAAACAGCTCGACGACGATTCATGTTGATGAGCAACGGTTACTTATTGACCGCGCAGAATTCGCCTTAACCGCGATTCACGCGGTTGAGATTGCCGACGACTAACGGGCTTTCCATTTCAGGATCGCGTTTTGGCGAATCGCCTCGATCTCTTCTTCGCTCGGTCCGAAGTACCCTGCGGCTGGGCCATCGCCGAGGCCATAATCGGCTAGGTTCTCGCCACTCAGACGAACCATGGCAGCCAGGGCTGCATCGCCCAAGTTCGATGAATACCCGACGCCGTCAATGGTGATTTGCCCGAACTTCGAGATCTCGGTTCCGTCGCCCAGCAACTGGTTCAGCGGTTCGATCTGATCCTTCGTGCCGTACCGGCCGACCAGGTCGACGGCCTGCGCTCGAGCCTTGACGTCGAAATCCTTCGAGAGGCCCGCTTTCAACGCCACCGGAGCGATCCCTTCGACCTCGTACGACCGGGCCAGGCGGAGCAACCCGTACGCTTCGGACTGAGCCTTCTTGTCGAACGGACCGCCGAGAATCCTCGCGACGGCGGCCGCGGCGACTGGGCGGATTGCCTCTTTGAACTCCTGCTGCATCCCAAAACTGCCGGCCAGTTCGCTCAGATCCCTCACCACGTTCACATCGATCGGCCCGCGCTCCGACAGCCGTGCGAACTGATCCGCCAATCGCAGCCGGTACAACTTCATGAACGCCGGGTCTTTGTCGAGTTCGGACGGCTTCCCGAACTGGTACACCTGACCGAGCATGTAGAGATCCACTCCGGGAAGGGCCAACGACTGTTTCACGTACATCCGGACCTTCGTATTGATCAGGGCGGGGTCTTGGCCGGACTGTCTCAAGAGCACGATTTCGTCCATGAGTTGGAAGCGGCGATCTGAGCACCATTTCGGGACCCGCTCAGGTTGCTCGACGGCGAGCTTGAGGAACGCGGAGTCGTACTCGTGGAGTTCGATCAGCAGGGTCTTGGTCTCGGGGTCACGCTCGACAAGTTCCTGCAACCGCTCCCAGTTCGGGGCCGCTTTCCCTCCGGCGCGGAGCCCACTCTGGACGAACTCGCGGAATCGTTTCTCTTCGGTTTTTTGGCGATTCGCTTCGCGAATATCAGTGACCAGCTGATTACACCGGAACCGGATTTCGGCATCCGGGGATTTAAAGCCTTGTTCCAGGGCGGGCAACGCGGATTCTCCCAAGCGCAACAATTCCGCGCTGGCTTTCTCCCGTTCTTCAAAGAGTTCAGAGCCGAGGTCCAGAACGAGCCGCGCGGCTTCATCCGAAGGTTCCGCGGCCTGCGGAGCTTGCCCCCAGCAGAAGCTCGTCAGTGTGGCAACCATGCATAAAACGGAGACGGAAAGTTTTGCTGTCATAGGAATTGTCGGGGTTAATGCCGATGAGGTCGTTGGCTGACATGCGTCACGACTGCCAAATTTCCAAATATCCATCAATGTGAGAAGAGTTGCCGAACGATTTTGATAATAGTTCTGCCCCCTTTTATCTCTCCCGGGGATCATCGGCAACTCGCTGCGCACCGCTGGATTGTATGTCGGCGTCCACTCGCTGCGAGTGCCGTCCGAATTGATCCGCACTCAGTCTTTATCTTCCGCTTGACGATGCCAATTCCCATCTTCGCCAAGTACGATTGAGATTTGGCGCGAGGAGAGCTGGAACTTTTCGATCCGCCATTCTTTGTTGTGCTTCTTGGCTTCAAATACCACTGATCCGATATAAAGCTTCGGGGCATTAAAGGTGACTTTGCCTTGTGCAATCTCGTCTGTCGAACTTGTGATTTTGCATTCCGTGATGTAATCGGGCTGAATCATGCTGAAGTAGCCTTTCGAGCGGCTGGCAGACATCGCGGCGGCGATCGCACTCGGCTTCGGAAATCCATCAACGAGGAATCTGAAGTCGCTGGCCTCTTCGGCGGATTGGTTGGAAATGTCGAGAGTCATCAATTCCAATGACAGTGACTTATTCTTGATGGTTTGAGCTGCAGGATTTGTCTGCAACTTCTGGAAGTCTTCATTGCTGATCGACGCCGCCGTTGGGATCAATGAGCGTGCGAGTTCCTCTGATAGGGGACCATTGTGTTTTTGGTCCTCGGTCCCGTCTACGGAAACATTGTCTGGTTTCACACGTTTCAGTATCAGGACAATGTCATTGGCTGAGTTCGGTTGAGAGTCGAAGGCTGTTGGACGCTGCTCGCCGCTTTCGGCGATGCAGATTCGTAGTGTGTCTCCCACCAGATCGTAGATCCCCTGCTTCGTGCGACCGTTCTCGGTGAGATCGATGGATTTGGGATTTGTTGACGGAACGAGTTTGTATGTCGAAACGCTCTTCCGTCCGCCAATTTCAGTGGTCAAAGTGTGCTCGTCAATCACAAAGCGAAGTTCTCTCAGCATCTCCTGCGGGGCGATGCGGCCGTTGTCTTCTGAGTAAGTCACCTGCCAGGTGCCTTGAATGGTGGAAACGTCATGCTCCTGCGCTGACTTACTCTTGGTGAACTCCATCAACATAATATTGCTACCAACTGGGGAAGCGAACGTCGTGGGACGTTTCAAGGGTTCCGTGTCAGGGATGCGTTCACCCCGAGGGCTTTCAGCCTCGGAGTGTTCGACCAGGCATACTCGCAGTACACCGTCCTTGAACTCGTAGATGCCGATCGTTGATTGGGCGCGACCAATGAAGTCAATCGTCTTGGGGTTCGTTGTGCTTTTAATCTCGATCCGACCGGCGTCAACCTCGGACTTTATGCCGTTGGGTTTCCTTTCCGCGATGACAAATGTGTCGTCCTTGATCTGGAGCAGGACACCACCAAAGCCGTCCTCGGCGGTAAGAGTTTTTCCGCTTTCGGTGAGAGACCCAGTTTCCCAATCTCCCTGGAGTTGTGTGTGATCGGTGGCCGCACTGTCGCTTGAATTACCGACCGAAACAAGTGCGACGCGGAAGCCCATCATGTGTGGTTCCTCGCGACCGCCAACGACAAAACCTCGGATGAACGGCGAACCACAAGGTTCCGCCTGGCTGAGCCAGTTACCCCCGCGAAGTGTACGAATGGGGAACGAAACGTCTACTTCCGGATCCTTCCCTCCAGTGAGTTTGCTTTGCCAGGCGTCCCGGACCCACTCGCTCACGTTCCCATACATATCACACAGCCCCCACGCGTTCGGCTTTTTCTGGCCGCCTGGGTGCGGCGTGCCGTCGCAGTTATCGCCATACCAAGCGTAGTCTCCCAGCTCACTGAGATCGTCTCCAAACGTGGACGGGTACACCAAGTCTTTCTCGTCCCAGATTAGGGTTGTGCCTGCCCGGCACGCATACTCCCACTGAGCCTCGGTCGGTAGTCGATATTCCCAACCCTTCGGCAAGCGACCCGCTTTGCGTTCAAGTTCCGTGAACTTCTGGCAGAACTTCGTGGCCTTGGTCCACTCCACCTTCTCAACCGGCAGGGATTCGCCTTTGTTCTCGCTCGGATTTTCGCCCATCAACGCTTCATACTGCGCCTGCGTCACCTCGTATTTTCCCATCCAGAAGCCGCGGGTCAGTGTCACGGGTAGCTGCTTTCGACCCATCTTAAATTCTCCAGCGGGGCACCAGCAGAGCGGCATCTCGAGATGATTATCTGATCGCTGCTGACCCGCTTTTTGGGTAGCGGCATCAGCGTCGCGCTCTTGAGCTGGGGGAGGCGGAGAATCATTGCCACCGAGGGCTGATCCTGGCAGAGTGTTAGCACCATCATCAGCGGCTTGCGGAGCAGGCGGATCAAATTCGAGCATCTCGTCCGTGATCTTGTGATCGATCGTTGGATCGTAGGTCGTCGTCCGCTCGATGCTAACGTCGTCCGACTTGCGCCATTCGTCAATCCGTCGTACGAGATGGGACTGCTTATCGATCCAAAGTGTGATTTGCTCGTCGCGGAAGTTGTATTGCAAACGAAAGCACTCAACATTCTGAAGCTTGCCGTCCTCGATCTGTATCGGGTCGATGAGGTTCAAGTCGACCCAACCGTCAAGTTGTTTTGGCATGAGCAGGGCCGGAATTCGACCGACATCTCCCCCTGCGAAACCAACCGCTTGAGGCATGGCGAGCTCGAGTGACTTCGGTTTTGGGAATCCCGGTTCAATGTCCCACGAGGTTTGCACGTCTTCCCCGTCGAGAGAGATCACTAACTCATCATCATACTGATCCTTGATTTCGAATCGAAACCGGTCAGGACGCACAAACGCTGTGGTAAATGAATGCTCGACAGTCCATTCGGATGAGCCAGTGGTCCTAGGAAACACAGACTTGATGACGCCTGAATCACGGTACGACTTGCACTCGGCGTACGCTTTCTCCATCCGATCGAGGATTTGCCGCACCTTGACGTCATCTGGCAGCGCCTTCGAATCGAATCGCTCGCCATCTGGTAGCGATGTAACTTGTGTGATTTCAACTCGGTCGTCCACGATGCGAATCGCGTCGGTTGGATTTTCGAGCGTGTATTTTTTGCCGTTGACTGTCAGAACTTTGTCCAACAGCGTGATCTTGTATCGACCGTTGGCGCTTTCGAAGGAACGGGTTGTGATCCCAGTGGCAACGTCCTTATGGGTCCTGTGTGTCCCGCCGAACGGCTTCTCTCCGGAAGTATTAACGATCGTCAGGGGGTGTGTCCCCAGAGTCATGCGGTCAGACTGCGGCGTTACCTCAATATGCCAGTTACCAGCGATCATGTGGTTCAAGATACCAAGGGCAGAAAGGGCTAAGATGAGGATGATTAGGGCGGTTTGGCCGGTCGTCATCCCGTTCTTGCGCTGCCCGTCACGAATGTTTGACATCCCTTGGTGGACACCCAGCACGATGCCGCCAATTGTGGACAGAGCAATCGATGTTAGCACGCAATACCAGAACCAATCAGTTTCGCCGCTGAATAATGGCAGGGGAACGAATTCGTTCACAAAGATGAGCCCGATCGGAAGTAGCGACGTGTAGAGCAGGAACTTTGCCACCAT
>JBGSNR010000005.1:0-218210 GCA_041739545.1 Pirellulaceae bacterium | reverse complement strand
GGCAACGTCCTTATGGGTCCTGTGTGTCCCGCCGAACGGCTTCTCTCCGGAAGTATTAACGATCGTCAGGGGGTGTGTCCCCAGAGTCATGCGGTCAGACTGCGGCGTTACCTCAATATGCCAGTTACCATCGCTCATGTGGTTTAAAATACCAGAGGCAGAAACGGCGATGCAGATGATGAGAAGGACGGTTTGGTTCATCGTCATCCCTTTAAGGTGCTGCCCCTCACGAATGCTTGATATCCCATGGTGGATACCTAACATGGTGCCGCCAATCATGCCCAGTACAAGCGATACGAGGCAGCTATACCAGAACCAATCCGTTTCGCTGCTGAACATTCCCAGGGGAACAAATTCGTTCAAGACCATTAGCCCGATCGGAAGTAGCGACGTGTAGAGCAGGAACTTTGCCACCATTGGCAGCCGACTGGGGTTCGAATCGTCAGGCACAGGTTTTTGCCCGTCTGAACCGGAATCGTTTCCACCATTTGAGGCACCTTGTCCCTGCGAATTTACTACACCGGGTTGCCACGTTCGCAAGAACGACTCCAGGGCGTCTGCAACTTCCTTCGGCGTCAGATACCGTTCGTCGGGGTTCTTCGCCATCATGGTGGAAGCGATGGCCACCAGTTGCTCAGGCATGTCGTTACGCAGCGTTGTCAGCGACTCCGGTTCGACCTGCGCATGACTCTTGAGCTTGTGCATGACGCTTCCCTCCGCGAATGGCGGCTGGGCGGATAACAGGAAATACAACGTCGCTCCGAGACTGTAGATGTCGCTGCGGATGTCGGCGCTGCGGGCGTCTTTCGCCTGTTCGGGCGAGATGAAATCGGGGGTGCCCATGATAGCGCCGGCCGTGGTGAGGTCGCCACGTGCTTCAACTGATTCCGGATCTGACCCTGCCATAGGCGCCAACGAAGCCAGACCAAAGTCGAGAATCTTGACGGTGCCGTCCGATGTGAGCATCAGGTTGTGGGGCTTGATGTCGCGGTGAACCATGCCGCGCTCGTGTGCGTGCTGCAGTCCGATTGCTGCCTGCCGGATGTAGTCGCATGCTGCGGCGACCGGCAATGCGCCTCGGTCTTTGACCGTCTGAGACAGGTCAACACCGTCGACGTACTCCATCACCATGAAGTGGAAGTCACCAGCTTGATCGGCATCATGTGAGGTCACGATGTTTGGATGAGAAAGTTGCGCGGCAGCCTTGACTTCTCGATGGAAACGATCCACGGCTTCGGGTTTCTGAACCAGTCCGCGATTGATGACCTTCAGCGCCACCGTGCGTTCCATCTTCCGGTGCCTGGCTTTGTAAACATCCCCCATGCCCCCTTTGCCGATCAGACCGACAATCTCGTAGCGGGGATGCTCAGCCAATTGAACAGGGACGTCCTGACATAACGAACACGAGGCAGCCACCCCATGATCGACTGTCTGATCCGTCGGCAATTGCCTGGCTTCTTTTAAGAGGCCGACAAACGTGTCGTCGGATGACAGGCTGACGATTGTATCGCAGCAGGGCTCACACTCACTGATGTGGCTCTCGACGGCAACCGCTTCGTCCGGCGGCAATTGCCCAAGGTTGTAAGCGCTCAGTTGATCTCGACTCGGATGGGCTGTAATTTCGGGCATGGGAGACTCGGTCAAAAAGTGGTCATGGACACGCCAGTATTCTCTAGGGCGTCTCAACACCGGAGGTCGAAAACCGTCAGATGCATCGCTAACTAGTAAGACCCGATCGCTGCCGAGGATTTCAGCTCTTGGCGAAAAAACCCGAAGAAGACTCGATCAGCCCTTCAGATTCCTGACGTAACCTGCTCAGCACACGACACTTAGCGACAATCACGGCATTTCGGGAAATTCCCATTTCCTCAGCCACAACCTCGGGCTTCGCCCCATCCAAGGCCACGCGACAGAAGGCCTTCCAGGTGTTTGCGGCGAAGTGAGGCTCAGCAAGAGCCAGCAGCTGTCGAAGCACGTACTGGTCGTGCTCGCGAGCCCAGATATTGCTCACTTCGCTGGACGGGTCATCCAATTGCGTCAATCTGGCATCGATGTCAGAGTCGCCAGGTGCCTGCGGACGACGATCTCGCCCTCGCCAGAACTTCCGCAATCGATTCACCAGGATTGCCTTGAGCCAGCCACGGAATGCGCCCGGTTGCCCACCATGCTCGAATTTGCCTAGATCTTTTGATACCGCCAGCAGGACTTCCTGCAGAAGATCGTCAGCATCGCTAGATTGCACTTCGTACTTCCGCAACCATGCCCTGATTAACGGCGCATACAGACCGACCAGCCGATCCCAACTTTCGGATTCGGGGGAGCGACGAAGGCGGTTGAGCAAACTGAGCGACGTTTCATTCATATTAGGCCGGAGATTCAACACGGGGTCAGAACAATTTTCCGAGCCTCCGATTTCAATCACACCAATCCTAGCCATCAACGCAAAACGCCGCGAGCGGCTCGGCGGATTGCTCAAGTACTATCAACATAGTGCGGCTTGACGACATCTCGGCATCAAATGATCGATCTCAACTGCGCGGGCTGCTACGATGACAGCCCAATTCTATGCTTGCTAGCCGCACGTTGTACTGACTCAAGGCTTCTCTGGCTCCCGAGTTTTCCACGTTATGATAGTTTGTTGGCAATCCTTTTCGATTTCTTCTTTGCTCGGCCCAACGTATCCCCAAACGTGAGTGGTCTCTGGAGTCAGTTCGGTGGATCGGGCGTGTGACGCAAAAGGTACGGACTTCAGCCTCAAGTCGCTAGTCGTCGCCGGTTCTGCGACCGGATTTCAGCTTCGGGGCCATGTCCTGTAGCGCGGGCACCTTCGACCGCAGGCTCTCGACTTCGGCGGTGTAATCCTGGTTCTCGATCTGGTTGATCCACTCGTGCGGGTCTTTCGAGATGTCGTAAAGTTCCTCCTGGTCCTCTCGATAACGGATGTAGCGATACCGCTCCGTCCGGATGGAGATGTAGCGATCGCCCCAGGATGTGATTGCCGTGCTCTCCCATGCGGCCTTGGGATCCTTGAGGAGCGGCACCAGCGAACGCCCCTCCACCTTGGACGGCGGCGTGAGACCAGTGAGATCCATCAATGTTGGGTAGAGATCCTGGAGTGAGACGCACCGCTGGCAAATACTGTTGGGTGTCGTGATCCCTGGAACGTGGAAGGCCAGGTTACAGTGCGTAGCCTCTTCCCAAAGCGTGTTCTTTTGCCAGTGGTGCTTTTCACCGAGGTGGAAGCCATGATCGCTCAGGAATACCACGATGGTGTTGTCAGCGTAGGGGCTTTGCTTCAGCGCCTCCAGGACACGACCCATTTGGAAGTCAGCATAGGCTGTGGCAGCCAGATATGCCCGCACGCCTTCCTTGTGCAGCTTGTTCGCCATCATCTGATCGACGAACTTCGACTTGCTTTGGGTGACAGCGCGGCCCAGCGGCGGCAAGTCATCCAGGTCGGTATCGAGAATCTCCGGAGTCTTCACTTCATCCAGCGGAAACATGTCGAAATATTCTTGTGGGATGTACCACGGCATGTGAGGATGGAACAGGCCGCAGGCAATGAAAAAGGGGCGATCATGCTTTCGCTTCAACTGAGCCACGGCGGCATCCGCGATTTTCGTGTCGCTCATGTCCGTTTCCTTCAGGTGCGTCGGCCCCCAGTCCTGTTCGCCGCGGGTGAATGGGAGTAACGGGGCTTGCGGCGGAGCTGGGTCGCGCCTGTGGGCCAAGGAATCATCCCACACGTCGCCGAGTCTCCAGCCGTGGCCGACCTTGCCGTAGGACGCCGTGTAATACCCGGCCTGCTTGAACACCGCGGGCATGGACGTGGCCTGCTTGAGTGCCGCACTCGCCGACGAATCGAGCCCGTTCTCATACAACCCCGACTGCCAAGGACGCACGCCGGAGAGCAAAGCGGTGCGGGAGGGGCAACACACCGGGCTGGCCGTGTAGGCCCGATGAAAGACGATTCCTTGCTTGCCCAACTCCTGGAGATTGGGTGCGACGACCTTACCCGAGTAACGCGTGGGATCTTCCAGCAACCAAGTGTTGAGATCATCGACAATCAGCAGCAGGACGTTGGGCTTGGCGGGCGTCTCAGCCAGTAATTCGCGCGGCGGCGCAAGCATCCACAGGAGGAGCAACAGCAGGCATGGGATGGATTTCATGGTTGTTTCTTCCTGGAGCGATTGGTTTTCCTGCGACCGTTGAGTTCGGAGGGAACCTCGCTCTCGACTGTTACTTGGCGGTTTCGATTTCGCGAATGCGAATGGATCGAAACGAGACGTGGCGAACTTTCTCCGGTGAATTCTTGACACCGTGTACCTGCAGTGCGATCACACCCGAAGGATACTTGGTGTGGGCTTCTTCGTCGGTGACGTCCGCAACCTGCTGGCCATTGACCCAGGTTTGAATTCGCGGGCCAACGGCCAAGACTCGCAACGTATTCCACTCTCCGTTCTTCATCACATTGCTGTTCGCGAGCTTGTCCATGGGCGTGATCCAGGCACCATTGCCCTGATTAAAGATATGTCCGCTGCGCCCGGGTGATTTCCCAAGATCGACCTGCGGGCCATGAATCACAGCGCGGGAGTCGCCTTTCTCGTTTGTCCGACTCGTACTTGTGCGAATCTGCACTCCGGAGTTCAGGTCGGTGTCGTGCAACTTGACTTCGAGCTCCAACTCAAAGTCTGCGTACTTGCTGTTTGTGACCAGAAAGTGAGTTTGGTCGGAACTCGAACCGAGAATAACTTCTTCGACCAACTTAAACTGCGTGTTGTCCTTTGACGGTTGCCAGCTTTGCAGGCTTGTTCCATCAAAAAGCACCTGCCAATCTTCGGCAACTGCTTGCGGTATCGCAAACGCGGTTGCGATAGCGGCTGCGAGGATCATGTTTCGTATCATTGGATTTCCGTGCCTATGTGTTCGGTAGTGCAAATTCGGAACGGCGAGTCTTGGTGAGCAGATTGTTGGCTTCTTTGTCCCCAACGATCTGTTCTGCCGTCGCATCCCAGTCGATCGCGCGGCCAGTGATTCGACAAATGTTGATCAAGTGCGCAACGCTAGTCACAAGATGCCCCACTTCGACCGGTGCGTTGGGTTCATTTCGCGATTGGATGCAATCAAGCCAGTTAGCAACATGGTTTTCGGTGTCTGCACCCTCAAACTCCTTAAGGATCCCCTTCGGGTTGCAGGTGAATCGCCCGCGATTGATTTCGATCTTTCCTTTCTCACCACTGAAGATGCCGCCGAACTCGGGGCCGTCTTTGTTTTCTACTCGCACCTCCGTGCCATCAGGGTAGTACATGCGGACGCCACGTTCCCAATAGTTGTCCCCGTCGACAGTCGGTTCGATTTTCTTAGGCGCGATGGCGTCCCAGCCCATCGCCAAATGAACCATGTCGAGCGCATGGGCTCCACGATCGCAAATCGTTCCTCCTGTAAACGGATCGTATCGACGCCAATTTCGATGAAGATCGGGGTTGTATCCCAGCAGCGGTGCCTGATCGCAAAAACGATTCCAGTCCATTCCTTCCGGGACGGCTTCAGCTGTTAAGCCACCTGCGGGCCGCGAGCCTGCCATGTTTTTGACTAGGATCGTATGGACCTTTCCCAGGCCTCCATCGCGAACGAACTGGCAGGCATACCGGTTGATGGCGGTACTACGTTGTTGTGTTCCCACCTGGAGGATTCGCTTGTGTTTGCGGACCGCGCTCACAAGTGCGCGACCTTCCGGAATGCTGAAGCTGAGCGGCTTCTCCGCGTAAATATCCAGGCCTTTGGCACAGGCGATGACGGCTGCTCGCACCCGAACGTGATCGGGAGTCGCGATCATAACCGCGTCGAGTTGTTCCTGGTCGAACATCTGCTCGTAGTTCTGATACCGTTTCCAGGCATCCCCGGCTTTGGGGTCTTTCGTGTTATCCGCAGCAAGAGCATCGATCTGCGGCAGGTAGCAATCGCAGACGGCAACCAATTCGGCTCGCTGGGATTCACGAGATAACGCCCGTGTCAGCCATTTGGCTCGGTTTCCAGCACCGATCAACCCCACTCGTAATTTGTCGTTCGCGGTTGCTGACGGCGCGGCATAAATCATGGAGGGCAACAGATCGGACGCAGCCAGCGCAGTCGTCGCGCCAATCGTTTTCAACAGAGTTCGACGTGATGGACTAGTTTGATGTGAAGCAGTCATGGGGATTGATCCGTTAATTGTGAATCTGTCGCTATTCATCTGTCGCTATTCAGTCGTCATCGGTTCTGTTGGTCCGGCAATGCCAGCAGGCCGAGTGGTTTTGCGAAACTCGCTTTGGAAGTCTTCCATCCGTTTTTTCAGCCGCGCTACGATGTCAGGATGCTTGGCAAACAGATTGTTTTGCTCGCCGATATCGTCGTTGAGGTTGAAGAGCATCTCGTTGTTGCCTTGTTCTGATTGGGCCGCTTTTGTCCTCTCTTTGATGAGTGCCTTGCGCTCTTTGCGAGGTAGCTTTTGCGCTTCGCGTGTCAGTTCGATCTCGACTTCCGTCAGGCTAGCTTTCGAGTCAACGGTCATGTACTTCCAGTCGCCGACTCGGATTCCATCAACGCCTCGGCCCCTTAGGTAGTAGATGGCTTCATGAGGTGATTTCGCATCCTTCATTCCGGCGAGGAGCGGCCAGATGTCCTTACCATCGATCATGCGGTCTTGGGGGACTTCTCCGCCCGCGAGTTTGGTCAGCGTCGGCAGGAAATCCATGACGGTGACGGACTCGCCAGATTCCAGGCCTGCGGGAATTGCTCCCGGCCAGCGAGCTAGGAACGGCACACGCACGCCCCCTTCCAGAGTCGAGCCTTTGCCCCCTTTTAGCGGGCCGGCACTGCTGCCTGTGCGGGTGTTAGGGCCGTTATCCGACGTGAAAATGACCAGTGTATTCTTATCTAACTCAAGCTCCTTCAATGCTTTCAATATCTCGCCAGTGCTCCAATCGAGTTCCTGAATCGTGTCGCCATAGATCCCTCGTTTGCTGCTTCCAACGAACTTCTCAGATGCATGCAGTGGAGCGTGCGGCATATTATGCGCAAGGTACACAAAGAACGGCTTGTCTTTGTTTTCGGTGATGAACCGGACGGTCTCGCGCGTGTAACGCTGGGTAAATTGCGTCTGCTCCGCAGGTACTTCAATGACGAGGTTGTTGCGTACGAGTGGACAGGGCACTTCCTTCAAATTGAGAATGCTCTCGTGGGTGTATCCCTCGCGCCAGATGCAGTCTGCCGCGTACTGTTTGAGCGTTGGAACGAAACCCTGGCTGTTGGACGCGGGCGTTCCGTACCAGTAATCAACCCCATGCTTGAGCGGTTGGAACACGTCTTCATTGCCGAGATGCCACTTGCCGATGATGGCGGTGGAATAGCCCTGATCCTTCAACAGTTCCGGCAGCGTGATTTCGTCAGCGTTCAGACCGTGGTTGTTGCGAGGGAATATCACGCCGCCGATCCCCACGCGCTGCGCGATGCATCCCGTCATGAGCGAGGCGCGCGTCGGTGAGCAGACCGGGGCAACGTAGAAACTGGTGAACTTCGCCCCCTCTGTCGCCATGCGATCAAGATTAGGCGTGGCAATATCACTGGCTCCAAAGCACGACAAATCACCATAGCCCATATCGTCAGCAAGAATCACGATGATATTCGGCTTTCGCACTACCGTCTGAGCGTGCGCATGCGTGGTGACCAAGCAAATAACTACAACTGCCAACAGAAGTCGGTTCATTTGCATTGCCGCTGCATTAGTCTTACGCCTGTGTTGATTCATCGTCGCTACTTTCCCGCTTGTTTGGCGTTTGTCAAAAGCTCGATTGCTTCGCGTGAAAATCGCTCGGCGAGGAGGTCGTATCCTTTTTCCGAGTAATGGAGATCATTGTGTTTCTGGCCGTCGTCATTGAGGTCGTCCGTATTGATCCATGCGCTTCGAGGACCAGCCTCTCCCAGTTTCTGCTGCACCTCTCTGATCTTGTCCCAGTCCTTCTTGCCCAGCCCCGCGTCACTCAACCGGCCGATGATGTAGTGAATTTCCTCGACCTTCAAATCGCTTTTTAATTGCTCCAAAATTCCAAGGAACGCTTCCTCGTAACGGTCAGCAAGTCGTTCCTTCGCATCACGCTCTCCTTGCATCCAGATCAGAGTGACGGACTTGATCGACTTCCCCTTCATGGCCGTTTCCGTCTCTTTCATAAGCTGCTCGAACAGATCACCAATCTGAGCGGGATTCTGATCGACGTTGACTTTCCACATCTTGTACCAACGTCGGATCGGCTGCCCACTTCGGGCGACCTTTACGACTACCACATTTTCGGCGCCAAAATGCTTCTCGACTTCAGGGGAGAAGACCCGGGCAGGAACCATGTTGGCCATGTTGGACTGGCCTGACAGAAGAATCAGGTGAACGGCACATGCGTCGTCAGTCGACGCCGAAGAACTGCTAAAGATGAGCAGCCCAAAGGCCAAGGTAAAGAGTATCTTCAAATGTCTCATCTCGTCCTCCCGAATGTTATTCCATCTTCTTTGGCTGATGTTCCGAACGAGGCGGTGCCTCAATGGTTCGGTTAGTGCCGGACTCAGCCATTCCCCATGTGCTCATGTAGAATTCCATCATGATCGAAAACTTGTCCTTTCCATCGGGAGGTGTGTCGAACTGGTTCGTGCCGGCACCATAGACTTGGCATTTGACGCCGTGTTTCGCGTAGGCGTCCTTGATCAACTGAGCATTCACCGGCCCGTGGAGTTTGTTTTTTTCCGGATCTTGCTGGTAGATAATGCAGGGCGGCGACTTCGCAGTAATGTGGGGTATGAGTAACACAGTGCCAAGCGGTTGCTGGGTCGCGCCAATAACGCTGACTTCATCTGATTTTTGGGTGCCAATCCAAAAGGCGATAATCGCACCCGCGGAGCATCCCGAAACACCGATGCGCTTGGGGTCGATATTCCACTCTTTCGCCTTGGATCGCACGAATGGGATAACGCGTTCACACTCTTTGCAGATCGATGGTATGTCCAACTTGTCCGAGAAGGGATAACTCACCGAGATGCAGGAAATCCCGTTCTTGAGGTATTCATCCACGCGAATGTCGCGGCTGATCTGCTTCTTACTCCCTTTCTTGAAACCCCCGCCGTGAAAATAGATCATCACGGGAGTAGGTCCATCCGCGTCCGCCTTCCAAAAATCGAGCGTCTGGCGTTCTAGCTTGCCGTAGGCCACGTCCGACATCGCCGGTGGCGGCGTCCTTTCGGTTCGCTGCGGCGTGGGGTCGGTCGGATCGGATGCCCACGTCGGCGAGCAGGTCAATGCGACGACGCCGAGCAATATCGCGGAGAGGCTGGTCCAACGGTAGGTTGTCGCGGTCATGTTGGTTCGCCCTATTTCAATTCAGTTTACTTCGCAGCGTCCAGCTATTCTCGATCCCCGGGACCGAACGAGCCTTGATCGGCAGGATTCTGCGGGTTGTATTTCTTGATCGCTGGATCGGCTTTGGGATTCGGTTTTGGGAAGTAGCCGCCAACAGCCTGCAGGTGATCCATCAACTTTTGATGCAAACTGTGTGACGCCTCGGGATTCCCGATGGCGATGTTGTTTTGCTCACCGAGGTCGGCTTTCAAATCGTAGTAGAAGTCGTCGTTCGGCCACTCATAAAAGTGCAGCAGCTTCCTGTCCCCCTCGACGATCGCCGAGCTTGGCGGTGAGACCCGGTAGTGCGGATAGTGAAAGTAGATCGGTCGGTTCACGAAGCTCTCCGCCACGGGCTGGCCAAGCAGGACGGGCTTGAGACTGACGCCGTCCACGTCGTTCGGAATATCGGCGCCGGCAACATCGGCAAAAGTCGGCAGCCAATCGTAGCCAACAACATTTACAGCGCTACGCGAACCCTTCGCTACGCCTGGACCGCGCACGATAAGTGGTACTCGCAGGCCGCCGTCCCAGATCCACCACTTGCCGCTGCGGAGCGGTTCCTGCCCGTCGTTCCAATCTTGATGACCGTTGTCCGACGTGAAGATGACGTAAGTGTTGTCGGCGATTCCGAGTTCATCCAGTTTGGCCAGCACCTGGCCGATCGACGTGTCGAGATCTTCGGTCATCGCCGCCGAGAGCTGCGAGTTTGCCTGCTCGCGCTTGGCCGCGATTTTCTGGAACACGGGACTCTTCTCATACTTTTCCAGCGTCGCTTGGCGCGCCTGAAACTGGCCGTGATTGGCATAATGCGATAGTTGAACGAAGAACGGCTTCCCAGCCTGTGCCTGTCGAGCGATAAAATCCACGCTGCGTCGAGTGATGCTGAACATGAACTTCGGGTCTGCGGAGACTTTCGTCTTTTCGCCCGTCGCGGGATCGATGGGGCGGAAACTGCTATTGGAGGTGTCACCATCGCTTTCGTCGTAGCCGTGCTTCTCAGGACCGCCGCCGTACAGATGCCACTTGCCGAAGTGCGCGGTAGCATAGCCCGACTTCTTCAGCACCTCACCTACCGAAGTGTGCCGGATGTTCCCTTGCGGCTCAGGGCAGAGCAGCGGCAGCGTGGCGTCTTTGCCGCGGCTGAGATACTCGACGGTGCCATCGGTTTTGTCACCGAAGCCGCCGTTGCCACTGTACAAGTGGCGTGCGGTCATCATTCCCGTCTGGATGGAGCAGCGTGAGGGAGCGCACATGCCGGCGGCCGCCCGTGCGTTGCGGAAGACCATCCCCTGCTTCGCGAGCTTCTCGACATTCGGCATCTCGATATACGCCATTGCCGAGCCGGGATTCTCAGCGTCCATTCGGACGGAAGTCCCGTACCAAGGCATGTCATCGATGAGGATGAACACGATGTTAGGCCGAGTGTCTTGCGCGTCTGCTCCCACAGCAGCGGCTGCACCAAATACGGAGATCCAGCAAGCACCAAGGACAGATAGCATTCGTTTCATGCGAGTTTCAATCCTTGTCGACTTCGGTGACGTTGAGGGTGCGGGTCTTGATCGTTAGGGGAGCCGTAGTAGATGTAAGTTTTCACGCCGAGGGCTCTCGATGAAAACCTGTGAACAAAGGTAGTGACTTTACTTCACGCCTGGTGCAACCACTGGCAGATTTCATTGGCGAACCTCATTCACATTGATGGTGCGAATCTGCAAGTCGGTAAACCGGTCGTTGGCAGTGAATTTGTCTCGGCGTGTTTCTTTGTCGCTGGTCCACAGTGGAGTGGTACTTCCGTCCGCGTGGCGGATGCGGAGATTATCGAGGTAGATCGTGAACGTCCCCGGCGTACCCCCTGTAAAGACGACCCCATGTTTGCCTAGCGGACCGGGAGCAGTGCTGGACAGTCCCACGATGCGGTGCTCCCAGACCTCCTTGGCTGCGGCGATGCGAGGGCCGGTGACTTGATCTCGGCCGAACTGATCGACGCCGGTGCCCGCTTTGAACAGCGGGCCGAACGGTTTTGAGTTATTCCCTTCCAGCGTGGAATAGTAGGGGCGTCGCTGCGGCTGTTCCGCAGAGAAAGCAATGTCAAATTCGACCCAGTCCGTGGCATACTGCGTTGCACCCCAATTCGCCACATTGATGGCGAGTCGATCATTGGGCCGGGCTTTGTCGGTGATTGTCACGGTGACCGCCAGTACGTCCCCCTCGGGTGCGGCGGGCGCATGATACTTCTTAGGTGCGGGCCGGTGACCGAGCGCAACCCCCAGCGAATCGGCCCAGGCGTCCATCTTCGTGGCGAGCGACTGGACCACTTCGGGATGTGCCTCAGCGAGGTTGGTCGATTCGGACTCGTCTTGCTTGATGTCGTACAATTCGTAGCGCTCGAAGAAACGATGCAGCTTCCAGCGATCCGTGCGAATCGCATCTTCATCGTGCCACACGAAATAATAGCTATCGACCGGACTCGGCCGGCCCTCGCGCAGTGCGGGCCAGACATTTTTGCCATCGAGCGGTCGCGTTTCGGGCATCTTGGAACCTGTCATCGCCATCAGCGTGGGAAACATGTCGAGCGCGCCGCAGAGCCCGCCCCACTTTTTACCTCCAACCAAATCGCCCTGCGGCCAATGAATCACCGTCGGCAACCGCACCCCGCCATCGTAGATGGTGTGCTTGTGTCCTCGTAGCGGCAAACTGCTGCCGGCTTCCATCGCGCCGTTGTCACTGGTGAAGACCAGGATCGTGTTGTCGCTCAGGCCAAGCTTGTCAAGTTCGGCGCGGATAGCGGCGACATTCTTGTCCATCGAATGCAGCATCGCCGCGTGGATGTGCTTGCCTTCGTCGGTCGTCTTGCCGCTGGCCGTGGGGAGTTGGGCAGCCTTCTTCGGGTCGATTACAGCGAGGTCGTTTTCCTTCGCTTGCAGCGGCGCGTGGGCAATGTGAAATGGCACGTAGCAGAAAAACGGCCGGTCCTTGTTCGCACGGATAAAGTCGATGGCATGTTGCGTGACCAGATCGTCGGTGTAGCCTTCGTCGTTTTGGCGGAACTCCTGATTATGCCACCACGAAACGGGACCACGTCCTTGCACCGTGCGGCGATTGAAATAGTCCGCGCCGCCGCCGTAGTAGACCCAAGCCTCGTCGAAGCCGTGCGCATTCGCGCCGTGACCACCCGTGTGTTTCTTGTTGGGC
Organism: Pirellulaceae bacterium; assembly: GCA_041739545.1. Lineage (GTDB taxonomy): Bacteria > Planctomycetota > Planctomycetia > Pirellulales > Pirellulaceae > JBGSNR01. The sequence continues at coordinate 205,603 of JBGSNR010000005.1, read as the reverse complement.
ATCTGCCTGAAAGCCTCGGCAAAGGCGGCTTGAAACTCTGGGGTGTTCGGATCCTCGCCGTTGTGCCATTTTCCAAACACGCCGGTGCGATAGCCGTTGGCCTTGAACCCCTCGGCGATGGTCGTTTCCTCCAACGCCAATTCACCGCCGACTTCTGGCCCCGTGCCGACCCGAATCGGATGACGTGCGGTAAGCAACATCGCGCGCGTCGGCGAGCAGACACACCAGCCCATGAATTGCGTCAGCTCGACCCCTTGCTTGCAGAGGCGGTCAATGTTCGGTGTGGGCACGCCGCCGCCATGAAAACTCAAGTCACCCCAACCGACATCGTCGGCCATGATGTAAACCACGTTGGGTTTAGATGTTTCAGCAGCTGTCGCGCCTGCTTGATGTGCGACGAGCAAGATGGCGAGAATCGCAAGAGTGTGTTTCTGAAAGATTTCTGATCTTGTCATGGAAGTTCTCTAATTAACGGGCACTCGAAGGATCGCATGGTGTAAACAGTAGGCTCTCTTTCGCAATCGCGTCGACCGCCCGCATATACATCTTTAACCTCGGTCGATTACCGCCACGATATATCCGCATAATCACGGTTTCACTCCTGTGATTTCACTCAGCAATTTAAAGAAGGCACGTTTTCGAGGACTGCTGATGCCCCAATTGACCGGCACGCTTTGAAAGCCGTCGTCGAAGTCTTCGTTCTTCATGCGATAGTCAAAATAGCCCCAGCTCGCGTACTCACCGACTGCCGCCGCGAAATTGTTGTTGGACTGGTCAAAGTCAAAATGGTCGTCTTCATTGAACAGAATCGGCATGGGGCGATAGCCAGGGACGGCTCGTGTTTGGCGAACCATTGCGGCAATGCGTGCGGGATCTTTCACACCGTTACCATGAAGTAACAAGAAGTCGGATGCGCGAACCACGTTCTCTTTTGGCACGTCACCGCCGCCATAACTCGTACTGACGAGCAATCGTTGCCCATTCAACTCTGTCTTGCGGACACGCTCGATCAGTACGTGAATGCGATCGGGTTTGAGGATGTCGTGATCATATGCCTTCACATTGCACTCGTTATTTACCTCGACAAGGACGTTGGTGAAACCGCGTTCGAGCAGCCATTTCGTCGCAGCATCGGTCGCGGCGATCACCGCCGCCTCGTCCCTCAATCGCTGATCTTGCCCGAAATAGAAATAGCCAACAATTACAACCATCCCCAACTCGTCTGCCTTTGCGAGTACCTGCTCCAGCCGCGCGAAGTACTCGGGACGCAACTCTCCCGTCTCCGAGAAACCAGAGTTATGCCATGGCTGAGCCTTAGAGTAACCTTGTGGGCTACCTCCTTGTAGATTGACCGTGATTGCCAGCAGCCCGTGCTTTCGCCAGTCTGGCATGGCGGCCAAGAATTCACGCAGATTACGCTCGGCATCCCAAGTTTGCGTGTCAGGATAGGCCCAGCGATTGCGAGTTTCAGGATTCAGATCATCAAACGTCGCCTGTACCATGCGGCTATTGAGCAGCAGTCCTTCAATCTTCTTGCCGTTCCAGGTTCGTCCGGCATAGGTCGGCTGTCCATTGATCTGAAACGCATCGTCGACGATGGTGACGCGCGTTCTCGGCTCGGTCGCCAGCGACTGGCTGACTAAAGCTACGAACAGCAGCAGCCAAGACAAATCAGTTTTCATAAAAGTGAGTTTCGTTGTTTGAACACTCCGAACCAACGGTTCAGGTACTAAAAAGAAGAAATCTGTCTTCAAGGGCATGTGTTGACCAGAGCAAAGTTCGGGCGATTGAAGGAAGGCAATCATTCTGAATTCTCCATTTCGCCCAGTGCCGACTGGTACAGTTCCGTCACCTCGGCATCGCTCAGCGTCCGGTCAAACAGGGCGACTTCATCAATGCGTCCGTCCCACAAGTTTTTTCCATCAGCGTTGGTTCCAAACCACAGCACGTCAGCCACGCTGTCGGCAACCGGAGAGCACGCAGCGGACGCGACCAAATGACCGTCTTCGTAGAGCCGAAACTGCTGGCCATCGACGGTCATCACGACATGACGCCATGTATGAAGCGCGACCGCGGCTTCTCCGGAGACGCTCAGCAGGTCACCGTCGCGGTTTCTGATAGTCGCTTGAAGGAAGCCATTCTCATCAAGTCCCAAAGCAAAGTTGCCATGATTGCTGCGGATATTGGTCGCCACAATTCCGTTGCGTGCTCCGGCTTCAAGATAGACGCATGCGGCGAGCGTGAACTGCCCCGTCCGCAGCGGCGGCGGAATATCGACCCGCCCGCCGCGTCCCGAAGAGTCGGCCAGCACGCGCAGCGAACCGCCGGCAAAGACCCCTCTCGCGTGAGGCGGCCGGTTTCCGTCACCCGTCAACACAACGCCCGCGTATTCTGGCGGCAGGCACGCCAGTCCCTGGTCGCGAATCGCCATCCGATAAAACGCCACAGGTGAAAGCCGTTTGACTGTGCCTGAATACCGGCGTCGGGACTCGTCGAACGTGCGGATGAACCGATCTGTCGCCAAGTCAATTTCGACTGGCTTTTCGCTCGCGTGGTCGATCATCACTGCCTGCGACGTGCGCAGATCAACCGCGCTGCCCGTCTTCGTGCCGCTCGGTGAACGTGGCAGAACTCGCACCATCCCTTCAAACACATGCACCTCGCTCGCGCTCGATTCGACCTCAACAGAGAACTCCGTGCCGAAGTCGATGACTTCTGCTGCGAGCGTTTCCACCGTAAAGCCGATACCTTCGGGCGGCACGTTGGCCGACAGTCGCCCACTGTGCAGCGTCACACGTTTGTCGCTGACCGCATCGAAGCGGGCGGGAGCCTCCACGTAAACCATGACTCCACCGATGAACTGTAAGTGTAAAAGTCCTTGGTCCAGCCGATACTTGCCGGCCCGCAATTCTGTGCCCTGGCAAGGCTGGCCATCGCACAACAGAACGGCATTGACATCCGCGACCAGCATTGCCACCGGTAATTGCTCGTTCTCGCTTGGATTGGCGAACCACAAGAATGCGGCAATAAGCAAAGTCGCCGCAAGTGCTCCCACAAATGCAACATCTCGAAATGTTTGCGTTGGTCGGTCGTTGGCTCTTGCAATCGCGCCAGAAACGCCAGATCCAGTTGCTCCTGATAGATTGTCGGGCTTCGTTGTTTCAAACTCTGCCAACTCGGCCTCGGACAGCGCCGCCATGTCGCCTAACGCCGAATCAATATTCATGTACTCGATAAAGTCACGGCGGAGATCAGGGTCCTCGCGCAGCGCCGCTTCTAATGCCTGAAGCTGCTCTGGGGAGATTGCCCCAAGCGCATAGGCCACGAACAGAGGGCGCAAGTCAGCTGAATTGCTCATGCCAGCCCCTCTGCCTGAAGCGTGCGACGCGTGCAATCCAGCAATCGCAGTCGCATACGATGCAACCACTGATAGAAGGCTGCGACGGTTCTTCCACTTTGTTTCGCCACGTCTTGAATGGCCGCCTCGGGCGCGTATGCCGCCAGAATCACAGTCCGTTGCTCCTTGGGCAGCTTTCCGAGACAGCCTTCCAAGGCATCTCGCTGTGCAGACAGTCGCTCTTCGTCTTGTTCTGACTCGTGAGCCACTGCTTGCAACACGTCATCGGCCAACACCAGCCGATCCCGCGCCTTGTCGCGCAGCCAAGCCAACGTCTCAAAGCGAGCCACGCCAAATGACCATTTGCGAAAATCACTTGGTTGGTCCAACTCACGGAACTTTTTCCAGAGCACCAACGAGACCCCCTGCATCACGTCCGCGGCATCGTGCCTCGTCGGCACCAACCTGCGCACGTAGGCACGTATCGCCGGCTCGTTGGCCGTGAACAGCGTGAGAAATTGCTCGTGGATTTGACCGTTGTCGGGGCCCATAGGCGTACACTCCGTTCGCCGTAGTAATTTTACGAAAAAAACATCGAGAAACTCGGTTAGGCGAACTTCGACCCTATTTTGCCGGCCGGACTTCGTGCTCGAACGACAGAATTCGCCGATTTTAGAAGCACGACGGATCAGCCAATCGACCAATCGTGAACAGGGACTGCTTCCTTTATCTCCCACGGCGTTCGCTGGTTCGCCCGATATCAGTCGGGTGGGCGCAACGTAGATACGCCTGTGTGTCTCGATCCGGAGAGACAGTTTGTCGTCACTCGAACGGTCGGCTTGGAAAGCGGGCAGATCGCACGGTCGTGCGATCTCTCCTACCGGCAGGACGAACGTGGCCTCTGGTATCCCACCGCGTGAAGGCTAGAGATCATGAATGGCACGGGGACGGGTCGCCGAGTGACCCGGGTCACTGTTGAAGCCCAGATTTTCGACCCCAGGACGCAAGAGCTTGTGTGATGGCTATTAGCGACTTCGTCCAGTTGCCAAACGAGCGTGAAAAAAGTTCAATAAACGCCCCGTCACCCCGACGATTCGATAGACAAAACGAGATGAGTCGTGGCAACTTCCCAGCCAAATACCCCGGCCAGGAAAAGTTCCTTTGGTGTCCTCCCGCCTCCACTGTGAACCCAATTTAGACGTCGAGCTACGTTGGGTTTTTTCATGCGCCAGGGGCAGTTCCCGACTACTTTTTGCTACCGAACAGTCGCGTACTCGGGGTAGATTTTGGCTGTTCCTTTTTTGATAACGAAGCGAGAATCATTCGCTTATGTGCTTCTGTCGGCTTTGGTAACCTAGCCCAGCCCGCTATCGATGGCTTAGCGGAGATTGATGCCCTAGTTTCGGCGCAAAAGCCCCTGTCTACGATCCCAGCAGTTCGACGCTCCGGGCGGTGAATAACACATAAATCCAAACCAAGGAATCTCTGACATTTCTAAACACACCCTGAAACCTAACGACCGTTAAGTAGGTATATGTCAGCAATGTCGGTACTGAGTCACGTTGGCAGCCGTTATTTCACTGGCAGCAATCACCACCAGTGCAGTAGAGAGCAAGAAACAGGCGGATCGTCCGGCAATCACCTTTTCGCTCACCGATCTCCAGGGAGCGACGCATGGCCTCGACCAAAACGATGACAGGCGAGTTCGGGCTTTTGTATTTCTCTCGACCGAATGCCCGATCTCTAACGGCTATCTCACGTTGCTGAGCGAAATTCGAACCAAGATCACTCGCACCGGCAAAGGGGTGGAAATCTTCGGCGTTGTGTCGGATCCCACCGTCACTCGAACTGCTGCTGCCAAGCACTTTGGGGAATTCAGAACCGATTTTCCGATCTTGTTCGATGCGTCGGGCTTGCTGGCTGACGTGTTACAGCCGAGCCATGTGCCGGAGTCTTTCGTTCTGGATGGCGACGGCAATCTGGTTTATCGAGGAGCCATCGACAATGCCTGGGAGGCAATCGGCAGACGCAGACCACAGGCAGAGCAGACTTACCTGTTGAATGCCGTTCTAGCTGCAGTGGAGGGGAAGCCGGTAGCAGTTTCCAAGACCGAACCGGTGGGCTGCTTAATCGAAGCGATTCCACAAGAGGGAAGTACCGCCCCAGTTACGTACACTCGTGACGTCGCCCCGATCATCCATGCCCGCTGTTTGAATTGCCACCGCCAGGGACAAGTCGCTCCTTTCGCCCTCGAAAGTTACGAGCAAGTCGCCAAGCGCGCCAAACAGATCGTCCGAGTGACGCAAGATCGGATCATGCCTCCCTGGATTCCTGCACCGGGGCACGACAAGTTTGTCGGCGAACGTTGGCTGACGGCTCGAGAGCTTGAACTCTTGGATGCCTGGGCCGAAACGGGCCGCACCCAAGGAGACCAGGCCGACCTTCCGCCTGCGCCGAAGTTTGCCGAGGGATGGCGACTCGGCCAACCGGACCTGATCGTCAAGATGGCCGAGCCGTTTACCGTTCCTGCTAACGGTCCTGATCTGCTCCAGAACTTTGTCATCCCGATCGAAATTACGGAAGACAAACTTGTGGCCGCGATCGAATTCCATCCCGGGAATAAGAGAGTTGCACATCATTCCGTATTGTTTCTCGATAGTAGCGGCACAGCCCGTAAACTCGATCAGGCCACACCGGAACCGGGCTACGGCAACTTTGGAGGGCCCGGCTTTCTCCCTTCGGGCGCATTAGGGGGTTGGTCGGTCGGCAACACGCCAAGACCGTTGCCAAACGGAATGGGTCGTTACCTGAAAAAGGGTTCCGATCTGGTGGTCCAAATGCATTATCATCCGACCGGGAAACAGGAAACCGATCAATCGGAAGTCGGGCTGTATTTCGTGAAGAAGCCTGTAGCCGAATCTCTGAAAGAGCCAGCCAAACTCGTCGGCAGCATTTGGATGGCGAACTACGAAATGGACATCCCTGCCGGGGATGGCAACTACCGACGTTCCACGGCGTACACCTTGCCCAAGGATGTCATCTTGGTCGGAGTTGTGCCCCACATGCACTTGCTCGGCAAAGCGATGAAGGTAACGGCTACGTTTCCCGACAAGTCGGTCAAAACCCTGATCGACATCACAAACTGGAACTACAACTGGCAAGACGAGTATTACTACGAACGGCCTTTCACACTTCCTGCTGGAACTCGTTTAGAAGTGGAGGCCGTTTTCGATAACTCGGAGAATAATCCCTCGAATCCAAGTTCGCCGCCGAAGCGGGTGACTTGGGGTGACGGCACGACGGACGAAATGCTGTACTGTTTCTTCCTCCTTTCTGCCGAGAAGACCGAAGACCTGATTCATGTGGTTTTTGATAACTTAAAGCACGATACTGAGCAGCCTCGTAAAGCGGTGGAGAAATGAGCATGCCTACGTTGCAAGCCGTCCGACCGCCAACCAACGACACCGAAGAACGGTTGCTCGATAAAGCGCTGACACTATTTGCCGACAAAGGCTACGAGGCAGCCAGTGTGCGAGAGATTATCGAGGCGACCGGCGTCACTCGTCCGGTTCTGTATTATTACTGCTCCAGCAAAGAAGACCTGTTCCAGCGATTGGTTCATTGGAAGCACGATGCTGCCTACCGTGAACTCGGCAAGATCGTAAACGAGACAAGCGGCTGTGCCAATCGCCTGCGAGCGATCCTCCGTGGCTCATTCACCTTCTGTTCTGCCGACCCTCGTGTCCCCAGAGTAATGTTTCAGACGACGTTCGGCCCCCACATTCCCGGCATCTCTGAATTCATGGCTGAAGTGGGTGGGCTACGGTTTGCGATTGTCCAACAGGTGATGCAGGATGGCGTAGACGCTGGCGAATTGCTCGGAGGTGATGCGCCCTCGCTCGCGCTGATCTTCTGCTGCTTGATGGATCAGCAAATCAATGTGCTGTCTCGCTTGCCGCACCCCAAACGGCGACTCACGCCAGAATTGGCCGACTCGATGGTTGATGTCTTTCTGAATGGTGTTGGATCGGGGAAACGGACCGTTCCCAAAGTGCCTCCCTTTCAAGGAAACAGCTAACGGCTTCTCTTCGCGAGCAAGAGTTGCTCTGTTTTCTTGCCAACAGATCCGACGAATTTTGCTCTGACTACTGCTCTGCGCCAGGACCACGCCGACAAAGGCTCTCGAAAAGTCCCTTGCAGCTTATGGATCATCAGCCCGCGCCGGTTCATCAGAAAACAACCAATCACTAAACATCGCGGCCTGGCCGCACGGGGTACCTTGCGGCGAAAGCAGATTCCAGACGATGGCCTGCGGAATGATAAAGCGTTGGCCGAGGCGATTTACGCGGACGCCGCAATAATTGTCGATAAAGCCATCACGCGCGACCTGCTCCAGCAAACGTGCCCGCTCGGCCCGATTCGGCGCCTCGGCCGTGAAACGGGACGGCATTCGCGTGAACTCCTCCCACGAGCATTTCCATAACGTCAGCGCGGCCTGGTTGCCGTAATTCAAAATCGGGTCCGCTTCCGTGCCGTGCGATACCAGCACGAAAGAAGCCTGGAAAACAACTCGCGCCAGCTCTTCAGGATCAACCACGCCGGGCAGCAAATCCCGGCCGGTCCAATGCTTGAGACTCGCCGCAAGGCACTGGGTGTGCTCAATCACTTCTCGGCGATCCCAAAGGGAAGAACTGTCGGTCATAAGTTCCGCGTCCGTCAGTAACCACTTGTTCGGCGACAATCGTTTCTATCGCCGTTCGTTTTCACAAAACGCTTTCGCTACTGCGACCAGGCAGTGGGCTCGCGTTCCCAACGATGCGCAGCGAGTTGCTGCAACAAGCCATTCTCCAGCGGGCCCGCATCGCTGGCAGCCATGTTGGCCTCCACATTTCTCACCGAACGCATGCCGGGAATCACGGTCCCCACGGTCGCTTCGGAAAGAGTAAACCGCAGCGCCATCTCCGCCATCGTCATGCCGGCCGGGATCAAGGGGCGCAACGCTTCCGCGCGATCCACACTGGCATTCAAATTTTCGGGAACGAAGTAGGTGCTGCGCCAATCCTCGGCAGGCCACGTCGAAGACTTGGTGAGCGTTCCTGTGAGGGTCCCTTCGTCGAATGGGACGCGGGCAATCACGCCGACATCGTGTTGGCGGCAGGCCGGGAAGAGTTCATCCTGAGGATTCTGGTCAAAGATATTGTAAATCACCTGTACGCAATCGATCAGCCCGCTCTGAACCGCCTTCACCCCGTTCCAGGGCTCCCACCGATTCTGGCTAGTGCCGATCGCATGAAACAAACCTTGCGACTTCAGATCGCTCAGCTTGTGATACCAACGGTCATCCTGCAGCCAACCATCTTCCCAGGTGTGCAGTTGCATCAGATCGAAGGAGGTCAACCCGGAATTCTTCAAGCTATCCGTGACATACTTTTCGATATGCTCGGGAGGAAAGCATTCGTCGACGGAATACTCCCGGCGGCTGGGCCACTTCCAATTTTTGGGCGGGATCTTTGTGGCTGTGTAGAGTTTGCGATCGGCACAATCGCGGACCAGTTCCCCGAGGATCGCCTCACTTTTGCCGGCTCCATAGCCCCAGGCCGTGTCAAAAAAATTGCACCCCAGCGCGACTGATCGCCGCAAGGCCCGCTGCACTTCCTCTAGGTCCGAGCCTGTCCAGCCGGCCATTCCCCACATTCCATAACCGACTTCGCTTACCTGCCAGTTAGTTTTTCCCAGTCGACGGTATTTCATAGTTTTGGTTTGGGTTGCTAGAACGCACGGAAGAAACTTTGGTAATGCGTGCACGCGTCGCTGTGGCGATGGTCAACGCGAATCGTTCCCGAATTCTAACGGATGCTGTGTGGGGCGGTGTGGGCTGCGGTTGCGAAGCGCAGGCCTGGGCAAAGGGCTTCAAGCACTTCCTTCCCTCCTCGGCGAGCGGTTATGCACACCTGCAGGGTCAGAGCATCTGTGGTCCATTTTTCGTTCGCCCACGCCACATGCTACAAATGAACTCCATGCAACATACTGGTTTCAGTCGTCAACGATCACAACGCGCGAGCGAAATAATGTCCGTTAAACTCGTCGACAATCGTGGCTGCAGTTCTCCACTGGGTGCCACCGTTCAGGAAGCAGGTGTGAATTTCAGCCTCTTCTCCAGGTTTGCGTCTGCGGTTGAACTCTTGTTGTTCGATGGTGTTGAAGACGTTGCACCGAGCAAAGTAATTCCGTTCGATCCGGGGCAACATCGCACCTATCACTACTGGCATGGTTTTGTTCCCGGGCTCAAAGCAGGGCAACTGTACGGGTATCGCGTTTCCGGCCCCAATGCACCGGAGCGTGGTCTCCGGTTTGATCCTCGGAAAATTTTGCTCGACCCATACGGCAAAGGAGTGGTGGTCCCCGTGGGTTACACTCGCGCCGAAGCGTCTCAAGCAGGCGAAACAGGAACGCCATCCATAAAGAATGTGGTGGTCGATCCGACTCAATACGATTGGGAAGGGGATCGGCCGTTACAGACTTCATGCGCGCGAACAATCATTTATGAAATGCATGTGCGCGGATTCACGCGTCACCCAAGTTCTGGAGTCACAGAAAACTTGCGCGGTACCTACGCCGGTCTGATCGAAAAGATTCCGCACCTGCAACAGCTAGGGATCACCGCTGTCGAACTGCTCCCGGTGTTTCATTTCGACGCGCAGGATTGTCCTCCCGGGAAAGTCAATTATTGGGGCTATGCCCCAATTTCATTCTTCGCGCCACACCCTGCCTATAGTTCGTGTCAGGATCCGTTGGGGCCGCTGAATGAGTTTCGTGACATGGTCAAGGCTCTGCACCGCGCCGGGATTGAAGTCATTCTGGATGTTGTCTTTAACCACACTGCAGAAGGGGACGAGCGAGGTCCAGCCCTTAGTTTCCGGGGGGTCGACAACGCGTCGTACTACATCCTGGAACAAGGGGGCAAGCGGTACGCGAACTACACCGGCTGTGGCAATACGCTCAATGCCAACCATCCAGTCGTGCGCCGGATGATTATTGATAGCCTGCGGTATTGGGTGGAGGTGATGCATGTCGATGGTTTTCGTTTTGATCTAGCGTCGATTCTGACCCGTGACGCGACCGGGCAACCATTGCCGAACCCGCCGGTAATCTGGGACATCGAATCCGATCCGATACTCGCCGGAACGAAACTTTTGGCGGAAGCCTGGGATGCGGCGGGCCTCTATCAAGTCGGCCATTTTGTGGGAGATGCGTGGCGCGAATGGAACGGCCGTTTTCGTGACGACGTTCGCGATTTCTTCCGCGGCGAACCAGGGGCCGTGCGTAAACTTGCGGATCGATTGGTTGGGAGTCCGGAGGTCTACGGGCACGAGGAACGCGAGGCCGAACAAAGTGTCAATTTTGTCACCTGTCATGATGGCTTTACGCTCAACGACGTGGTTTCCTACAACGACAAACATAATGAGGCTAACGGCGAAGGAAATCGAGACGGCGCCAGCGACAATCGCAGTTGGAATTGCGGGGTGGAAGGGCCGACCACCGATGCGGCGATCGAGCGGCTGCGCAATCGACAGGTGAAAAACTTCTTCGCGGTAAATCTGCTCTCGCTTGGAGTCCCCATGCTCTTGATGGGGGATGAAGTCCGCCAGACGCAGCAGGGGAACAATAACGCCTACTGCCAGGACAACGAGCTCAGTTGGTTCGATTGGTCGTTGCTGGAAAAACACGCCGATGTTTATCGATTTGTCAGCTTGATCTGTGGTCGTCGAACGAAGCGCGATATCGAACATGAAACCCGGCGAATCAGCATTAACGCAATGTTGCGTGAATCCATTCACACCTGGCATGGATTGCAGTTGAACCAGCCCGACTGGAGCGACAACTCTCGCTGCCTGGCGCTGTGCGGTGAACTTAAGCGCGAAGGGCTAGTCTTTCACCTCATGTTGAATTCCCATTGGGAACCGCTGGATTTCGAACTACCTTCCCACAATGGCGTTCCCTGGCGACGCTGGATCGACACCGCTCTCGATTCACCCTGCGACATCTGCCCTTGGGAAGAATCTCCTGAATGCCACGGATCGACGTATCGCGTCGGCGATCGTTCGGTCGCCATGCTCTTTGCGGTCAAGAACACTCAGGGATCATCCAAACAATAACCGTGAGTGCTGCCCATTTCGACCCGAACCCTTTCCAAGCATTAAAGCTCGCTGCCGCTCGCGTCGTGGATCGTTTCGCGTGAATTTCCGCTGGAGCCTCTATGAATCTTCGTCAACGAATGCCGATCCTGGAGTGGCTGCCGCAATACGAGAGAGCATGGCTGCGGTTTGATCTTGTGGCCGGAGTCACGCTGGCAGCATATGCAGTTCCGGTCTCGCTCGCATACGCCTCACTGGCGGGATTGCCGCCGCAGATGGGGCTGTATTGCTATCTGCTGGGAGGGATCGCCTATGCTCTGTTTGGCTCCTCACGACACCTGGCGATCGGGCCGACGTCGGCGATTTCGCTGCTGATTGGAATGACGCTCCTCGAACTCGCGGCCGCAGACCAGCAGCGGCAAGCAGCGCTGGCATCGCAAACGGCGATCCTGATGGCCTGCGTATTCGGTGTTGCCTGGCTGTTTCGCTTAAGTGCCCTGGTAAATTTCATTTCCGAAAGCATTCTCACCGGCTTCAAGGCGGGGGCTGCACTGGTGATCGGCGCAACGCAGTTGCCAAAACTATTGGGAGTGGCAGGAGGGGGAGACGATTTCTTTGAACGGATCTGGCTCTTGGCGCAGCAAGCGAATACCTTGCACGTGCTTACCTTAGCTCTTGGTCTGGCAGGGATCGGGCTGTTGCTGCTGGGAGAAAAGCTCTTACCGGGAAAGCCGGTCCCCCTGGCCGTTGTGGCGATTGCCCTGGTCATGGCATCGTTCTTCCAACTCGATCAGCAGGGGGTGAAGATCGTCGGAAATATCCCCGCCGGCTTGCCAACGTTGGATTGGTCCACGGTCGCTTTTTCCGGTTCAACGCTGCCTGAGATCAAACAACTTGTCCGCCTGGCGGCGGCTTGCTTTTTGCTGTCCTACATCGAAAGTGTTTCCGCTGCGCGGACATTCGCTCTGAAACATAAGTACGATGTCGACGCACGCCAGGAACTTCTCGGATTGGGAGCGGCAAGCTTCTTGGTTGGCCTATTTCAAGGGTATCCCATCGCGGGAGGTCTTTCGCAATCAGCAGTGAATGAACGCGCTGGGGCACGCACGCCGTTGTCACTCGCGTTCGCCTCGCTGGCGATTGGCTGTGTGCTTGTCTTCCTGACCGGACTATTCCGCAACTTGCCAGATACCATTTTGGCTGCCGTGGTGCTGGTGGCCGTGAAAGGCTTAATCGATCTGAAAGAATTGCATCACTTGTGGCGCGCGAGCCCACTCGATTTCGCCGCCGCTGCAGTTGCGTTTACCGGAGTGCTGCTGATGGGCGTACTGGATGGAGTGCTGGTCGCCATTGTGGCGTCGGTGCTGATGCTTCTGGCGCGCACCTCGCGGCCGTATGTGGCCTTCTTGGGACGCATACCGGGCACGAATCGCTTTTCGGACCTGGCTCGGCATAAAGGGAACGAACCCATCGCGGGCGCGCTGGTCTTTCGCGTGCAGTCGTCGATCCTCTATTTCAACGTCGATCATATCTTGCAACTCATTCGCCAACGCGCTGCTGCTCAAACCAGCTTAAGACAAGTGATTTGCGATCTGTCGAATGTTCCCTATGTCGATGTTCCTGGGGCCCGCATGCTGTTGCGGATGCACGAAGAATTGAGCGTGGCGGGAATCGAATTCAAAATCGTTGAAGCCCACGGACCTGTGCGAGAAGTGCTGCGAGTGGAAGGGCTGGAGGAACGTGTGGGCTCGATCACCCGGTTTGAATCGCTGGCGGATCTACTCGCCAGCGAGCAATCCAGTGGTGCGGCAGCGAAATGAACCGCCGCAGGACGAATTAACCACACAGCACGAGCGTCAGTATTTGGGCCACAAGTCGCGTAGACATCTGAGCTACCTCCTCAAGTCTACTTGGAAGATTTTGTGGCGAGAACCTTCTCGCCTGTCGAGTAACCGAGGGAACCGGCGGAATTTAACGGTGGTCCTGGCCGCCCTTTCCCTCCCGAGAACGGATGACGTCGCCCAATAATACTACAGAACTCTTGACAATTAATCAATCATTCAAGACGATTCATTCTAAGGCCTACTCCGCCTATACGCGCGCGGACGCCTGGCCAAGCAGCTGCTCTTTGAAAATTCGATCTGCAAGAGTGCAACCTTTCGACAACAAATGTTGCGCAACTCGGCGCAAAAGCGACCTTTTGTTGCAAAAGTAGTGAGCTATCCCCGAGGAAAACCGATTTTTGCAACAAAACCGAAGAAAAAACCGGGGTTCTTGTTGCAAAATTCAGGCAGTTTGTCAGAAAACCCCGAAGAATTCGCAAAATTCTGCGGCAACAAACTTCGACAACAGCGGTGCAAAATTGACGTTTCCTCCGGCCGAGCGTAGCGGAGGATGGGTGGCAAGGATGGGCTCGATTCCCGGTCGAACAAACGAACCGGGCCCGCTCTTTCCCCTCAACTCCGCTACAACCGGCAACCGAAGTTAACTCCGATGGAACGCGCCGGGTGAACCCAGTCCGGGTAAAATGCGTCAACCTTGAGGCCATGATGCTCACGCTTAATTTCCATTTTGGTTCTGCTCGCTGGTGCTGTCGCGGCGAATGCCGCTAACGTCTCCTTCTTTGCCAGCATCGCCCGCACCTCCGGAGAGTCACCATGGCTTCCGATTTTCGACTCAAAGAACAGCTTCCCCGGCTCACTTCGCAGATCGTTGCGACCTACACGCCGGAAGACAAAATTCATCATCTGGGGCACTGCCCGCTCCCCAGTTACAAAGAAATCATCAACTGCATCGAAGACCTGCGGGAGATCATCTTCCCCGGGTATCGTCGCCGAGAAGGGCTGCACATCGGCAACGTGACCTATCATGTTGGGGACCTGATCGACGGCCTGCATGATCGGCTGACGCAGCAGATCGCCCGCGCTTTGCGACACGACGACCGCCTGCAGGGAATCGATTCCTGCGGCGAAGAAACCGATTACGAAGCCAAAGGGCAGGCGATGGCGATTGCGTTTTTAGAAGCGCTGCCGCAACTGCGTAAAACGCTGGCGACCGACGCCCAGGCCGCGTACGACGGCGACCCCGCCTGCCGGAGCATCGACGAAGTGGTCTTCTGCTATCCAGGGCTGGAAGCGATCACCATTTACCGGATGGCACATGAACTGCGTCGCCTGCAAGTGCCGTTCATCCCGCGCATGATGTCGGAATGGGCGCATAAAAACACGGGGATCGATATTCACCCTGGCGCGACGATTGGCCCCTCGTTCTTCATCGACCACGGCACCGGCGTGGTGATCGGCGAGACGTGCGAGATCGGCAGCCAGGTGAAGATTTACCAAGGGGTGACGCTGGGAGCGCTCTCGTTCGCCACCGACGAAGACGGCAACCTGGTGCGAGGTCACAAGCGGCATCCCACGCTGCAAGATCGCGTGGTGATCTACGCGAACGCCACCGTGCTGGGGGGCAAAACGGTGGTTGGCCACGATAGCGTGATTGGGTCGAGCGTCTGGCTGACGCATTCCGTCGATCCCTTCACCACGATCGTGATGGAGAAGCCCAAGCTACGGATGCGCAGCGAACTGCCGGACGAATTGATGCCGGAATTGAACTATCAGATTTGAGGCGTTCTCGCCCCAAAAAAAATAAGCCACCAGCACAGGCTGGTGGCGTCATCAAAATCTGACTGAGACGGCTGGGTGACCAAATCGACTAGCTCGATTGATCGCCGGCGTAAGAGGTGCGGCCTTTGGGGTCGTCCAGTTTATCCAGCGTGCGAGTCAGCAAGGTTTCCATCTTCTCCGAGGCCGCGATGATCGCCGCTTCCAGATTCGAACCATCGGCACTCACGGTGACTGGTTGCATACCGGCCAGACGGGCTTCGAGCTTGCATCGTTTGTCGTCGCCGACCTTTTTCTGGCTGCTATTTTCGTCCGTAAGGTGAACCTCCAGGCGAGTAATTCGGTCACTGAAACGATCTAAGGCACTGGTTACCAGATCCTCGACCAGTGCCGTTAGTTTATCGGTGCCTTTGATGTGGTTGTCGGTGTTTACTTGAATCTGCATGCTGATCTCCGAGCTGTAATGAGAAGCCACTCCACTCCATTTTAGCACGCAAACGCCGCGTACCAGGGGGAGATTGCAGGGGACCAGCGCGGAATACCGCCATTTTCGATGGCAACGCCGTGAGTCTCGAAGGAGTAAAGCTAACGCTAAAAATCGGTCCGACTTAGAAAATGCGGCGAGGAATGAATTCCTGGGAAACGCAAGCATGAATCGCCGCCGACACGCATTGATAATTGACCGCGCCCAGTGCAGCCTTGGGAATCGGAATCAATAGCTCCGGCGTTCTCAACAGAATCGCGGGCTGGAAGGAACTGTAATTGAACTCGAAGGTCAACGAGCGCAGGTTGTTTGGTTTCCAGGCGAGCCCCCCTGCTGCCGTCGTCAACGAAATCAGGCCGGGGTCGATATGCAAACGCCAGATTCCGGCATTCATAATCGGCATGCGGGCTTGCAAGTTAGCCAGTTCCAGTTGCGCTTCGGCACGAAATCGTTTCTCGCGTCGTCTCCAATCCATCATGAGGACAACAGCGCCGGCCAATATCAGGCCGAAAAAAATCAAGTTAACGACGTTCTCGGAAAGAAACGGAATGTGATTCTGCCAGGAGGCCAGTTTAAATCCGCCCCCTGCCGCTAACGCCAGCAAGAAACCAATTTTTGGCAATCGCCCAAGTTCGCCCCGGCGGGCCCTCATTTCTTCCGCTGCCGCTTCGATTAGTAGTGGCTGAGAAACTTCGTATTCGCATTCCGCGAAATCCGCGGTGGCAGCTTGATCGGTGGGGGGCGAATACGGGTTGTAATCGGCCATGACGAAACTCGCCTACTTCAAGATCGCCAGCACTTCCCGCTGCAATGCTCCGCCGGTGACGTGGACTTTTTTGTTTGCATCGACGAAGACGTTGATCTCGCTCCGCACGCCGAACTCCGGCAGGTAGATGCCAGGCTCCACGGAAAAGCAGGTGCGTGGTAAGACGCGGCGATCTTCGCGCGTTTCAAGATTGTCCATATTCGCACCATTGCCGTGCGTTTCCTGGCCAATGTTGTGCCCGGTGCGGTGCGAGAAATATTGTCCGTAACCGGCCGCTTCAATCACCCCCCGGCAGGCTTCATCCACCTGCCAGCCGTGTAGGACTTCATTCTTGGCAAAAGCGGATTCGACTCGTGCGATGGCTGCATCGCGTGCGGCGGCGACGATGTTGAAGATCTTGGTGTACTGCTCCGGCACCGATGTTCCCACAAATCCAGTCCGTGTAAGGTCGCTAAAGACGGCCCGGGGCTTGTCGAGTTTGGCCCATAAATCCACCAGCACAAAACTCCCCTCGCGAATCTCGGCATCGTGCTCTTCGCTGGGAGCGTAGTGAGGATCGCCACTGTGAGGCCCCTCCCCAACGATCGGCGGATGATCGGTGATCAAGCCGTGCTCCGCAAAGTGCTGCATGATCACCTGCTGCACTTCGGTTTCGCGAACAAAGCCGCGGCTTTGGACCTGATCACGAATGAAGCCAAACGCACGGTCGAAGGCCGAGGTTGTTCCGCGCTCCGCTTCCAGATGCATCTGCCATTGTTCTTCGTCCCAGGTCGCTTCGAAAAGCTGCACCAGATCGCCAGACGAGAGGGGCTCGCAGCCGAAGGATTGCAGCAGTTCGATCGTACCGGCGTCGACTTTGCCGACATACGGATTCCCGTTCCGCGGCGAATATTCGGTTGCAACGCGTTTCATCCCGCTGACGAGCGATTGAATGCCTGCCTCGAATTCTTGCCACTTCAAGTAGATCGTTTTGTCCCCAGGCAGATGATCGAGCGAACCGGGCTCGATGCGATGGCAAAGCTTGCGCGGCGGACCATGGGCGGGGATGCAGTACGCGAACCGCCGTGACGTGAACTGTTTGGGGGTGAAGTCGAGAATCCGTCGCGCGAGGACGTTGCTGCCGCGGAAGTCGTACAAGAGCCAGCCATCGAAACCGAAGTCACGAATCGCCTGTTGCGTGGCGGCGAGATCAAACATGGGAATTCCTCAAAGGGCCCGTGGATTTCGCCACGGGTGGCAAAGAAGTTGAACCGCAGAGCGGGAATAAGGCACTTACGCGGCACCGATACTCAGCAAATTCTTCCGGCCAAGCTAGTGCTAACTGCTCGTCCTCCCAGCGTATCCGCAACAGCGCGGTAGCGACCAGTGCCCCCGCGCCCAGCAAGGCCACCGCACTTCCCAGAAAGAACGCTGCGCCAAACGCGAAGGCGAGTAAGCCCACTTCCGACGGATGCCGCACCAACCGAAAAATTCCCGACTGCACCAGAGTTCGATCCTTCGGTTGAACCACCGCGGATGAAGTGAACTGCTGCCGCAACTGGCGGATCGAGGCCAAACGCAGGCAAGCGCCGGCAACCATCAGCAAAGCGCCCAACCACGGAATTGAAAGGAGCCAGCGCGAAGGGTCTGCCAACCCCGACGACATTGTCCCCCACAGCAAAACCCCGGTCAGCAAGGCAAGCCGATATTGCCGCCGATCGACAGGTGCAGCGCTCATACGATCGGTGGCGGAATACAGCAGCGACGAAGCATCCGCCAGGAAGAAGAGTGAGGCCAGGGCTAGAAGACTAGCCACCTTTCCGTTGATCAAAAGGTGGGAGGAACTGCCGTGCAAAATGAGCGAGGGGAGGAGCAGCAATGCCAGATTCAATCCGGCTGCCGATAGTGCGACGAAAGCGAGCAGTGCGCCGCGCGACCGTGTCACGACCGTCCTCGTCGTTGAATGATCGCTTGGACAACGGCGGGATCTAGCGCCAGAGATTCCCCGAACTGCAGCAAGGCCGCTTGCCCGGTCGACGTGATCATCCCTTCCGCTGCCGCCACACGGGTCGCCACCTGCATCACGATCTGCTTGACGTCGTCCGATTGTCGTCCCAATTGCTGGGGAACGAAGGTGGCAACCGTTGCACCCGCTGCCTTAGCCTGCTGGTAGTCGAGCAGAACTTGTTCTTCGGAGAGGTCCGCGTAGATCAGTTCTTTGAAGGACTGGCGAAACTCTTGCATCACGGCCGGCGTCGCCTTTCCCAAGGAAGCCACAAAGAGCACCAGTGCCCGCCGCACATTCGCAGTCAGTTCGGCCCGCGCGTCTCGGGCCGGCGGAGGTTCGAACGGGCTGTCCTCGTCGTACGGCAGGTTGGGAAGGTTTTGATTTCCGGCACTCGGCAGCGCTAGGTCCTCCATGCTCAAGCTCAACACTTCCATACCGTAAGTGCCGCCGCAACTTCCACACTCCACGTACTCGCCAGCCTTCCACAGCGGAATCAGCGGGATGAAATACAATGTGAAGAAGGCCCGCAAGTTGCGATGACTGTACGTCCGCATCATGCAGCAACGCGGACAGGCGAACTGTCCGGTTCCAGCCGTGGTGGTGATCGTACGTGAACCGTAGATGATCAAGCCCAGCATGCGCGCCTCATGCGAAGAATTGCGAACGAGCGAGTTGGCAATTTAATTCCCAAGGCCCCCCTCGTCTAGCGACGAAGCAAAAATTATGTCGTGGCGTGAAGAAACGCCATTCAAAGGCCACTCTAACCGCACAAACGCTCGAACTCCTGATCGCAGAACCGATCGGTCATGCCGGCCAGGTAATCGCCGGCGGCTCGTTCGATTCCCACCCGTTCAGCTCGTCGTTGATAGGCCGGCGGAAGCTGGGACGGCTGACGACAAAGCTGGTTGAACATTTTTTGCAGTCGCTCTTGCGCTTGAGCACGAACATCCAAGAGTTGCGGATGACGATAAACGCGGGAATAGAGAAAGGTTTCCAGTTCCCGTTTGGCCGGAGCTAAAGACAAACTCGGCTGCACGCGGAAGGTGGACTTTTGCATTTCTAGCCACGAGAGCTGGCCGCGCGTGGCCAAGAATTCTGCCGCCGTCTGCAAGATGTCGCTCACCTGCCGATCGATCAAGGCATGCACCACGCATTTGCGTTCGATCGCCGGGCTTTGCACACCGACGGATTCATGGACCGCCTGCCGAGCAGAGTGGACCAGCGGCAGTTCGGCCAATTCGTCGAGCGTGACCAGGCCCAGCTTGACGGCGTCATCGGTATCATGGGCGTCATAGGTCATGCTGTCGGCCGCTTCGACCACTTGCACTTCTAGAAGGGGTGCGAGTTCGGTTTGTTTTAATTCCCCGGCAGGAGTTTTATCCGCCCGCGTGAGTTGCCCGGCCAGTACTTCTCGGGTGAGATTTAACCCTGGAAATGACGCGTAGCGCTGCTCCAACTCTTCCACAACGGTCAATGCAAATCGGTTGTGCGAAAATCCGCCGTGGTCCCGCAGGCAATCGTTCAACGCATCTTCCCCGGCATGCCCGAACGGCGGATGCCCCAAGTCGTGAAAAAGAGCGAGGGCTTCGATGAGGTCTTCGTTCAACCGCAACGCCCGGCCGATGGTGCGGGCAATGGAAGCGACTTCATGCGTGTGCGTCAGCCGCGTGCGATGGTAATCTCCCCGGTCGCCAGTGAAGACCTGCATTTTGCCACTCAAGCGGCGGAAAGCACTGGAATGCAGGATGCGATCACGATCCCGTTGAAACGGCCCCCGGTAGGCATGTTCGGCCTCCGGATGTTTGCGTCCTTGCGACGCCGTGCTAGGAAAAGCGTACGGAGCGAGGATGGCCGCTTCGCGTTGCGCAACTGAAAACAGGGGATTGCCGGCAGATTTCATTCAGAAATGGTAGGGGATGGGCCGTTTGTTGGGGAAGGTCACTGCCCCCTATGTCCGCCGTACGATGGCCCTCCGAGGCCGTCGATTGTGGCTTCCACCCCTAAAACCGCCGCACTTCAGCTTCATTTCGAAGCACCCTTCTAACCGTAAACAATTCCTTCAGCTCAACATGATCACCTATTCGACGGCCTCGGAGGGCCATCGTACCTAGACCCGATTCGCTCTCAATTCTTTCAACGAATAAAACGTCCCCCGCCACTGCAATCCTCCCTGCCACAAGTTCAAGGTTGTCGCCCGGAGCATCACGAACAGGAACGTCGCCACGGCCACTGGATACAGCAGTCCGACATACCATGGCTGCCGGAATTCAAATGCCACGAAGACAGCCAAGGACCAGTAAATCGCCGCTGTCGCCGCGAATAACCAGCAAGCAGGCTGCGGGGTGAAAAACGGGGCCGCGAACGGCAAGAGATGCCCTGATGCGAGCGAGAGCGTGGCACCCAAGACGATCTCCAAGCGATAGTCGAGCCCGGAAAACATATTCTTTTCCAGTCCGCGAACCATCTCCCAAACCGTGGGATACCACTCGACCACAATCATGTCGCGACCATAGGCCAAGTACTGGCGGAAGCCATGCAACTTAACCAGCTTGCCGAGTTTTAGATCATCGTCGGGTCGCATCGCAATCTTGTGATGGCCACCAATTCCATGATAAACGGCGGTGCGAATCAGGTTGAAGGCTCCAATGCCAACGTGGGCCGGATCGCGCGGCTCTTTCACCCGCCAGGTTCGCAAAAACATCGTGAAAAGGAGCATAAAGGCAATCACGTACGCCCGCAGCAACAGCGGCTGCATCTGGCAATCGGGGGCGACGGCAAGATGGTCTAGATGGTGAGTCAACGCGTACTGGATGCCCCTCTTCACAGCCGTCGGCTCGAACAAGACATCGGCATCGGTGAACAACAGCCAATCGCCAGTCGCTGCTTGGGCGCCGAGATGATTGGCGTGATTTTTCCCGAGCCAACCGGCGGGCAAATCATGAATATGAACGACCTTCAGCCGCGGCTCGCTGGCGGCCAGTCGGTCGAGAATTTCCCCCGTCTGGTCAGTCGACCGATCGTTCACGATCGTGATTTGCAGACTCGGGTAGTCGATCGCCAGCATGGTACGCATGGCCGATTCGATATTCCGTTCTTCGTTCCGCGCGGGTGCAATTAGCGAAATCGATGGCAAACGGGCGTCTGCCGGCGGTAAGGGAAGGTCGGATAACTGCGGAATCGACCGCAGGGCATGGAGCGCAATGGCAGCCATTCCTAAGGCGGAAAGGAGGCAAATAACGCTCCAAATCGTCCAGAAAATAGAAAATGGGTCAAAAAGCATGGATGAATGGTCTCGCGGCAAAGAGCGTCTCGCCAGTTGGTTGTAACGCAGTCATAATAGATTTATGTGGCCTGAAGCTGATCAAACTGCTGAACTCCTTGCCAACGCCAAAGGCGGCAATGCCGAGGCGATCAATTCCCTCATTGAGCGGCACCGCAATTCCGTGCGCCGGATGGTGCAATTGCGGCTGGATCAGAAGATTCAAAAACGAATCGACGTCAGTGACATTGTGCAGGATGTCTTTGTGGAAGCCAGCCGGCGCTTGCAAGATTATTTGGTCGACCCGCGTATGCAGTTTCACTTGTGGCTGCGGCAAATTGCCCTGGATCGCATCATCGACGCCCATCGCCGGCATCGCGGCTCCGCCAAGCGAAGCGTCGACCGTGAAATCCCATTGATCGCGCCGGCAGCCGACGATCACTCCACGATGGAACTCGCGAATCAACTCCGTGATCCGGAATTGACCCCTGCCGCGGCAGCCTCTCGCCACGAGATGACCCGGCTGGTGGAAGCAGCGATCAGCAAACTCGATGACACTGACGGCGAAGTCATCATGATGCGGCACTACGAGCAGCTTTCAAATCAGGAAGTGGCTCTTGCATTGGGTTTGAGTGAACCAGCCGCAAGTATGCGTTACTTACGCGCCATGCGCCGCCTGCGGGAACTGCTGACGGAAGCTTCCCAAAGCGGAAGTTGAACCAGCCCAAGCATCAGACCTCTCCGATTTTCACAAATGAAAATTCGTGAGATGCTGCGGCTTTCTTAATATTGCTTCCGTAGCGTGAACAGTGTTGTAGGAACACGAGTGGTTCAACGCACCCGATTCTTGGAAGCGATCCCATGAAACCGTATCAAAGTCGAGGCTTTACCCTCGTCGAACTCTTGGTGGTGATTGCCATCATTGGCATTCTTGTGGCCCTGCTGCTGCCGGCCGTGCAAGCCGCTCGCGATGCGGCCCGACGAACGGAGAGTGTCAACAAGCTGAAGCAAATGTCGCTTGCGACGCACGGTTTTCACGACGCCAACAACCGCTTTCCCCTGGCGTTTGTTGATTGGGATTCAAATGACAACTCCGCCTGGTACAACAACTGCGGCTCGACCCATTACTACATCTTGCCGTTCATCGAGCAACGAGCCTTGGCGGACCAAACGCCGAATTACTTTTGGGCCGTCTATCAAAACAATGCGGTCAAGAGCTACATCAACCCGACCGATGCGTCGAGCCCCGCAGGGGGGCTCTACGACGACTCTGGCTGGGGCAAATATGGAGTAACCGGTTATGCCGCAAACTTCCAAAGCCTGGGTTACTTCATGAATAACAAAGACAACCGGATCATGCGGATGAACGATCTTCTGGACGGCACTTCCAACACAATCATCTTCGCAGAGAAAATTACCGCTTGCGAAAAATCTGGGGGGCCTTTCTATAACATTTGGGCGTACGGCCGAACTGCCTGGAAAGAGTGGAACCCGGTCTTCGCTTACCAGATCATTGGGGCAGCTTCCAAGTTCCAAGTGAACCCAAAGTTTAAGGGGCCTGCGGTGAATTGCGATCCGCGTCTGGCATCCGCGCCGCGAACCGCGGGCATTCTGCTCGGACTAGGAGATGGTAGCTGCCGATTCATGGCCGCCAATGTTGCGCCAGATGTCTGGTGGGCCGCTTGCACTCCGGCCGGCGGAGAAACACTCGATTCAAATTGGTAAATCTACTTGCTCCGTTTCGACAAAGTTTTCTCTATGCGTCCTTTCCATCTACTTGGTTTAGCAGTGATTGCCTGTAGCCTCGGCTGTGGCTATTCAACAGCGCGCGTCCACGGGACGGTGAAACACAAAGGTGAACTGGTCACCGATGCGACCATCATGTTGTTGACGATCGACAATCAAGTCTATCGCGCGGATTTAGACGGATCAGGTTCGTATGTGATCGAGGGAGTGCCGCAAGGCTCCGTACGCGTGGCTATTCAGCAAGCGCTCCCCGCCGTGGCGCCGCGACCTGACCCTCCTGCCTTTCAGCGGGACCGGAAAACTACCGATTCTGGTGAGGTAATCACCGACGACCGGCCGCCGCGGGCGACGTCTCCCCCAGGAACTCCTCGAATTCCCGAAAATCTGGCAGATGCGGCAAAATCGGGATTGTCCTTTGAGCTGAACAAGCCAGATTTCGAGTGGTCTATCGACATTCCCTAAGTAAGAGACCTGCGATGTCCGTAACTCGCCGCGATCTGTTGGCTGCCGGGGCTCTAGGTTTGGTGACTGCCGGGGTCGCCAAGAAAGCTCAGGCTGCCGCGCCCGACCCAGTAGTCCGGCTAGCCCACATCACAGATGTGCATCTCAATGGCGATCGCAACGCGCCGCAGGGAGTCCAGGCTCTATTCGCTCACATTTTTGGTCAGGCCGATTGGCGGCCGGAACTGGTGCTGAACACGGGGGATTCCGTGATGGCCGTTGACGGCAAAACCAGTGGGGCGAAAGCAGCTGAACAAATCGCCCTATGGAAAGACGCGATTAAAGCTTGTCCGGCACCGATCTATTCTTGCCTTGGGAACCACGACGTTTGGAATGGGCACGAACCCACGGACGAAATTACTGTCGAACAGGCCGGTTTCAAGCTGATGACGGACGTGCTGGGAATGCCGGCTCCGTACTACAGTTTTGATCACGGCGGCTGGCATTTCATTTGCCTGAATAGCATGTGCAACTGGCCTCAATACGCGAGCCTCAGCCCTGACCATTTTTCGTGGCTGCAAGGTGACCTGGCAAAGAACTCACTTCCGACGGTTGTCCTCAGCCATGTGCCAATCTTGAGCGTTACTTCACAACTCTACGGCGACCATACGCGAAGAGGAAACGACAACGTCCTTCCCGGCAACTGGCATCACGCGGACTGCTGGGCGATCAGCGAAGTTTTTCGCCGGCATCCACAGGTGAAATTGTGCCTCAGCGGCCACATGCACACGCAAGATCGCGTAAATTATCGCGGCGTGACCTTCATCTGCGGCGGCGCTGCAAGCGGTGCCTGGTGGAACGGGAGTGAATATGGCTTCCCACCCTGTTATGGAAAAGTTCATTTGTTCGCCGATGGGACGTTCACGTACGACTTTGTCGACTATGGCTGGACGGCACGGGAATGGCGAGGGAAGGAACTCAAAGGCGGGTAAGCCTCTTATACCGAACTCTTCTCAGCCACGACTGTCACAGGGAGATTGAAGTCGCAACTACCGTTTCTTCAACAACTCATCCCGAAATGCCACATCCATGGGGTTCTCCCCCAGCCAAATCGTGAAGTAGGCGGCGGCAAACTCCTTGCCGGGAACCAGCCCCTGGCGCTTGCCGTTCAACGCCAGTTCCGTCCCCACGCCGGGAAGGTAAGTCAATTGAAAACGATCCCCGGCCTTGAGATCCGGGTAAAGCGAATTGACATAGTCGAAGTCCTTGCGCAACGAACGCATCTGCTCCGCCGACAAATTATCGGCCAATAGCTTTTCCGATGCAGCAACGATGTCTTTCCCTTTGATCGACCAGAAATAGTGAATTTCCAGGCGCTTCGGAATGTCCGCCAGGACTTCTTCGGATCGCACCTCTGCCGGCATATACAGCGCTGCGACCAGGGCCTTAATAACAAACCGATAGCGTAGCAAAGCTACATTGCGAAGTTCCAGTGAGTTCTCGTCAGCCCGATAAGTTTCGGCAAATTTGACTGACTCAATTTCCGCCGCCGCCAGCGGGAAGCCAGCCAAGCCAATGCTAGCGACCAGGAACATCACCGTTAAG
Organism: Pirellulaceae bacterium; assembly: GCA_041739545.1. Lineage (GTDB taxonomy): Bacteria > Planctomycetota > Planctomycetia > Pirellulales > Pirellulaceae > JBGSNR01. Next base: position 180,223 of record JBGSNR010000005.1, on the reverse strand, counting down.
AAGATTCCGCGGCAGACGCATGGCATAGGTTGCTCCTTAGGAAAAAGTCAGAGCATGATACGCGGGAAGCAAACTTCTCCGCTACAGCAAGCGCAGAGGATGAAACCAAGCCCGCCAGCGGCTAAAATAAAGAAACCTCCCAGGAACTACGCATGCATCCCGTCGCCGAACACCTTCTGCAGATCAACCGCCGCGAGTTCTTCGGCCGGGCAGCGGGGGGAGTTGGCCTCGGAACGGCTGCGCTTGCGGGGCTACTAGCGCGGGATGGATTTGCGGCCGAAGGGGGGGCTGATCGTTTGCCCGTGAAGGAGCGCTTGGGCGGACTGCCCGACGTTCCGCATTTCGCGCCAAAAGCGAAACGTGTTGTGTACCTGTTCCAAAACGGTGCACCAACTCACGTCGACCTGTTCGACTACAAGCCTAAGCTGACCGAACTGCATGGGAAGGAAGTTCCGGCGGAGTACGTAAAAGACAAGCGCTTCAGCACGATGACCGGCAATGCATCGGGTAAATTACTGCTGGCCCCCGTCGAGCCCTTCGCCCAGCACGGCCAATCGGGAGCCTGGGTGAGCAAGTTTTTGCCCCGCACGGCCGAAATCGTCGACGACTTGTGCTTCGTCAAAAGCATGCATACTGAGTCGGTCAATCATGCCCCGGGAATTTGCTTCTTTTTGACCGGTGCCGAACTCCCCGGCCGACCTTCGCTGGGATCCTGGCTGAGCTATGGCCTGGGTGCCGAAACAGATGATTTGCCGTCGTTTGTGGTCATGACTTCGATCAGCAAAGGAACAAGTTGCGGACAAATTTTCTACGACTTCTATTGGGGTTCGGGATTCATTCCTTCCAAGTTTCAAGGAGTGAAGTTCCGCGGAGGACAAGAGCCGGTCTTGTACCTGGCGAACCCGAATGGGCTGTCGCGGGACATGCGTCGGACCCAACTCGATACCCTAGCCGAACTCAACAGCCTGAAGTTGACCGAGGCGCAAGATCCAGAAATCGCCACGCGAATCGCGCAATACGAAATGTCCTATCGCATGCAGGCCAGCGTGCCAGATTTGATTGATTTTTCCGATGAAACGGCAGCCACGCTCGAGATGTACGGCCCCGGCGTGAAGGAGCCTGGCTCGTTTGCCTACAACTGCCTGCTGACGCGGCGCCTGCTGGAACGAGGGGTCCGTTACGTGCAACTAATGCATGCCGGCTGGGACCAGCACAACAGTTTAACGACCGAACTTTACAACCAATGTCGGGATACCGATCAACCCTCGGCCGCTCTCGTAAAGGATCTCAAAGCCCGCGGACTACTGGACGACACGCTCGTCATCTGGGGGGGCGAATTCGGTCGCACCCCGTTCATTCAAGGGAACATTAACGACCGGGCCAAGTGGGGTCGGGATCATCATCCATATGCATTTACTATCTGGATGGCGGGTGGCGGCGTAAGACCGGGCTTCACCTACGGTGCCTCCGATGATTTAGGGATTAACGTCGCAGAAAAGCCGGTTCATGTGCATGATTTTCAAGCGACAGTGATGCACTTGTTGGGAATTGACCATGAACGGTTGACCTACCGGTTCCAGGGGCGGAATTTCCGGCTGACGGACGTACATGGCCATGTATTGAAGGATCTTTTGACGTAGCGCTTGCTGCCTGGCGGGTCTCGGATTGATGCTGGCGAGGGAAATTACCGATAAGTATTCGAATCGAGTGAGCCTGGAATGGTTTAACTGTGTCTTGATCGAAACGGGGCGTTTACCTCGCTGGGGAAGGATTTTCGGGAAAATCGCCCGGCTTTTGCCTTCCCCCTCAGGCCGCACTTGTGGAAAAAACGGAAGTTGCTATACTCGCTCGTTTTCACGGGGCGCGGCCCGGAAACGAAAAGCTGCCAGCGTAGCTCAATTGGCAGAGCAACGGTTTTGTAAACCGTAGGTTGCGGGTTCGATTCCCACCGCTGGCTCTGTGATACTGGTTGGACTGAGAAACGTTGGTGGAACTGGAATATTGCGAATCGTGGGCTGTGGTGGGGTAGCGAAAGCTACCAGAAATGCTATCGTCAGGGATTCGCAGTAGGGATTGCCCACGAATTGCATGGGCGCTTTGGACGGGGAGTTTCCTGAGCGGCCAAAGGGGTCAGACTGTAAATCTGATGGCTTATGCCTTCGTAGGTTCGAATCCTACACTCCCCACTTTTTGGTCGGTTTGAGGTTGGTTGCGTGTGCGGGTGTAGCTCAGTGGTAGAGCGCCTGCCTTCCAAGCAGGACACGAGGGTTCGATTCCCTTCACCCGCTCTGGTTTGCAGGTGAAAGCAGCCCGCCGTGGCACAGCGCCGGGCTGAAGTCGATTTTAGCAGGCTGCTGTAGCTCAGTTGGTAGAGCACCTCATTGGTAATGAGGAGGTCATGGGTTCAAGTCCCATCAGCAGCTCTGGACGGTATTTTTGTGTTGGTTACTGGGAAGCTGATTGCAGCTTCCCATTACATTTATGTTTTTTTGGAATGCCTCGTAGTAATCAGGTGTAGATAACCATGGCTAAGGAGCAGTTTAAGCGTAGTAAGCCCCACTGCAATGTCGGCACGATTGGTCATATCGACCACGGCAAGACAACCACGACGGGCGCGCTGTTGTCGGTTCAGGCTGCCAAGGGATTGGCCCAATTTAAGGCCTATTCCGAAATCGCTAAGGGTGGGACCGTTCGCGATGCAACCAAAACAGTCACGATCGCCGTCGCTCACGTTGAGTATGAGACCGAAAAGCGGCACTATGCTCACATCGACTGCCCAGGTCACGCCGACTTTATTAAGAACATGATCACCGGTGCCGCCCAGATGGATGGTGCGATTCTGGTGGTCTCGGCGGCTGACGGCCCGATGCCTCAGACTCGCGAACACGTGCTGCTTGCCCGCCAGGTTGCGGTTCCGGCAGTCGTGGTCTTCATGAACAAGATCGATCTCGTCGACGATCCGGAATTGCTCGACCTCGTGGAAATCGAAATCCGCGAACTGTTGACTAAGTACGGCTTCCCTGGCGACGAAATTCCAATTGTTCGGGGTTCGGCTTCGGCAGCTTACAATAGTCCTGCTGATCCAGTCGCCAGCAAGTGTATTAGCGAGTTGCTCGATGCGGTTGACGCCTACATTCCGCAGCCCAAGCGTGAAGAAGACAAGCCGTTTTTGATGGCTGTCGAAGACGTGTTCTCCATCGAAGGTCGCGGTACTGTGGCGACGGGTCGGGTGGAACGCGGCGTAGTTAAGGTTGGCGAGGAAGTTGCGATCATCGGCCTGAACAAAGAGCCGATGAAGACGATCGTCACCGGTGTGGAAATGTTCCGCAAGGAACTGACCGAAGGCCGCGCGGGCGACAACGTCGGTTGTCTGCTTCGTGGTGTGAAGCGTGAAGACATCGAACGCGGCATGGTTATCGCCAAGCCGAACTCGATTACCCCGCACACCAAGTTCGAAGCGGAAGTCTACTGCTTGTCGAAGGAAGAGGGTGGTCGCCATACGCCGTTCTTCAGCGGCTATCGTCCTCAGTTCTACTTTCGTACCACGGATGTGACCGGTACCGCTAACCTGGTCGGCGCTGAAATGTGCATGCCGGGCGATAACGTCAAAGTCACCGTTGAGCTGCACAAGCCGATCGCCATGGATGACGGCATCCGCTTCGCGATTCGCGAAGGTGGTAAGACGGTTGGCTCTGGCGTTGTGACCAAGATCGTCGACTAGCCCGAAAATATAGATTCGGTTTGGATTTGGCCGGGGCGAAACCATGTTTCGTCCCGGCGTCGTTGATGCCGGATTTTGTTGGCTACAAATAGGGGTGTAGCTCAATTGGCAGAGCAGTCGTCTCCAAAGCGACCGGTTGGGGGTTCGACTCCCTCCGCCCCTGCTTCCGTAGAACATTTGGCAAGAACAAGAAGTCCCTTGCCCCGTTAGGTCGTCCACTATGTCGAAAGAAAATACCGCCCCCTCGACAGCTCTCTGGAGTGAGTTGTTCCATGTCGCGCTGTACAAGCCGATGTTGGGCAAATTGACGCGCCAGATCACCGGGTTCACTTTCGCCATCGCGGCCTGCCTGGGTGCCTGGCGACTGTATCAGGTGGGTGGGCTCCCCGAAAATCTGCGATTTCCAGTGGCTGCCGTAATTGCAGTGCTGGGTTCGTGGATTGCCTATCGCGTGGTGAATTGGCCCCCCTTCGCCGACTTCCTGATCGGAGTCGAAGCGGAGATGAATAAGGTTTCATGGCCCGGTTGGACCGAATTGAAACGCAGTTCGATCGTGGTGATCGTCCTGATTTTTGGCTTGACGGCAGTGTTGTTCGCCTATGACCTGCTGTGGTACGTGCTCCTGAAGTATGTGCTAGGCGTGATTGTGACCTAAGCGGATATTCTTCAGAGCAGGGACTAATTTGCAATGAACGGGGCTGAGCCAACAAACGAATCGACGCCGCTTCCACCCGACGAGGAGCGCTCGGAAGCAGCTGCGCCAGCACCTGTGGATCGCGGCCCGATCGAAGAAGAAGTCGATGCCGCCCTGCAAGATGCCACTGGTACCGAACCACTCGACGATTCCCCTTCCGAAGCGACCTTAGAGTCTGCCGAAGGGGAATTGATCGAGGAAGATGAAGTTGAGGTCGATACCGGCTTTGCCTCCCCGGTCGAAATGGTCGGCGAAGAACCGGACATCGATGTCTCCGCTGCCGAGTGGTACATCCTCAAGGTCCAAGTGAACCGCGAGGACTCCATCAAAGACGGTTTGCTGCGGCGGGTGAAGATGCATGGCATGGAACCTTATTTCCATGAAGTGATCGTTCCGACCGAGGACGTGGCAGAATTTACCAAGACTGGGAAGCGGCGCGTTGTAAAACGCAAAATTTACCCCGGATACATCCTTGTCAAAATGGTCGTTACGGACGAAACTTGGTCTTTAGTGCGCGAGACCTCCGGAATCGGGGATTTCACCGGTGCTGGCGGTAAGCCGACCCCGATGGATCCCAAGGATGTCGAAAAGATCCTGAAAATCCCCAAGCTTGAGGCCGGCGGGGATTCACAGGTTCGAACAGCGATTCCTTTCAAGGTTGCCGACCGCGTGCGGGTAAAGGAAGGTTACTTCCAAAACTTTGAAGGGGATATTGACTCGGTTGACGAAGCCAACGGGCGTGTGACGGTGATGATCAACATCTTCGGCCGCTCGACCCCAGTCGAACTGGAACATTGGCAGATCGAGGCAGTCTAAGTCCCGGCAGTCCCTCGCGGGGTCAGGCCGGGGCCGAACGAATCAAGCAGCAGATAATATCGATATTTAGCAAGGTTAGCGAGCGATGGCAAAAGCAAAACAACAAACGGGACAGGCGAAATTTCAAGTGACCGGTGGCCAGGCAACCCCTGCTCCACCGGTTGGTACTTCGCTTGGTAAGTACGGGGTGAATCTCGGCCAGTTCGTCTCTCAATTCAACGAGCGGACGCGGCAGTTCATGGGGATTCCCATTCCCGTCATCGTTACCGTGTATAGCGACCGCAGCTTTGAATTTGTTTGCAAAAGCCCTCCGGCATCGGCACTGCTGAAGATTGCAGCCGGCATCGCCAAAGGTTCTGGGGTGCCGAATAAGGACAAAGTTGGCAAGGTCACCAAGGCCCAGATTGAAGACATTGTCAAGCAAAAGTGGGAAGACCTTAACGCCCGCGATCCGGAGCATGCCCGCCCGATGATCGAAGGGACTGCCCGCAGCATGGGGATCGTCGTCGAAGGCTAACTAACTATTCCGATCGGCTTCCCAGCCTGTCGCCAAATTTAACCGTTTTTGAGATTGCAGTCATGGCTCAACATTCCAAACGCTATCGTGCTCTGGCATCGGTCATCGATTCCGACAAGCCTGTTCCGCTGAATTCGGCCGTCGAATCGCTGAAGAAGTGCGGCACCACAAAGTTTGACCAAACGGTCGAAATCCACATGCGACTCGGGATTGACCCGAAGCAAGCTGATCAACTCGTGCGTGGCTCCGTCGTGCTTCCGCACGGCATCGGCCGAACGCAGCGAGTCGTGGTGTTCGCCAAGGGGGAGTTGGCTTTGGCCGCCCAGGCCGCCGGTGCTGACGAGGTTGGGCAAGAAGACCTCGCCAACAAGATCAAAGATGGCTGGACCGAATTCGACGTGTGCATCGCCGCTCCCGACATGATGGGGCTGGTTGGTCCGCTCGGCCGCGTGCTCGGTCCGCGTGGTTTGATGCCTTCACCGCGGGCAGGAACGGTTACTCCCGACGTGGCCAAAGTGGTCCAGGAATATAAAGCGGGCAAGGTTGAATTCCGCAATGATTCCTCGGGCATCGTGCATGCTGTGGTGGGGAAGCTGAGCTTTACCCCCGATAAATTGCAGGAAAACATTCAGGCCTTCATCAACTTCGTGTTGCAGTTGAAGCCGCAGGCGGTGAAAGGCATTTACGTTAAATCGGTCGCGGTAGCGGCCACCATGAGCCCCGGCGTGCGGGTGGCTCTGTAGTCAGCTTTGGAAGTGGGAACATCAGCGGCCTTTCGGGGTCTAAATCAGGTCTTGTCGTCATGAGCAAATACATCAAAGGTTTGATGGTCGATGATATTAAGCGTCGCTTGGAGGGTGTCAGCGACGCCGTCTTGGTCGACGTCATTGGCCTCAACTCGGGAAATACATTTAGCCTCCGCAAGGAACTTCGCTCACGCAATCTTAGTTTGCTCGTGGTGAAGAACAGCCTCGCATCGCGGGCGACCGAAGGAACTCCGCTCAACGCGGCCTTCGGCGACGGCGACGGCAGCCTGGCGGTGGTCTGGGGGGGGGAGGATTTCGTCACACTCTGCAAAGAGATGACGGCGATCTACAAGAAGCCCGAATTCGAAAAATGCCAGCCGAAAGGCGGCGTGATGGATGGTGAGAAACTCACCGCCGAACGAGTCCAGGAAGTCAGCAAGTGGCCCGGTCGCAAGCAACAACTTAGCTTGCTCATGGGTCAAATCCTGGCACCGGGAGCGAACCTGCTATCGCAGATCAATGCTCCGGGTGGCTTGCTGCAAAGTCAATTGAAGAAGAAGTCGGAGGGGGAAGAAGCGGCGGAGTAGTTTTCTGCCTCCTCTGTTGAGGAGCGAGGAAGAAAACCTGTCCGTTTGCGTGACCGAATCCGTTTTTTGCTTGGCGTGGCCCACGGGATGTCACCGGGGGATCAATAATAATTGGGGTTTGGCGAGCGAGGCAGTTGCGGTCCTCAGCTCGCGGTTGTGAAAGGAAATGTAGGACAATGGCTACTGAAGTTGCTGCCGATCTGAAAGAACTCGGGGACAAAATCGCCGGGCTGACGCTGAAGCAAGCGAAGGAATTGAGCGATTACATCAAGGACGAATATGGCATCGAACCCGCCTCCGGTGGCGGTGGCGTGATGATGATGGCCCCGGCTGGCGACGCTGGTGCAGCGGCTGCTGCAGCGGAACCGACCGAATTCGACGTCATCCTCACCTCGTTCGGCGACAAAAAGCTGGATGTGGTGAAGGTGGTGAAGAATCTCACCGGTGCCTCTTTGATGGATGCCAAGAAGCTGGTCGAAAGCGCTCCTGCCAAGATCAAGGAAAAGGTTTCCAAGGAAGATGCTGCCAAAGTGAAGACCGAATTGGAAGCCACGGGCGCTACGGTCGAAGTCAAAGGGGTTTAGTACCCCCTGAGAGTTGGTCCCTGCTGGCATAATCCTCAGGGGCTATTGACTTAAATCCCTGCATGGGTCAAATTTTAGCGTTTGACCCATACGTCAGGGAGTGGCGTAGTTTCGTTGCCGAGAGCTCGCTGAAATGCGCGCTCTTTAGATCACCGAGCGCTGTCGATATCGAACGGTTCCGATCACACAACCAAGTTTGGGGTGTAGGTGGATCGCCGCCCTTCGAGATTCGACGAGGTAAGGACCGCTTGAAGCACTCATGTATGTCCCCGATACCGTCCCGTAAGGGTTTGGAGGGGTCTCTTCGTGCGCATGGACAGGAGGGCTTGGTCGGCCATGCGATTTACTTTGAAGCGATGAGAATTTACGCGCCCGTCGTAACGGCGCGAAGAGCATTTCTTTCGACCAGTTTGGTTTGATGACGGATTGCTTTTCTGGATGGGCATTTTTGCCACCCTACAATCTGGAGCAGTTTGAACGATGGCCGTCCCCGCACAACGCCGTTTAAGTCCCAAGGAAGTTCGTAAGTTCGGCAGTGGTCGTGAGCAGACCACCATGCCTGATCTCACGAAAATTCAGACCGAGAGCTACGCCCTGTTTTTGCAGGAAGAGACTTCGTCCGAGAAGCGCAAAGATCAAGGGATCGAAAGCGTGCTCCGCGAGATCTTCCCAATCGAGAGCTACGATAAGTCGATCAAGCTGGAGTATCTCCGCTACGAGCTCGGAAAGCCGCGCTACACGCCCGAAGAATGCCGTCAGTTGCGGCTCACCTACGGTAAGCCCTTCCGGGTCTGGCTCCGCTTGAATAAAGAGCAGCCGATCGAGGAAGAGGTATATCTCGGCGACATTCCGATCATGCTTGGCGGTGGCGAGTTCATCATCAACGGTGCCGAGCGCGTGGTGGTGAATCAATTGCACCGTAGCCCGGGTGTCGATTTTGTGATGGACCAGGATGGTACCAGTGATCGCAAGCTGCCCAGTTGCCGGATCATTCCTGAACGTGGTAGCTGGATCGAAATTAACGTTACCAAGCGCGACGCCTTGAATATCCGTATTGATCAATCGGGTAAATTCTCGGCCATCACCTTGCTTCGGGCGATGAGCCCCAAGTACGGCACGGATTCCGACATCTTACGCGCTTTCTTCGAGCCGACCGTAGAAAAGGTCGTCGACGGCCGCAGCGTCACCAAGATTGAAGGAAAGATCGCCGTGGATGATGTGGTGTATCCTGCCAGCTCGGAACGAGCGGGGGAAATCATCGTGGAAGCCGGCCACAAGATCACTAAGGCCTTTGCGGAAACGATCATCACGGCCGGCATCGGCAAAGTGGAAGTGATTCCAGCCCCTAAGGTCAGTGTCATTCTCAACAGCATTGCAGAAGATGCGACACATAGTCACGAAGAGGCTCTGCTGCGCATCTACCAGCGGCTCCGTCCCGGCAATCCGCCGCAGTTGGAAAAAGCGCGGACGCTGTTCAACGAGAAGTTCTTCGATGTCAACCGTTATCGACTGGGACGAGTCGGCCGCTTTCGTATCAATCGGAAGCTGGCGTTGGGGGTGCCTGAAAAAGAAATGACCCTCCGGCCGGAAGATCTCGTGGCAGCCATCAGATACCTTTCGGAACTGATGGACCCCGATAGCCCCGCGGAAGTGGACGATATCGACCATTTGGGCAATCGCCGGTTACGGACGATCGACGAACTCGCATCGGACGAGCTTCGGAAGGGCTTCCTCAAGCTGCGCCGCACCGTGCAAGAGCGTATGAGCTTAAAGGACCTGGAAGACATGACTCCTCGGAGCCTGGTCAATCCCAAGAGCATTTCCGCTGCCGTGGAATATTTCTTCGGTCGCGGTGAATTGTCGCAAGTGGTTGACCAGACCAACCCGCTATCTCAGTTGACGCACGAACGCCGTCTCTCGGCTCTCGGCCCTGGTGGTTTGAATCGTAAGCGAGCGGGCTTCGAAGTTCGCGACGTCCACATTTCTCACTACGGCCGCATCTGCCCGATTGAGACTCCTGAAGGTACGAACATCGGTCTCATCAGCAGCCTCGCGATTTATGCCGGCGTGGACGAGTACGGTTTTCTCATTACCCCGTACCGCAAGGTTTCCAAGGGTAAGCTTACGGACGAGGTGGTGTGGTTGCGTGCCGACGAAGAGGGGGACGCTTACGTTGCTCCCGCCGATACTGCAGTCACCGATGGCAAGATCGTGGGCTCGCAATCGTTGATTGCTCGCCATCGTGCCGACTTTGAAATCGTGCTGCCAGAACAAGTGGAATACATCGATGTCGCTCCAAGCCAAATGGTTGGTGTGTCTGCCGGCTTGATTCCGTTTTTGGAACATGACGATGCGAACCGCGCGTTGATGGGTTCCAACATGCAGCGGCAGGCCGTTCCGTTGCTCGTCACCGAGCCGCCGATTGTGGCCACCGGAATGGAAATCGACGTCGCCCGAAATTCCAGCATGGTCGTGCGGGCGAAGAAGGCTGGCAAAGTAACGTATGTCGATGCCACCCGGATCGAAGTCGGACCTGACGTCTATCCGATGCGGAAGTACGAAGGGCTGAACGAACGGACCTGCTTGAACCAGAAGCCGATCGTCAACCTGGGAGACCGGGTCGAGAAGATGCAAGTTCTCGCGGATGGCCCTGCCACCTATCACGGCGAATTGGCCCTGGGTCGAAATGTGCTCGTTGGCTTTATGTCGTTCGATGGGTACAACTTCGAAGACGCGATCATCATCAGCCAGGAATTGGTTCAAAGTGATACTTACACGTCGATTCACATCGAAGAGTTTGACGTCGAGATTCGGGAAACGAAGCTAGGTCGCGAAGAGTTTACGCGGGACATTCCCAACGTGAGCGAAAAAGCACTCCGCAACCTTGATGAATCAGGCATCGTTCGCGTCGGCACCTTTGTGAAGCCGGGGGACATCCTAGTCGGCAAGGTTTCTCCGAAGTCGAAAACGGAACTTACCCCAGAAGAGAAATTGCTGCATGCGATCTTCGGTCGGGCGGGTGAAGATGTGAAAAACGACTCGCTAGAGGTTCCGTCGGGCATCGAAGGAATCGTCATCGACACGCAGAAGTTTTCGCGACGCATGAGCCTGTCGGAAGACGAGCGCAAGCAATTCGAAAAGGACCTCAAGGACGCCGAAACGGACGGCAATAAGCTCGTGGCGACCGCCTTCGAAGCACTGGTTACCGAACTCGAAGGAGCGATCGGGAAACAGCTGACGGATGAAGACGGCACGCCCCTCGCGAAGGATCAAGATCCGAAGTTCGTCGCGGAGCGGGCGACAGCGTTCCGTTTGCAGTTGCACACGGCGAAGCTCCGCAGCGAAGACAAGATTGCGGATGCAGAGCGGGTTTACAAGCAGTTCTGGCCGGCCGTGGAAGATGCCATCGATACTCGCGATCGTAAGCTCAACAGCATGAAGCGCGGCGATGAGCTTCGCAGCGGCGTGTTGCAGATGGTCAAAGTTTACATCGCTACCAAGCGCGTGATTTCTGTCGGCGACAAGATGGCAGGTCGGCACGGTAACAAGGGTGTGATTGCCAAGATTCTGCCCGTTGAAGACATGCCGTTCCTCGCGGACGGCACTTCGCTGCAGATTCTGCTCAATCCGCTGGGCGTTCCCAGCCGCATGAATGTCGGTCAAATTTTGGAGACGCATCTCGGCTGGGCAGGTGCCACGCTGGGCTTCCAAGCGGTGACACCTGTCTTCGACGGTGCGACCGAACAAGAGATCAATAAGTTGCTGGCTAGCGCGGGGCGTCCTGCCCACGGCAAGCAGCGTCTGCTTGATGGTCGCACGGGCGAACCACTCCAGCAGGAAACGACCGTTGGCTACATCTACATGCTCAAGCTGCATCACCTAGTGGATGACAAGGTTCACGCGCGCAGCACGGGCCCGTACTCGCTCATTACCCAACAACCTCTCGGTGGCAAAGCCCGCTTCGGCGGTCAACGCTTCGGGGAAATGGAAGTGTGGGCGCTGGAAGCTTACGGTGCCGCCTATATCTTGCAAGAGTTGTTGACGGTGAAGAGCGACGACGTTGAAGGTCGCACGAAAATTTATGAATCGATGGTGAAGGGGGAAAACACGCTCGAGGCCGGCACCCCTGCCAGCTTCGAAGTGCTCTGCAATGAAATTCGAGGCCTGGCCTTGAACATCCAATTGGAGAAGCGTCGCGCGTAGATCGCCTCGCGAGCGATCTGTCCCCTTTCTTTGATAGCATTTCGCTGCCGCTGACAAACCATGCCTTCAGCGGCAGCCAACCTCAGGAGCCGGCCCATGACCATCGGTGAAAACGCCTACGATCGGATTAACGACTACGCCGCGGTGAAGATTAGCCTCGCCCGCCCACACGATATCCGCAGCTGGTCGTTCGGCGAAGTGAAGAAGCCTGAAACGATCAACTACCGTACCTACCGCCCGGAAAAAGATGGCTTGTTCTGCGAGCGGATCTTTGGCCCGGAAAAGGACTGGGAATGTGCCTGCGGCAAGTATCGGGGCATGAAGTACAAGGGAATGATTTGCGACCGCTGCGGCGTCAAAGTGACTCATTCCCGCGTCCGTCGCAAGCGCATGGGGCACATCGAACTTGCCGCCCCGGTCGTCCACATTTGGTTCTTTAAGGCGATGCCAAGCCGCCTGGGGAACTTGCTAGATATGAAGACTTCGAGCCTGGAAAAGGTCATTTACTTCCAGGACTACGTCGTGACCAATAGCGGTTCGACCGACCTCGAAGTGCAGCAACTGTTGACGGAAGAAGAGTATCGCGAAGCCAAGAACACTTGGGGCGATACTGCATTCGAAGTCGACATGGGAGCTGAGGCCGTCCGCAAATTGCTGGCCCGGTTGGACTTGGTTACCCTTTCGGTCGAACTGCGTAAGAATCTCGCTGAGACGAATTCGAAGCAGAAGAAGAAGGATTTGATCAATCGCCTGAAGATTGTCGAATCCATCCGCGATAGCGATAACAAGCCGGAATGGATGGTGCTCGATGTAGTGCCGGTCATTCCGCCCGATTTGCGCCCCCTGGTGCTGCTCGATAGTGGTAACTTTGCGACCAGCGATCTCAACGATCTGTATCGCCGCATTATCAATCGCAACAACCGCCTGCGGAAACTTGTGGACTTGAATGCTCCCGAAGTCATCATCCGAAACGAAAAGCGGATGCTGCAACAATCGGTCGATGCCCTATTCGATAACAATCGCTGCAAACGCCCGGTGCTCGGCTCCAGCAATCGCCCGCTGAAGTCGCTCACCGACATGATCAAGGGCAAGCAGGGGCGGTTCCGCGAAAACTTGCTCGGCAAACGGGTCGACTATTCCGCCAGAAGCGTGATCGTGGTTGGTCCGCGGCTGCGATTGCATCAGTGCGGCCTGCCCAAGAAGATCGCCCTCGAACTGTATCAGCCGTTCATCATTCGCAAGCTCAAGGAATTAGGGCATGCGGACACGATCAAGTCGGCCAAGAAGATGCTGGAGCGCAAAGACGAAGAAGTTTGGGATATTTTGGAGGCCGTGATTCAGAATCACCCGGTGCTTTTGAATCGCGCTCCCACGTTGCACCGCATGGGAATCATGGCGTTCGAGCCGATCCTGGTTGAAGGGAACGCGATTCACTTGCATCCACTGGCGTGCAAAGGCTTCAACGCCGACTTCGATGGCGACCAAATGGCCGTTCACTTGCCCCTCTCGATCGAGGCGCAAGTCGAAGCCCACACGTTGATGATGTCGACGAACAACATCTTCGCACCGTCCAATGGCAAGCCGATCATGAGCCCGTCGCAAGACATGGTCATGGGTTGCTATTTCATCTCGATTGACCTCCCCGGGCGAAAGGGAGAAGGGATGATCTTCTCCTCACCGGCGGAAGCCCAAATGGCCTTCGACCATGGCAAGATCGAGTTGCATGCCCGGATTAAGGTCCGCCTGCCGAAGCACCAGAAACTGAAGACTGAAGGGGAAGATCGTCAGAAGCCTGGCGCGTTGATTAATACAGCTTATGGCCGGATATTGTTCAATTCTATCCTGCCCAAGGGGATGGACTTCTACAACGAACCGCTGAAGTCAGGCGATCTTGCGCGGGTTATTTCCGATTGCTACCAGTTGCTAGGGCGTCGCGATACGATCGACCTGCTCGACAACATGATGCAGACCGGCTTCCGCGAAGCGTCGCGGAGCGGTTTGTCCTTCGCGACGGACGACCTCATCACGCCGACCACGAAAGTGAACCACATCTCCACGGCAGAGAAGGCGGTGATGAAGTTCAAGAAGCTCTACGAGCGCGGGATCATTACGGAAAAAGAACGCTACAACCAGGTTCTGGATACGTGGACTCACGCTCGCGAAGCGATCACTGGCGAAATGATGGAAGCGATGAAGGGGGACGACCGCGGCAACAGCGGCTATGTCAACCCGGTGTACTTGATGGCGAACTCTGGTGCTCGTGGTGGCATCGAACAAATTCGCCAACTTGCCGGTATGCGTGGTCTGATGGCCAAGCCGACGGGTGAAATCATCGAGACGCCGATTAAGTCCAACTTCCGTGAAGGCCTGACGGTGCTGGAATACTTCAGCTCCACGCACGGTGCTCGGAAGGGTCTGGCCGATACGGCTCTCAAGACGGCGGACTCGGGTTACCTTACCCGCAAGCTGGCGGACGTCGCGCAAAACGTGGTGGTCACGATGCACGATTGCCAAACGACCCAAGGAATCACCAAGGGAGTTATCTACCGTGGTGAAAAGGTGGAAGTGAAGCTCTCGGCCGCGATCACCGGTCGCGTCAGCCGCCAGAGCATTGTCAATCCCATCACCGACGAAGTAATCGTTAAGGAAAACGAGCTCATCACGCCGGAAATCGCGAAGCGGATCGAAGACATGGGTCTGGAAAAGATTCAGGTCCGCAGCGGGATGACGTGCGAAGCACCCTTGGGTGTCTGCCAGCTGTGCTATGGCATGGACCTCGCGTCCGGTGCCATGGTGGAAGACGGCATGGCGGTCGGCATTATTGCCGCCCAAAGCATCGGCGAACCGGGCACACAGCTCACCATGCGTACATTCCACATCGGTGGTGCCGTTTCGTCGTCCGTCGTCGAAAGCGAGACGAAGGCCAAGCGGGACGGGATCGTCAAGTTCACGCACATCCGCACCGCGAAGAACGAAGAAGGGCAAGACGTCGTGCTCGCCCGAAACGGCGAAATCACCTTGCTCGATCCTAAGGGCCGCGAAATCGAGAAGTACGATGTGCCTAACGGTGCTGTGCTCAACGTCGTCGAAAACCAATCGATCAAGGCGGGTGCCAGCCTGTGTACTTGGGATCCTCACGCGATTCCAATTTTGTCGGAAGTGGCGGGTAAAGTTCGCTTCGAAGAAATCGTCGAAGGGGAAACCCTCCGGATCGAAACCGATGCGACTGGCAACCGCCGCATGTTGATCATGGATCACAAGGGTGAACTGCATCCGCAAATCGTGATCGAAGACAAGGACGGCAAGCCGCTCGAAGTCTATTACCTGCCGGAACGGGCCAACATCGTTGTCGAAGAAGGCAAGTTTGTTTCCGCGGGAACGATTCTCGGCAAAACGCCGCGCGAATCGGCAGGCATTACGGACATCACGGGCGGTCTCCCTCGCGTGACGGAAATCTTCGAGGCTCGCAAGCCAAAGGATCCGGCCGTGATGGCAGAAGTCGACGGCACCGTCGAAATCCAGCAGGAAAAGCGGCGTGGCAAGCGTACGATCATCATCCGCAGCGAAAGCGGGATCGAACGCGAGCACTTGGTGCCTCACGGCAAGCGCTTCCTGGTTCATTCGGGCGACCGTGTGAAAGCCGGTCAAGCGCTTGTCGATGGTCCGCTCGTTCCGCACGATATCCTCCGCATCTCCGGCGAAGAGGCGTTGCAGCAATACCTGGTGCATGAAGTTCAAAGCGTGTACCGCAGCCAACGGGTCGAAATCAACGACAAGCACATGGAAATCATCATCGCCCGCATGCTCCGCAAGGTGCGTGTGGAAACCTCCGGCGACACCAGTTTGTTGCCTGGCCAGGTGATGGACCGGTTTGACTTCCGTCAGGTCAACACGAACCTGACGAAGTGCCTGAAAATCACTGACAAGGGAGACAGCGATTTCACCGAAGGGTCGATCGTCCCACGGGAAGCTCTCGAGCAGGTCAATACTCAGATTGAAGCTCTGGGAGGCAATCCTGCCCGAGGAACGAAGCCCAAGTCGGCAACGGCGAGCACGCAATTGCTGGGGATTACCAAGGCGGCAGTGCAAAGCCCGAGTTTTATCTCGGCAGCCAGCTTCCAGGAAACCACCAAGGTCCTCACCGAAGCTGCCCTGGCCGGGAAGATGGATCACCTGGTCGGTCTGAAAGAAAACGTCATCCTGGGGCACTTGATTCCGGCTGGTACTGGCTTCCGCCGTTACCAGGAATCGGAAGTCCGTTATCGTCCTGAAGCCCTGCAAGCGATCGCTGCGGAAAAAGAGAAGGCCCTGGAATCGGCCTTCCCCTTGCTGCAAGCGGCCGGGGACAACGGCGGCGAACCGGACGGCAATGGGAGCAAGCCCACTGCCGAAGGTGCGGCGCTCGAATCGTTGTTTGGCCCCAACCAAGACCAGACTTAGAGCGACTAATCGCTGCACGATGTGCAGTATTTGAGATCGAAACGACAAGCCGGCTCATTCCTGAGCCGGCTTGTTTTTTTGCCGGTACAGCCTGACAGCGGCCGCGTTGAAGGCGAAGTCGCTTCGGCTGGTAATTTGCAATTAATTGTCTTTTATTTAACAACTATTGACAAAAAGATTGAGCCTGCTACAATTCGTTCCGGCCTAAGCTGCGCTCGCTGGGCCGGCTTCTTGGTTTCGAACTGTCCTTTGTGGATCGTTCCGAACGTGCAACAACAAATGCACGAAAACGGGCTTTTGTTGCACAGTCAGTGCAAAAATGCCGGGAAAACTCGACTTTTGCAACAAACCAAAAATCAGTGTTTTTGTTGCAAAACCAAAAACGGGGCGAATTTGACGATTTTCTAGATACTTCTTGTTGCACAGCGACGCGCATGATCCTCCTCACCATTACAGACCTACGCAAGCATTTCGGCCCCGAGCCGGTGCTCAACGGTGTTTCGTTCGATATGCGACCCGGCGAGCGGACATCGCTAGTGGGACCGAACGGCGCGGGCAAAACCACCCTGATGCGGATCATCGCCGGGCTGGAAGAGTCCGACGGCGGCCGGCTGGAGAAACACCCTAGCGTACGCATCGGATACCTCGAACAGCATCCGGAGTTCATTCCCGGTCGCACGGTTTGGCAAGAAGCGCGGACCGCGCTCGATCATTTACTCGGACTGGTTCAGGAATCAGAAGAACTTTCGCACCAACTGGCCGCCAGTCAGGATGCGGCAGAACTGAAGCGGCTAGGCAAACGGTATGACGAACTGCAGCACTACCTCCAGCAGCACGAAGCTTACGCCGTCGATCGCAAGTTGGAGCAAGTGCTGGGTGGGCTCGGTTTCGGGTCCACCACGTATGACCAACCGGTCGTGCAGCTTTCCGGTGGACAACAAAACCGTTTGCTCCTGGCAAAATTGTTGTTGGCCGAGCCGGACTTGATGCTCCTCGACGAGCCTTCGAACCATTTGGATATCGACGCCACTGAATGGCTGGAAGACTATCTCGTTAAATCAAATCAATCGCTGCTGGTCGTCAGCCACGATCGTTACTTTCTCGACAAAGTCACCAACCACACGCTTGAGCTTTTTCGCGGCACTGTCGATTCGTATCCCGGAAACTTCACGCAGTACAAGCGGCTCAAGGCCGAGCGGCTGGACGTGCAGTTAAAGACGTACGAGAAGCAGCAGGAAGAAATTGCCAAGCTGGAGGATTTTGTCCGCCGCTATGCGTACGGCGATAGACACACGCAGGCGGAAGATCGACGCAAAAAGCTCGAGCGGATCGAACGGATCGAAGTGCCGAGGCAGATTGCCTCGCCGCCAATGAGCTTTCCGGCCGCGACGCGCACCGGCGATATCGTGCTGCGAGCCACCGGACTGAGCAAAGCCTTTGATCGCAGTCTGTTTAAAGACCTCACGTTTGATCTGTTGCGTGGCGAAAAGTGGGGAATCTTGGGGCCGAACGGCTGCGGCAAAACAACCTTGCTGAAATGCTTGCTCGGCCTCGAACCGCTCACGAGCGGGAAAGTAGTGCTCGGCAGCGGGGTCAAGGTCGGTTACTTCGATCAGATGCTGACCGGTATCGATCCGGAAAAAGCAGCCGTCGAAGCAGTCCGCCCCGATCACAAGGAATTCAATACGCAGCAGCGTCGCGATCTGCTCGCCCGGTTTGGGATCACTGGAGACATGGTGCTGCAGCAGGTTGGCAGCTTCAGTGGCGGCGAACGCAACCGCACGGCCCTGGCTCGTTTAGCGGCACTGGATGCCAACGTACTGATTCTGGACGAACCGACCAATCACCTGGATCTATGGGCCCGCGGCGCGCTAGAAACGGCATTGAAGGAGTTCGACGGCACGGTCCTGTTTGTCAGCCATGATCGTTACTTCCTAAATCAGGTGGCGACCAAACTGTTGGTCGTTGAACCGGGTCGGTTTCGCGTGATCGACGGCAATTACGAAACCTATCTGCACTTCGTGAAGCAGGGACTGGCTGCCGACGCACGGACGCGAGGCATTGCCGCGACAGCTTCTTCAGCGAGTGCCTCGGCCGAAACATCAAAACCCGCCGCAGGCTCACGCCCCGAAAAAGAACGCCGCAAAAGGCGATTTCCCTATCGCAAAGCGGCGGAGGTCGAGGCCGAGATTCATCGAAATGAAGCGCGAGCCGAAGAACTGCATGCCCTCATGGCTGACAGCGAAGTGCTGCGGGATGGCTTGCGAATCAAGAAGCTCAGCGAGGAAGTGGCCGCATTGCAAGCAGCATTACCGCAACTGTACGAGCACTGGGAAGAATCGTTGGAGATGAATAATTGAGCATGCAAACGCACTCGGAATTCATTGCGAAATGCGATCACATTATGTTCGATGCATACGAAGCCAGATCGGAAAATCATCCTGCAGCGAACGGCACACGGAGTGTGCCTACTACATTAAAAACCCAACCAGTTTTTCAAACCAAGCCGAGTGATGATCCAGATTGAGCGGACTGCCTCGCGGGTGTTGATCTTCGATTGGCCAAACTCGCGATCGACGAACTCGATGGGTGTTTCCCAGAAGCGCGCCCCTTGGCGTTTCAACAGCCAGAGCACTTCTTCGAAGAACGAATAGCCGCGACTGCGAATCTTGGTGAAATCGAGCCGTTTCAAGGTCTCCACACGAAAACAACGAAAAGCACCACTGTTGTCGCGCGTGGGCAACCCCAACAGCATGCGGGCATAAAGATTCACGCCGCGGCTCATCAGGCGGCGCTTCAGTGGCCAATTTTTCACACTCCCGCCGGACGTATAGCGCGAGCCAATGGCCACATCGGCCCGGTCCATGCCGGAAATCAAGGCCCGCAGATAACGCGGATGATGGCTGTTGTCGGCGTCCATCGTCACCAGGTAATCGTAGCCGTGCTCAATTGCGTACTGCATGCCGGCAATGGTCGCAGTTCCCAATCCCAGTTTGCCCGCGCGATGCAGCACGTGCATCCGTGGATCGATTGCCACTTGCGTATCCACCCATTCGCCGGTCCCATCGGGCGAATTGTCGTCCACAATCAGCACATCGGCTTCCGGAGTTCGTTCGTGAATCTCTATCAGCAGGCGCGGCAGGCTTTCGATCTCGTTGTAGGTGGCGATGGCGATCAGTGTTCGCAGAGCACCGGTGGAATCACCCGCCGGGAATGCGCTGGAGGACGTTGCATCGGTCGAAGAAGTCATGTTGAGAGTTGCAGAGCTTGCCACGTTCGTCGCAGTCCTTCTTCGAGCCCCACGCCTGGCTCGTATCCCAAGAGTTCTTTCGCCCGGCCGATGTCTGCCAGACTGTGGAGCACGTCTCCCGCACGGGGCGGTTCGAATCTCCGCGGAATGGTCAGGCCGGTGACTTGCTCGATCGCATCCAGCAGCATCAACAGATCGATCGCTTCGCCACTTCCTATATTAATCACCGCCCCCCCTGCCCTGCCCGCTTCGGCAGCCAACAGATTCGCCTGAACCACGTTATCGACGTACGTAAAATCCCGAGTTTGCCGGCCATCACCGTAAATGATGGGGGGCTGACCGGTTTGTGCCGCCTGCAAAAACCGGGGAATCACGGCCGCGTACGGTCCGTTCGGATCCTGCCCCGGGCCGAAAACATTGAAGTACCGCAGACAGACCGTCTGCAATCCATAGGTGTGAAAGAAGGCCTGGCAATACAGCTCGCCGGCCAATTTTGCTGCCGCATACGGTGAGAGGGGTGCGGGGAGTAAATCTTCTCTTTTGTTCGCCGCCGCTTGGTCTCCGTAAGCACTGCTCGAAGCTGAATAAACGACCCGCCGCACCTGGGCGCGATGGGCAGCCTCCAGCAGGCGGATGGTTGCAGTAGCACAGGCTTCATGCGTGGCGAGAGGCTCGGCAACGCTGCGCGGGACGGACGCAAGCGCAGCAGTATGAAAGACGCATTCCACTCCAACTAAGACTGGGGAGAGATCGGGAAACGAAACGAGGTCTGCCTCGATCCATTCGATCTTGTCGCCGAGATCCTTCAGCCGACTGCGATCGCCGGTGCTGAGATTATCAAGGACGCGGACCTGATGCCCCAAGGCGATCAGACGCCGGACAAGGTGACTGCCAATAAAGCCAGCCCCACCGGTGACCAGGTGCAATGCCATTGTCGTGCCTCGGAAAGGGATGCCGCGGAGGTTAACCAATTATACCGCAGCATCTTCCAAAGCAATGCAACCCAACAACCGCGCACCGGCGCCTTGCAACTCCTGCCGGATGCGAAGTGCTTCCTGGTTCGTGGCTGCTCCGATTCGAACCAACAGGTAGACCGCATCGCACGCGCGGGCGAGATCGACAGCGAACGTCGTGCCGGCATCCGCTGCGGCGATAATGGTCCAGAGCGCCTGAGTTTTCAGGTCGTTGACGAACCGGGCTGCAGCGGCGTTGTTCCGCTGCAGATCGGGCAGGTGAGCACCGCTGGGGAGAAAATTCAATCCTGGCGTGAAGGTCGTCTGGAAGAAATGACGCGGCGGAATTCCTTCGGCAAAGGACTCCGTCAGGCCAGGTTGATCGTGTGCCACAAGTGCGTTCGACAGCCAGCGAGATGACTCACCATCCACCAGTAAAGTCGAAGCTCCTTCCTTGGCCTGTTGAATGGCCAGCCGCAAGGAAAATTCCGCGACCTCGGTTGGCCCGCAGCCAATCCCGGCAATCATCACAGCCCGTGGTTGCGTGCCGGGCAAGTCCTCCTGCCATCGGAGCAACACCGTTTGGTAGTCGCGAGCATGAAGTGGATTTGCCAGATCGTGTCGCGCACTACGTTCCCAGGGAGATTCAAACCGTTGGACTACAACTGGAGCAGGGGCAGGAGTGCTAACTTCTGCCCGTGGCGAAGTGGGGGGAACGCGTTCAGCAGACGTGCGTGCCAACGAGACTGCCGGAGCAGAAACCTGCCAGGAAGATACATCAAACTTACGTCCTGGAATCGCAGGCTCGCCCGGTTTGACTCGACGCACGATATGTGTTCCTGCTGCTGCCGGACGTTCGCACGCGGTTGCGGCGTCGTTCTGCAGTCGCTTCAGAGCTTCGAGCATTTTGTTCATAGCAGTCATTCGTTTCGCAAGAACCTAGCCCGTTTGCTCTCGACGGCGGAGCGAGGAAAACAACTGCCGGTAGCGACTGCGCCGCGGCGGCGTGTTGCGGTCATTTCCCTGGTGCCCCTCGATGACCAGCAAGTCGCGATCATCGGCGGGGTGGCGATTGCGAATCGGTTCTTCCACGATCAGTTCTGGCGTGACCGGATCGTTGGCTGGGTCGAACTCGTTCTCTTGATGTACAACCTGAAAGGGTACGACTGGCTCGTCAGCCGGAGAAGTCTTGGCGACCGTCTTCGCCAGCGGCTTGGCGACAGGTTCGATCTGGTCAAGCTCCAAAGAAACTTCGATGGCATCAATCATGGCCACGAAGCGGTCGATCGGGAAATGCACAGACGTGCTGGCGGCGGAAGCATCATCCCAAGACGACGTCACGATGCCAGGAGCTAGTTGCTCAAAATGCGGCTGCGGTGAATTCACGCTGAATGACTCCGCGAGTTGATACTCTGCCTCCTGCTGGGGAGCGATTTCGGCTGCCGGCTTAAAAACTGGTTCGACAGGTTTCGACCGTTTCGGTTCTTCGACCGGCTGCGAGACCTTCGTCGGCTGCCTCGGCTTGAAAGCCCCGGCCGCATCCAGCTGAGCATAGTGGTCGACAATGGGTTCTTCCTCTTCGAAAGCCCCGAACAACTCCGTTGGAGATGCGCATTCCACCGTCACCTCGTTTTGCCCGCCGGCGAGCAAGTTCTTCATCGCTGGGAATTGCAGTTCAATGGAAGGCCCGGTAGGTTCTTCCAAATCGAAGTTGTCGGAAAGATAGTTCCCCTGCGAGAAGCTATGCAAACTTTCTGACAGGTAATCCAGTTGCGATTCCACGCGTCGCCCGGGACACTCTTGCTTGTGATCCACCGGAAAGTCGTCCTCCAAAGTGCCGAATTCCAAGACGTTTTCCAAGGCTACAGGTTCAGCAGGGGACTCGCGTTCACCACGAGGCGCCTGCCAGGGAGCGGGCAATTGTTGTAAATCGGCCCAGGCTTCTTCCACGAAATCGGGAAAGACGATCGACTGGCCGGCAAGGAAGGCCAGCATCAACGAGTGGTCGCAAATCTGATTGATCAGTCGCGGAATGCCATCCGTGGCACGGTAGATCGCCTTCATCGTCTCGTCGCTGAATAGCCGGACACCATTGGTTCCAACCTTGCGGACTTGCTCCCGGACATAACCTGCGGTTTCGTCGAAGTTCAAAGGCTGTAAGTACGAACGGGATGCGATCCGCTGATTGAACGACTCCAGTTTGGGGCTGGCGAAGCGTTCTTCCAGTTGCGCGCCACCGAACAGCACCAATCGCACTCGGGGTGTGCCATGATCGACAATGTTGGTGATCAACCGAATCTCCTCCAATAGCCGCAGAGGAAGCGTGTGCGCTTCGTCGACCAGGAGTAGCAAGCCGGGGGACTCGTTCTCGTTCCTGCGGAGGAAGTCGATTAGCGACAGCCGCATTTCTCCTTCTTCCAGTTCGCGATAAGGAAGCTGTAGCTCGAATAGTATGTTCTGTAAAAGTGCCCGACACGAATCCAGCCTTGCACTGGAAAGATTTGCCACATGGTATTTGGATCGCAGTTGCTCGGCTAAGAGCTGTGCCAGAAGGGATTTCCCGGTGCCGGACGGACCGATGACAAGTGCCGGGCCGTCCCCTCGCTCAATCCCGCGCAAGAGGGTCTGCCGGGCATGCTCAATCGCCGGGCAAGGCACGTAGAGTTTCGGAGCTGGGGCCGACTTGAACGGTCGCTCGGAAAAACCGAAGAATTCTTGGTACATGGCGGAAGGGAAGCGGATAGAGTTCGAACTGGCAAAACAGATCAGACCGGGCGGAGAGAGTTCCGGCCATCATCCTGTTAATCGGTACGGCGAATCCGCCCACTTCAACGAGAACGGTACGGACGCCCTTCTGAGTTTCGAGTACTTCCCTACCTTGCCTGGTCCTTTCCCTATTGTCGCGCATTGCCAGCTAGCAAAGTTGGCCGCATTGACATTGACCGTTTTCTGCGTGCTCACTACCATCCCCGTCGCGCGTGCTTCATCAAAGATTCACTTGGTACGTAACGCTAGAGTTTGTGTCAGAAATTAATAACACCGAATCAGGTGAGTTTGAGTTTGTCAGAAACTTTGCCGATTAAAACGATAGCCATGTTAGCTCCCGCCTGTTGAGGGGCTGCGATTTCCGAAGCGACAGAAAAACATTCACCGGTTGAGAGGTGTCCCGATGCGTCGGACGATTCAAACTTGTACGGCTGTAATTCTCGGGGGACTACTCCTTTCGACCGTGGGCTGTCAAAGCACGGGTTGGAATTCTCCTTCTTGGGGTTCTGGAAGTACCTGGTTCAGCAGTTGGAAAAATCCTTGGCCTGGTTCGACGTCGCTGGCCAGCACGAAGACCATGCCGTCCTCGGCAGCCACACCTTCGCAGCCCAGCAGTAGCGTGACTAATCCGAACCCTAGCGGCTATGCCGCCGGTTCCACCCAACCTGCAGCTTCGGTAGCCAGCAATTGGGGGTCGAATTACCCAACGGCAAATCCAGGTGGGAGCACAAGTCCTTACGGTGCTGCTCCCTCTGGCTACAGTCAGCCCAACAGTCCTTACGCACCCCCCGCGACTCAACCGGCTGGCGGATATGCCAATACCGGATATGGCGGAGCGCCCGCAAACTATGGTGCCAACACCGGATACACCGCCCAACCGGCCGCGTATCAGCAGCCCGCTGCACCTCCAGCCCAGGGGGGCTATCAAGCCAGCCCTTATGAAAATGGTGCTTACAACCCTGGCCCTTACAACCAAGCTCCTGCGTCGGGGGGCTACAACACTGGAAGCACTTACAACACCAATGGTGGCGGTGGCGGTTATGGTGAGGCACCTGCTTCAGGATATGCTCCCGCCAATTCTTTCCAGGGTTCGCAAGTCGAGCCACCGCCGACCGGCTATCAGCCGCTCAGTATGAACGAAGGTGCTCCGCGCGGAGGCGGCTATCAAGCGGCCGTTAGTGGCGATTCCATGGCACCCCCGACCACCAATTCCGGCTATGCCGTCAGCGATTCGGCTAGTCCTGTGAACTCGGCGATCAAATCGGGCTATCAAGTCCAACCTGTGTCCGCGCAGGAAGCAATTCCATCGGCTTCTCAAGACTATTACGCTGCCGGTCAACCGGTCGCTCCATCCGCTGGAACAACAGGCGTTCTGGACAGCGGAGCTACCTTGCCTTCTTCTTTAGCAACTCCTAGCGGCAGCTATCGTCCTGGAAGCGTCGGTGGTTCGGGACAATCCTACCTGCGGTAGTTGTTCACTGGCTGACAACTCAGGCAGCGTGACTAACGATCTTTCGGAGGTCCGCTTGTGAGTACCGAGCTAGTTCAAGTCGTCACCACTACGGCCAATAAGGCCGACGCCGAGCGACTCGCCCAAGCCGTTCTAGAGCAGCGTTTCGCGGCGTGCGTGCAAATTGCCGGTCCGATCGAAAGCCACTACTGGTGGAACGGCAGTCTGGACAAGGCAACCGAGTGGAGCGTCTTGATGAAGACGCACTCCACGTTGCTGAGTCAGCTCGAGAAGCTAATCCTCGAAATGCATCCGTACGATCAACCGGAAATCATTGCCACCGCAGCCGAACACGTGAGTGCCGGCTATTTGAAGTGGCTCAAAGACGAACTGAGAGTGACCTAGCGTCACCTGCTCGCAGTGACTTAGGAAGGCTGCGATCCGCCGCTCATGCCGAGTTTGTCCAGAATTCGCCCCGGGGAGCCCATTGCGGTATATCCATAGTCGACGTGCACGATTTCAGCCGTGATTCCTTCAGACATCGGCGACAGCAAGAACGCGCCGATTCGACCAACATCCTCGTGAGTCACGGTCTTCCCTGCCGGAGACATATGTTCGTAGAGCTTCTCCATTCCCTTTGCACCCACTGCTGAGGAGGCTAAAGTTTTCAACGGCCCGGCGCTGAGGGCGTTCACTCGCACCCCCCGTGGCCCCATGTCGTAAGCGGCGTACTTCATGCACGAGTCGAGCGCTGCTTTGCAGATCCCCATCACGTTGTATCCGGGGACGATCTTTTCGCCACCGTAATAAGTGAGTGTCAATACCGCTGCCTGCGGGCTGAAAATGTCCTTAGCTGCATTGATGACGGCCAGCAGGCTGTAAGCGCTAATATCCATCGCCATTTTGAAACCTTCGCGACTAGTGGCGATCGTCTCGCGTTTTAAATCATCGAGCGAAGCGAAGGCGATGGAATGCAGCAGGAAGTCGATCTGGCCGAATTCGCTCTTCGCCTTGGCCATGAATGCCGCAATATCTTCGTCTTTTTGCACATCCAGCGGATGCAAGAACTTGGCCGTCTCCGGAATGCCGTCAACCAATTTGGCCACGCGGCGACGGTTCTTCTGTTTTTCGTCGTCCGGCCTGTCGGGCAAATGACTAAAGCCGCAAACGCCCCCTTCCTTCATGATGAATTCCGCCACGTGCCAGGCGATTGAAAAGTCGTTCGCGACCCCCAATATCAAACCTTTCTTCCCGTCGAACATCCCCATAATTTTTCTCCAGCCCAGCGAATGAGAGGCGTGTAATGCAGCCCTGCGATAGCCCTCCGAGGTAGTTGCAGGTTGCAGGCAATTTCTGGAACGTCAGGCGATCCAAAAAGGGTAAATATCAACGTCGAACTCCGGACAATCCTTGCCCGCGACGGCCTCGGAGGACCATCGTTCCCAAAACTTACCAAAAATCTCCCCAGACCGGGATGCCCGAAACGGCTCAAACAGGGCAGAATAGGGGTAGTCGAACTTTCGTGCCAGCATTTAAACAGTTCAGTCCGTTGCAATACGACCATATCACCTCCGATAACCAACTTCGTGACTTCGTAGCCGACATTGCCGGGGCCTCGATCGTCGCTTTCGATACCGAATTCGTCTCGGAAGACACCTATCAACCCGAGTTGTGCCTGGTGCAAGTCGCGGCCAATGGGCGTCTGGCGGTGATCGATCCCTACGAGTGCGATGTCGCTCCGTTTTGGGAACTCCTGGTGCAACCGGGACGGGAGACGCTTGTTCACGCCGGTCGGGAGGAATTCCGTTTTTGCCGGAAGGCGATCGGCAAACGCCCCGCGGAATGGTTTGACGTTCAACTCGCCGCTGGGCTGATTGGGCTCGAGTATCCAGCTTCTTATGGAACGCTGGTCAACAAACTCCTGGGGAAAAGCCTCGCGAAGGATGAAACTCGCACCGATTGGCGGCGGCGTCCCTTGTCCGATCGGCAATTGGAATATGCTCTGCAAGACGTGGAAGACCTAGAAGCGATCCGCACGCACCTGCACACCAAGCTGAAGAAACTCAATCGCCTCGACTGGGTGCAGACCGAATTTGCTATCTGGCAGGATGATCTGGAAGCATTCGAAACCGCGGAACGCTGGCGGCGAATGAGCGGCTTGTCGGGAATGTCCCCCAAGGTGCTCGCCATCGTGCGCGAAGTCTGGCTGTGGCGCGATGGGGAAGCGATGCGCCGCGATTGGCCGCCACGGCGAATTCTGCGCGACGATCTCCTCGTCGAACTGGCCAAACGGCAGACAGATGACCTTAAACGAATTCGTCAGGTTCGCGGTATGGAACGCGGTGATATTCAGCGGCACCTGCCGGCGATTGCTGAAGCCGTCGCCAAAGCACTTGCACTTCCTGAAGAAGAATGGCCCAAGCCCGAACCGCGCAGCATGCGGCCACAATACACGTTGCTGAGTCAGTTTTTGAGTGCCGCCCTGGGAAGTATCTGCCGCTCAGCGGGCGTGGCAACAAGCCTAGTCGGAACGGCCCAGGACGTTCGCGACTTGATCGGCTACCGCCTCGACAAACACAAGGCCGGCCCCGTTCCTGCGCTCGCAACTGGCTGGCGCGCCGAAGTCGTTGGGCATGTGATTGAAGATTTATTGATGGGACGTTTGTCGATTGCGATCACGGAACCCAAAGCGGATGAACCATTGTCGTTCGAACCGCGTCAAGGAAAGAACCAGCCGGAAGATTGATTGCAAATGACTCTTCCTTTTCGCATCAAAATCTGTGGTGTCACCAACGGCCACGACGCAATCGCAGCGGTCACTGCGGGCGCAGATGCATTAGGGCTGAACTTCTTCCGAGGCAGCAAGCGTTTCGTGCCTGTGGAGAAAGCAGCCAAGATTGCTGCTGACGTTCGATCTAGTACTGGCGGTCCATCGGTTTGCCTCGTCGGAGTCTTCGTGAACGCGGTGGTTGATGAAATCATTCAAACCGTCAATGCAGTAAAGTTAGATGCCGTTCAACTCCATGGCGACGAAACGCCGGAGTTTGTGCTTGCGGTTGACGATGCCTTGGAAAGAATTAGTGACAATCGCCGGCCAATGTTGATTCACGCTTTCCGCTGCCAAGCGGGCAACCTGGGACATGTTGCCCAACACTTGCTCGCTTGCGAACGACCCTACGCTCCGCTCGTGCCGCAAGCCGTGTTGCTTGATGCTTACACTCCCGGCGTTTACGGCGGGACCGGCGAAGTCTTTGATTGGAATGCCGTTCGCGAGCACCGCGAACAGTTCGGCGGAAGGCCGATCATCCTCGCCGGGGGTTTAACCCCGCAGAACGTCGCAGCCGCCATCCAAGCTGCCGGACCAGACGCAGTGGATGTCGCGAGCGGCGTAGAATCTTCACCTGGAGCAAAGGATGCCCAACGACTGCGCAGCTTCATTTCCGCTGCGCGAGCCGCATTCGATTCGGACGCCGTTTCTTCTACGGCATCGCAGGACTGACAGGCCGTATGGCGGTCGTCATTTTCTCAGCCTGCTCCCTGGAGGGACCTGCTTTTTCGAGCGCCGTTACGACCTGCCCTTCCACCAACAAGTCCCGCAATACGATCGGTTCGTTGGGGCGACTGCCGGGAAAGATAGCCAGCAGCGGAATCGAATTGCTGTTCAATTCGGCCAACTTCCTTTCGATGTCCGGAGCGGGATTGGTTTTGTCCGCCAGCATCGCGATCACGCCATTCTGCTGCGCCAATTCGCTGATGCGACGCGTATCGATCGCCACTGCTTTGTTGACCTGACAAGTCAAACACCAGTCGGCGGTGAAGTCGACCATCACCGTTCGACCTTCACGCAGATACTGGGCGAGCTTGGCTTCGTCATACGGTTCCCACTTCAAGTAGTTGTGCCCGGTCGCAACAAAGGCTCCATAACCCACCACTCCCGCAACCGCACCGGCCGCGAGCCAACTCATCGCCTTCTTGCCGAGGCCGGCATACTCCGGTACCTGGCCGATCAGCCAGCAGCCGAACCACAGTGCTACGAGCAAGGCAAAAGTCGGAATAAAGAGATGCTGATTTTCTTTGCCGAACGTGCTGAAGAGGTAGACCACCGTCCCCAGCAAGACAAAGCCCATCACCCGTTCGAAAGTTTCCATCCATTCCCCCGGCTTTGGCAAAAACTTCACCATGCCAGGAAAGATTCCGATCACCAGGTAAGGGGACGCCATTCCAAAGCCGATGCAGCCGAAGATCAAAAAGATGATCGCTGGCTCTTGTTTCAAAGCGAACGGGAATACCGCCCCCAAGAACGGCCCGCTGCATGGAGTTGCCAGCAAAGTCGTGAACTGCCCTTTGAAAAAGGCGCCAATAAGGCCGTGTTGATTTTGCAGCTCTCCCGCTTTGCCGGTGGTGGCAAAGCCAGGCACCGGTAGTTCCCACACACCTAAAAAGCTCAGAGCCATGACAAAAACGACCGCGGTCATGGTGATCTTGAATTCGATGATCTGGAATTGATCACCCCAGCCAAGATTCAAAAAGGCAGCAAGACCAGCCAGGACCATAAAAACACTGATCAAGCCAATCGAATAGGCCAGATTCAGTCCAAAGACACGCGCATGACTTTGTCCTCCTTGGCGGGCAAAGGACAAGACTTTCAACCCAATGACCGGCAGCACGCAAGGCATTAGGTTCAGAATTGCTCCACCGACGAACGCAAAGATCAGGATCAATCCCAGTTGCCCCCAATCGACTGGCTGTTTTTGCGGGACCGCTTGGGCAGCCAGCTTGTTCAGTTCTTTGTAGCTGATAGTGCCGGCAGCAAACTCCAGCGGGACGATTGAATTGGCATCTGCCGTGATCGGGACAGTGAATTCGGTCACCGTCTGTCCAAGGCAGCGCTGATCGGTGCAAGTTTGCAAGCCAATCATCCCCTTCGGCAGCGCCGCGTTTTCTAAGCCGCCTGGAGGAGGCGTGAGCTCGTATGTCCAGGTGACCGGACCTTCGTAGTAGCGGATGACGCTGCCATCAAAACCTTTGCCGAGCACGGCTTGCGTGGATTCAGTAGGCAACGAAACTTGCCAGGCTCCTTTAGTCCACACGATCAACGTGGGACTTCCCTCCCCCACTTTCGCGAAGCTCACGGGTGCGTAGTCATAGATGTGCCAGTGTCCGTCGGCGTCGATTATTGGCGTCGCCGTCAGGCGCACGATCACTTTGCCCCCTGCCGATAACCCAGAAAAATCAGCCTCGCCGGTTAATTTGACCTGGGCTCCCTCAGGCTGGAACTCGGTTACGGGCGGGTCAACAAAGCCGGAGAAGGTCGCTTTCGTCTGCAACTCGAAATTGGTGCAGCTTTCCGTCCCTTTGCAGAGTTGCCCATCAATAGACAAATCGATGGTCGTCGTATCGGGATCGGCATCGTCGAGAAGCTCAAAATCTGCCTGACAAACAATGGTCTCATCGTATTCCTCAACGGGTACCTTGAAGAACTTCACTTCGTGCACACGCGGGTCGCGATTGGCTTGAAACTGGGTGGTCAGCTTCACGGACGAAGCCGGATCGATGGCGATGGTGGTCCGGATCGGCCCCCCTTTGGGCTGCGTTAATGAATAGATGTGGTGTCCTTCTGGAACCACCAGAGTGACTGCTAGCCGGCCCTTATTGGTTCCCCGGACGAGGCTAAATTCAGCTGTAGCCGAGACTTTTGCCTCGCCACCGAGGTTGCCGAAAAGCCCCTGCTGAGCCAGCGTCTTGCCACCCGGCTTGAAATCGAAATCCGGATCCTGGGCTATCAAAAACGGGGCAAATAGCACTAGAAACGCCGACAGTATCCCGAGAAACCGGAATGCACGGGGAGCGAAGACGTTTGAATGGATCATTATAGATTGTCCCACCAGGCAAATCGGGGAAGGAAAGGCTGTCCCCCACTCACTTAGATAGTATCGGCTGGTAACTCAGGGGGTCAACGGACGTAATGCCGCCGCTTCTTACTTCTGCTCCGCCAAAAATTCGACCAAATCCCGCACGTCCCGCGGTGAGAGGACTTTTTCCATGGGGGGCATCGGCGATTTTGGATCGGTCCTTCGTTCCACGCTGGACTGCGGAATAAGGTGCCGCTGGCCATCTGGAGTCAGAATTTCGAGTTGTTCATTGGTTTCGTTTTTCAGTGTCCCAGAAAGCACTCGTCCATCCTCCAATGCTAGCGTTACCACGCCAAAGCCGAGTGAAATCATCGCATCGGGCTCAAGGAGCGACTGACGAAACTGGCGGCGATCGGTTTTGGCACCCAGACGAGAAAGGTCCGGCCCGACATCTCCCCCCTGCCCGGCTACCTTGTGACAACGAATGCACTGCGCCTGGGCGTGGCCGACAAACAATGCCCGGCCGCGACTTGCATCCCCGCCACTGATGGTGGCCTCATACCGCCACCAACGATTGTCTCGCGAACGTGCGTTCTCGAATTCTGCTAAGGCCCGCTGGATCTGCCGATTATCACGCGACGCGGCAGCCTCGAGTACGTCCAGTTCGATCTCCGGCTCTTGTAAGGACCGCTTCGCCAACCGCGTGACCCATTCCTTGAGAATCTCATCTGCTGCCGGATCTTTCATGGATGCCAAGGTAAAAAACGCCCGTTGACGCTCGGTCAGGGGAACTTCGTGATCGAGGAGCAGGGGCTGTATGAGCGCTAAAACGCGCTGCGGGTCAGCTTTGACCAAAACGTCTCGTGCGGCTATACGCAGTGCGGGTTCATTGGCAACCAGTGCCATTTCCACTGCCTCCGCTGCGCGAGCCTTCTTACTTGCAGCCAACAAACTCAGGGCAGCCACACGCGTTGCTGCCGGGCGTCGTTCATCCCCGAGCCAGGCAAGGAAGGTCTCTTCATCCGCGTTGAGTTCAAGCTTCTGAATGAGCTTCGCAATATCTGCTTGCAGTTCCGCCGGAGCAGCAGCTAGAAGCGCAGCGATCTCCCCATCTAACTCCGCGCGAATCAAGGTGACATCGTGTGCCGGAAGAGGACGCCAGAAGCCCGTAACTCGATCGCGCGATGACGCTTCTCCCCAGCCGGCCAATGCGGCAATTGCGTCTTGGCGACATGGCAGCGAAACGGCCTTGTGTCCGGCGATCCGCAACAAGTTCAACGCATGTTTTGTTTCCCCCACACGAAAATTCGCGTTAATGACGCGGCGGACAAAGGGGTCGGGCCGCGGCATTTCACTGCTGGTGATTGCTTCGGCTCGGTCAGCCAGCGCGGTCGTGATTTGATCCAAGTGAAAGTCGTTCACCATGCGAGCCGCTTCGCTTGCGACCTGCGGCTCAGGATCATTCAACAGTTGCGTGATTTCTGGGAAATAGTTGAGTGGCTCGCCAGCAGGCCGATCCAGCCATCCGACTTCAGCCGGATCGGTGCGCAGCCGATAGATCAGCACCGTCGCCAGGCGAATCCCAGGATCGTTGTCGACCAACTTCTGCCTGAGAACAACGTTCTGCTCAATCCGAGACAACGCAAAAACGGCGGCATGTCGCAGGTAGCGATCATCGCTGGGATTCGATTTCACCAGTTCCCACAGAGCGGAAGAAGCAGGCATATGCTTCAACTGCCCCAGCGCGATGGCCGCGAAGAACTTCACGCGAGCACTCTCGTCACTGAGCAGTGGCAGTAACTGACCCCCTGAGCTGGTATGTTTTCGCTCGCCCAGTGTCTTAGCTACCTGGGCACGCACTTCAACATCCTCATCTTCCAGAAGTGGCACGAGTGCCTCTAACGCTAGAGGAGTTTTTGCGCCCACCTGTCCCAATGCCCAGATGGCATGTAGGCGCGCCAATCTCGGCAGGCGATCGGCTACCTCTATTTGCGAAGCAGAGAGTTGCTGTAAGGCTGCCAGTACCTTGTCGCCCCGCTCTGCCAAACTGAACTGTGCCCGCAGTCTGACGCGTTGATCAAAATGGCCAAGCAGCTTGAGCAATTCCTCATCGCTTCTGTGCTTGAACCCCTTACGCATGATCTGCGACACTTCACTTGCGCGCCCATCCTTCAGCAGTTCCGGAAATTCGACCGCATAAATCCGGCCTCCTTTGGATTTGCCACTCCAATCGAGTCCGATAAAGTCGCTGACATACATTCGCCCGTCGTAGCCGAGCTCGCAGTCGGTCGCGCTGATGGGCTTGAGGAAATCATGTTGATCGACCAACTTGAACGAAGCTCCGCTGGGCTCGACGGCAAACGATTCCACGCCACCGTTGCCGGTGTAGTTGCACATAAAGAAGTGATTTCGGTAGCGATCTGGCAATCCCCAGCCGCAGTCATGCGTAAAACCTGATGGCCCGGCACCGATGGGAGCAATCGGGGGTGTCACCCACGCAGGCTGTTCGGGCCGACCATCGACATGCCACATTTTTTCCGCATGCCAGGGACCGACGAGATAAGGTTCCGCAATGGTTTGATAGGCCATATTCCAGCCGCTATCACCCCCCGGAATGATCCATACCAGACGGGCATGATCTCCTTTGTCGCAGTTGTTGTCGTCGGCAAAAATATTGCCGTAGTCGTCCAAAGCGAGTTCCTGCGGATTGCGTAACCCGCGGTGAACTACCTCCAATTCAGTGCCATCCGAATTGCATCGAAACACCGCTCCGCGACGAGGTTCCGCCAGGCGATGACCTTCCTTCGTTTGCACATTGAAGCCGCGATCACCAATGCTGAAATAGAGTTTGCCATCCGTTCCCCAGATTAACCCATGCAGATCGTGCCCCAGAAATCCGCAATTCACGCCGAATCCACTTAGTAACTTCTCCTTGGAATCTGCCTGCCCGTCCTCGTTGGCGTCTCGCAGTCGCCAGAGGTGAGGAATATTGGCCAGATAAACATCGCCATCACGGGCGAGCAAGCCCGAAGCCATTCCTGCCAGAGGTTCATCGAAGCCGTCGGCAAAAATGGTCTGCTGATCGGCGCGCCCGTCGCCATTTGTGTCCGCAAGCCGCACCACGCGGTCCGTAAAGCGACTGAACCAATTCATCCCCCCCTCAAACTTCGAGGCATGTTTGCGATACATCTCGAGTCGGTCGTCCGTCGAGCGCAGTTGCAGATCGTCTTCGAGCAAAAACGGCCTGGTCCGATTCTCTTCGGTTCCGCGATTGAAGCGGTACTCCTCGGCGACGTAGACTCTTCCCTGTTCATCCAGACAGATCGCAACGGGACTATGCAATTGTGGCTCCGCGGCAAACAGTTGCACTCGCCCTCCCGCTGGCACGCGAAAGCCGGCCAGCTGTTTTTCGGCTGCAGCGGTACCGTCAGGTAGCGGCGGATCGACATTGTTTTGCGCATGCACACTTCCCGCACATACTATTTGCAGCAGCCCAACTGCTAGAAATCCAAGAAGAAATAATCTGCATCGATTCTGGACTTGCTCTTGCACGCAATATCTCCGGCTGTTTCAACTTGACCTGCTTCGCTTTCCGTCAAAAATAGACGATGACGCCCCACAATGCCACTTAGTTCGTTCGAGGTAAGACAGCGAAAATGAAGAAGCCCGCCAACCAATCGTGGGAGTCACATGCCGACGAGAAAATCCGCTCCGCGTATCAAACGGGCGAGTTTGACAATCTCAGCGGCTATGGCAAGCCGATTCCAGGGATCGACGAACCACTCGATGAACTCTGGTGGTTGCGAAAGAAATTAAAGTCGGAAGAGATCACGATTGCTGCTCCGGGGATGGAGATTCGGACCGATATTGAGCGTACGTTGGAGCGCGCTACCAGTTTGGAGGGTGCCGCCGAGATTCGCCACCAACTCATGCTTCTCAATGAACGCATTCGAGCCTCGAACCGACGCCTAATTGGTCATGCGGGAGGAACGGTGATGGAAGTAGAAGTGGAGAAAGTTGTCTCGGCCCTTGTTGGAAAGTGGTAGACGTCCCCGTGCGATTCGAAGCAGACTACGAGCCGTTCTGCTTGTCTTTACTTCAGTCCGCCAC
Source organism: Pirellulaceae bacterium (assembly GCA_041739545.1). Classification (GTDB taxonomy): domain Bacteria; phylum Planctomycetota; class Planctomycetia; order Pirellulales; family Pirellulaceae; genus JBGSNR01. The sequence continues at coordinate 145,534 of JBGSNR010000005.1, read as the reverse complement.
AAGCGTGAAACACCAATAGTGCTTGCCGGGTCGCAGCGACGTCATGCACTCTCAAAAGTTGTGCACCGCTCCGTGCCAGTGCCAACGATGCACCGATCGTGCCAGCCATGCGATCGGAGTTTTTGTCCCCCAGAATGTGAGCGACAAAGCCTTTACGCGAATGTCCGGCGAGCAGGGGGCAACCCAGTTCTCGAAACCGCTCGAAATGGGCGATCAAAGCAAGGTTATGCTGATGCGATTTGCCAAAACCGATCCCCGGATCGAGACAGATCCGCGTTGGTGATACCCCGCCTTGAATGAGCCGATCGCGACATCGTCTTAAGTAGCCGAAGATCTCTTCCACAACATTTTCGTATTGCGGATTGTCCTGCATGCTTTGCGGCGTCCCCTGCATGTGCATCGCACACACGCCAGCGTGACTTTCAACCGCGAGAGTGAGCATGGCAGGATCACCCTCGAGGCCGGTGACATCGTTGATCACCTGCGCTCCGGCAGCCAAGGCTTGCTTGGCCACCCGTGACTTGGAAGTATCGATTGAAATCGGCACCGCCGTGCGGGCCACTAGACGCTCGATTACGGAAATAACGCGCCGGGCTTCTTCGTCTCCAGAAACTGGCTGTGAGTAGGGACGAGTGCTTTCGCCACCGATGTCCAGCAAGTCCGCCCCTTCGGCCACAAGTCGTAACGAGTGTTCGACGGCTGCATCTTGAGCGTAAAATCGGCCGCCATCCGAAAAGCTATCCGGCGTGACATTCACGATTCCCATCAGTGCGGGCAACGACCCGAAGGACAGACACTGCGTACGCAAGTGCCACTTGTTTGCGCGATCGTTGGAAGGTGCCGTCATAAGTCCGTTTGCAGATTGGGAGATTAACATTGCCACCCATTGTGGCACCGAGGCCGTCGAGTTGGAATGCGTGAATTTGAACTTGGCTCTTGTTTGCTCCCATCTTTCAGTTAGGCTCTAGGTCACCGCTTGCCAACAACTCATTTCTACTTCTTCGCATAAGTGCTTCGATGCATCGCTGCTTCTTATCGGTTTTGCTTCTCTGCCTGATCGCCGGCTGCGATCTCACCGGCTCATACCAAGAGCGAATCAATAGTGCGGGGAGTCGCGTGAGTGGTGGTCGACCGGCAGCGCCCGCACCTCAAGCCCCAGCCGACGGTAATCCGCCCGCTGCTGCTCCCGCAGAAGGTGCACCTGCTCCTGCTGAGGCTGCACCGGCAGGCGGAGGCCCTGTGGCACCCCCTGCGAACGGTTCCTGAAGGCCGTCTTGAACCCAGGCTGGGGAATTCGCTAGTTAGATTTTCCAGCCGATGGCGATTCCAGCTTGGTTAGGGTCGCCCAGAGAAGTCTTTGATCCTCGGACAGGCAGGCGAGCGCTGCTTTCTCTGCTTCTTCCAGTCGTGTGTGTGCCACATCCGCGAGTTCGGCCTCATCGGTCTTGAGTGTCCTCGCCAAACTTACCACTTCATCCTCAACGGTCATAACGGCTTCCCGGATCGTTAGAATTTGTTCCGGCGACAGACCCAGGGCAATGGCGGCTTGATTGGAAGCCAACAATCGCTGCCGCACGAAGCGAGCGTAGTTCTCTTGCACCTTGTTGTTGCCAGCGAGCGACTGTCCCGTGCGGCTGGAATGGAACTTATCGAGATAGTCTTCAAATGACTTTTGGAGATTGCGACGCGATTCCACGACGTAGGTCGCGGAGACTTCTCCAAAAGCAGTCTTGGTGCCAGCGCCACGATCAGCACCTGGCATCATGGCTGACGCGAAGCGAACAACGCCCCAGCAGCCGAAAATGCAAAAAATGCAGACTGCGGCAATCGTTCCGAGTGTGATTCCGTCAGCCCTCCTGCGCCAAGCAGAGCAATACGACTTGATGGACCAACTGGCGTTATCCAGTTCTTTCTTCGAGGCGAGATCTTTCACGCGTTCTAACCCGACTGTCGTACCGTCAGCGGAAATTTTGCAGCGGGCCACTTTGACAACTGTTACCCCGCCATCCGTCAGCAATTCCATCTGCTGGCCGCGGTCGAAATGCAACGGCACGGAAATCTTTGCCGCAAAGCCCCCTGCGGACTCGTTTTCAATGGCACAGGCATAGGTCTGCCGTCCCAGGCGAAGTTGGCCTTCTTGCCTGATGCTCACTCGATAATTGGCTCTTTGATCGGCACTCATTTCCAACGTCCTCGGAGACTCAACTCCCGTCTTCATCGAAAACGTAGCTCAAGTTGGATCTCAAATCCGCACGGCGAACGGTTTCCTGCTCCTCTTCGGGAAGACAACTGGCCAATTATGTCGACCATAGCGATTGGCACGACGCGAGAAAACCTGGGTATCTCCTGGTAAACCGGCGTCTCCGCTTCGGTTACACTTCGAGAAGTCAAAAAACACACCGCATTCTTTACATGACCACGCAGCAAATACCCGTGTACGCCTTCCTGACCATGACGACCGGTGCGCGTGTCGGCGCCCACTTCTTGCTGCGTCGCGATCGCGAAAGCCGACTGGGGCGTGGGCTGGACTGCGACGTGGTTTTGAGTGATCCCTTGGCGTCGCGCGTTCATGCGATCGTCACTTACGAGGGAGATCAATGGCTGGTGCGTGATGCCGGCAGTCGGAATGGCACGTTTGTGAATGGGCAGAAAGCCGACGAGGCGAGCCTGCTCGATGAATGCCGGCTGAAGGTGGGTTCCACGGAATTTTTGTTTCGCGAATCGGATGCTCGCCCCTCCGAACTCGACTCGCGAGTCGTTGGAACGGCGCAAACGATCATCCGAGAATTCCCTTTAAGCCACAAAGATATCGCCGCGCGCGGCATGGAGGCCCTGCATAATCTGGAACGAGCCCAAGACCTCTTAATGCTCTATCAATTGTGCATCCGACTCCTGGGAACTCCCGATCCCGATGATGTGGTCCGCATTGCTCTGGATCTGCTTCAAGTGCGAACCAAAGCGACGGTAGCGGCATTCCTCTGGCTCAGTGAGGACCGTCAATTGAAGCCTCGGTTTGTGCTTCCTGAAAATGCGGCCGCGACAGAATTAAGCGACGACCTAACCGATCGCGTCATTGAGCACAAGAAACCACTTTGGACCGGGCACAAATATGAAAATGCCGGCTCCGACACGCCTGCTGATTTCGCCGATGCGATTTGTGTTCCCGTAACGCATGATGCCGCCGTCTTTGGTGCAGTGCACTTGTATCGACGGCGGCACGATTACACCGAAAGCGAATTTGAGTTCGCCGTCTCGCTGGCTAATATCCTGAGCGTGGCCCTCGTTCGGGCTCGACGGCAAGCAACGCTCATCGTGGAACACCAAAGACTGGTCAACAAAGCGGCCGCGTTCGACGAGCTCATCGGCGATAGTAAGCCGATGACCGATCTGAAAGCAAAGATTGCTCGCATTGCACGCGCCACCGGCTGCGTGCTTGTTCGTGGCGAAAGCGGGGCAGGAAAAGAATTGGTCGCACGGGCGATTCACCGTATGAGCCCGCGCGGCGATCGCCCGCTGTTGTCGGTCAACTGCGCCGCCATTCCACCCGACTTGATGGAAAGCCAACTCTTTGGGCATCGTAAAGGGTCGTTTACAGGCGCTGATTCCGATCACGAGGGCTGGTTTCAACAAGCGCACACGGGAACGCTGTTTCTGGACGAAGTGGGTGAATTAACCTTAGAAGGTCAAGCAAAACTGCTCCGCATCCTGGAAGGTCATCCCTTCTTGCCGGTGGGGAGTACCAAAGAAGTCAAAGTTGATGTCCGGGTCATTGCTGCCACGAATCGGGACCTTCGTGAGTTTGTTCGCGACAGGAAATTTCGCGAAGACTTGTACTATCGGTTGAGCGTCTTCGAACTGTATATCCCGCCGCTGAGAGAGCGAGGCGAAGATATCGCGCACTTGCTAGATTTCTTTCTGGAGCACTTTAAGCGTCAGCACGGGCGGCCGAATCTACAGTTGACTCCAGCGGCTCGGCAACGACTGCTGAGCTACTCCTGGCCGGGAAATGTTCGCCAGTTGAGGAATGTGATCGACAGCGCGGTGGTGATGGCTGACGCAAACGAAATCTCGGCCAATGATTTAGGGCTGCGCGATGCCGGTGTTCAAGAGATCGAGACCCTCCGGATCGATGACTGGGAACAGAAGCTGATTCGCGAAGCGTTGCGGCGGACCGATGGCAATGTGCCCGAAGCGGCCAAGCTGCTGGGCCTGGGCAGAGCGACACTTTACCGCAAGATCGAAGAATATGGGATTGATCGGCGGTAGATTAGTTCGCCTTGTTCCGCCGCGGCCATCGCTAACTCGCGAATTTGCGCTGCCGCTACTCCCTTTTGCCTCTTCCTCCCAGGGGCGAGCGAGGATACCGTAAAGGAAGGGAGCAGACGATGCTTTCCAGCCACTTTTCTGAAGGTTTGACTTCCCGCGCATGCTTGCTTATCTGGTTATACGTGAAGGGTCCAAATGGACCGATGTTTACCGGCTGATGCCGGGACGCACCGTGACCATTGGACGCGCGCCGACCAATCAGATCGTAATTAAGGATGAACGTTGCAGCCGCAATCACGCGGAGCTTTTTATGGATCGCGGCGGTTGGACGCTACGTGATCTCGATAGCCGCAATGGTACGTGGATTGGCAACGAACAAGTGCGGGGCGACAACCCACTGAGCGAAGGTGATATCATTCGCATCGCTCATTGCCAAATGGCGTATGTCTTCGATTTGACCCAGGCCTTTGCCGAACCAGTTCCGCAGCCCGCCAATGTTAAAACGCCGAGTGGCCCCCTCCTGGCAGAAGAAACGGTATTCACCACGCCAACGCTCACCGTTTCAGGAGATATCTCCGACTCGCACGATGCGAATGTGCTTGATGAGGATGCGCCCTCGACCATTACCCATCGTCGAGGACAAACGCGATTCCTGACCGCATCGAAGCCAGACGACCTCATGCCACGGGTCGGCGAAGCGGCCCGCAAGTTGTGTCGACTCGCGTTCGAACTGGCAAACCAGACAGACATTCCGGCCGTGGCCAACATTGCGCTAAACGGCGTTTTTGAAGGAACCCAGGTCGACGGCGGTGCCATTTTTCTGGCACCACGTGAAGTCGGTGAAGAAATCACCGCCACCGACTTAAAGCTCATTGCCTCGCGCACTGATCGCGATCCGAGTTACCACCGCGTTTCAAACTTCGTGGCAGAAACCGTGCTGCGGGACGGCGAAGCGGTTCTCGCCCGCAACATCGAAGGGGATAGTCAGCTTGCTGGTCGCGATAGCAAGGGAGATATCCACGCCACCAGTGTGATCTGCGCACCGATTCGCCAGGATCGGAAGATCGTTGGCCTGATTCATACGTATTCGACGGTCTCTGATCGCATTCCCGATCCGGATGACCTGGAGTTCACGTTGGCGGTCGCAGACAACGTCGCCTTGGCTCTCAAGAATCTGCAACGACAGGAAGAGCTTTCAGAAAACCTGACTCAGACGCGGCGCGAAGTAGTGCAATTGCGGAAGCAACTGGGCACCGAGAGTGAGCTGGTTGGTTCAAGTCCGATCCTCGCTGCGGTCCAACAGCAAATCCTGCGTGCTGCACCCAGTCGCGCCACCGTCCTGATTCGTGGAGAAAGTGGCGTTGGCAAAGAGTTAGTCGCGCGGGCCATGCACTTTGCGAGCCCACGCAAGAAAGGTCCCTTCGTTTGCCTGAATTGCGCAGCACTGACGGAGACCCTCCTCGAAAGCGAACTTTTCGGCCACGAGCGCGGCAGCTTTACCGGTGCCACCGAGCGCAAGATCGGCAAGTTCGAAGCCGCGCATCAGGGAACGCTAATGCTCGACGAGATCGGCGAGATGAGTCCCTCGATTCAAGCAAAATTCTTGCGCGTTCTGGAAGGCCATCCGTTTGAACGGGTCGGCGGCAGCACGCCGATTAAGGCCGATGTGCGGGTGATCGCGGCCACCAATCGCGACCTGGAAAAGGCGGTCTCGCAAGGAGAGTTTCGGCGGGACCTCTACTTTCGATTGCGCGTTGTGGAAATGGAGATTCCGCCGCTGCGTCGCCGGCCGGGGGACATTCCTGACCTGGCGATGTACTTTTTCGATCGCTTCAATGCGGAAACAGGGCGTAAACTCCGCGGTTACGCTCCTGAAGCCATGCAAATGCTGCAACAGTATCGCTGGCCTGGCAACGTGCGTGAACTGAAAAACGTCGTGGAACGCGCCGTCGTTTTGGCCCGCGGTGAGTTAATAGAAATCGACGATCTGGCCCTCTCAAATCTTTCGACCGCCAGCGAATCCGGCGACATCCTGCCCAAGAACGTCTACGAGCCAATGTCTTTGGATGAGATGGAACGCCGGCACATCTTGGCCACGTTGCGGGCGAGCGGTTGGAATAAAAGCCGGACAGCCGCGATTCTCGGGATCGAGCGCTCAACGCTTGACCGGAAAATCCGGCGTTATCAGATTCGCCCCTCACGCACTGCAGGAGATTTTGCCGCGGACGAGAGCTAGAATTAAGTTGAGGAGACTAATTCTATGTGGATCGTTTGGCAATTCCTGACCGTCCTGGTTCTAGCCCTGTTCGTCGATGCCGTGGCAATCGCGGCAGAGCCCGACGCTAAAATCAGCCCTGCCGACATTCAACTTAGCGAACGCGAGACCGTTCGCTGGCGGATGGGCATCAAAATCGAGGCGGCCGGCACCGTTACTGGAATCGTCACCACTTTTGCCGTCCCCATGGATTGGCCCGAGCAAGCTGTCACGTTGGTTGAGCAGGACCTCACGCCCCATTTTCGCAAGCCCACCTTTCGTGAACTCGATGGGGTCAAGCAAGTCGTCCTGAACATTCCGCGGCTCGCTGCTGGTGACGAAGCACATGCGTATTTTGTTTACGACATTGCCCGGCGGGACATCGATACGCCGGAAGAAACACAGGGGCTCGCGGTTCCCAAGAAATCCGCGGCATTGGCGAAGTACCTGGCTCCCAGCCCCTACATTGAGATGAACGATCCACTGCTGAAGCAGGCTGCCATCGATGCAGTCCCTTCAGACGTTACGGATGCTTGGAAACGCGTAGAGGCCATCTACGACTACGTTCGCGCGAAAGTTGAATACAAGTTCGATCCTCAGATTCAGCCGGCAGTCGCGGCTTGGAAGTCTGGCCAAGGGGACTGTGAAGAACTAACCTCCCTGTTCATCGCGTTGTGTCGAAACCAAGGCATTCCGGCGCGAGCGGTTTGGATTCCGGGGCACTGCTATCCTGAGTTCTACCTCGTCGACGGACTGAACGAAGGACGTTGGTATCCGTGCCAGGCTGCCGGGGATCACAGTTTTGGACGGATGCACGAACCGCGCCCGGTGCTGCAAAAGGGGGATAACTTCCGGTTGCCGGAATCCAAGATTCCACTTCGCTACGTCGCACCCTTTCTCAAGGCAGCCAATGCCGAAGCAGCACCCGTGTTGAAGGTTGTACTAGAGCGATTGGACACAGAGTAAGACACATCGCATGGATGCCCCATGAAACGCAAAAAGAAACGCCCCCGCTCTAAGCCGCGAGACGAAGGTTCTTACGTCTGCGATGCTTGTGGTGAAGAAATCGTTGTGCCGCTCGACATTACCCAAGGGGAAAGCCAGGAGTACGTCGAAGACTGCCCCGTTTGTTGCCGTCCCAGCGTCATTCATGTGGAATTTGACGAAGACGGTCCACCCCGTGTCTGGGCGCAACCAGAGTGACGCGGTTGGTCACAAGCAACCCGCCTACTGTTCTGGGGCTTAGCAGGCGATCATACTTTTAAGCATCGATCTGTCATCGTCCTTTTCTCATCAGTACGAATATGACACGCTACTACCTCTCGCTGTTGTTCTTCTGGCTCATCGCACAAACAACTTTTGCCGCAGACAGTTCGTTTCCGGACTTCGATCAACTCAAGCCGCAATCGGAGTTGCCAGACCCACTTACCACGCTCGCTGGTCGCCAGGTAACAAACGTCGAACAGTGGGAACAAGAACGCAAGCCCGAACTCAAGGCGTTGTTCGAGCATTATATGTATGGCAAACGACCGGCCCCGCCGGAAAAGATTGAATTCATCGTCGAACACACAAAAAAAGACTTCCTTGACGGCAAGGCAACGAAGAAAGAAGTAACCATCCGCTTCAGCCCGGAAGGTTCGCCAGCCATTCAATTGCTTGTAGTCATCCCCAACGAACGCAAAGGACCTGCCCCCGTTTTCGTCGGCCCAAACTTCGGCGGTAATCATCTCGTTTGGGATGATCCAACGATTCGCCTACCGACGACCTGGATGCCGGATCGTCAGGCGGGCGCGGTCGATCACAAGGCTACGGAAGCCGGTCGCGGCAAACAAGCGACCGTGTGGAATGTCGATTTGATCGTCGATCGTGGCTATGCCTTGGCAACGTTTTACTGCGGCGATCTCGACCCTGATAATCCGGACCTTTCCAACGGACTGCATCCGAATTACTTGAAGCCCGCCACCAAAGAACTAGGCCCAACTGATCCCAGTTCCATTACCCTCTGGGCGTGGGGCGTTTCTCGCGCCGTCGACTACCTGGTGCAAGATTCGGACATTGATGCGAAGCGAATTGCTGTCGTCGGGCATTCGCGATTGGGTAAAACAGCTTTGCTGGCGGGAGCGTTTGACGAGCGAATTGCAGTCGTCATTCCCAGCCAGGCAGGTTGCGGCGGTACGGCTCCGAGCCGAGGCAAAGTCGGCGAATCGGTTAAGCAGATCAACGAACGCTTTCCGCATTGGTTCTGCGGCAATTTCAAGCAGTTCAACGAACAGCCAGAGAAGCTCCCCTTTGATCAGAATTGCCTGATCGCATTGTGTGCTCCGCGCGCCGTACTGCTCCCCAATGCGGAGGAAGATCAATGGGCCAATCCGGATGGCCAGTTTGAAGCGCTACTCGCTGCCGAACCTGTCTATAAGCTTTACGGCGCGGAAGGCTGCGCGGTAAGGCAACGTCCTGATACGGGGACGCTGGTGGATAGTCGGCTAGGTTACTTCTATCGAACTGGGAAGCACGCTATGTCGCGAACGGACTGGGAGGCTTTCTTATCGTTCGCCGACAAGCACATGCCCGCACAGTAAGTCTCGCAAAACTTATCCGATCATGTTTCGCAAGTGACTAACGAACGATGGAATCGCCTTGCTGGGGGTGGCTTCCTCGTGGGCTTCGTCAATGCGACTTCCCAAAGGAAGTTTAGAGCCGGTTGCCACGCTGTGACCCCAACTCCCCAATCGCTCCATTAGATTGTCGCTGATCGTCACCGGACGCGAAGCCTGCTTCAAAACCTGGCGGGCTTCGACTCGCACATCCCACATTCGCCGTAGCTCAGCAGAATTCATCCCCAGCCCCGGTTCGAGCGTGATGATGATTTCACCCGTCGCCGCGGCAGCCGCCTCTTTCGCTCCAACGGCGAACCCTTTTCCACTTTGTCGCATGTAGCGCACTTGGGGAAACTCGCGACTGATGTCGCTGGCAATCTCGCCGGTGAGATCGGTCGAGTGATCGTCAATCAGCAGCACTTCGAACCGGCTCGTAAGCTCAGGTGCGAGTTCCAGCAACTGCTGAACCTGGCGGGCAAGTTGGTGCTGCGCATTGCGAATAGGAAGAATTAGACTAAGTGTGGGCGTCACGATATCCCCTTTGAGCGAATCGCTGGATGGCTCCGTGCTCCGCCGGAACCGCCTCCGAGCTAGGAGGATTTTTCCAAACCCTTCGCCAACAATTTGTGGCGCGATGCCACAGGGTTGTTTCGGGACGCGATCTCCACGTGCCCCATCTCAAGTTGCGGCTCACATGCGGGTATTAAGCCGATACTGATATCGGATGACGCTCGGAAGAAATATCAAACCGCCCGGCAAAGATCAGATTGTGCCGGGGAACACGTTTGCAGTGACGAGCCATCAGTGCCGTGTCGGACCAAGCTGGAGTGGCTAAGTTACTTCGCCTTGGACTTGCCAAAGAATCCCAGCCATCCGCTAGACTTGCTAACGCTATCTGTCCCTTCCTTCACCACACTCTTGTCGTCGCGGGTCAAGGTTTCAGCCAAGGTGACAATCGCCTGCGTAATCCCCGCTTTGGGAGACTGCTCAATCAGTGGCACGCCGTTGTTACGAACCTCGACCATCGTGCGATAGTCATTTGGAATCTGCCAGAAGATGTCTTTGCCCATCGTTTCCTGGGCTTTCTTCAGGCTAATCTGCCCACTATCGAGCCCCACGCGGTTAACAATGATGCGGACTTTATCCTTCAGCCCCTCTTCGTCGTTGAAGGACATCATCAGCCGGACTACGTTTCGCAAGCAGGGCAGATCAAGTTGAGTGACAAGCAATATCTCTCTCGCCGTCCTCAGTGCAACCATGTCGAGCGGTGTGTAGCCTTTGCTCAGATCGATGATCAAGTGCGAGAACGTCGCCTTCAATAAGCCGAACACGCGTTGGAGATCGTCTGGCTGAACATGGGCGGTATCTTGCAACTGCACTGGGCGCGGGAGCAGGTATAGTCCCGAAGCATGTTTAGTAAGCGACCGCTTGAGAAGCGAAAAGTCTAAGCGCGAGATGTTTTGCGATACATCGACCAGCGTGTAGTCGGGAATGGTATCGAGGAAAACATCTGCATCCCCCAAAGCGAGATCCAAGTCGATCAAGGCCACTGAGTTTTTCGGATCGGAAGCCAATACACAACCGAGATTTACCGCGAGACTGGTCGTGCCAACTCCCCCCGTCGCCCCGGCAACGGCCATCACATGACAGGCCCGCGTTCGACCTTCGCCGACACCGAACTTGGCAGAGCTAATCCGATCGAGTGCCCCTAAAAGATCTTCCACGCGGATGGGTGGAGTTAGAAACTCCTTTGCCCCGGCCCGCATCGCCCGCAGGATCGTCTGCCCTTCGTTCGAACTGCTCACCACAACAATCGCACATTCGGGCGATTTATCCCGCAGCGATTCGATCAGCCCCAGCCCTTTGTCCGGATTCGCGTCGACGCAAACTATACCAATATCTGGGTGGGTTTGGGCGACGACATCCGCGAAAAACTCGAACCGCGAACACTCCGCTTCGAGCCAGACGCTGTCCATGCCCAAGAGCATCGATTTGAGCGCATTGCGGCTGCTGTCGTTAGGATCAACAATCGCGATTCGCAGGATGTTGCTCATGTCCAAACGTTCTATCTACTTCCGAGTTACTGATCGAGAACCACAAGATCTGCCCATGGAAATGAAGGACTCTCTACTTTAGATTGTCATATCCAACCGGGCCGATCAGGCTTGGAATTTGTGCCGTTTTCGTGGCACTATTGGTGGTCCGATTGTCCGGTTGAGGACGGATTTGAGGCGTATGCCAGTCAACCGTTTGCGGTGCAACTGGTGCCGATCCGCCCTGTCCAATCGGCGTAGGCTGCGATTGGACCGAAGGGCGGGCGTTGCTAAAGTTCGGCTGGGTGCTGGGTCGCGAGTCATAAGCCCCGCTTCGGCGAGCTTCCTGGTTCGGAAGGGGGGCGGGAATGTTGGCGGGCTGCGGCAGGGCTTGGGGCGATTCTTGATAAATCACATTTCCACCCTGATGGGGCCCCTGATAGCCGCCTGAATATCCACCTTGATGCTGATTGCACGCGCCGCCGTTCGCGCACTTTGGAACTTCGAGGTAGGCTCGGCCGTATTGTTCGCAGTCTGTCGGTGCAGTAGTAAGTTGGCCTGGCCCGCAGGGGGGCACATCTTCCGCGTTCATCGCGGAGGCAAATTCCGGCCGAACCATGATGACCAGTTCAACTTCGTTGACCCGCTGCGTCGTCTTGCGAAAGGCAGCACCTACCCAGGGCATATCGCAGAGCACAGGCACGCCGCGAACTTCGGCCTCGTTCTTGGTGAAGACGAGTCCGGCAATCGCGAGGGTCTGTCCGGCCTGCATTTCGACCCCAACATCAGCGCGGCGACTACGAAAGCCAGGGACGCCGCTAACGGAGAGGCTGTTGTCGACCTCCGTGATCGCAGGACGGACTTCCAGGCGAATGAGGCCATTACCCAGCACGATCGGGACGAAGTCGATTTGCGTACCGAATTCGCGAAACAGGATCGATGGCGCTCCGTTGCTGGAGAGCAAAGGCACTGGAATCTCGCCACCTACATTGAAGCTGGCAGGGCGGCCACTCATGGTCGTTAGCGTCGGCTCAGCAAGCAGCTTCGCCATATTGCTTTGCTGGAGCAAGTCCAAGAATCCATTGTATTGACTGCTGCCACTCGCAACTCCGAAGCGGATATTGTTGTTACTTGCGCCGGTCAGGGCAGGTAGCGAGGTGGCTGAGGTCGTGATGATGCCGGTCGCCGCATTAGTGATAAAACCACCACCGGTAACAACGTTCCAGTCAACGCCCGCCTGGCGCAGCTTGGTCCGAGAAACCTCCACCACCTTTACGTGGAGCAGAATCTCTTGCACACCACCGACCGTGATATTGTTTACGATCTGCGGAAAGTAATCCTCGGAGACCCGCACGATCTGCCCGATCATGTCCGCCTTGGGAACGTAGCCCGTGATGTACAGGCTACTGGCCAGAGGACGCAAACGGAGTGAAGCTTCTGGAAACTCATTCTTGAGAATTGTATCCAACTCGCGAATATCCCCCAGCACTAGGATATCGACGGTAGTCACGTTGCCCGAACTATCCCACACATTCAACTGCGTGTAGCCCTGCTTCTTCCCCGAAATTTGAACCGAATTCGGCGTCAGGGGTGCGGCTGCAATTAAGTCTGGATTGTTGACTAACAGCCGAGGCACATCAAAGGTGAATTCCAATATCCGGCTGGAATTAACGATCATTTCCAGTCGTTCGGTAGGACCTTGGACACGGAATCGTGCCTCTTCGGAGACAGTTGACTGCGCCCACGCTGCAGGGACACATAAACCGGCAATTAGCACCGCACCAATGATGCGGGCGACGAGCGAGCCACAGGCACGTCGGCGGTTTTGTGGAGACATCCTTATCATCCCTTCCGTGGAGTTGGCCGAGTTCCACCCGGCTAAACAAATCATCAAATCCAAAGCTACCGACCAACGCTGGGCTCAGATTCAGCCGGCGCTTCGCCGGCTTGAGTCTGACTATCAACGATTGGAAGTTGTGGAACCGGTATTCCACTTGAACTTCCCCCGGCACTCATCCCCGGCGGTGGAAGTTCTACCGGGAGTTCATCGCGCGACTGCCATTCATATCGCTTGACTTCCGTCGGCGTCATGATTTGCATCCGATGAATTCCGAATGTGCCAGCCGGAACTGCCTGAGTAACCTGTGCAGTCGGTTGAGTCGGAGGGTTCTGTCCGAAAATTCCGATTATGCTTTCCGCTGGATTCTCTGGCTCTGGTTCAACGTCCGGAGGCTGTGACCCACCATTCGAGGAGGTACCAAACAGTTCCGCGAAGGATGTCTTTCCGTCACTGAGATCTTCGTCCGTCTCATCGGGACGACGAAGCGTGAGCCGAATCTTTCCCATCTCGGCAGCCAACGTTAGCTTCTCTGCCTGGTCCTGTTTCACCAACAACGAAACCGTCTTGGCCTCAACCTGCTTGCCATCTTTGTCTACCGTTCGTTCGACATCTCCCCCAACGGAGAAAACGCGGACATCTTTGAGGAAGGTAATTGCTCCATCAAACTCTACAACGTCTGAACGACGGACGATCACCATCACGTCCACCTTGTCGCCCGGTTGAATCAGTCCAATTACCGTGTCTGTTTCTACTTTTAGCGGAACTGCCCGAAATCCCCTGGGAATCTTCGGGGCGATGTCGCGTCCATCGTTAGGACCCATCAATTTCGATTCGAGCAATGCTTCCCCTTTGAAGAGTCGCACGCGAGCGTAGCGGTCATCCAGCGCGTCGAGGCTGGTCAACGCTGCTTCAGGAATCTTGGATTTGGGCCACTCTTCCAACTTCACGTTATTGGCATCGAGTTTCCCGCCGATGTCGACATCCGCTAGCGCCACCAGAATCGGGACCATCTCGACTTGAGGTGCGCTGTCACCCTTGCCCGCATCAAGCACCTGACTGATGCCGATCGAAGCGACCAGGCCGCAAGCCAGTGCGATGAAGATCAGAATTAGCGATTTGGTGCGCATCACGAATGTCCTTGAATCGGCATCCTGCCGTGACTCGACAGTCCCAGAGCAAGGGACTGTCTTCTTTCATTGGCGGTCTTCGAATTCAAACTTCACCCGCCCTAGTCTGTGCCAACTGTGCCGCAGAACCGCTGCAAGCGAGAAGACCAGAGTGAGTCGCAAAATCGGTCGAACTGTACTGCACGCAGCACCTGTTGCCCGACGTTTTTTTCGGTACAACCGGCAGAGTTTATCCAGACGGAATAAGAGGCCCTGCACAGTCGCATGTAATTGGCAAAGTCAACCGAAGCTTCACTAAGCACCCAGAACCACTAAACCACCAAATGCGAGCGGGCGAGTCTTTTCAACTCGCCCCTGCAAAGCCCGGGAATTGAGCGACCTATACCAACTTCCCCACCCAGGCGAAGTAGGTGATCGTGCCGATCGCAATTGGAATTCCATACGGCAGGAGCAGCATCCGCGGCTTACGCTCTGCGGCAATTCCCGCCAACGTTTCTGGATCTTTGATGGTCCAGATTTCGTTCAGAATCACCCAGAACTGAGCGTAGTGCTTGTTCCAGCTTTTGCGGATCAGGACCATCGCGACTGCTAGCACCGCACCGATCACCGCGGTTGCACAGAAGGCATAAAAGGTGTCCATGCTGTGAACCCAGGCACCCACGCCGGCCAGCAGTTTCACATCACCCGCCCCCATCCCACCAATCGCGTATAGAGGCAGCAGCAGGGCCAAGCCCACGGCCGTTCCCAACAGGCTGGCTCCCAGGCCATCCCAGCCATTCGCCCACACGCAGTAGATCCAGCCGCTGATGACGAACGGGAAGGTAATCCAATTCGGCACCTTCAGCTGAATGCCATCAATGACCGCGGCCACGACCAACACGACCGTAACGAGCCAGTAGATCCAGTTTTCTGTCAGAAGCGAACCGAGTGAGCTGAGTGTCTCTAGCATGGCAATTCCCGTGTGTGTTTCCCGTGTGGTTTGGCTGACTCCGGCCCTTTACCGCATCGTGATGAACCAGCTGACGAACGCTGCCATTACGGTTGCACCGTAACAGAAGACTTCGAGCCCGCCGTTAAACATTTCGTGGGGGAGGACAGGGTACATACTTGATTCCGAGTTTCGAGGCACCCAGGTGCCGAGAAAGTGACTTGGATATCTAACCCTAGTTCAGGAAATAGCTCGTGAGGCAGAAATCCAATCCTCTGCACCGAGATTATTCCCCGAGGCGCAAGCACAAACGCGGCCAAAGCTGACCGCGTTTGCCGTGGGCGAAGTTGACTTAAATCGCAGCCGTTCGCCCGCGGCCGCTACCGCCTCCTGTGCACCCGATCAGTGACGAGGGGTTTAATTAACAGGAGGCACGAACAGTCCGTACCTGGTCGCTTACGACGCGGTACCGGAAGTGCCGAGCTGCTGAGCAACGTTGTTGAACGTTGCATTCGCACGCGTGCCGATCGCTTGAATCGCGGTCAAGCAGACCACGATGATCAAGGCCAGCATCACCGCGTATTCAACCGCGGTAGGGCCATCTTCCGACTTCAAAAACTTCTTCACTTTGTTCGTCAGCATGTTCATAACCAGTCGCTCCCAAATAAAGAACCTCGAAGACAAGCAAGTCTGCCAACGGATGGCGCCGCGGAGGAATCTGGCAGGAAACCTCCAAGCGAATCACAAGCCTTAGGAGGCAGTACCAGCCGTACCCAATTGCTGGGCGACGTTATTGAAGGTGGCATTGGCCCGTGTGCCAATCGCTTGAATCGCAGTCAAACAGACCACGATGATCAAGGCCAGCATCACTGCGTATTCAACCGCAGTGGGACCATCTTCCGACTTCAAAAAACGCTGCACTTTAGGGAACAAGAAACGCATGAGAAACTCCTTCGTGACTTGCCCCTGGCGGATACGGTGTACCGACCATTGGCTTTGTGAAACCAGCCTCGATCCAGACTAAGACGTTTACACGCCTGGCCTACCACGCCTGGATCTCAGCTCACCAAAAACGATTTGCATCGCCTCGCCATCGTCCGAACTTGCAGGTCTCTCGCCCAAGACCGACTGCGTCGGCAACATCGTTGCCCGGCAGATCGGCCCATTTGCGAGTCACCCTTTCGGCAGCCAGGCTGCCCCGCGAACGGGGTCCTGAGCTTTGCGCCCCGGCATTGCTACCGGTTTGCCTTTATCGAGGATGTGAGGCGGCAGGCCTGAAGTTGTCAAAGATGTTGAAACAACACCGCTGGCAACCTCTCGAAGTTTATTGCGACTGCAATTCACCTCGTCTTAAGGAAAGCTAGGTCGATTTCGCCAGCTGTCAAATTTGGCCACGCGGAAAACCTTCTGTTCCCTGCACAATTCCGTAACGCGTTGCAATCGTAGCTCCGAGAAAAAGCCTACCTCGCGTCTCACAATCGGTTTTGGCTTGACTAGAATGACTGCGATATCGCTCGTGCGGGATTTAACGACTGCATCGGTGCATCAATTCCACCGACGAGCACCAACGACTCCTGTTCAATAACCATGCTGAAACACCATCTCATTCATCCACAAATCAACGCCATTCTGGGGCAGGCGGGGCATCATTCCGCCATCTTGATCGCCGACGGCAACTACCCTGCCCTCTCCAAGCGTGGGCCCCGCGCGGAAGTTGTGAGCCTGAACTTGATGCCCGGCGTGGTGAATTGCACTCAGGTATTAGAAGCGATTCTGTCGGCGGTACCGATTGAGAAGATTCATACCATGATGTACGAGACCGAAGGACCGTATGCCCTGACGGAAGATCCTCCTGTCTGGTCCGAATACAAGCAGGTAATTCAGCAATCTGGTACAGCCCTTGTCCTAGAGCCCTTAGAAAAGTGGGCCTTTTATGATGCTGTCATGACCGACGACCACGTACTGACGATTCAAACGGCCGACCAGCAGCGGTACGCCAACATCTTGCTGTCCATTGGCGTGAGAATGTAAGGAACCAGCCGTGATCCCTGCCTTAAGCCTCGTTAATTCGCTTGCCGCTCCCCTCGAAAAACAGCTCGAAGATTACGCGGCTGGCAAATGCACGGCGATCGAACTGTGGCTGACGAAGGTTGAAGAGTACCTAAAAACTCATTCTCCCGAACAATTCACCGGGCTCTTGCAGCGGCATGGCCTTTCCGCTCAAGTGGCCAGCTTTCAAGGCGGAATTCTCGAAAGCCAAGGCGAACGGCGTGCCGAAGCGTGGCAACTCTTTAGGCAAAGGCTCGATCTGTGCCGGATCTTGGGGGTGACAACTTTGGTTGTCGCCTGCGACGTTCCACCGCCGCTTAGTCAAACGGTCATTGAACGAGTGCAAGTCTCACTACAACAGGCGGCCCTGGAGGCAGAACAACGGTGCGTTCGGTTGGCGCTCGAATTTCAGGCCAGTTCCGCTTTTGGCAACAACCTCCAAACGGCGGCTGCTTTGGTTGCTGAGGCCGGAAGTCCCTATTTGGGGCTGTGTCTCGATGCGTACCACTGGCATGTCGGCCCCAGCAAGCCAGACGATCTCGCTCTGCTTTCGGTCGACAATCTATTTCACGTACAGTTCAGCGATCTTTCCGATGTTCCTCGCGAATTGGCGACCGATAGCCGACGGATCTTGCCCGGTGATGGCGACATCCGGCTGGATCAAATCGTGGGGCAGTTGCGACAAATCGGCTATCAGGGCTTGGTTTCATTGGAAGTGCTGAACCCACAGTTGTGGCAGGTTCCAGCGCTGCAATTCGGTGAAATTGGGATGACAGCCCTGCGAAAAGTGCTCGGGCAGGCTCAGGGTTAGCCGGCAGATGTTAGAAAATAACGACACGCATCAGCCCCCGATTCAGATAGAATGAAAATCGTAGATTTCCCGGTTCGCCGCTGGAGAGCAATCATGATTGCACGCGTATTTTTAGCTTTACTGTTGGCATTCGGCGGGTTCGCTTCTGCAGCCTGCGCCCAAGATATCTATGGCCCCAGGCCCGGCGCGAAGCAGGACATTCCCAAGGAACAGATACAAGCCAGCGGCACGATCAAAGGAATTCGCGGCGGCGTGCTGTACGTTGTCACCGAAGATGGGGGGCAATGGGTCGTAAACATCGATCCGAACTCTCGGCGGCTGGGGTTCGCAGGTTCTGCCGATGCCCAGTGGTTGCGGCCGGGGATGTTTGTCGAGTTCAACGCCACAGTCAATGCGAAGGGGGAATCTACCACTCCCATTTCGATCGCCACGGTCCTGACCCCCACCAAGGAAAACCCGCCCGGCATTAGCAGCGAAGCCGGCGGCAGCAGTGACGAATTGTTTGGTGTCAAAGAGGAGAAGGATAAAGCCAAGGAAGAAACCGTAAAGGTTCGCGTCGTCGGGCAGATTACCGGCATGAAAGACAATCTAGCAATCGTGAACGGCGTCACTGCCACGCTCAAAGTCGCCTTCGCACCCGATGCCAAAATTGCAGTTGAAGTTCCCGGAGCCGATGCGTTGCAACTGGTTCGCGCTGGAGACAAAGTCGAGTTTAGCGGCTGGTACATTCAAAACAACAAAGGTCAGGCCTGGGCAAATGAGGTCCATGTCCGCGGCAGCGAAACACTAACCGGGAAGAAGCCCGGCCCGAAAACTCCGGTAGCGAAGCCAACCAAGGAAGCTGGTAAGCCGGCGGCCGAAGAGAAGGCTGCGGAGTAAGCTCGATTTGGCTGTCGCCACGCTACTGTCGAAATGGCTTCGCTTTGAGATACAACTGCAGCCGTTCTTCATAAAGTGATCGCCACGGATCTTTCGCCAATTCCATGGCCTGCTTGATCTCCGCAACGGCTAAATCGAACCGGCCTGCATTTGCATGGGCTGCGGCCAGCACATCCAGGGCGGCGTGGCTTTGGGGGCCTGAAAGTTCCGCAGCTTTTTCTGCGGTTTTAATGGCCAGATCCGCGTTCCTAAAATTCTCGTCGGGGCACGTCGCCATCAGCCAGGCAGCACCGCGATAAGATGCGGCATGCTTGGGAAACAACTCGATGACTCGCTGATACTCGCGAGCTGCCGCGTCCCACTGCCCCAGGTTTTGTCGCACATCCCCACGCGAGCAACGGATGTCGGCATTATTTGGTTCGAGTTCGACAATTCGTTCGAAATCGGCCAACGCCTCTTTCCAGCGGGCAAGCTCCACGTAGGCTGCAGCCCGTCCCTTCAAAGACAGGAGATCCGCCCCGTTTCGTGTTAGCGCATGGGTGTAGTCATCGGCGGCTTCCGCGAATCGCCGCTGCTCTGCCAGAACTTCCGCCCGATTGAACCAGGCATTGACGTAGCTGGAATCCAAGGCCAGGACGCGATTAAAATCTCGTAGTGCTTCATCCAGTTTCCCGTGCAACGCGCGACTCACCCCGCGATTATGGAGCGCCTTCCACGATTTCGGGTCGTGACGTACGGCCTCTTCAAACTCACTCATCGCGAGCGTGTCGAACTCGTTCGCCTTCCGATCACTGCCTTGCACCGCCAGTTCTGCCGCTTGCTCAGCGTAAAACTCGCCGCGGCGATTGTAGGCCCAGCTAGCAAGCTGGTGCGCGTACAACTGATCCTGTTCAACCAAACGCTCGCCAAGTGCTCGCTCACAACCTTCAATGACGGCTGTTAAATCGTCTGGCTTCTTAATGCTGAGCGATTTCTCATAGGCATCCGTCAGCATCTTTTTGCCGAGAGGGTCGCTCAGCGAGGCCGGATCGACTTGCCAGGCTTTGACGGAGCAGCAAAGCAGGAACGCAACGGTAACCGCTATCGCCGTTAGTTGTTTTGAAAGTAAAGTATTACGCGTCATCGTACGGCTCCTTGCCGAAAGTCATCCGCGTCAATCGAGTCTTGACCGTTACCCCTGCGGTTCGGTCATGGACCAGGGATCAAGAGCTTGCTTGAGTGTCGTATCAGGCAAAATACCTTCTTCGATACACAACTGGCGGATCGTCTTGCCTGAATGAAAGGCCTGCTTTGCTAAAGCAGCGGCCTTCTCGTATCCGATGTGCGGGTTCAAGCTGGTCACCATCGACAGGCTCTTCTCGACCGAGGCCTCACAGGCTTCCAGGTTTGGTTCCATCTCAACCGCACAAAAATCAACAAACGCCCGGACGCCGCTGGCCAGCAGATGCACGCTTTCGAGCGCTGTGTGCCCCATGACTGGCATCATGATATTGAGCTGAAACTGCCCGCCTGTGGCACCACTAATGGTCATCGTCTGGTCATTGCCGATCACACGCGCAGTGACTTGCATTAGCGATTCACACATCACCGGATTCACTTTGCCGGGCATGATGGAGCTCCCGGGCTGTCGATCGGGAAGCTTGATTTCATAAAAGCCACATCGTGGTCCCGAACCGAGCCAACGAATATTGTTGGCGACGTTGAACAACGTCGTGGCAATCGTCTTCAGGCTGCCGTGGCACTGCACCAGACCGTCGCGCTGAGCATTTCCTTCAAAGTGATTAACCGCTTCGATGAAGCCGATTCCGGTTTCACGGGCGAGTGCTTCGGCCACACGGCGACCGAATTCGGGATGCGTATTAATTCCCGTCCCCACGGCAGTGCCACCTGCAGGGAGTTCCAGCACCGCTTGAATGGCCTCTTCGCCGCGAGCCTGCGACAACTGAATCTGCCGCGCGAGACCACCGATCTCCTGCCCGAGTCGCAGCGGCGTGGCATCAGCGAGATGAGTCCGGCCGATTTTGATAATCTTGTCCCACTCCGCCGCTTTTTGGTTCAACACTTCTTCAAAACGCCTGAGTGCCGGCAGCAGATCGTCCTTGATCGCCCGGGCCACTGCCACATGAATGGCTGTTGGGAAAATATCGTTGGTGCTCTGCCCCATGTTGACATTGTCATTGGGATGGACTGGCTTATCTATCTGGAACCGATCCCCCCCCAGGATCTCGATGGCGCGATTCGAAATGACCTCGTTCGCGTTCATGTTGCTCGAAGTGCCAGAGCCTGTCTGGAACACATCGATCGGAAACTGGTCGTCAAACTTTCCTTCCGACACTTCCCGGCAAGAGGTCAATAAGGCTTCGACCTGAGGATCCGTCAGCCGATTCTTGCCAGTGTTCGAAAGTTTGCCCAAATCCCGATTGGCAATCGCGCAAGCCCATTTGACGAGCCCCAAGGCTCGAATCAACGGTTTTGGCAGCGGCCAGCCTGAAACAGGAAAGTTCTCGACCGCGCGCTGGGTCTGCGCGCCATAGTAGGCTTGGGCTGGGACTTGCACGTCCCCCATCGAATCGTGTTCAGTGCGAAATTCGCTCATAGGTGCGTTGGTTGAGAGAGAAGCAAAATGACTCCCTCACAATAACGTTCACGGCGATTCGCTCCAACCCTGCAACACCCGAGCCTGCTTCCAAAGCTGCCCGGCCATCTTTCGCATTTCGTCTGCCCGCTCGTACTGGGCCCCGTCTTCACAGTCAGCGGCTGATCTTTCCATCTCCACCGCCAGTTTGCGAATTTGGCGTGCCAATTCCGGCCAGGAACTGGCTGATGGGGCAGAAGTCGCTGGAATGTCATTCCCGGACACGACGCCTTGGACGGGCCCGGAATCGCTGCCGGCGGCGGTCGCGGGTCCGTTGCCGGTCGCTTGGGCAATCCGATGCGAATCAACTTTCAGGGGGGAGGAACCCGGCACTGGCTGCCACGCGGCGGATTCTAAAGGACTTCCAACCCGTTCACGGATCCGAGCAATGAAGGGAATTGCAGCGGCTTCTGGAGGTGTTGCGGCCGTGCTTTCAGGTGGAATGAAGCAAGGGATTTCAAACTCCCCCGCTCCCTGAGGAACCTTAGGTAGAGGCTCCGTTGCAAATATGGCTGGAGCAAAGATTAGGCTCGCCCCGAGAATGATGAAGCAAGCAATCAGCAGCGATTTCATGACAACATCCTTGTTGGCAGAACAGACAATTTCGAGCCAGCATCCTACCGCATCACCGGCCGCCTGCCCACTTCAACCTGCAACGTCATTTCTTGCCCATCCCGCCACAAAGCCATCTCAACAATCGTCCCAATTTCGGTCTGTCCGACAATGTTCGTCAAGTCTGCGGGCGAATTGACGTCCTTTCCATTCCACTGCAGGATTACGTCCCCGACAGCAACCCCTGCTTTCAATGCTGGCGACCCTCCGGCCGGCTGATCAACCACCTGACCTACGCGCACACCCCGCATGGATTCAAGTTTGAGTAATGACAGGTCTGATTCGTCGATTTCCTCTAAAGCGACCCCGAGCCAACCGCGGCTGACACGGCCTTCGTCCCGAATTCGTTCGAAAACGGCTCGCGCTACCTGGCTGGGAACCGCGAAACTAATTCCTTGATAGGCGTCCCCAACGATCGCCGTATTAATTCCCACCACGGAGCCGCGGACATCCACGAGTGGCCCGCCGCTGTTGCCTGGATTCACAGCTGCATCCGTTTGCAAAAAATCTTGATAGGGAGTCCCAGCCATCCCGGCCCGATGCTTGCCGCTCAAAATTCCAGCGGTCACGCTCCGCTCTAAGCCGAAGGGACTCCCCATCGCCCACACGAGTGAGCCTGCTTCAACGGTGTCGCTATCAGCCCACTCCGCGGCAATCAGTTTGTCGGCACTAATTTTCAGGACGGCAATGTCCGTTTCCAGATCCATTCCTACTACCGTGGCCGGCACTCGTCGCCCATCGCTTAGTCCGACTTTGATCTGTTGAGAACCTCGAATCACGTGGTAATTCGTCACGACATACCCGCCAGCATCGACAATCACCCCGGAACCCTGCCCGGTCTGCAATTGCCGGCGACCAAAACTGCCGAACGGCTGGACCGAGACTTCATCGATCATCCGATCCGAGGTTTGAATATGGACAACGCTCGGCCCCACTCGCTGCGAGATTCGCTGACAAGCGTCTGAAAAAGCACCCAATGGCGAATCGGCAAGCACAGTCCCTGCCATTTCGTATTGCGCCCGCTCTTTCCCACGATTAATCGCATAAGAAGTCTGCTCGGCGATGTACGGCACGAGCTGCGCCACGGCCAATAAACAAGCGAGCGTAGTAATTAGCCACAACAGCTTAGACCAGGCGACTCGCGTGCGAGCGTACTCTTGCTCGTAAGATGGCTCGTAGTTCTCTACGGGATCGGAAGCACCAATCAGTGCGGCCTCTTCGCGCTGTGAAGTAACGTCCGCATTGGGGCGGGTGGGACGATCCGGACGATCGAGGGGATGAGGCTCAAAGGGAACCACATCTTTGCCGAATGAATTGCGATCCTGCATGGCATAATCTTCCAAAGGACGCCTGGCGAGTCTGCTCATTATACGACGGAGTCATCCAAAAAGGCCAGCAAAATTAGCACCCCATGCAAAGATGCCCGAGCCTGGCAGCATCCTCGGTCACCCCTCGCTCAAAAACCCCCTGAAAGGCAACCCTTGCTACGATATAGCCATGATTTCGTTCACCGAATTCGACTACCAAATGATGCGCCGGGCGCTTGAACTCGCCCGCCAGGGGGAAGGGCTGGTTGAGCCAAACCCCATGGTGGGATGTGTGATTGCCCGAAACGGTCAGGTACTCGGCGAAGGTTGGCATCAACGGTTCGGAGCCCCGCATGCGGAAGTCGACGCGCTGGCGAATGCAACCGGAGAGGTTCGTGGTAGCACCGTCTACGTCACACTGGAACCGTGCTGTCACCACGGCAAGACCCCCCCCTGCTCTGCCGCCTTGATCCGCGCGCAGGTGGCTAAAGTCGTTGCTCCCCAGGCAGATCCGTTTCCACGCGTCGCGGGGGGCGGATTTGCCCAGCTTCGCGAGGCTCAGATCGAAGTCGCGACGGGCCTGCTGCAAGCAGAAGCTGCCGATTTGAACGCCCCCTATTTCAAGCTCCAACGGATAGGCCAGCCGTGGGTGATCGCAAAATGGGCGATGACGCTCGACGGCAAAATTGCCACTGCCAGCGGCGAAAGCCAATGGATTTCGGGTGAAACTTCGCGACAGTGGGTTCACCAACTTCGAGGGAGAGTTGATGGCATTCTCGTTGGTCGCGGCACCGTGGAAGCAGACGACCCGCTCCTCACCGCGCGCCCTGCAGGCTTGCGCACTGCCACGCGAATCGTACTCGACCGGCGTGCTCAGTTGCGTAGTTCTTCCCGCCTCGTTCAATCGGTTGCCGAAACTCCGGTTTTGGTTGTCGCGACTCCGGCTGCCAGCGACGAAGACATCGTCCGCTTACATGCCGCTGGTTGCGATGTCTGGATCAGTCCGGCCGAAGAGAAAGCGGACGCCGAACTTTTACACGAACTGTTGAGGGAATTAGGAACACGCGGAATGACGAATCTCTTGGTGGAAGGTGGCGGGCAAGTGCTGGGTTCGTTCCTGGCTGCCGATGCTATCGACGAAGTTCACGTATTTGTGGCACCCAAGATGATTGGCGGCGAGAAAGCTCCCGGCCCAGTCCTTGGGGCAGGAATATCGCAACTTGACCGAGCGTTGTCGTTCGCTAATCTGCGAGTTGAACCATCGGGCGACGATTGGCATTTATCCGGCCGGCGTGCGATAGAATAATTTTCCCGAACCTACGATGTCGAAACCTACCCCTCCCAAATCTTGGCTTCACACCTGTAGTAGGGTGTTGCTTCGCCTGGCCCGCATTGCTGCCGTAACTTACTTGGGACTTCTACTGGTGATGCTTTGGCTTGAAAACTATCTGATTTATCCCGCCCCGCGCTATCCAGATGGCGATTGGAATGCCGACCGGGTCGCGGCCGAGGATGTGTACTTCACTTCCGCCGACGGAACTAAACTCCACGGCTGGTACTTTCATCACGCTCAACCGCGAGCCCATGTTTTGTACTGCCACGGTAACGGCGATTGCGTGGCCTATCATGCCGAGTACCTGCAGCGACTTAGTGAGTCACAACGGATCGCAATTTTTTCGTTCGACTATCGGGGTTATGGTCGGAGCGAAGGAACACCAAGTGAAGCTGGCGTGTTACAAGACTCCATAGCCGCCCGTGACTGGCTGGCAAATCGCGCGGAGTTGCCACTGCAACAAATCGTATTGATGGGGCGATCGTTAGGAGGCGCGGTGGCCGTTGACCTTGCCGCGGAAAGTGGTGCCCGCGGAATCATCCTGCAAAACACCTTCACTTCTATGCCTGACGTCGCGGCCCCGATGTACTGGTTTCTGCCGGTGCGACTTTTCATGCGCACTCAATACAATTCGGCAGCCAAGATCGACCGCTACTCCGGTCCACTCTTGCAAAGTCACGGCACTGCCGATCGCCTCGTACCGATCGGGGTCGGCAAAAAGTTATTCGATTTGGCGCCAACTCACACGAAAGCTTTCTTTCCCATCGACGGGGGAGATCACAACGATCATGAACCGGAGGAATACTACCGCGTTCTTGATCGGTTTTTAGCAGACCTTCCCTAGCCGAATGGCTCACGCCGAACGAGCCGACCGATGTCGGCTCGTTCGGAAAAAGCCCACTTGAGTGGCGATGTCGATTTGCTGCCCGCCCAAGGATTATCCTGACGCGCCGCTGAGACTAAACCTGTCGCCTTCGATGGCCGCTTATTGCTTTCGCACCAGTTTCATGATGCCGCACGATTCGGGGCTGGGCTTGCCGTTTTCCCAACCTTCTCCTTCGACCTGCACATGCTTGTCGTCGATGAACGTGAGGGTGGCGCCGTGCATGTGATGATCCTTCTTTGGATCGAGGTTCGGGCCCCCAGCAAATTCGAACTTGATTTGATTGTTCGGCGATTTTGGGTCAGCCTTCATCCTCGGCTGATTGCCGAGCACGCAGTAATGGGTTAGCACCAAATCCGACCCTTCCACGGTGTACATTAAAATCATTTCGTGTGGCTGACCTGGGAAAAGCGTTTCCTGAACCGCACTGCCACCGGCCGTCACCTTGATGACGGAAGCTACTTCCTCGGTCGGCTTGCCATCCTTATCGGTCATCAACCACGTCCCCGCGAGCCCCTTCAATTTTTCGAACTGCGCATGTTTCGGTGCGGCCGGTAACGGATGATCGTGCTTATCTTCGCCGTAAACCAAACAGGAAATGGCCAACAGCAGGCCGCAAATCAGGAATCGAGACATTGCAATACTCCCAAGAAAACAGGATTGAAGCCAGCATTCTGAGAAGTAGTCGCCGGAGGGAGGGCGAATTCGACATTCTTTTCGCACGGCGAAAAAAAGATGAAGATGCGACCGTCGCTCAAGGCCTTCAAGCGGCGGCGCACTCTCTCATGGTCATGTCACGGATTTTAAGCCAAGCTACGGCGCTAACAGCAACCGGCTCGGCGTCTTCAAGAACCCGATAACGTCGTTCAAAAACCGGGCGGCGGTCGCGCCATCCACCAGCCGATGGTCGTATGACAGGCTGAGGGGCATCATCAGCCGGATTTCCACTTTGTCGTCGATGACGACGGGGACTTTTCGCGAGCGTCCGATCAACAAGATCGCCACTTCAGGCGGATTGATGATCGGCGTGGAGTACGTGCCGCCGATCGCCCCAAGGTTGCTGATGGTGAATGTGCTCCCTTGCAGATCGGCAATGGTGAAGCTGCTTGTCCGCACGCTTTCCGATAAGGCACCCAAGGCCCGAGCGATGTCCGCGATCGACATATTGTCCGCGTTACGAAGCGACGGCACGACCAGGCCACGTTCAGTATCCACCGCGATACCGACGTTCACATATTCCTTGTAGATAATCTGATCCTGATCCATATCGATGGACGCATTGATCGTCGGATGAGCACGCAACGCCATCGCCACCGCTTTAATGACGAACGGCATACTTGTCAGCTTGATCCCTTTGTGGGCGTAGTCGTCCTTGCTGGCAATGCGAATGCGTTCCAGGTCGGTTACATCCGCATCGTCGAAGTTAGTGACGCTCGGGATCGTGGAAGTCGATTCGTGCATCTTCTGCGCGATCGTCTTCCGAATGCGGCTCAGTTTTTCCGTGCGGATGTGCCCCCAATTATCCTTGGTGGCAGAATCGCTGCTACCGGCAGCACCGCCTGCAGCGGGCGTTGAGGGTACCGTCTGGCTGCCTTGACTCGCCTGGCGAACGGCTGCGAGCACATCCTCGCGCGAAATCCGGCCGCCGATGCCGGTGCCCGTTACCCGCCGCAGATCGATGCCAACTTCGCGGGCAAATCGTCGCACGGCAGGACCGGCGGGAATGTTGTCTTCGTGTTCTTGTTCGGAAACTTCCTCCGCCACTTCGGTTGCTGCTGCAACAGCTTGCACTGGTTTGGCCACCACGGGTGCCGGAGCAGGTTTCGGCGGAGCGACAGTCGCCGCAGGCTTGGGAGCGGGAGTCGGTTTAGGTGCTTCCGCAGCAGGCTTGGTGGGAGCGGGGGGGGCCGGCGCGGGTGCTTTTTGAGCTGCCGGCGGAGCTTTGGCGGGTGCTGCTCCACCAGAGCCGGACGCCGCTTCAACCGTAACGAGCGTGGCACCGATGGGAATCGTTTGTCCCTTGGCGACGTGCACTTTCAATACTTTCCCGGCGACATCGCTCGGCACCTGCACCGTAGCTTTACCCGTTTCGAGTTCGATCAGTCCTTGATCCTTGGCCACGGTGTCTCCCTCTTTGACGAGGACATCGAGAACATCGCCGGAATCAACGCCGTCGCCCATATTGGGCAGCTTAATATCAGTGGGCATGGGAAGCAGGTGTTGGAGCTAGAGTTAGGGTTGGGGAGGAAGGCATCACTTTCGGCAGAATGCCTTGCGGGACTCCCTCGCTGGCAATCGGGTTACTGGACTACGCAAAATACGGATCAGGCTTGCTCGGATCGATGCCAAGGTCCTTCACCGCTTGGGCGGGAACGCTGGCGGGGAGCACACCCATTTTTGACAGCCGATAGAGCGTGGCGAGGGTGATGCATTCGGCATCCACTTCAAAGTGCCGCCGCAGGGCCTCGCGAGTTTCGCTCCGTCCCATGCCATCCGTGCCAAGTGCATAAAACTCACCTGGCACCCACGGGGCGATTTGTTCGCCCAGGGCGCGGATGTAATCGCTGGCGGAGACGAACAGTCCCTTCTCGCCGGCGAGACATTGCTCGACATAGCTCTGCTTAGGCTCCGCATCGGGATGGAGCATGTTCCAACGCTCGCAAGCATGCGCGTCACGGCGCAGCTGCGTGTAGCTCGTCACACTCCACACATCACTGGCAATCTGGTATTTCTCAGCGAGAATCTCTTGCGCGAGGAGCACCTGCCGCAAGATCGCTCCGCTGCCAAACAGATTGACCTTGGTGATCCCCTTTGCAACGGGGCGCGAAGTCAACTTGTACATCCCTTTGACGATGCCGTCCTCGGCACCTTCCGGCATGGCCGGATGAATGTAGTTTTCGTTCTCGACCATCAAGTAATAGATGGCGGTATCACCGTCTTCGTACAGTCGCTTGAGGCCATCGAGAGTGATGACCGCAATTTCGTAAGCATAGGCAGGATCGTAGGCACGCACGTTCGGGAAAGCGATCGCATTGACCAGCGAATGACCGTCCTGATGCTGTAAGCCTTCGCCGTTGAGCGTGGTTCGCCCCGCCGTGCCGCCAATCAAGAAGCCCTTGGCCCGCATATCCTGCGCGGCCCAGATAATGTCGCCGATCCGCTGGAAGCCGAACATCGAGTAGTAGATGAAGAACGGAATCATGTTGATCCCGTTCTGGCTATAGCTCGTGCCAGCCGCGCAGAAGGAAGACATCGCTCCCGCTTCGGTGATTCCTTCTTCCAGAATCTGACCGTCGGTTGCTTCCTTGTAGTACATGAACTGATCGCTATCGACCGGATCGTACAACTGCCCAACGTGCGAGTAGATGCCGATCTCGCGAAACAGCCCTTCCATGCCGAAAGTGCGGGATTCGTCGGGGACGATGGGCACGATCAGCTTGCCGATTTGCTTGTCGCGAATCAACTTCGAGAGCAATCGTACGAAGGCCATCGTAGTCGACATATCCTTCCCCTGGCTGCCGCCGAGGAATTCCTTATACGAATCGAGCCGCGGCACTGCGGTGTGCGGATGCGTGGTCGGCCGGCTAGGAACGTAGCCGCCGAGTTCCTTGCGGCGTTCGTGCAGGTACTTCATTTCCGCACTATCCGCGGGGGGCTTGTAAAACGGCATCTCGACGACTTGCTCGTCCGACATCGGAATGCCAAAGCGACTGCGGAATTCGCGCAGTTCCTGCTCGTTCACTTTCTTCTGCTGGTGGGCGATGTTCTTCCCTTCGCCCGCTTCACCCATGCCGTAACCCTTGATCGTTTTGGCAAGGATCACGGTCGGCTGGCCGACGCATTCCACGGCAGCCTTGTAAGCGGCATAGACCTTTTCGGGGTCG
This sequence comes from Pirellulaceae bacterium, assembly GCA_041739545.1. Taxonomy (GTDB): domain Bacteria; phylum Planctomycetota; class Planctomycetia; order Pirellulales; family Pirellulaceae; genus JBGSNR01. Next base: position 116,096 of record JBGSNR010000005.1, on the reverse strand, counting down.
TGCCCGCCGCGGCGCAGCTTCATAAGCTTTTCGTCGGAGTAATTAGCGACCAGTTCTTGCGTCTGCGGATACTTGCCGAAGAAGTCATCTCGGATGTAGGCGCCGTCGGTGACGACGTACTTCTGATACTGGCCGTCGACGACCTCTTCCATCCGCCGCACGAGCATGCCGCTCTTGTCGGTTTCGATGAGTGGATCCCAGTCGTCCCCCCAAATCACTTTGATGACGTTCCAACCGGCACCGCGGAACAGGCCTTCCAATTCCTGAATGATTTTGCCGTTGCCGCGAACCGGCCCATCGAGCCGCTGCAGGTTGCAGTTGATGACGAAGATCAGATTGTCGAGCTTTTCGCGCCCGGCCAACGTAATCGCCCCCAAGCTTTCAGGCTCGTCGCATTCGCCGTCGCCCAGGAAGGCCCAGATGTGCCGCCCTTCCGTGTTCTTCAAGCCGCGATCTTGCAGGTACTTGTTAAAGCGGGCCTGATAGATGGCGTTGATCGGTCCGATCCCCATCGAGACCGTTGGGTATTCCCAGAAGCTCGGCATGAGCCAAGGATGGGGATAAGACGACAAACCGACTTCCGGCTGAAGTTCGCGGCGGAAGTGTTCCAGATTTTCCTCCGTCAAACGCCCTTCCAGGAAGGCCCGCGCGTACATGCCGGGGGAGGCGTGGCCTTGATAGTAAATCAAGTCGCCACTGTAACCATCTTCGCCCCGCCCGCGGAAGAAGTGATTGAAGCCCACTTCGTAGAGCGTCGCAGAGGACGCGAAGGACGAGATATGCCCCCCCAGGCCATCGAACAATTTGTTAGCCCGGACCACCATCGCCATCGCATTCCAACGAATGATGCTTTTAATGCGGCGTTCAAGCTCGCGATTGCCGGGATAGCGCGGCTGAGCATTCCGCGGAATCGTGTTGATGTATGGCGTATTGAGCAAATGCGGCAGGCGAACCCCTTTGGCCCGGGCGCTCACTTCCAGCATTCCCACGATTTGCTTGACCCGTTCTGGTCCTTTAGTTTCCAGAACGTATTGGAGCGAATCGAGCCACTCCTGCGTCTCCTGAGGATCGGTGTCAAGCGACGCCATTTGGGTGGCGTCACTTTCGTCCCGGACCTGAGGATCGAGATCGGGGCTATCGGCCGAGTCAGAATTAGCAACAGATGCCATGAAGTACTCCGCAAGAATGCCTGCCAGCAGGCATGTTGTGTCCAGACGACAGAAACAGGTTAATCGGCAAGATGCGTACCCTATTCTTAGCAGGAATAAGCATTCGTAAAGCCCAAGCTAAGGATTGCAAGCTGTTTTTTTAACCCATCTTACGCCCGAGCGGGTGGTGGTTAAGGATTTCGGGACGTGAGAATTTCCAGTCATTAAGATCAGGAACCGCGTCCAAGGGGTGGTAGGGCGACGCCAACTCAACAACAAGGGAGTCTTGGCCCCCGTTATGGACGAAATCAAAGCTATTTGCATTCGCGTCAAAGCGCAACAAGAGTGCTAGACCTGGAACAGTTTAGTCCGCTGACAAAAATGAATCTCAACACCGAGAAAACTGCGGCGATTCATTCAAATTTCGCCGCCCTCCGATGAGTTGAGTTCCTTGGGTACGTCCTCCTAGTCGAGGCAACCTGAAAGAAAAATTGTCTGCCAGACTTTAGCGGACGAGGATCAAGTGCAAGTGCCGTGCGCGACGAAGTGAATATCTGTTGAAGCATTGCTGGCCGCGTTCTATAATTTGCTAACCTTCCGAACGATTCAACACCAGGAGTGTGGTGTTGCCTGCCAAGCCAAAAATTCTCGCGATTCGCCCCAGCAGCTCCGATCCGGCGTTACCCGCCGGTCTTGCCGAGCAGTACGAAGTCATTGAGGCGAACAACTCGTTGCGGGCTCTGGCTCGACTCGCCCGCGAGCAATTTGCGGCCGTATATGTGGCTGGTGAGTTCGTTGACGAAGCGGTGCAACTGGGAAGACTTAGCACCAACGAAAGAATCCTCGAAGCGATGCCCGATGGTGTCGCCTTGCTTGACTCAGATGGCACAGTGCTGTGGGCCAATGAATGTCTCCGACACTGGGCCAACCGCGGCAACATTATTGGGGAGACCTTCTATCGAGCCCTGGGCAATCCTGAAATTCTCGGCCCAGATTTTTCTCCCTTCTCCACGGCTCTCTCTCTCGGCCAGGCCAGCAGTTCGACTCTTAAGTCCGCCGACGGACGATACTTTCAGCTGCATGCGGCGCCGGTACTGGACGAACGTGGGCCGACGCAGCAACTCGTCGTCTCCACACGGGACGTAACACCAGAAGTGTTGCAACAGCACAAGCTGGTGGCCTTGCACAAAGCCGGACGCGAACTGACCGACATTCAGCCGGATGAAATCGGAGGCATGACGACCGAGCAGCGAGCCGCGCTGCTGAAGTCGAACATCATGCACTTCACGAAAGACTTGCTGAAGTTCGATGTGGTTGAAATTCGACTTCTGGATCAAGAAACGCTGGAGCTGAAGCCACTCCTCTCGGACGGCATGGACGACGAAGCCGCGAATCGCGCTTTGTTCGCCAGTGCCGATGGAAATGGAGTAACCGGCTTTGTCGCAGCGACGAAAAAAAGCTATCTCTGCGAAGACACCACCACGGACCCGATTTATATCCAAGGGGTGCAGGGCGCCAAAAGTTCACTTACCGTGCCGCTGGTCTGGCACGACGAGGTGATTGGCACGTTCAATGTCGAAAGCCCTTCGCCACGCGCTTTCAACGAGAGCGACCTGCTGTTTCTGGAAATCTTCTGTCGCGATGTGGCCGCGTCGCTGAACACGCTTGATTTGCTTGCTGCCCAGCAAGCCGATACGACCGAAGAAACCGTCGTCGCCATCCATAGTGCGGTGGCCCTTCCGATCGATCAGATTTTGAACGATGCGGTCAACATTCTCGAAACAACGATCGGCCTCGATGCGGAAGTGGTGTCGCGGCTCAAACACATTCTGCGAAACGCCCGCGACATTAAGCAGGTCATCCAGGAAGTGGGACGCGAATTGGCTCCGGCCGAAGCAATTCCGGCAGAGCATCCGCATCACAAACTAATCGGTAAGCGGGTGCTCGTCGTTGATCGGGACGAGGCCGTGCTGCAATCGGCGCACAAGATTCTCGAATCGACGGGCTGTATCGTCGAAACGGCCCCCACTGGGCGCGAAGCCAGTTCGATGGTTCGGGCCAGCATGCCCGATGCTTCTTACGATCTGATCCTCTCAGCAATCAAACTGCCAGACATGTCTGCCCACGGTTTGATGTGCAAGCTGCAGGGCATGATGAGCAGCGTCCCTTTGATCCTAATGAGCGAGATCGGCTGGGATCCCGATCACACGCTTCCCAAGTGTCGCGAAAAAGGGCTCCATCCGCGGGCCATTTTGGTGAAGCCGTTCCGCGTGAACCAACTCCTCTCCATCATGGAATGCGTGCTGGACGCCCAGCCTCCTTGCCCCCCTACGATGGCCCAGCAGGCGTAGTTTTGGGACACTTCCATTGCGGAATGTGTGTCACAACTGCGTCAGGCCGACGATTCTCATTGCTTCGCCCACTCTGGGTCGATTAAGATTGGCAGAAGTTGATGCGTTTGCTTCGGGTTCAACAACGCGGGAGGAACTCTGCATGCTCGATCTCATTCGGCCCCGGTCTCTGGGACGCAGATGTGACGGCAGTTCCCGGCGGGAATTTCTTCGGATCGGCACGCTCGGGATGAGCGGACTGACACTGGCAAACATGCTCCAATTCGCGGCGGCGGCAGGAAGTAGCCAAGCGAAGCCTAAGTCCGTCATCTTGTTGTTCCTCGATGGTGGTCACTCGCAGCACGAAACGTTCGATCCCAAGCCCGATGCTCCGGCAGACTATCGGAGTCTCTTCGGTGCGGTGCCAACGAGCCTGCCGGGCATCCAGTTCAGCGCCACCTTGCCGAAATTGGCGCCGCTGGCGCACCGCATGTCGATTGTTCGCTCCCTAACGCATACCGATGGCGATCACGGCGGAGCTACGCATTGGATGAAGACTGGCTACAGTTGGCCCGCGGAGTTTCTCGGCAAAGCACCGATCATCCCGCAGCAGAATCCGTCGCTCGGTTCAATCGTTTCCCGATTTCGTGGCCCCGTGACATCAGCGGCTGGCATGCCCACCTACGTTCGTGTTCAAAGCGAGCATGGGGGTTATCCCGGCGATAATTCCGCCTGGCTCGGCAATGCGTACGATCCGTTTCGAGTTCGAGTGGGCTCCGGCGGCGGAAACGAGATGCTGAGCAACATGGAGCTCAAGATTGATCCTGAACGATTATCTGATCGACGCAATCTGCTCGCGGCTCTCGATTTGATTGACCGAGAGGTTGATAAGTCAGGCGGCATGCGCGGCATCGACGACTTTCACCGTCAGGCAGTCGATGTGATCCGCGGACAAGCCAAAGAGGCATTTGATCTCGCCCAGGAAGACGAAAAACTGCGCGAAAGTTACGGCCCGGGTCTCGGCCAGGAATTGCTGCTCGCTCGGCGGCTTTGTGAACGAGGTGCGGGATTTGTCACCCTCAACAACGGTTACTGGGATCATCACGACGGCATCTTGCCGGGCATCAAGAAGCTTTGCCCGCCGCTCGATCAAGCTGTGGCCGCCTATCTCGCCGATGTTGAATCGCGCGGCTTGCTCGACGACATCCTGCTTGTCATCACTAGCGAGTTTGGCCGCTCACCCCGTATCAACGGCGGTCCGGGACGGGATCACTGGGGCCCGTTGAACAATTTTGTCGTTATTGGCGGTGGGTTAAAGATGGGGCAGGTTGTCGGTGCATCCGATTCCAAAGGTGCCTATCCCACCGAACGCCCTGTCACTCCGCAAGATTACATGGCGACGATTTTTCGCGTGCTCGGCGTGGACAAAAAATTGCAGTATGTCGACCCAGCAGGGCGACCGCGATCGATGGTGGAGAACGGCACGGCGATTGAAGAATTGTTCTAATGCGGCATTTCGCAGCAGATCGCTAAGTGGCACTTACGGCGCAAACTCGGCCGGTATCTTCGGCATAATTCGAACTCCCGAGCATTCACCACGGGTGGTAAAAGCAAGGTATCCTTGCTGGACCCGTTTCGTCCCCGCTGCCGAATTGTTTGAAATGCGCGGCCCATGCTCGCTCTCGATCTACTGCTGCTGTTCCTAACCCTCACCGGTCATTTTGCCGCGTGCGTGTGGACGTTCAATCGCTTGCATGCGCGGCATTTACCGCGGCAGCTCGTTTGGTCAGCCGATCGCGTGATGGCGGCGGGTACCATTTTGATTCTCGCCTTCTACGTGGTGCGGGGCTTCCAGCAGCACGTGTACGTTTATCGCGGCGGCAGCGTGACAGGCGTCGATTGGATCTTCGTTGCTCATGCCGCAGGTGGGATCGCAGCCTGCCTGGTGGCGATTCCGTGTTGGATCTGGCCACGCATCGTTTTTCGCGTTCCCGCAGCGCTACTTGCGGATCAAGTCCAGATCATCGACCTCACAAGGAAGTTGGGACACCTGCCGGTCTCCGGTCGCGAAGCCAAGCTGCTGGCCAAAATCCCTGGCAATCAGTTTGCGCAGCTTGCGATTCACACCAAAGAACTCCGCCTTCCGCGGTGGCCGAAAGAACTGGATGGTCTATCAATCGTTCATCTCTCCGATCTGCACATGACCGGCGACCTGACTCTCGACTTCTATCAAGAAACTTTTCTCGCGGCAGATGAACTGCGTGGCGATTTGGTTGTTGTGGCTGGCGACATCCTGGAAAAAGAAGCCTGCCTCCCCTGGATCGCCGAAACGTTTGGCCAGATACAAGCACCGATGGGGCAATTCTTCGTCTTTGGTAATCACGAATTGCGGCTGCCGAAGATTGAACCGCTGGAAGAACAACTCGCGAATGCTGGCTGGACGAATCTGGCGGGCGAGACCGTGCAATTAGATTATCAGGGGCAGGAATTTCTATTGGCCGGCAACGCCACCCCCTGGTTTGGCAGCGAACCCAGAATCGCCGACGTTCATAATCTTCGAGGCTCCCGCGACCAGGAGCAGTCGGCTGGCTTGCCGCGAATTCTCCTCGCCCACACGCCCGATCTGTATCCTTGGGCCCAGAGACATCGCTTCAATCTGATGCTGGCCGGACATACCCACGGCGGACAGATTCGCTTTCCGTTCATCGGGCCTCTTATTTCGCCGAGTACCTTCGGCTTTCGATATGCGTCGGGCGTTTTCCATGAAGGACCGACGGTGATGCACGTCAGCCGCGGCTTATCCGGGGAGCATCCGATTCGGATTCGCTGTCGACCCGAGATCACGAAATTGGTGCTGCGGGCCTGAAAACTGGGATCGTTAAGAAACCAATTCAGGTGCAGGCGTGTCCCGCAGTTCGTGCTGTCGGACCTGCTTTCCATACTTGGCTCGATAGTATTCCCAAGTCACGGCTTTGGCTGTTTTCGCAAAATCGACGAACAACACCTGCGTCGGGAATTTGCACTGAAACATTCCCGGTGCGCCCGACTTTTTTACAGCCACGATTCGCTGGGCATCGCTGCCGCGCAGGTCGTACGATACCCGCTTTTCAGCCGCCGCTTGTTCCACGATAAACTCGCGCACCTCTTCAGGCGTGTCCTGCAAATTCGTGAGAATTACGGAGACCAGATTGTCGTGCAACTGCCGCTCCTTAAGCAGCATCGGAACATCCGCCTGCGCCCCTTGCCAGGCGTAGTTGAGCAAGCAAATCTGCCCTCGTGTGCTCGCAAAGGTGCTGCTCCCGACCAAAGTTGCCTGACACGCATCGGCCGCTAGTTCTTGCTGCCGAAGCGTTGCACCGGCGACCAGGTAGACCACTTCGAACAGAAGCCATAGGAACTTACGCACTAGCCAATCACCGGCCGTCAATGGCAAGCATATAAGACGCACCACCTTCCCTTGCCGGGCAAGAGCAAGTTCGAGTGCGTCGGGCTCAAAAGCGAGTTCCGCGAGCCAGAGATAAACACTCCGCATGGTTTGTTTGCACCCCGCCGCTGTTCCTCGGCGATAGTAGGCCAATTCATGGGCAACGACTCCCGCAAACTGCGGCAGATTCAGCGTCCCCGCCAGCGGCAAACCAAATACAATTTTGCTACTCCCGCCGAACAAGCCCGGTCCAGAACTTCGCGCATCGAGACTGCAATCCATTTCGAGTGACGCAGGACGTTGCGCTTGCAGTACATCACTGATTCGGTCAACGAATGCCCACAGACGAGGCTCTTTATCGCGAGGAAGTGGGATCGTCTTCGCGCGACTCCCCGTGAGCAACAGAGGTCGCAGGAGGAATAGCGTCACGACGGTTCCAACGATCGCTGCTGGGACTACGGCTCCCAGGCTGATCGCCCACCAGGCACAACCGCCGATAACTGCCGCGATTGCCAACCAGGGAATTACTGCCACGCTCAGGCAAAATAGCGCATTACAGCCGAGCCCCAATTTGGAGAAGAAGGAGATCTTCTGCGGCTCAAGTTCGCTCGTAAACGCGCTGAGGAGCCGTTCGCACAGTTCGGCTTCGGTCAGTTTGGCTGGCGGAGTTGGCGCAGCTTTGGCCGCTGCTGGTTTAGCGTTCTCTGAAGGAGGCGTGACGGCATTACGAACTACCGTCGATTTGCCGGTAGCTGCGATCGTCGTCCCGGCCATGGCGGCGGAACCGGCATCGGTCTGCAACGGCGCTTTGCTGTTGTTCACCGAACCACTCGTTGATTTGGTCTTCGGCTTGGTAGCTGCGATCGTGGCTGTTGCGCCGACCGTTGAATGCGCGGGGATCACCACAACCTGCTGACAGCCGGGGCACTTTCCGCGCTTCCCTGCGAATTCATCGCGAACAGAAATGCCTTTGCCACAATGCAGGCAAGAAAAACTAATGCTCATGAGCGGTACTCCCTCTCGGTAGGACAACGGGCCGGAACTGTCCGTCAGGGGACCGAAAAGGCGAGGAGGGAATTTCGGTAATGCTTAACAGCTTAATCCCGTTTGCGGTTGCACGCAAAGGATAATTCGCAAAGAATTTCTAACCGCGTCTTCGCGACCCTTCCGCGCCTTGTGAGCGGCAGCAAACGCCCCTAAAATCAGGAATTCGCCGTTTAGTGAGCGACAGCGCCCCGTTCTTGATCCGTGAGTCGACTCGCTTTTGACTCTGGACCTAACGGTGGGACCTCTCGATCTTGCCTCGAACACCGGCCTAGGCCGCATCTACTCATAATAAAGTCCATGAAAGCCAAAATTGTTGTTCTGCCTGGTGACGGCATCGGCCCCGATGTGACTCGGGAAGCGGTTCGCGTACTCCAACAAGTCGCCACTAAGTTCGGGCATCAGTTCGACTTTGAAGAAAAACTGATGGGTGGTTGCGCGATCGACTCTACCGGTTCGGCTCTGCCGGACGATACCTTGGCCGCCTGCAAACAGGCGGACGCCGTTCTGCTGGGTGCGGTCGGCGGACCAAAGTGGGACGACCCTAAAGCCAAGACTCGCCCGGAAGTTGGACTGTTGGCTCTGCGAAAAGGCTTGGGACTCTACGCCAATTTGCGGCCGGTCAAACCGCATCCGGCGCTCGTCGATATTTCGCCACTGCGTCCCGAACGCTTGAAGGACGTCGATTTCATCGTCGTGCGCGAACTGACTGGCGGCTTGTACTTTGGTCAACCCAAAGAACGCCGCGCAAGCAGTGCCGTCGATACCATGGAGTACCATGATTTCGAAATTCGCCGCATCGTGGACCTGGGGTTCAAACTGGCGGAACCTCGCCGCAAGCAATTGATGAGCGTGGATAAAGCCAATGTGCTGGAGTCGTCCCGCTACTGGCGAGAAATTGCGATCGAGTGCGGGAAGAATTTTCCGGGGATTAAACTCGAACACATGCTCGTCGACACCGCGGCCATGCGGCTGATCACCTCCGCAGCCCAGTTCGATGTCATTGTGACCGAAAACACCTTTGGCGATATCTTGACCGACGAAGCAGCCGTGATTGTCGGATCGATGGGCCTGCTGCCATCTGCGTCGCTGGGCGAAGGAACGATCGGCGTCTACGAACCGATTCATGGTTCGGCACCCGATATCGCAGGGAAGGGAATCGCGAACCCAGTCGGCACCATTCTGAGTGCGGCAATGCTGCTGCGTTATTCGTTGAATTTGCCGGCCGAAGCGGACGCGATTGAAAGCGCGGTGGATCGAGCCTTGAGTGAAGGTTGCCGTACCACCGATATTGCGCAGAAAAGTGATCGTGTTTTGAAGACGCCAGAAATGACGGATGAGATTTTGAAACGATTGGGGTAAGTAGCCGAGTTTGAGAAGTTTGTGCGGCGAAAAGATTGCAAGTCGGCGTTTGGGACACCAGAATTGGAGTCGTTTGAATGCCGCAGACCCTCGTTGTTGCAATCGCCTTACGTGAATTCTTTCGATCCTTATCAACCACCAGCCACAGGTGACTGTTTACACGAGCAGATATTCCGCGCCGACCGCTGCCCGCACTGCGGAGAAGCGGTGACTTTCTGGTCCACTGTTCGGCAACTCTCACCGTTTTTCTATCATTGCGGGACATGCCGGAAGTGGGTGCGAGTTACTGCGCCTTACTTGTGGACATCGTTCGTTGTGGTCGTCGGTTGTGCGATCGCAATCGTCCCGATTTCGGCGTTATTTGCTGCATTCGAGCCGATCTGTTCGTTGGCGTTTTGCTTGGTGGGAGTTTTAATGTTATTAGTTCTGGCAGAAACTTTTTCGTATTTCCATATTCGGTATTTTGGGAAGTTCGTTATGCGTGGTCGTAATTTGCCGCGATAGCACGAACATTAATTTGCACATCTGCTCCTCAGTACGACAAATGCAACTCCACTCCGCACATCTCTTCAATCGCCGTCAGGCACTTTCCGCGGCCGCGGCAGCCTCCGTCACTGCCTTTTCTAAGCTGATTTTGCTTGCTGCGAATTTGCAGCCGGCGAAACCAAAAATTGCCTTCTTCGTAATCGGGGATACGCATTACTTGGCCGAGAAGGCGAACCCCAGCCAGATGCATCCGGCGTCTGCCCAAATTTGTGGGGCACTGGTCGATACGCTCAATGCGCTTCCCGGGCAAGAGATTCCCGCCGAGGCAGGAGGCGGACGCGTTGCTACGCCGCGGGGAGTGATTCACGCGGGTGATGTGATCGATACTGGCGATAAATCGGGCGGGGCACATCCCGAAATGCAACGGACCGAATGGGCCGCCTTCACTGCCGATTACGGCTTGAACGGAACCGATGGTCGGTTGAAATTTTCTGTCTACGAGATTTTCGGCAATCATGATGCCCCGCACGGCAAAGGGCATGCGCTCGACAAAATCATCGAACGCAATCGCACGCGCCCTGGGCTGGTGAACACCTCTGCCAACGGCATTCATTATGCGTGGGATTGGGAAGAGGTGCATTTCCTCAACCTGGGGCTGATCGTTGGCGGGGATCAATCGATCTCGCGCACTCGCCGGTATGCCGCGCTTGATAGCCTCGACTTTTTGATCTCTGATTTGAAGGACAAAGTCGGCACGAGTGGCCGGCCGATTATCATCACGCATCACATCGACATCGCCCGTTACACGGGGGAATGTGTCGTCGATGCGCCGGCCGATTCGCGGGAATGGGACCCTTGCGACGTGCATGCTTTTCATCAAGCACTCGAAGGATACAACGTGGCCGCTATTTTCTACGGCCACACGCACACCCGAAAAGTCTTTCAGTGGGATGGACAGACCACGCAGGCGAAGAGCGGCATCCATGTTTTTAATACCGACAATGCCAGCCATTTTGCCGGCGACGCACAGGCGATTTTCTACGTAGAACTGCACGACAAAGAATTGATCGTGCGCGAGTACTTCACCAAAGATCGCTGGAAAACCGGGGCGTTTACGCCTCAGGTTTGGAAATCGGCCGTTTAGAGCGAGCGTTATCCGGCTTGCAAATCATAAACCGGATTCATCCCGGGCTGCCAGGTTTGCGCTTTCAAATCGTGGCCGATGTTGCGGTAGTGTTCGAAGAGCCGCGCTTCGAGTTCATCCGCGCGCGAAGAATACTCCAGAGCACACTCATTCAGTTCCTGAGGATCACCGTTCAGATCATAAAGCTCTCGTGTGCGGCTTTCGAGCGTGTAGATCAACTTCCAACCCTCGGGGGAGATGAGCGACCGCTTGTAGGTGTATTGCCGATAGTCGGTCTCGGAAATAACGTCCCGCGGAGTTGCTACTCCGCGCATTGCGGCGGACAAACTTTCGCCGCGCAGTTGTTCGCGGATCTCGTCGCTCAGCGGAATATCGAGCAAGTCCAGAATCGTCGGCATCACGTCGATGCTGCTGACGCGATGCGGCACCACTTCTCCCCGAATGCGATCGGGCAAAACGATCGTCAGCGGTACATGAATCAATTCGTTGTAGAGGGTGAAGCCGTGATCGAACCGGCGATGCTCGTAAAGTTCCGTGCCGTGGTCGGAAGTGACTACGAACAGCGTGTTCCGCATCAAGTCCAACTTTTCGAATACCTTCAGGAACTCTCGAAACCTGGCATCTGCCCGCTGTACTTTTTCGTCGTAGATTGCCCGCCAAAACTGAACATCCTCGGGTCTAAGTTGCACCGAGCCTCGATCGAGCCCTTCCTCGCGTAGTAGCTCTTGCTCACGCGGCGAGCCGAGAAATTTACGATCGTAGTGCTGATCGACAAAGCGATAGTCCAATCCCTGGGGGGGCAAGCTTTGGCCGTGAACATCGTAGCCGTGCAGGAACACAAAGAACTTCTGGTCGTGATGTTCGGTGATCCACTGCACCGCCCGCGGCACGCTGTCATCAAAGCGGCCGAACTTTCCTTTGTCGAAGTAGTACGTATCAAAACCTTGCTGATAGCCAAAGCCGCCACTGACTCCCGCGTTGCCGGTGAAGCCGCCGGTCGCGTAGCCGTTTTGCTTCAGAACGTCGGCGAGTGTCACGAGGTTCGGTGCCAACTCCTGCAAATTGGCGAGTTGCTTATTCTCTGGTGTATAAACGGAAAATTTGTTCGTCACCCGATGTTCCGACGGATAAACGCCGGTGAACCAGCTCATCGAAGCGGGAACCGTCCAGGAAGCAACCGCGATCGCATTCGCAAATCGAAATCCTTCCGCGGTGAGCGCATCGAGGGTCGGCGTCACCGGCCTGGGATTTCCCCATGCGCCGACATAAGCCGCCTGCAGCGCGTCAAAACTGACCAGGACCAGGTTGTGATCCTTGTACTTGAGCGACAGGTCTGCCGCATTGCCAAGATTCTTCGTTGGCAAGAGTGGCTCTGTGAGGAGCGTTTCCACGGGTACTGCCTGGCGGCAGCCAAGAGCCAGTCCGAATATTGCCGAGGCTAGTCCCGTGCTGAACGTGCGGCGCGACATCAACGGCCGGTCTTTAAATAGTATCATCGTCACGCTCAATTCGACCGTGCGACGCGAAACCCTACGAACGGCTTATGCTCGTCGGGCGTTTGGAAAAATCGACTGGCAGAGCGGCAGCTTTCTTCAGGGACCATCCACGATCCGCCACGCACTACGCGATGAGGTCCCTCGTCGGCTCCCCAAGGATCGGCTGCCGGTGAATGTTTGTAGTAGTCCGAAGCGTAGCGATCCCAGCACCATTCGGCCACATTGCCGTGCATTTCGCTCAGTCCCCAGGCATTGGGTGGATAGCTTCCAGCCGCAACCGTCCGCTGCAGATTCGTAAACTTGGGTGCGACGCCACCGTATCCGCCCCCAACCATGGCCGGCTTCACGTTCGCTTCCCGTCCCGTGTTTGCCTGACCGAAGTGAAACGGCGCATCGCTCCCTGCCCGGCAGGCATATTCCCATTCAGCTTCCGTGGGGAGTCGATAGCCGCTGCCGCCGCGAATGGTTACGTCGGCCGAGATCAGCTTTTCTTTCTCCTGTTTGAGGTTCGTTAGCGAGTAGTAGGGCTTCAATCCATCAAGTTCGCTTAAGCGGTTGCAAAACTCTACCGCATCGAACCAGGTGACTCCCTCGACAGGAAAGTCTTTTGTAACTCGATCTTCCACGCGAGCCCGAAGTTCCCCCTGAGGCGCGAAGGAACTGGGGTTGCGTTTCATCGCGACCGCAAACTGCTGCTGCGTGACCTCAAATTTGCCCAGTCGAAATTTGCTCACCTGCACGTGATGCCGATCTTCATCTTTCCCCCGCCCGGCTTCGGTTGACGGCGAGCCCATTTCGAACTCACCAGCTGGAACGGCGATGAATTCCATGCCGCTTGTCCGGCTGACAAACCGGATGCGATGCAACAGTTCGATTGCCCGGCGGCGAATCTCCAAATCCGGGCTTTGTTCGGCTGCCTCACCAAGCTGTGGCAAAGCCCGCTCGCCGATGATCTCCAGTTCTCGGCTGGCTGCCTGACGTTCCGAAAAGTCCTCCGACCCCAACCGCTTCACCCAGGCTGCGATGGCAGGGTCATTCACTTTCTGAGCTTCGCCACGCAGCCATCCCGTGAGCGCAGCGCCGCCGGCCAAAACAACGAGCAACCAGGGCCAAGGGTTTCGCCTGCGCATTTGTTTATTGAACCGCAAGCGAACCGAGAATCAAAGCAGCTTTTGCAGAAATCGTGGCGGCACCCTGTAAACTTACTACGGGGCGGGGAGTTCCACTTCAAATAGCTTTGCCACATCGACAACGAATGCCCGATGACGCTCCGGCACTGCCGCATGCCACTTTTCGAAAGAAGCAGCCAACGTTTCCCCCTCTTCCGCAGGCTTCGTGTTGAGCCAGCGAATGCTCTCCCATCGCTGCGGCTCGGCTTCGAATTTGGGGAGCAGGGCGAGCGCCACGGAACGCTGAAATTCCGCATGCTTGGGATCTTTTAACAGTTCGTCTTGTTTGGCCCGCACGAAAGAAGCGAAGTCCACTGGCTCGATGACTGGCTCGAATTTCAATCGATCATCGGCATAAGATCGCAGATGCTTGCGATAACTCCGCCAATGAGTGTGCGGCGGATCGTCCTGCCAGGCGTCCGCCATCTGCCGTAATACGAACAGCGATGCCGTTTCGCAAAGACTTTCTTCAAACCATTGGTTTCCCTGGTAGTCGTCCTCGTATTTGCACAGGATGTGGCAGAACTCATGGCCAAACTGAAACGCATATTGGGCCCAATACGTCTTGCCCGTATCGAGCCGCATTACGATTTCGCCATCGTCCCGGTCGTGAAGCACAATTGGGCCGGAACGCCCGCGAAGGACGACGAACGGCTCGATTTCGTAATTGGGAAAGTGCCGCCAAAGTTCGCGGCCCGTGGATGTCAGCAGGGCGTGGATATCGGCTTCGCTGGCTTCGAAATCATCTTTGACGACGCGAAACCGCGGCATGGGAGGATCGGCATAACGACGGGTAGCAGGCTCGTCTTCGGCCGCCAGCGGAGGCCAACAGAACAGTGTTCCGCAGATCAATAGCGCGATCTGCCAAACTCCTGACCGGCGAATCGGTATCAATGGCGTGCCGGTCATCGTCGTTCTCGGCAAGAATTAGAACTGGGAGCAACCACGTTCAATCCTATTCTACTTGCCGACGACTGGCAGGTGAATCATTGCCGCGGCACGTCGTGGAACGCAACGGGTTGCTTGACGGCCGGATCGTGCCGAACAACTTTTGGCAGTTGTTCTTCCGCCCGCTGCCCCAGTTGCAGCAAGGGGCGCGGATAAGCGGTGACCAGGACCGCGATCCCGCACGCCACAGCCGCGATTTTCGGCCCCCAGCCATTGCTGGCAGGAAGATCTACCTTCGCTGGCTGGAAATACATCGCGGCGATCACGCGCAAGTAGTATGCGGCAGCAATCGCGGCATTCACAACCCCTGCAATCGCCAGTACAGCGAACCAATACGAGACCGCAGCCGATGTTCCGTCTGTTTTCATCGCCAGCGAGACAGCCCCCAGAAACAGGCTCAGCTTCCCCCAAAATCCCGCAAGCGGGGGCAAACCAGCCAGCGAGAACATGCCGATCGCGATGACACCTGCCAGCACCGGGTGTGTCTTCGCGGCACCCGCCACGTCGTCCAGCGTGCTGACTTCTTTCCCTGGCGCACCGAGCGCTGCCAATGCAGCGAACGTGCCGAGCGAAGCCAAAGAGTAGACGATTAAGTAAAAGACCATCGCGGCCACGCCCCCACTGTACGACGAATCGCCGACCGCGGCGGCTGAAAGCCCAATGAGCAGGTAACCCGCATGTGCAATGGAAGAATAGGCCATCATGCGACGGAGATTGTTCTGCCAGAGAGCGCAGATGTTGCCGATGGTCATGGTGATGATCGACAGCACTAGCAGCAACTGCCAGGTCGTTTGCAAGGTGATCGATGCTACCGGCGCGGTTTCGCTCGTCAGCGGTGCGGCAGCTGGCAACGCAATTAACAAGATGCGAACCAGCCCGACGACGCCGGCAATCTTGGGCGCCACGGCGAGCAAGCCGGCATTGGCGTTGGAAGTTCCTTGGTAGACGTCCGGCGCGTAGAAATGAAACGGAACGGCCGTCAACTTGAACGCAAAACCGGCAGTGATCAGGACGACCGCAAAGGGAACAAAGCCGAGCAGATTCGTGTTGGCTGCCGGAGAATTCATCCCTTCGACCGCCTGACGAATTCCCGGAAACTGGGACGTGCCATCGATAATAGTTGTGCCGCCAATGCCGTATAAGAAGCTGAAGCCGTAGAGCATCAGTGCCGACGACAGGATGCTCAGGAAGAAGTATTTCATCGTCGATTCGCTGCCGCTTTTCCCCTTTCGCCCCAGAAAAAGCAAGATATAAGTCGGAATCGAAATCAACTCCAGCCCCAGGAACAGCGTCACCAGTTCGTTGGACATGGACGCAACCATGATCCCCGCGGTGACTAGCAGCACCAGTCCAAAAATTTCGCCGGCCAACCCTTCCGTCGCTTGCTTGGTGAGGACCAGCAACGTCACTGCGCCAGTGACGAGAGCGAGAAAGCGAAACGACTGGGCCAGTTCATCGATCCGCAGCGGTCCCGTCACAAGTGGGCCCGTTTCCGTGACGGACGCCGCACCTACCAACAGCACGCCCGCGGCCCCAGCAAGGCCGAGCAGGGAAACGACCAGCCAGGCCTGCCGGCAGCGACAGAATGCCGAACCCACAAACAGGCCCGAGGCAACCAAAATCAAAATTAGTTCCGGCACCAGGGCGGCAACGGTTTTCGTTTCAACAAACACGCTTTAATTCCTTGTAGCGGCCAAATCAGCCGAGTCGATGGTAGCTCGGGTGGATGACACTGCGTTCTCGCTCGCGGCAGCGACGCCAATGGCGGAGGCAACCGGCGCTGCCTGCTCTTCCAACTGCGACTTGTCGGCAATCTTCTCCCACTGCTGCTGCCATTCTTCCAGCGGTTCATGCGTAGCAGAAACGAGGGCCATCAAAGTCGGCTCGGACGGTTTCAAAAAGTCGTTCGGCCGCAAGCCAATCCACAGCGACATCACTAGCAGCGGCACCAGGGCGGCAATTTCTCTTGGCGAAAGATCATGAATGTCGTGATGCAGATCATGTTCATGGGCATGCGGTTCTTTGAGTGGGCCGAAGAAGACGCGTTGCACCAGGAAGAGCATGTACCAGGCTCCCAACACAACCCCTGACAAAGCGAGCAAGGCAATCAGGCGAAACTGCGGATCGCTGAGGTTGGCGAAGGCCCGTTGGAACATTCCCGCCAAGATTAGTAGTTCCCCAGGAAAGCCATTCAATCCCGGCAGGCCGATACTGGAAAAGGTAAAAACCAAAAAGAAGAACGACAAAATCGGCAACCGACGGGCCATGCCGCCGTACTGACTGATTTCACGGGTGTGATACCGTTCGTAAAGCATCCCGACGATGGCAAACAAGCCGCCCGTCGACAAACCATGATTCACCATCTGTAGGACGCTCCCCTGCACTCCGTTCGGGTTCAGCGCGAACAGGCCCAGCGTGCAATAGCCCAGATGGCTCACGCTGGAGTACGCAATCAAGCGCTTGATGTCGGATTGAGCCAACGCGACCAGCGCTCCATAGACAATTCCCGCCGCACTAAGCCACAACAGGTACGGCATGGCCGTGACCGCAGCCTCGGGCAGCATCGGGATACTGAACCGCAGAAAGCCGTACACGCCGATCTTCAATAGCACTCCGGCGAGAATGACCGAACCGGCCGTAGGAGCTTGCACGTGTGCCAGAGGCAACCAAGTGTGCAGCGGAAACAACGGCACCTTGATGGCGAAGCCACAAAACAGCGCGGCAAAAATGGTGATCTGCCAGGCCAGTGGCAATGGATGATCTCGCAGGCCAGCGGTCAGCTCGGCAATGCCAAATCGCAGCGTCCCGGAAACACTGTGCTGCTGATCCCAGAGCACAATCGCCAGGAGGCCTAAGAACGTCAACAGGCTTCCCGCCAGGGTGAAGAGGAAGAACTTGATGGCCGCATAACGGCGTTCTTCGCTTCCCCAAATCCCAATCAAGAAGAACAGCGGGATCAGAGTGAATTCGAAGAAAACATAAAACAAGATCAGATCGCGTGCGGCAAAGACTCCCAAGCAACCGAACTCGAGCAGCAACAACATTCCGAAGAACAGCGCCGGTCGGTCCTTGATTGCTTCCCAACTCACCAGCACACTCGTCACGAGCAACAGTGCGGACAACCCAAACATCCACACGCCTAGTCCGTCCAGTCCCACGCTGAAGCGAACATCCAGGCCGAGCGAACCAGTGGCTTCCGTTGCGGGTGTACCACCCCAATCGAGACTGCTGGCGGCAAAATTCGGATCGACCGGATCGAAGTTCAGCAGCAGACGCCCTGCCAGGAGCAAAGTCAGCACGGTGACGGCGAGCGCGATGTAGCGAACCGCATCCCGGCCAAAATGCGCCAGGCAGGCGATCAGGACCGCGCCAATCAGCGGCATCAGGATGGTCGCGACAAGGAGTTGATTCATAACGTTCGTTTCCAGGACTTACCGAGCAAACACCTGCGCAACAATCAAAATCACCACGCCAATGACCATCACTAGCGCATAAAACTGAACCAGTCCCGAATGCATCTCACGCATGAGGCCACCGGCCACGCGCGGCACATAACCAACCAGATTCACCAGGCCATCCAGCACCCAGCGATCCAGCCACGCCAGCACTGCCGCCAAAATTCGCAGCGGCCAAACGATGAAAGCGTTGTACAGTTCGTCGATATAAAACTTGTTCTGCGACAGGCGATATGGAGTGAAGTACTGCACCAGCAACACAGGAATCGCAATAATCAGCCAGACCAGTCCCAAGAAGAGTCCCACGAGCGTTGATAAAAAGCCCAGCCCCGAACGACGAAGCAAACCCGTCGTCCAGCCAATCCAGCCGATCTGTGGCAAGCGGCCGATCCACTGGAAGCCGGTCCACTGATTGGCTCCTTCCAAATCGCTGACACGTTGCACCCAGCGGGCTTCCGTTCGCTCCCCCAAGTACATGAAGAGGGCCAATCCAATCCCCGCGAGTGCCACAATCGTGCTCACGCCGGCAACGCTCAGGTGAAATTCCGGATGGAGCGGACGAGTCGCTTCGACCACTGGGGAAGCCAGCGACGGAGCATGCGTCAAGAAGTCGGCAAAGTAGCTGTGTCCCAGGTTCATCGGATCGAGAAACGCAGCACCAACCACAATTGCACATAACGCCAGCACCATTAGCGGCGCTATCATCACCGGCGGTGATTCGTGCGCATGGTGCGCTGCTGCGGGAATCTTCAGTTCACCCCAGAACGTGAGGCAATAGGCACGGAACGTGTAGAACGCCGTCAGAAATGCAGTGAAGATCCCGGAATAATACAGCAACGTGTAGGTCCACCAATAGCGTTGCAGGGTAGCATCATTCCAATCAGCAAAGGGACTGTGGGCCGTTGTTTCTGCCAATCGAGCCACGACAAATGTTTCTTGGCCGAGCGTTGCCGCCTGCCGATGTTCGCCGCCGTGCTCGTCGTGTTCTCGTCGATGTTCAATTTCATGTTCGAAGGCGTGAATCTTGTCGTGTACCGCGCCGAGAATGCCGTCCTTGCTCCAAAAGCCAGCCAACGGAAAGACTCCCGCCAAAGCCAGGCAGCCGACCAGAAAAGTGCGATGCGTCCAAGGCAAGACCTTGCGCAAGCCGCTGAATTCCCGCATGTCGATCACATGATGCATCGCATGCATCACGCTCCCCGCACCGAGGAAGAGCAAGGCTTTGAAAAAGGCGTGGGTGAACAGGTGAAACATTCCTGCCGTAACCCCAACAAACGTTCCCACTCCCAGGGCGAGGAACATGTATCCCAACTGACTGAGCGTGGAATAGGCCATCACGCGTTTCAAGTCCCACTGCGTCAGCGCGATCAAGCCGGCGAACAGAGCGGTGAATCCACCGATGCAGGCCACCACCAATTGCGCTTCGGGCGATGCAAAGAACAGGGGCGAACAACGTGTGACCATATACACGCCAGCCGTCACCATCGTGGCCGCGTGAATCAGCGCGCTAACGGGCGTGGGGCCTTCCATTGCATCGGGAAGCCAGACATGCAGCGGAAATTGAGCACTCTTGCCGCAAGCTCCAACGAGCAGCAGTAGGCAGATCGCCAGCGCAATGCCCCCCGTGCGATAATCGTTCGCGCGAATTCGACTTTGACCCAGCACGCCCCGAATCAACGTGGGCTCCGCTGTTTCCGCTTCCGCCGGAGATGTATCTTTGGATGGGGCGGTCGGCGGCTGATCCGAGGGGCTGGTCACCAGGCGGTTTTCCAGAGCCTGCTCGTAAGCAGCCGCGACTTTTTCCGAATCGACTGAGCCGTCGGAAAGGGTATCGTGAAAATTTAAACTGCCGTAGGTCGTCCATAACAGGAACAGCCCAAACGCAAATCCGAAGTCACCAACGCGGTTGACGAGAAACGCCTTCTTCCCTGCCGCGGCAGCTTCGGGCTTTTCGTACCAAAAACCAATCAGCAAATAGCTGCAAGCGCCGACCGCTTCCCAGAACACGAAGAGCAGCACAAAGTTGCTGACCGAAACCAGCATCGCCATCGAAAACACGAACAGGCCGATGTAGCTGAAGAATCGCCAGTAGCCGCGATCCCCGTGCATATACCCGCTGGCGTAAACCGCCACCAGCGTGGAAATGAACGTGACCATGCAGAGCATCATGCTGGTTAACGCATCGGCCCGCAGGGCGACATCAATGCGGAAGTTGCGAGGCCCTTCGTCCGTGAGCGAATAGGGAGATTCCCCGAGCGGCGAACGAGGAAGGACGATCGCGTTATCGACATTTGCCCAGGTCCACAGATTGACGACATGCTCGAAGCCCGCCGGTGATTTAATCTGCTGGTCGTCGAGAACTTGCGACAGCAAAAACAGGCTCGCCAGAAACGAACCAATCAACGCGATGATCAACGGCACATGGCTGTACTCGCGCAGCAGCTTCGGGCCGAGAATCGCGATCAAGATCGCGGCAGCCAGCGGCAGCGCAGGAATCAGAATTAAAGCAGTAGAAATGGAATCGTTCATAGGAATCACACCCGGCTGCGGTGCAGGTCTTCCTCCGGATCGTGGGCGGGTTCAATGCCGGAGCGGGTGAGCACCGGCCAGATGGGATCATCCTGAACTTCTTCGGGGACAGCCCGATCGACGAACGGAGCAACGCCGTCTTCACGCAGGCTTTGCCAGTGCATCGCGTCGAGCCCGCCACTTTTAGCTGCCAGCAGCAACACCAGTGCGAGGGCAATCGCCGCTTCGCAAGCTGCGACGGCAATAATGAAGACGACCAGCATCTGGCCACCCCAATCGTTGTGGTATCTGCCCCACGCGACGAGGCTGACCGAAACCCCTTGCAGCATCATTTCGGCGCACAGGAACATGACAATCATGTTCCGCCGGGTGATAAATCCAATCAGCCCCAGGGCAAAAAGGATCGCACCGACCAGCAACGTATTGTTGAGGAGGGAGAGCTCACTCATGGGCTTCACCTTCCTTATTGAGGCGACCTTGAATGATCATGCTGACCGCGCCGACCAGTGCTGCCAGGAGCAACGTGCCGGCGAGTTCCACGGCGATCAAATAGCGGCTGAAGAGATAGCCACCCAAGTTAGCCATGTGATTCACCGCCTGGACGTTGTGCGCCGATTGTTTGGTGGTTAGTGTCGCGCCGGCCGCGATCGGTTCTAACGTCGCGAGCACCTCTTGGGGATCCACCCCCAGTTCATCCCCATCGCGAAGCACGAGGGTGAATTGGGGAGCGCCGTCCGTCGGCTGAGCAAGTTCGACATTTACGAGCCGTGGTGCAAGTTCCGGAAACTTCTCGGCCAATTGATCGCGCAACGAACCGGGAGGAGCAGCAGGTTTACTGGTAACCGATTCAAGTGGAGCCACACCGTCATCAACGGGAGCTTCAGCGGCAACCACGACCGGCGGATGAATCACTTGCGAGACCGTTCCCACCAGCGTTCCCGCGAGCACCACCGCACAGAATTTGGGGAAGGTTCCCCAACTGATGCGATCAGCCGTGGAATGACCTTCTGGCTGAGCAAGCATCAAGACGAACAGGAACGTCACCACAATCGCTCCGGCATAGACGATGATCGTAGCAATGCCGAGGAATTGGGCGTCTTGCTGCAAAAACAAAGCAGCGACACCAAGCAGCGATAACGCAAACCACATTGCCGAGTAGATGGGACTTTGGGCGGAGATCAAACCGACCCCTCCGGCAATTGCGATTGCCGCCAGGACCCAAAAAACGACGTGCGGAGCGGGTGCTGCCACGGGCCATTGCAGCGCGACCATGTCGGCAATAATTAGCAGCAAGCCAATCCAAGCCACAGCGCCACCCACAACCTGCCGGCGACGGGTATGGGGTGGAACGAGCAAGTACAAACCGACCACGGCCGCAAGCAAGCCCCAGAACGTGGGGCACGCCAGCCAAGTGGTCCAGGCAGGCACAGCCGCCAACAGGAGGAAGGATTCGCTCATGTAGCGGTCCCTCCCATCGCCGTCGACTTCATAGGCTCTTTGTCCTTCGTCATGTCGTACACGCTCAGGAGTTTTTCCTTGTCGAAAATCATCTCTTCGCGGCTGCGACCCGTCAGGTTGTAAAGGCTGGTCAATTCGACCGCATCGACCGGACAGGCTTCTTCGCACATGCCGCAGTAGATGCACCGCAGCTCGTCGATGCTGAAGCTTTCAGGATACTTTTCGCGATCATTCCACGGGCTTTCGGCCGCGACGATGTCGATGCAGTGGGCCGGGCAAGCGGTCGCGCAAAGAAAGCAGGCGACGCATTTCACGCGGCCTTTGTCATCTTTGTTTAGACGATGGACGCCGCGGTAGATGAGCGGGTTGCCGATCGTGGGTTCTTCTTCGGGATAACTGACCGTCACGGTCTGGCCGATGACCGCTTTGGCAACGTGCTTCATCACCGTCGTCAGCCCCTGGGCCACGAGCGGCAAGTACATTTTGCCGGTGAGCCCGAGCTGCGGCTCGGCTATCCACTTGATGTTCGGATCGTTGGCTTGCATGTTTATTCGTCGCACTAAATTTGCGAATCGACCTCGTACAGATCCAGGTTGCGGCGCGGTGCATTGTCAGACATCACCGCCCCGGAAAGCGAAGTAACGAACCACGCCACGATGGCCGTGCCCCACGACAGGGCAATCACCCCCAGCCCCCAGGTCCAACTGGTCCAGTCGTGATCGAAGTTCGTTCGCAGTTCGTAAAAGATGGCCATGGCGACGAAGTTGACCAGCCCGAGAGGCAGCATGACTTTCCAGCCCAAACCCATGAGCTGATCGAAGCGGAAACGGGGCCAACTCCAGCGGACGAGCATGAAGAAGGCAACAACCAGGGTCATCTTCGTGGTGAGCACGATCATCCGCACGATCGCGGTGAACCAGGTCGTCGTTTCGCTGCTGCCGGTCAGCCCCACCAGGTGCCAACCCCCCAGGAACAAAATGGTGATCAAAAACGCGGCCGTCACCATGTGCAGATATTCGGCCACCAAGAACATCAACAGTTTGATACCCGAGTATTCCGTGTGATAACCGCCGACCAACTCTTGTTCGCATTCGGGAAGATCGAACGGCAAACGAGCGGCCTCCGCAAATGCAGCGATGACGAACACGACAAAGCCTAGCGGTTGCGCGAAGGCGAACCAGGCATGTTCCGCCTGATGCTGCATGATGACGGACAAATCGAGCGAGCCGGTTGCGAGAATCACACTCAGAATACCCAGCCCAAGCGGAAGTTCGTAGGCGATGAGTTGAGCACTAGAACGCAAGCCGCCGAGGAAGCTGTATTTGCTGTTGCTGGCCCAGCCACCCAGGATCACGCCATACACGGCAATACTGGACAGGGCGAAAATCAAGAGCAACGCAATGCCACAGCCGGGAGCCACCACCAGTTGGACCTGCTGATTTTCGGCGATATCTCCGAATTCAAAACCGAACAGCGAGAAGGCCGGAACCGTGCTGCCGAAAGGGACGACAGCGAAGACTGACAAGGCTGCGATCAAGATGATGATCGGAGCGAGCAAGTACATTCGTTTGTCGACTTGCGACGGGGTGTGGGCTTCTTTGAGCAGAATCTTCAAGCCGTCTGCTGCCGGCTGACCTAGTCCAAAGAGCTTGATTTTCGTGAGCGGAATGCCCACGCGGTTGGGTCCGATACGGTCTTGCGCCCAGGCGGCCATCTTCCGTTCGAGCAGCACGAAATAAGCGGCTGCGGTCATCACGCCGCCGATCATCAGGGCTGTCTTAATCAATGCTTCCAGCATGCTACCGACTTTCGCAAACTAGGTCGTGGCACTCGCGGTTGCAGCCGCCAGTTGGTTGACTTTCAAATCGACGCCGACATCCGGTACGCCCGTTGCAGCCGCGGAAAATGACAACATTTCGCGAGTGACTTCGTCCAGGATGCTCTGCGCGCGGAACAAGCCGGGGCGTTGCAACAGATGCCAGAACAATTGCCCTTCGACCCGTACGCCATCCGGAGCACGAATTGCCCACCGAAACGACTGGAGCCGATCGTTGAAATTGACATACGACCCGTCGCGCTCGGCAAACGTTCCCCCCGGCAATTGCCAGGTCGCAGCTTCGTACAAGGGCGAAGTAAAACAGTCTTGCACAATGAGGGTCAGCACCGCGGCGAAGTTGGACACCAGTGCCGCATCGTTCCAATCGTGCTTGTAACCGCCGCTGACCCACACGCCGCCAAACGCGCCGCCAGCAGCGGAATTTGCAAGCGCGTCAAACTCAACAATATTGCCGCCGAGACCGGCGAGCACTTTTTCCACACCGCGCTTGTTCGGGCATTTTTCGGCATGAATGGTAAAGCCGTTGGGGAACTTCTCGTCCGTTCCCTCGACCGGCACCGGCCCGAGCGCTAGAGTTGCATTCGGATCGATACGGCGAAGATACGTGCCGAGCATGTACGCTTCTTCGACCGTCAAATGGGGTGAGATCACGCCCGCGAGTTTGCCGGCTGCACGCAATTCTTTGTTGACCAACTCCATCACTTCCGGCCATTCGACATTCTTATAAGCGCCGGCGACTTTCTTCTTTGGTTCCGTCAGACGATCAGGCGAATGAACATGCTTCCAACCATAACGCCCTTCGTCGCACATCCACCATTGATTGATGTGCGGATTTTCCCGCGGCTTCAGGCGGTAGAGACGATCTTGATTCTCTTCGACTTTGATCGAACAACCAGTCGAACAGCCCGCGCAGACTCCGTCGTGGCTTTTCATGAACCAGACTCGCTGCTGATACAGAAAGTCCTTGTCACCGAGGGCACCGACAGGGCAAATGTCCGCAACGTTCCCCGACATTTTGGTTTCGAGAGGGAACATCATTTCCCCCTTTGTGTCGCGAAAGACGTCGATTTCTTCGTGGGCACCGCGGTTGATGACCATCAGTTCATTGGAGCCAGTGATTTCCCTTGTGAAGCGCACGCAGCGAGTACACATCACGCAGCGATCGACAAACAGCGTGATCGTGTCCCCCAATTCGCGACGGCGACTGGTGAAAGGCTTAAGGTCCGCGCGGCGTTTATCCTGGCCATGCTCGAAATGATAATCCTGCAGTTTGCACTCCCCTGCTTTGTCACAGATGGGGCAATCGATCGGATGGCGGATGAGCAAATCCTCTTCCACCATCGCGCGAGCCGCTTTGACCTTCTCACTATCGGTGACGAAGACCGTGTCGGGAGTGGCCGGCGTTTGACAGGCGGGGACAACCTTGGGCAGCATGGTGATCTTGCCGGTAGCCGGATCACGTTTGCCGGTTTCGACCATGCACATGCGACAACTGGCCACGACCGACAGGCCAGGATGCCAGCAGTAATACGGAACTTCGAGTCCGGCCCGCGCAGCGACTTGAATGCCGTTGAGGCGTTCTCCTTCTGCGATCTCGATTTCTTTGCCGTTGACGATGACGATGGGCATGTTGGGTCTGACTCGCAACTAGTGCAGTTCAACTAACTCCAGGGCAGGGACCGGATCGGTTTCCATATATCCGGTGGGATTCGTCCGCTTGATGTAGTCTTCCATCTCAGGGCGGAACTTGGTCATGCAATTCTTGATCGGCCAGGCGGCACCATCGCTGAGGCCACAGATGGTGGTCCCCGGAATGATGCCGATGGTATTTCCAATTTCAGCAAGCAGATCGAGATCCCGCAGGCGACCTTTGCCGTGCTTGATCCGGTTGAGCATCTTTAACGCCCAACTGGTTCCTTCACGACACGGCGTGCACTGGCCGCAACTCTCGTGCGAGAAGAACTGGCAACTGTTGTGCAGGAAGTCGATCATCTCCGTCGTTTCGTCCATAACAACAACGGCGGCGGTCCCCAAACCCAGGCAGCCAAACTTCCCAGGACCATTGAAATCGAGCGGACAATCGAGTTCTTTTTCGGTGAGCAAGCCCATGCTAATGCCGCCGGGAATGACCGCCTTCGCCTTGCGACCCTTCCACACGCCGCCGCCGAATTCGTCAATCAGTTGACGACAGGTAATGCCTAGTGGTGCTTCGTAGCAACCGGGTTTGTTCACATGGCCGGAGATGCAGTAGAGCTTAGGCCCGTAACTGCCGGCATCGCGGGGATTGTTGGGGTCAGGCGGGACGCCGATGGACTTAAACCATTCCACGCCGCGGGCAAAAATCTGCGTAACGCAGGCCACTGTTTCGACGTTGTTGACGACAGTCGGCTTGCGAAACGCACCTTCGACGGCAGGAAACGGGGGCTTAATTCGCGGCCAGGCTCGTTTCCCTTCCAGGCTTTCAATTAATCCTGTTTCTTCGCCGCAGATGTACGCCCCGGCACCGCGATGGACGAAGATATCAAGCGAGTAACTGCTGCCCAGAATGTTCTTGCCTAGAATTCCGGCCGCGTAGCATTCGGCGACCGCATTGCAAACCCGTTCGTAAGCGAGCGGATACTCGCACCGCATGTAGAAGTAACCGGTTGCTGTCGCGGTGGCGTAGCAACTGATGATCATTCCTTCCAAAACCTGATGCGGGTCATCCTCCATCAGGATGCGATTGTTGAAGGTCCCCGGCTCGCTCTCATCCGCATTCAGGCAGAAATAAACCGGCCCAGGATGATTCTGTGGCAGGAAGGTCCATTTCAAACCGGTCGGAAAACCGGCCCCGCCGCGACCACGCAGACCGCTCGCTTTGGTTTGCTCTTTCACATCGGCAGGGGTCAGTTCCTTCAGCACTTTGCGCAGGGCTTTATAACCGCCGTTCGCTTCGTATTGACGAAGCTTCCAGCTTTCCGGCTTGCCGACGTTCGCTAATAACACTGGTTCGAACATTTACTTACAACCCTCCAACAGGCTGTCCGCTTGTTCGTTGGTGACACTCTTGTACAAATCTTTTCCGGCAAGCACGCACGGCGCGTGTTCGCAGGCTCCCAGGCACTCGGCAAATTCGAGCGTGACCCGTTCATCCGGAGTCGTTTGCCCAGGCTTTACATCCAGCTTGTGAGCCATGTGATCAAGCAATTCATCGGCGCCGCGCAAGTGGCAGGCGATCGAGCGGCAGACCCAAACGCGCGTCCGACCGCAAGGCTTCTCCTGCGGGAAGTAACCGTAAAACGTCAGCGTGTCCTGCACCTGCGACGGATGCAGGCCGAGGATTTGCGCGACTTCGATCACCGCTTCGCGCGGGACGTAACGCAGTTCCTCGTACACGATGTGCAGGGCCGGCAGGGTGACTGCTTGTTTCGACGGATAACGCGGGATGAAGGCTTCGATCGCCTTTCGCATTTCGTCTGTAAGGATGGCCATGGTGCTAAGTCAAACGGGCGTGTTCAAGCGTGTGCAAAACGAAAATCAGCGATCCAACTCGGCAGCGATGATGTTCAAACTGCCGAGCACCGCGACGATGTCCGACAGCGTATGGCCGCGGATCAAGTGCGGGAAAATACTAAAATGAATGAAGGACGGCGGTCGGCAGCGGGCGCGGTAGGCAACGTTGCTGCCATCCCCGACCAGGTAAAAGCCCAGTTCGCCGTTCGGGGCTTCCGTGCCAAGATATGATTCTTCATGCGGAACGGTGAAGCCGCGATTGAGCATCACGAGTTCAAAGTGGGTGATCGTCCCTTCGATACTGTTGTAAACCTGCTGCTTAGTCGGCAAGATGGTTCGCTCGTCGACACCCACGTTGACGGGGCCAGTCGGAAGATTTTCGAGCGCCTGGGCGATGATTTTCAAGCTTTCTCGCATCTCCGCCATGCGGACGTAGTAGCGGGCAAAACAGTCGCCGGCCGTCGCGCAGCAGACCTGAAAATCGAAATCTTTGTAGGCGAGATAAGGCTCATCCTTGCGCAAGTCCCGCGTGACGCCACTCGCCCTGGCAATTGGCCCCGATGCGCTAAAGTTCGTCGCTTCTTCCCGGGTTAGAACCCCCACCCCTTTCGTCCGATCGACGAAAATCCGGTTGCGATTGAGCAACCCCTCCATTTCGTCGATCGTCTGCGGGAAGGTCTTCAGGAACGCACGAATTTCTTCGATGACCTGCGGGGTCATGTCTTGCGCTACGCCGCCCACGCGGGTGTAGCTGTTCGTGAACCGTGCACCGCACAGCGTTTCGAAAATATTGTAAATCCGCTCGCGCTGATAGAAGCCGTATAAGAAGAACGTGAACGCACCGACATCCAAGCCCATCGCCCCACAACTGAGCAAGTGGTCGCTAATCCGGGCGAGTTCGGAAATGATCACACGGATGTACTGGCACCGCTTGGTCAATTCAATGCCGAGCAGTTTCTCAACAGCACCATGCCAGGCCACGTTGTTGGCCATCGGCGAAATGTAATTCATCCGATCGGTGACCGTGACATACTGGTTGTAATCGAGCTTCTCACCGATCTTTTCAAAGCCACTATGCAGGTAGCCAATATCCGGAACCGCATCGACGACCCGTTCGCCATCGAGCTTGAGCACGATGCGCAGCGTGGTGTGCGTGGCCGGATGCTGTGGGCCAAAATTTAGCGTCCACAGGTAGTCCTGCTTCTGGGTGTTTTCTGATTCGATGGCGGTTGCCATGGGAATTTGCGCGTTTCGCTGGTGAATTCGGGGTGCGTGTTACGCGTCACTCCGTTCCAAGACCGGGAAGTTGTGTCGTTCGCCGCGGCCTTGGAGGGGGTAATCTTTACGGAGGGGAAACGCGGTGAACTCCTCAGGCATGAGGATTCGCCGCAGGTTGGGATGGTCGGTGAAGTGAATGCCAAACATGTCGTACACTTCACGCTCCAGCCAGTTCGCCCCTTGCCACAATGGCACCACGCTGGGAACCGTCGGGTTAGGATCGTTGAGGTAAACGCGGAGCGTCAACCGTTCGGCCGTTAGCGTGTTTGCCAACTGGTAAACCATTCCGTAGCGATCGGTCGCGTCCCGAAAATTTAAGTAGTCCACGCAGGAGACATCCACCAGCAAATCAAAGCCACGCTCGCTCTTGAGCCAGCCCATCACTTCCGGCACTTGATCGGCAGTTATGACGACGCGCGTCTGCTCGCGAAACTCGGTCGTCGGCAGTTCACCGAAACGAGCTTGCAGGGCTTCGAGCGTGGTGGGATTGGCAGGCACGGTTCCTCCGAGTCGCTAAAGCTTCTTGACCAAGGGGCTCGTGGGATTGAAGTACGGTGTTTGCCCGTAAACGGGGAGTTCCACCAGCGCCCGCTTCGGCTGCTGCCGCTGGGCGGTATCGAACTCAGAACCGTTCAAGGTTCCTTCCCGCTGAATCTTGTCTTGCAGGTCGATGATCGCTTGAATCAACTGTTCAGGGCGTGGGGGGCAGCCGGGAACGTACATGTCGACCGGGATAAAGCGATCGATTCCCTGCACAACGCAATAGGTATCAAAAACACCCCCGGTGGAAGCACAGGCCCCCATCGAAATGCACCACTTGGGCTCGTTCATTTGCGACCAGATGCGCTGCAGCACGGGCAGCATCTTCATCACAACCCGGCCGGCGACGATCATCAGGTCGCATTGGCGGGGGCTGAAGCGAAAGGCTTCCGCACCAAAACGAGCGATGTCGTGGCGCGCAGCGCCGGTCGCCATCAGTTCGATCCCGCAACAGGCAGTCGCGAAGGGCATCGGCCACAGGCTATTTTTACGGCACCAGCTGGCAAGTTCGTCCAGCTTGCTGACCATTACATTGTCCGGCAGTTGCTCTACCGCCATTGGAAGACCCCCCGTTTCCAAGCGTAAACCAGCCCTAAAGCGAGCAGGCCAATGAACAACATCACTTCGCCAAAGACCAGCAATCGGCTGTATTCAATTACCGGACCCGCTGCGGAAAGTGCTTGAGCCTGAGCCACCGCGGTGTCGATCCCCGCAGGATCGCGACTGGCGACTGCCCAGGGATACAAAAACAGCAATTCCACGTCGAATAATAAGAACGCGATCGCGACCAGATGAAACCGCACATCAAAACGGCGATGCGTGTCGTGAACGGGGTCCATGCCGCTTTCATAGGGCATCTGCTTGACGGCTGTCTTGCGGCGCGGCCCTAAGGCCGAACCTGCCACCAATAATCCAATTGCGAGGGCAGAACATGCACCCACAAAGAGGAGGACGGGGCCCGCAAAACTTTCCATAAGTATTTTTCCGCTCGCGACTTACGTTGACCGGGTCGACTTTGTGAATCTTATCACAAGGGGATCGCAAAAAAATACCCGGCATCCGCCGAGTCTTTGCGCCTCATAGTATCGGGGAGGCGAGTAAGGGTCAATCGGCCTGAAAACCGGGGGGACGACCTGGAACCGTACCGCAGTAGCATCGCAACCCTGTTATTGGCGAGGCAGAAGTCAATAAACGAGCCGTCGGCGCGCGAATCAGTAGTAGACTCAGCCTGCGCTACCCCACCGGGGTACGATGAAGGAGATCCCCATGGGTTGCGTACCGCAACGACACCACCAAAATCATTCCATGTACCTGCGACCTCTCCAGCCCCGCACTAAACCGAAACCCCCGAGCCTGAACGACGCTTTTTCCAGCCGCACACGTTGGAAACTGCTGGGGGCGATTTTTGCCCTGTTCTTGGTGCTGAAACTGATTGAGGTTGTTCGCGAACCCCAGGCCTGGCACTGGTTCTTCCGCATGAACGGCATTCCAGTGCCACAGGAAACCTTGGCAGAAGACATTCCGGACCCCAGGCTTCCTTTCCAACCCGAAGCAGAACTCCCTGACGGCACGTTTGTGGTCCGCGGGGAAAAGCCGATTATCGAGCCCAACCTTGTTTCCACGGAAGTCGACACGGAAGCAGCGAGTGCGGCCAGCGATGACGATCCGCTGCCGCGCGTTTGGCGCGAAGCCTGGCGTGATATTTATCGCTATTTGGAATTCCACGAACGAAGCACGCTGTACCGCGCTTTGAAATCGGGCCGAGACGGAACCGTGTTACCGGAAGAATTCCGCAAAAACTTGCAAGACACGATTGCGCATCTGGATCGAGGTTGGTCGGCCTATCAGGCAGAAGCTACCGCAGCCCTGACCACCGTTCCCGATGAAGAGAAGCCCCTGTGGCTCGATCTGTTGCGACGAACGGGAAATCGCTGGCAAGCAGAAACGCAGGCCGACTTGCTGACCATTGCCGAGGGCAAAACGCTCGACGAAGATTCGCGGGCCGCACTGAAAAATTTTCAAGCGCTACTCGATATGAATCTCCTTCGCGAAGTCGAAGACGATACGGTGTGGCGTGCCAACGAAACAGAAATCAGCTTTCGCCTCTTCGAACAAGTTCAGGAAGTTGCCCGCGGGAAACAGACTCCGCCCGAGGTGCAGCCCGTCAGCTACCTGCAACTCTTCAAGCAGTCGCAGGAATACCGCGGCAAATGGGTCAGCATCAGCGGCGTTGCCCGCGAGGCCTGGCATGTGCGTTCGTCGAAGAACTGGTTGGGAATCGACGGCTACTACGTCTTCGTGATCAAGCCGAACGATGTGAACTCGCCGTTCTTCGTTTACACTCTCGAACTCCCTCCCGGTTTTCCTCCGGTGAAGGATAAAGATATCGACGGCGAGCGAACCCCACTCAACGACCCGATGGAATTTACCGGCCTCTACCTGAAGCGCTGGGCTTACGTCGGCCAGGACGGCACTTATACGGCGCCGCTGTTGATCGCCAAAGCCGGCAGCTGGACGGCTCCCCCAAAACCGTTCGGCGGAATGGGAGAATCGACCATTGCCTGGATGCCGCAAATCATCGGCTGGATGTTGACGACGCTATTCCTGGGGGCGGCCTTGTTTTGGTATTTTCGACCGCGCCCCGCGCCGCGCTATGAACTGCCCGATCAACTAGGCCCGGAAATCCAATCGCTCGACGCTGTCCCTGTTCCCGAGCAACTGCGACAATTGGAACAACGCCATCAGGCAGAGTGAGTCTCTCCCACTTAAGACCGCGGCAATTGACGATCGCGGCAATAAGGTAGCAAAGATGTCGACAAACTGGCTGGCATTGGCTTGGTGCTTTTTAAGCTTAAGCCTGGTTTCTTTGGCGCAGGAAGCTGCGCCGGCAATCGACCAAGTCGAGCCAGGGATCGAGGCCCCGGCAACGAACGCACCCGCGACCAACGCACCGGAAGTAGAGCCTACTGCCGAAGATCCTGCCCCAGAACCCGCGTCAAAATCAGAAGCAACTCCTGCCGCAGAAGAAAAGCCCGCGCCGGCCAAAACGGAACCACCCTCCCTTGACGAAAGTCCTGCCGCCCCTTCGTCCGAGACATCACCGGCGACCGAAGAAACCGTTCCCAAGGTTCCCAAAGGTGAACTCCCCTGGAAGAAGCCGACGCCACGTTTACCCGGTGCGATGAAGCCGATCGATAACGTGCTGCAACTGCTCGAACTGCGGGGCATCGCCAAGAGCGAGTGGGAACGCTTCCGCGATGGGGAACCGTGGGGTGAAGATGATCGAGAATTACTGCTCAAGTTGCTCCTGCAAATGCGCCGCATCGACCTGGGGCAGATTGCACAGTGGCGGCAACCAGTGCTGGATTGGTGGAACCTCCCCGCCGAAGAAGCTTTGGCCGCCCGGGGCTCTATTTTCCAGCTTGAAGGGGTGGTCCGCCGGATTGAAACCAAAGAGTTGATTCCAGAACTGGTCGAGATTTATGAATTCAAACGGTACTACCAACTGCACTGGGTTCCTCCCGACGCTGCCGCAGATTCAGCCGTTCGTCCGCTAAGTGTTTTTGTTCGCCGGATTCCCGCCGACTGGACCAAGGATGCAGACGTCGCGTACCCCGCCAGTGTCGATGCAATCTTCCTGCGTGCCGGCTCAGCAGATGCTGATTCTGCGCCGGCGTACTTCGTGGGAGATCGCGTTGCTTGGCATCCCACGGATGCGGTTCCTGAAGCGGGTATTCAGGCCCCGCAGGCGCTTTTAGCCAAGCATGGTTTCGATGCCGGACTGATCGCCGACTTGAAAGACTCCGATGGGCATCCGTTTGAAGATGTCGACCGCGAGCCGTTTTATCAAACGTTGTTCGCCCTCTCGAAGTTGACCGCCGCAGATTGGAAAGAGGGAGCCGTCAAGCCGCTGGAAATCACTGCCCTGCTTTCGGTTCCAGCCGATCATCGCTTGGAACTGACCACGGTGCGTGGAACGGCGCGTCGGATCGTTAAGGTGCTCAGCGAACAAGATGATTTGAAGAAGCGGTTTGGCATCGACCACTATTACCAGGTTGATTTCTTCCTGCCGCTCGGCGATCAAGCGGTCAAGCTCGGTCCCGATACCAAAGACAGCAAGTCCCCCATCTATTACGACGAATTCCCGGCGACCTTGTGTGTGCTGGAACTCCCGCCTGGGGTGCAAGAAGGGGAAAGCGTGCAAGTCAGCCTGCAGGCCGATGCTGCCTTTTATCGGGTGTGGTCGTATCGTTCGGACTTCGTGAAGCAATTCAATCCGCGCGCTCGGCAAATCGCGCCGATGTTCTTAGCCAAGACCTTCGAGATCGCTCCCGATGGCCTGCAGTTGACAGTTTCCAGAACCGATCTGCTCGTGGGAGGAGGTGTGCTGGCAACGCTGATTGCGTTTGGTGTCTTCATGTACTTCGCCAGCAAGAAGCCCAAGAGTACGGAGCCGACCGAAAAACTAGGGCCAATCTCGTAAGGCCTCCGGCCGAGCTTGGCGGGGCTGCGGCAAGTACCGGGAAATTCGGACGGAGTTTGCCCTCAGGCGACGATAGAATAAAGTGGTCGCTGCTCGCCACTCGGAGATCGCTGGCTGTATGTTTTTGATTCGCACCATTCATCTGGGTTTGAAAAGCCTGTTCCTGCATCCGATGCGCTCGGTGCTGACGGTGCTTGGCATTTTCATCGGCGTTGCTAGTGTGATTTGGCTACTCGCGATCGGCGAAGGAATTAGCCAGGAGGCCCAACGTCAGATTCAGGATCTGGGGGCGACCAACGTCATCGTTCGGTCGATTAAGCCGCCGGCCGATCCCAGTGCCGGGTTTGCCCCGGTCGATTATGGCTTGAAGTACGCCGATTACGATCGGCTGATCAACACCGTGCCGACGTTGCAAAGTGCTCTGCCGATTCGCGAACTGCGCCGGACCTTCAGTTTCGATGGCCGGGATGTGGATGGGCGATTGGTGGGCTGCACCCCCGAGTATGCCACGGTGATGAACCTGAAGATCAACCGCGGGCGGTTCATCGAAGAAGCAGATAACGAAGAAGCTCACAATTACTGTGTTCTTTCTCAAGGAGTTGCCGAAAAGCTCTTTCCTTACGAGGATCCGCTCGGCCGCCGCGTCTACATGGGGGAAAGCAAGGACTATTTTCAGGTCATCGGCGTGTTGAACTATCGGGCGGCCATGGCTGGTATCGGCGGCTCGCTTGGTGCGCAAGATTTTCAAGGGGATGTCTATATTCCGCTGAACACGCTCCGGGCGCGGATCGGCTCGCTGGTTGTCACGCGCCGCGGCAGTCAAATCGATGCGGAACAACTAGACCTGAGCCAGGTAACGCTGCGGGTCACGGAGTTAGAAACCGCAGAGAAAACTGCGGAACTGGTTCGCAGTACTGCCGACCTGGTGCGCGGCATGTTCAATGTTCGCGACGAACGTCTGGCTCAGACCCAGGCCGCCGGCCCTGTCGAAAATGTAGCCGCGATGTCGGATACTTCCGTGTGGCGGAATGATATTGCGGTGGTCGTTCCCGAGGAGTTGCTGGAACAAGCCCGCGTCACGCGGATGATGTTCATGCTCTTCATGGGTTTGATCGCCGCTATCTCGCTGTTGGTTGGCGGCATCGGAATTATGAACATTATGCTGGCGACAGTGACCGAGCGAACGCGCGAAATCGGCATTCGCCGCGCCCTGGGAGCCACGCGCGGCCATATCTTATGGCAGTTCCTGGTCGAGACGATCACCCTCTCGGTGGTTGGTGGAGCCACCGGCATTGGTGTCGGTTTGCTCTGCCCCTGGGTGCTCGATGGAGTTCGCGAACTGATGAAGATGAACGCCCCAAAATTGATGTCCCAACTGCCGGAGGTCGTCCATCGCCTGGAGCCGCAGATCGTCTGGAGCTCGTTGCCGTTAGCGTTCGGAATTTCCGTGGTGGTGGGAGTGGTGTTTGGCATCTACCCCGCCATGCGTGCAGCGAGAATGGATCCGATCGAAGCGTTGCGGAACGAGTAGGCTTAACGGTTGCGTTTGCGGCAACGGATCGCCGAACAGCACCCCCAGGACATGCCAACCTGTTCCATCAAAACGAGAAGTGGGATATCAGATTCTGTCAGAGCCCGTAGCCCTGACCTAAACGAATACTCGACTTTTGTGGGGAGGGTGAAGCGATTATTCGACTCCGCCAGTTGTGGCTTCAGGCCCGCTACAGTTTCTGGTTCCGCCCGGCCCTAAACGTCTTGGGGGCTGTCTTGCTGGCGATCGTCCTCACTGAGGCAGACGGATTGTTCTCGAAGGGGGCGTTCGAGCAATGGCCGCGGCTGTTCGGGTCCGGTGCTGAAGGCGCACGGGGCTTGCTCACGGTGGTGGCAAGTTCGATGATCACGATCGCTGGCGTAGTTTTTTCTATCACCCTCGTCGCCCTGTCGCTGGCCTCCAGTCAGTACACTTCGCGGGTGCTGGGGAACTTCTTGGGGGACTCAGTCACGCAGTCCGTGCTGGGTGCGTTCGTCGGCATCTTTGCCTATTGCCTGGTCGTGCTGCGCACGATCCGCGGCGGCGATGAAGACCAGTTTGTTCCCTCGATAGCGGTCCTGGTTGGCCTGCTGCTGGGGCTGGTGGGGATCGGCGTGCTGATCTATTTCATTCACCACATTTCAACCTCGATCCAAGCCAGCCATATTTTGGCCGCGGCAACGGCAGAGACCGTGCGGGCCGTCGATCATTTGTTTCCAGAAGGGGCCGGGGAAGAAGGCGCAGAGGAGGTGCCCGCAGCCATTGATGCAGAACGGGCCTGGCACCTCGTAACGGCCGACCGAACCGGGTATGTGCAAAGTCTCGACACGAAAAGCCTATTGGCATTCGCGAGCGAGCGCGAAACGGTCGTGCGGATGGAGCGGCGGGTCGGGCAGTTTGTTATCGCCGGGGAGCCGCTAGCCGCTGTCCTCAAGCAAGCTCCGAGCGAGGACGATGTTCGCCAACTCCGCGGGATGTACGCCGTCGGTATTCAACGCACGATTGAGCAAGACGCGGCCTTCGGAGTTCGCCAAATCGTGGATGTGGCCCTGAAGGCACTCTCCCCCGGAGTGAACGACACGACCACTGCCGTGATGTGCCTCGATCATTTGACGGCCATCCTGGCTCGGCTTACGAACCGCCGGGTCGAATCCTGTTTTCGCAGTCAAGATGGCGTACTGCGACTGCTCACCCGCGGTCCATCGTATGCCGATTTGGTGGGGGAAGCGTTCGATCAGATTCGGCAAAATGCAGGGGGGAATGTGGCCGTGCTGGAAGGATTGTTTGGTGCGATCGCACTGCTGGCGGGACGCACCAAGTCCGCGCGGCGACGGGAAGTTCTGCTGGAACACGCTCATGCCGTGGCTCATTTGAGCGAGCGAAGTCTAACGGCCCCGCGTGACGTTCGCCGTCTTGCTGATGTATCGGCCTTTACTTTCGAAACGCTGACCGTGCCTGTCGCAGACAAACCGGTGGGGTAGCTGAGTCGTAAATTCGCCACGGGCAGGGGATAGTTCCTTCAGCTACGATGCTGTTTCTGTCTGGCATCGATCATCGACAAAGTCTCCTCACCAACGGCTATTGGCCCGAACTCGCTGGCTTTCGGAAACGAGCGGCTTGTTTGTTCCCTGTCGAACCGAGCCTTGTGCGTCCTGCCCCGCACGTGGCTCGCCCATGTGCGGCAGTTCGTTAGGTTTCCTATGGCAACAGCTCCCGCAGATATCCAGCAGCCTGTCCCGGCACGCACCGGATGCTGGTGGATTGCACTGACGATCACGTTGCTCATTTCCGTTGTCTGCCTCTTCATTACGGTGAGCCAGTTTCTCGTCGATTATCTGTACGATCAAAATCCCCACACTCGCACGTGGGGTGGCATTTTGGTCAAGCTTCTGGGAGTCGTCGGCATCGCCCTGCCCATCGTTTTGCTTTGCAACCGGGGAAGATTTCTCTCGCTACCGCGATCTCGACAATGGTCGTTGACTGTCGGAACACCCATCGTGTTCGTAGCGCTATTTATCATCTGCTTCGAAGCCTCGTTGCGATCGACGTATCTCATCCTGCCGCGACCGACCATGCCCACCGCAGTGTTGCGGTATCAGCCTGGCGAGTCACGCATCGAATTCCAAGGTCGCTGGGGCGGAGGTGGCGGCAGGAACGACGCGGAAATCATTGCGGGAGTCGAGCACTTTTCGTCCCACATCGACCAAAGCTTTATCGATGGCTTTCTGCCCGGCGCTCCTCATCATCCCGATCGCCGGATTGTCACCGTTGTCGGCAAAGCTCAGCGGCTCGATCAAACACGGGTGCAGATCGTTCTCGCGGTCGACGCCGCCGAGCGGTTTCAATTGACCGTCGAAAACCTCGATGACGTCCAGTTCACTCGCCAAGGGGAGCCCGTTCTCGATTCGGTGTTACCACCTGGAACCTATGAGATCACGGTCGTGGGGCAAGAGAAGGGCGTTTGAATGTTCGAGTACCCGATTCGTCTACGCTTTCTTGACGAATTGCGACTTTAACGCCATTGCGCCGATCCCGTCGATCTTGCAATCAATATCGTGGTCGCCATCGACAATCCGAATGTTCTTCACTTTGGTTCCTCCCTTGACCACGCCACCTTTGAATTTCAAGTCTTTGATGACCACGACGGTATCGCCGTTCTCGAGTACGTTTCCATTAGCGTCTCGAGTTACATCGTCCGGCGCAGGTGCGGCCTGGCTAACGACCCATTCATGGCCACAAGTTGGACAAATCAGTAAGACTCCATCTTCGTAGGTGAATTCCGCATTGCATTCAGGACAGTTAGGAAGTGTGCTCATGATTTTCGTCCACTGATTGCGGGATGATCTTGTCGATCGAAGCCAAGCGTACCGCGATTCGTGCGGCGTTGTCGAGAGACTTCGGGGCTAAGCAACTGGCTTTGAACGGTTGGTGAACATTCTCACTGGTACGCACAGGGCGTGCGTAGCGTACTCGACTACTCGACTAAACGGTGAGCCTAGTCGTCTTCTTTGTTGGGAAGAAAGACGATCGTTTTACTCACAGGTAAACGCAAAAACGTCGCTTCTTCCCAAATCCCGGTCTTGAGTTTCAACGTCTCTGAACAGCCGCATGATTTTTTCAAAGGCTTCTTCACCCATTGCAACTTTACTCGCAGCCGAGTCTTGCCATATCAACTGCACAGGTCGCGGAACATCCGTGGTCATCCGGTCCCAGAGAGCGGCGAGATTGCTTCCGTAGTACGGCCCAAAATCGAGTTTCTCTGCTAGTGTCCGATGGAGTTCTTGCTCAGTTCTAATTTCGGTGCCTACCAAGATGATCTTCATAGTCGCGTTGGTCAGGTGCGACGGCCTGCCTCTTTTGCAAGGTCACGGGACCCTGTCCCTGATGGAATCCGCTACCACGTAGCCGCAAACTCATTCTCGCGAAACGCCAGGCCGCAATCCAGTCGGGCTATTCCAAGATGCCAGCCTGGGAAGCATTCCGATTGGCTCCTGCCTGGACAAGCTCCGCAGGGAAAATCGCTGGCTGATGGTTCGCGCGTTAATCTTAATAACAGCTTGACAAGTAATCAATGCTTGCAGACGATTCGTGTTGCGGTCGACTCCCGCGGTGCGCGCTGCGTTTCGCGATCTCGTCGGCTGCTCTTTGACAATTTGATCTGCGAGGGGTCGACCTGCGGGAGTGCCAAC
The DNA here is from genome assembly GCA_041739545.1 of Pirellulaceae bacterium. Taxonomy (GTDB): domain Bacteria; phylum Planctomycetota; class Planctomycetia; order Pirellulales; family Pirellulaceae; genus JBGSNR01. The sequence continues at coordinate 77,253 of JBGSNR010000005.1, read as the reverse complement.
CATGAAGATTCTTTTTGCAACAAGTTTGGTGCAAATCGTGACAAAAATGGTACTTTGTTGCAAAAATAGTGAGCCATTCCCGAAGAAAACCGATTTTTGCAACAAAAAGACAAAAAATAACCGGGTTTGTGTTGCAAAATTCAGGCAATTTGCCAAAAAACCCCGGCTTATTCGCACCATTGTTCGACAACAAACTTTGACAACAGCGGTGCAAAATTGACGCGATGATGGGCACCAATAAAACGGGCCAGTGGGCAACGCAGGGGCGAGACGATTCCAGCGGCGGAGAGGGTGCTACGCGACCCGTTCGTCGGCAGCGGGAGCCGGTTCTTGATCGGCGCGGGCGGCGGCTGCGGCGCTGATCTGGCCATCCTCGGCGACTTCGTCGAAGCGGACGGAAACACGTTTCGAGACACCCGATTCTTGCATCGTCACGCCGTAGAGTGTGTTGGCGGCGGTCATCGTCTTTTTCGAATGGGTGACGACGATGAAGCGGGTCCAACTGAGGAACTCGCGCAGCACATCCACGAACCGGCCGATGTTGGCTTCGTCGAACGGAGCATCGACTTCGTCCAGCACGCAGAAGGGACTCGGACGGAACTGGAAGATTGACATCAGCAGGGCCACGCCGGTGAGAGCGCGTTCGCCACCACTGAGCAGGGAGTTGTTGAAAGAGGGCTTGCCCGGCGGAGTAGCGACGATCTCGACGCCCGCTTCGAGGACGTCGACCCCTTCTTCCAAAACGATGTCTGCCTTGCCGCCGCCGAACGCCTTGCGATACAGGACCTGAAAATTCACTCGAATCGCTTCGAGCGTTTCCAGGAACAGCCGCCGGCTATCGGAATTGATGCGGTGGATGATTTTGACGAGCGCTTCTTTCGCGTCGGCCAGGTCTTTGTATTGGCCGGAAAGATGATTGAAGCGGGACTCTAGATCATCGAGTTCATTGAGGGCGTCGACATTCACGGCACCGATCTGATTGATCTTCCGCCGGAGGGTTTCGATTTCTTCCTCGACGGCCGTGCGTTCTGCCAGTTCTTCCTCCGAGGCTTCGGCGGAAGCTTCGTTGGTGAGGTCGGCCAGTTCGATGGAGTAATCTTCGCGCAGGCGAGTGGCGAGCGTTTGCCGCTCGTGACGAACCCCTTCGGCAGACAGTTCGAGCTGATGAATTTGATCTTCCGCACGCTTCTGCTTTTTACGCAAGGATTGCAGCGAAGAGGCGAGTTCCTGATTACGAACGACGATCGCTGCCTGCTGGCGGACCAGTTCCGTGGCCTGCCGCTGGGCGATTTCACGCTGCCAGTAGTCGAGCGCCAAAGCACTGGTCGCCTGCAGAATATCGAGGTCGCCCGCCTGCCGGCGCTTGAGACCATCGGCCAGGCGCTGGCGAAGTTCGTCCAGGCCGCGCTGACGTTCCCGTTCGTCGTCTTCGAACTGCGTCATCCGGGTGCGCAGGCTTTCGAGCCGCTGTTCGCTCTTGGCGACTTGCACGCGGGCAGCAGTAAATTCGGTATTCGCTCGCTGCCGCTCGCGATCGATCTCCGCCAGACGCGCGTTCGCGGCCGTCAGTTCTGCGGCGAGGCGGGCGTTCTCGCGATCGTTGTCTTCGCGCAACGCATTGAGCTTGTTGATTTCCGCTTGTCGTTCGGCAGCAGTCTGCTCGGCTTCCTGCCGTTCCCGCTCGGCAGCGGTGAATTGCCGCTCGACCTTCTCGCGACGTTCGTTCAAGGAACGAAGCATCACACGCACTTCCGCCAAGGCTTGACGCGACGCATCGGTGGCTTTGACCAGCTCGCGCTGCGATTCTTCCTGCTCCTTGATCAAGGTGCGGAGATGATAGAGCTGATCCTGCACATCGCTGACTTGCTTTTCGACCACCGCCAGTTCTTCGCGCACCACATGCAATTCGCTGCGGCGAGAAACGAGCCCGAGCGCCGTGGGACGCGGACCAGCCACGACCATTCCAGCCGATTCGAGGATCTCACCGGCGGGAGTAACAAACCGAGTGCCGAGGGGCGCGGTTTCGTGCAGCCGCAAGGCGTCCGTCAGCGACCGAACGAGCCAGGTCGTTCCCAGCACTTGTTCAACCAGCTTCTCGTAGCCGGGCTCAACGCGGACCAAATCGCAAGCCCGGCCGATAATGCCGTCATCTTCCGGCGGAACCGCCATCGCTCCACGAAGAGGCGGGCGGGAAGGAACCAACGTGATTCGCGTGGGGAAATGCTCCTTCCAGGCGAGCTGCACGACGTCGTCAAGTTCCCCTTCGACGACCACATATTGTGCCGCTTCACCTAGCGCGGCATCGATGAGGGGGGCGAGATCAACGGGTGCATGGAGCACATCGGCCACGACCCCTTTGATTCGCTTCAGTGGGCCGGAAGACTTTGCCTCGGCAGCATTGAGAAGTTCCCGCACGCCATGCAGGAGCCCTTCGCGCGTGCGTTCCATCTCTTCCAGAAACGTTTCGCGCCCCGCCAACCCGTGACGCCGCCCTTCGAGCTGGGTCCAATCGTCTTGCCGGGAATCGAGCAGACGATGGTTCTCGCGCAGCTCATCCTGCAGCTTATCGACCTTTACCTGCACCGCGGCCAGTTCGTCCAGAAACTTGTTCTCGATCGTGCTTTCTTCGAGAGTTTGCTTTTCCAGAATCTCGCGCTGCCCGTTGAGCTCATCAATCTGCGTTTGCAAACGTCCTTGCAACGTGCGGGCGGCCTGCCATTCCAATTCGCAGGCTTGCAAACGGCCGGCCAGGCGACCGGCTTCTTGGACGCGACCGACTTGCCAACTGCGGAACGTCTCCGTGGCTTGGCGAATGGTGTCCCACTCAGTCGACCAATGTTCGTATTCTTTTTGTCGCTCGGTCGCGTGCTGATCGAACTGCAGGTGGGCTTCCTCTGCCGCCTTCAATTCCACACGCGCTTCCGCGAGCCTGGCACGCAGATCACCCGAACGGCTGTTGAGCGCGGCTTCGTCTTGCCGCTGCCGAGCCAAAGTTTCGTCCAGTTCCACACAACTGTGCCGAGTGTGCGACACCAGTGCTTCGTACTGCGCGATCTGAGCTCGCAAGGCCGAGACTTGCTCTTCCACCAATCGCTGTTCGTCGCGCTGAGCTTGGGTGGCGGCTTCCAGTTCGTGCAGTTCCGTCTCTTGAGCGACCGCCATTTCCGCGGCTGCTGTAGCATTTGCTCGCTGATCGGCAATTTGAGATTCAAGCGTCGTCAATTGCTCGGTCAGCTTGCGCCAATCGACGGCGGCAACTTGTGTGCGGAGTTGCTGCAATCGCTGCGAGTACTCACGGTACTTCTGCGCTTTGGTTGCTTGCGAACGAACGCTTCTCAGCCGGCTTTCGACTTCTTCCACAATGTCCGACAAGCGGAGCAGGTTCTGCTCGACCCGTTCGAGCCGGCGCTGCGTTTCCACCTTCTTGGCTTTGAAGCGACTGATGCCGGCCGCTTCTTCAAAAATGGCGCGGCGGTCTTTCGAGGACGCCTGCAAGAGTTTGTCGACCCGCCCCTGCTCGATGATGCTGTAGGCGTCGGCCCCAACGCCGGTGCCGCGGAAGAGATCTCGAATATCTTTCAGGCGGCAAGGCTGCCGATTGATGAGGTACTCCCCTTCCCCGCTGATGTACACCCGCCGCGAGACATGAACCTCGGGGGCATCGACCGGCAGGCGACCATCGGCGTTCTCGAAGATCAGGGTGGCTTCGGCGCTATTGGCCGGCTTGCGGCCATTCTCCCCTCCGGACCCTTTGAAGATGACGTCCGCCATCTCCTTGCCGCGGAGACTCTTAACGCTCTGCTCCCCCAGCACCCATTTAATCGCATCAACGACATTCGACTTCCCCGAACCATTGGGGCCGACGACCACCGTAATGCCCGCCGGGAACTCGAACCGTGTGCGATCGGCGAAGCTCTTGAAGCCGGTCAGTTCGAGGGCTTTGAGCATGTCTGGATCGCGAACGCAGGAGGGACGAAGGAATGTCTAATGGCGGAAGTACTATTTCCACCAGCTCGTCATTTTACTCCAGATGCCGTCCTTTGGCTTCTCTTGATAATCGGGATGGATATAGGTATCCAGAGACTTTTGGTCCCGTTTGTCAGACTTTGCCGGCTGCCGGCTGAGCTGATCCCGAAAAATTCCCGATTCGGGAGTGGTCGCCCGATGCTCCACAAACTCCAACTCTTCCTCCTCCGTCGAGGCAGGGAGAAAACCTTCTTCCGGGACAATTTCATCCGGAGAAAGGGGATTAGCCGGGGGAGCATCGTCCGCCGCGGGTTCAGTGGGGGAGCTGTCTTCGCCGCGCACAAACTTGCGATTGGGGCTGGCCATCGCTTCGAAGGCGAGCCGGGCCTGCAGAACATTTTGCTGCTTCGCGACCCGGAAAAAGTTCACCACTTCGGCATACCCGCCACCCAATTTCACCAGCGCTCGTACGATTTGATCAACCTGGTTGGTGCAGTATTCCGCCGGATTGTCTTCTCCGGGGACTAGCTTTAACACTTTGTACTGCTGGTCGACTTCCGAACGGACCACATAATTCTTGCCGATCAGGAGGACGGCCCCCGGCTGTAAACGCACGTCGGTTCCAAACAAAACGATTTCGGGACGCCGCGAGCGAGCGATGTGCACGAGCGATTCGCCTGTGGTGCCGATCACGTGATAACTGAACTTTTTCCCCAAGACCTCGCCGCGGACCATCGGATCTTGGGGATTCCGTGTCCACATGGCGCGGAAAGCGCCGTAGCGACACTCCACACTTTCGACATGCAACAATTCGTTGAGCATCTCGTAGGCCGAGACGTGATCCATCACCGTCAACGCAGACAGGGCGTGCCAGCGCAGGGAATGCGAGCGAGCGGCCGATTCGCCTAGGGCTGCGGCAGCGTCGGAGATGTCTTGATAGGCGAGCGCCTCGGCAGCGTAAAAACGTACTTCGGGATCACTTGCCTGTAAGCCAGTTTTGAGGGCCTCAATTCCGTCTTTGCCGATGGCTTCGAGTTCGATCGCGGCCAAGGAAGCACTAGGAGGGTTCAGCAATTTTCCTTGCAGCAACGCCAAACGCTCGATTCGAGCTTTGGGCGTTTCGCTTAGCTTAATGGCCCTTACCACGCGAATGTAGCGGGCGAGATTGTTGCGATAACGTGGGGTAACGGCCAAATCGATAAAGTTGTCGCGGGTCGGCTTCGCAACTCCCTTTTTCACACCATGATCAAACGTGTGAAAGCGGGCGCTAACCGCTTTAGCGATCGCAATGCTGGTCCGCACCGATTTATCCTGGCGTCGAATTCCCAGCCCCAGTTTTCGCACCGTATGCGAAAAGCCTCCCCCTAGAATGCGACCACGCTTTTCGTGACGTTGTTCGGGGGCACCCTCAAAGGCGGCATCGACGAGGACTTCTCCTTCCGCAATTCCCTCCACGGAACCGGTGTGGACTCCGCCCCCCATCATCGCCACCTGCCGCAAGCGGCTTTTCATCAGCCAGCCATCACGCAAGCTCGTCGTTTCGCTACGCGACGGAAGGCGAACTTCCACATCGAAATTCTCATGCTTCTGAACCCCCGGCGGCAGAAATGCCCGGACGAGCACCAAGGATGTTGTTGCCGAGGCCAGAATATCGTTTGGCTTGTTCACTTCGTGGGACTGCATCTCGCTAATGAGTAAGTTGCGTTCCACCGAAGGCGGGGGATCGCTTCCGGTGTTCGGCAGTCCTGTGACGAGGCCGACGGACTCCAGCGCGACATAGTTCATCCCCCAGGCGCCTGCAAAATCTCCCACCGTGGGATTGCGGATTTCTTCCTCAATGGCAGTCTCGATATCGGGGGTTTGCCCGCGCATCAAAGGAGTGGAGCAACCTCCCAAGAGCGCGGCACCTAAGGCCAGGATGCTCCGACGGGAGAGGCGGACCGTTGCATCTGCAGGAGCGGACGAAGACGATGACTTCATGACACAAGCACCTTCGAAAGCCGTCACGCGCGAGGAAGACGGAAGGAACCAAACAGCCTTCTGCCGGATGGGAACTCACCACGGTTCAATAAACGGGAGGAAATTAGAAGGGTGAGGAGAGAAGGTCAAGAGAGAAGGGAAAAGAGGGATCGGGGATCGGAGGTCAGGGATCGGAGAGAGGAGAGGTTTTGAACTGAACAAGAACGGGGCTGACCAGTGCTAGCTGGGAATTCGGATTTTCCCCTGCCCTGCCTCCTCCGATCCCCGACCTCCGACCTCCGATCTCCGACCCCCTCCCTTTATTCCGAATCTTGCAATTCTTTCAATCTTGCTGGTCAGTCCTACCATTCCTATACTCCCCTCGGAACTCGGCCGGCAGAATGTTTCTGACGGACGGTTCGCCAGCAGCTGTTTCGAGGGAATAGTCGCCGGCGAGCACGAACGAGTCGGTCAATTTCGAACTGTAAATCGCCAGCGGCAGCAGGCACCTGAGGGGCTGTTTTGACGGGAAATGCCGGCATAACCGGAAAATTTCCGACAATGCAATTTGGTTTGAAAGGGTCAATGACCTGACGCTAGCGTGACGAAGAAACCTTTGTCTTCTGCTAGCGTCTGCAAGGTCAATTCTCGGCCACGGAAAGCCATCCCCGACACGGAACGCGACGCCCCGCAACACGATTTGCAGCTTGAGATTGAAAAAGTTGGAACGACCTTGCCGGGCAACCGGTCGCACGATGGCTGTCTTGGAATCCCCTCGATCCACTGCTTTTCAGGCAGATTGCAGCTCATTGGTCGCCGTAGCACCGGTCTTGGCTCAGAGATTTTAATTCGATTTGGCCCGTTGGCACCGCGTTTGCTTTTGCTTCGTTGGGCTAACCAACAGACAATCGGGGGATCAGTAACATGTATATTCAAGGCACTAGCATCGTTCATTCGGCTCAAGGCATCAACGCTCCTCATCGGGGCACGGCTGCCGGAACTACGACTGCCGGAACTTCCACCTACGGAACTGACCAAGTGGATATCTCTCCCCAAGCTGAATTCCTGAGCCTGGCGCATTCGTTGCCGGAAATTCGCGCCGATCGCGTGGCCGACATCCGCGCCCAGATCGCCAATGGTTCGTACGACACCGAAGAGAAGCTGAACGTGGCTCTCGATCGCTTGTTGGACGAATTAGCATAGTCGGTTGGATGTCCTTTCTTTCTCCCCAGCCGACCCATTGTGGTCGAGGCGAAGGGGAGAAAACGTTGACGCGGGGTTGGCTTCATTGAGGCAACTCAAGCGCAGCAGAGTAAAAAGCTACTTACGCGCTTCGTCCTGCTTAGCCAATCGCTTGTTTGGGAAATCCTTTACCCCGGCGCCACCAGCGACCACAGCCGCGGCCCAAGAATCAACAGGCCGACAGAGGCGGCTCCCAAGCTCATAATCAGCACCCCGCCGGCGGCGAGATCGAGCGCGTCGCGCAGTTGTGGATCGTTGGGCTGATGCATCGCACGCACGATTCTCTCGAGTGCCGAGTTCAATAGCTCCGCAGCCCAGACGCCGACAATACAAAGTGCCAATAGAGCACCCTCGACCGGCGAAACTCGCAGCCAGAAGGCCGCAGCGATAACGAGAATCGTGGCCGCCAGATGAACCTGGCAACTCCTCTCTTGTTGTAGCCCCACGCCGATGCCCCGCAGAGCGTAACCAAACTTTCGCAGCCAGGCGATCATCTGCGTTGCCCCCACTTTCGCCCTTTTGTGCAATTCAATAAATAAAGACAACTACTTGACAATTACATAAACTTATGTACACTGCGGGTTGCTGCAAAGTCGAGTACCAGTTTCAGTAGCCGTCACTGCCCGCCCGGTCAGCAAATTTGCAGCAGGCTTGCATGAGGATTGTTGCAAAACGAGAGATGATTGTTGCAAAAGATCATGGGCCGCGGCTGCGATCTACTTTTCCTTGCCGCCGAAGTGCATTAGAGCCCTAGACTTAGAACTTGAAAACCGGCAAGGCCAGCAGCCACGCGAACCAATTGGCCGCTAACAGCCTCTGTAACCGGCCGAATTGCTGCCACGCTGCCGAGCCCACGACGACATCAATTTATATGAATGCCGAGCTATCGCGCTGGAAACAAATCCTGGTCATCGCCTGGCCACTGATTATTGCCAATAGTTTTTGGAATGTGCAACTGACCATCGACCGCGTCTTCCTGGGGATGCACGCGACCGAGTCGCTGGGGGCTGCGATGGCGGTGATGTGCGTGTTTTGGGTGCCGATGGCGTTGCTGCAAGGAACCGCGAACTATGTGATGACCTTCGTGGCTCAATACTACGGGGCAAATGAAAGGGAAAAGATTGGCTCCTGTGTGTGGCAGTCGATCTATGTCAGTGTCTTTGGCGGGGTGGCGTTTCTGGGTTTAAATCTGCTGACCCCATGGTTCTTTGGCTGGATCGGGCACACCACTGCGATTCAAAAGTTGGAGGTGGGCTACTTCAATTCTGTGGCTTACTCCGCCCTGCCAACCGCGCTGGTTGCAGCGATCAGTGGCTTCTTTATCGGCCTGGGACGAACACGCGTGGTGATCGGCATCAACCTGGTGGGGCTCGTTTTGAACGCGGTGCTCGATTACGGGTTGATCTTTGGTGGGTTCGGCTGGCCGGCAATGGGAATCGAAGGGGCCGGGTATGCCACCGCCATCGCGACTTACGGCGCGGCGTTATACGGCGGGTTTTTGCTGTTCCGTTCCGAGCACGAGACGCTGTACCGGGTCTATAGCGACTGGCGGCCGAACTTCCCGCTGCTCAAGCAGTTTCTCAAATTCGGTCTGCCGAGTGGATTTCAATGGGCGTTCGAAGGCCTCGCTTTCTCGGTCTTTCAAATTATCATGGGGAACCTTCCCAACGGCGAAGCGGCCTTAGCCAGCAGCAGTATCGCGGTGACCGTGATGATGCTTTCGGTTTTGCCGAGCTTGGGAGTTTCTCAGGCAGTGATGACGCTGGTCGGTCAGAAGCTGGGGGAAGAAGATCCACAAGGGGCCGAGAGTGTGACCTGGGACGGCGTGAAAGTGACGTGCGTCTATACCGGGTTGATGGGATTGAGCTTCTTCTTGCTACCGGACTTTTATCTTTCCTGGTTCAAGAATGAAGAGAACGCCACCTTGTGGGCTCAGGTGGCCGCGCTAACGCCGACGCTCTTAAAAATCCTGGCGATCTTCACGGCGCTCGATAGCATCTACCTCACCCTCTCGTTCGCATTGAAAGGAGCAGGAGACACGCGATTTGTTTCGCTAGTCGCCCTGACCGTTCCTTGGCCCCTGATGGTGCTTCCGGCCTTCTTGCTGAAGGACTTTGAGCACGCAGCCGAGTGGTCCTGGGGCTTTGTGGCCCTTTATTCGCTGACGATGGCCACGATCATTTTGCTCCGATTCCGCGGTGGCAAATGGAAGAAGATGAGCGTGATTCATGAAGCGGGTTAAGTGTGGGCAGTAGGTGTGTGATGTGTGCAGCAACTCTCCGTACGCTCCACACCCAACACTCCACCCTCCACACTCCACCCTCCACACTCCACCCTCCACACTCCACCCCTACTCCACCCCTACTCCACCCCTACTCCACTCCCATCGCGCCGGCGGGAGGAATAGTCACGCCACCAACTCCGCCGAGTCGGTTCGGCAGGAAGCGCGGCTCGATGGCGAACTGCAGGCCGACGTTTTCCTGGGCCGAGTTGTAGCTTAGCCCCACGCGGAACAAGAACGATTCGCCGATTCGGGTGAGCGCGATGAACTGGGCGACTTTGCCCGAAGCGTTTAGGTCGATCGAGGTGCCGCCGGTAATCATCCACTTCTCGCTCATGCGGTAGCCGAGCTGCGAGAGGATTAAGTTGCTCTGAAACGGCCCATCGGTACGGCGATATCCCAGATACAAGGTGCCGACCTCCGGCCGATTAAGCCGTCCGCCGATCGTAGCCTGCTTCAAACCATCGCTGAAGAAGTCGGCGTAGCCGTCGGAGAGAATCGAGAACCGATCCCCCACATGCCATTGAAAATCGTAGTCGAGCATCCCCAGGCTTTCGCCAAAATTGTCCCGGGCGGCATCGGGGAAGAGGTTAGCTTCGATATCGAGCACGATGTAATCAATGATCCGTTCTTGTCCCGGCAAACCACGTTTGGTCTGCCAGCGATTGCGCATCCCCAACTTCAACAACTGCAGATCTTCGGCGATTTCGGTTCCTGGAGCAGTGACCCAGTTTTGCATGCCGCTGCGTACGGCGTACGAACGTTCGTCGAATTGGAACGGCACGGGGGTTCCAAACGGCAGACCGAAGGTGTTGAATTTCAAGCGGCGGGAGAAGTGTTCTTGCGCGTCGTCGTCGAGTTGATGATAGAGGGGGAGATCGGTGACATCCTGGCTGGCGTCGGCAGCAAAATAGTCGGCATCGAAGACCACCTTGTGTGCCAACCCGCGAATATTCAATAGCTCGCTTTGAATGTCCGGATTCGCCGACCACATCGCCACGCTGGCGCGGACCCCACCTTGGCCATAGAACCGCGTCATGCTTTCGCCGGTGAGGTCTTCTCCCCAGAAGGCCGCTTCGCCGAGCACGTAGGGAACGAACTTCACGGGTCCGGCTTGCAATGGCAGATCGACTCCTTGCCGTGTGCTGGCCACAAGCCCTTCGCGGTTCTCTTCCCACGGAAGCAACTCAAAAGTAGCAGCATCTTGCGGAGCCGTGGGAGTGGATGCCACCTGCAGCTTGCCGTAGCCAACTTGCGAATGCTCGTGCCAGGTAAGGGTATCGAACAAGAAGCTTTCGCCAATCCAATAGTGATCCAACTTGGGGAGCCAGTTCGTCTGAGTGAAGAAGTCGTTCACGCGCACATCGGCAGTGATGCTGAACGAACGATTCTCCGCGAGGTGCTTCAACTCGATGCCGGTCGTGGCGTCTTTATTGTTATTCCATTCCTGCTCGAAATATTGCTCCAAGAAGTTCCGATCGCTAATCAGCCCGAGCTCGCCGGTGAAGCGCCAATCGCCGGGCAGGTACTGCCGATGTTGGCCGAGAATTCGTCCGCGCGTATCGGTTTCTGGCACGATGCCGTTTCGTCCACGTCCAAGGAAATCCTCACCTCCGTCGAGAATTCCCCAGGCATCGATGAAGCCCGCATAGGGACCAGGCACGCCAAACAGTTGGTCCCCAGCGTAGGTGTATTTTGTCCCCAAGGCCGGGCCGCGATCACTGAGGTAATCGGTCGATAAGTCCCAGGAAGTATTGGGGGGCGGATTGCGCCAACCCAATAGCTGATACATGTTGAAATCGACAAACGCCTGCGTTCCGAAAACCCGATCCTGCCTCACGGCAATGCGCTGCACGTAATATGTGGGATTGGTGAGATCGGTCGCCAACACCGGCCAGTAGAGCAGCGGCACACCCCCAAAGTACAAGTAGTTGTTGCGGCTGACGGCCAGGATATCGTGATCGATTTCGGGCTGACCCGATGCCGGATCGATGACTGTCTGCCCGCTCCACGGATCGACGAGCGGCTTCTGAATGTCTTCCACTTCGATCCGTTCTTGCTGCACCCAATAGCCGGGAACACCCAATCGGCTGGAAGTGAGCGCAGCGTTGTATGCCTGAAAGTGTTGCTTGTCGATTTGCTGTAGCACTTCTGCTTTGAGCCGCAACAGTCCGCGATAATCGGGAACGGGAGTCAGCATTTCCGCCGACAAGATCGTGCCGCTTTCCTGGGAGACGTTGTAGTACATGCGGTCCGCATAGATCACGCGATCTCCCTGGCGGAAGACGATATTCCCTTCCAGGTAGAACTCGTAGGCCGCATCCTGCAGTTTCAGATTCGAATCCCCGCCGCCGTTGAAGCTAACACGCGGGCTCCAGATGACCATGCGATCGGTCTCAATGGTAACGGTCCCTAGTTCGTCGATGGCATCGACGACGACCTGAATACCGGAACTGAAGATCGTCACTTGCTCATCGCGCGTGGGATGGGCGAAGGTCTTGTATTGAAACGGCGTGTTGCTGCGGCGGAAGATGCGCACTTGTCGTCCGCCCCCTCCTCCCGTGGCCGTTGCCGGCGGAGCAAGTTCCTGAGTCAGGTACTGCGCGGCCTGCACTGGATTTTTATCTTCCGGCGAACCGTAGTCGATTGAGCCGGGAAGTTTTGCAGAAGACTGAATCGAAGTAGCCAACTCTTGCTGTCGCGCGATACTTCCCCGTTCAACAATGGCGGGAATTTGGGCGGGATTGGTCTGCGAGATCGGCACGCTTAGTTCCACGCCAGCCGTCGTATGAAATCGCCCCAGCCAACTGCGATCGGTGAGTGAATTGCCGCGATGAGGAGTAATTGCGTAGGGATCTCCCTTGTCGCCGAACTTCACTTCGACTTGCCCTTCGATGTACGCGATCACGCGACTTGGTCGACCCGAGAAAGCATCGGCACGATCGACCCACAGCACGGCCTCTTGGCCTTGGGCGCGAACCTCTCCTTGCTTGATCGTGCAACCGCCGCTGAGCACAAAGACTTCGTAGCCGCCTTGCCGGAAACTGACTGCCGAACCACTGCGAATGCTAACGGGGGACTTGGGATCGCCGACGGGCAAATCAAGCTCCGCTGCGAAGCTTGCCGGCGCTGTCGTCAGGACAACACCTAGAGTAATGATCGCGGCACGAAGTAACTTGATCACGCGCGCAGCAATCCCCTCGTCACGAAGTTTCGCTTCGTGCGCGCAAGCAGACGGCGGTGGGAAAAGGTGGCGAATCAAGTTTTAAGTGGGTGCTGAGCCATCGAGCGCAGACCTCAATCGACCCGCAATTTCTGCCGGTAAAAATGGAGAAGCTACGGGGCGGGGATTATGAGGAGGTTGCGTTTCGCAGGCAAGGCGGAAAGCAGGCCTTGGCAAGAATAGTATGGGTCACACTCCGTGTGCCGTTCAGAGCGAAGACACTCTGCTAGCCAAACAGGTCCAGATTGAACGGCACACGGAGTGTGCCTACTACTATTAGCACGCTTTCAACTTCTTTCGTCGCAATAGGCTCGCGTGTGCTAGCGGCTCAGCAACGTGCAATGAACCCGCAGCAGCAACGAGGGCAATGAACGGCATTAAAGGGGCTCGCATCCGGAGGTTTGTCCAGTAGAAGGTATGGATGGCCAGGAACGTGAAGACAAGCAGCACGCCCCAGAGCCAAGGAGGGGAGCGGAAATCTTTTCGCAGTCGTATGCAGCCGAGAATTGCTAGCAAGTAAACAGCGACATACCACGCGGCCACGACGTTGCGCAAAAGTTTTCGCGGCACAGACTCTGGCCCCAACTCTTTCGCCGGTGGGTGCGGCAACGGATTAATGAGTTGATAGAGGCGGTAGAGGCAGGCGTAAGCGAACAGATGCGGTTCCTCATGAATGTCCTGAAAGGACTGCTGGTAGAGTTGGTGATCAACCAGTAGTTCGTCGCCTGAAACAATGAAGATATTCCCTGAGCTGTTGGCCCGAATCGTAGACATAATCAACGCTTCCAACGAATCGTACGTCTCAAGAGACTTTCCTGCCGTCAGATGCACGAAGAACTCGTGGCAATTGCCTAAGTAAAACGTGTAGCCGCCATGCGTCGTAGTCAGCATGAATTTGCCCAACTCGACCCGATTCCGAATCCCCCACGGCAACAAAAATAAACACGCACCCGCAATCAGCGCCGTTGCATGAACCGCCCGCCGTGACCAACTCACCTTCGCAAGCAGCATCAGCGCAATTGCCACCAATCCGATCCAAGGCAAGAACGTCGGCCTGCAGAGTGCCGACAATCCGAGTGCTCCACCGGCCATCAGCGCGTTCCACCATTCGGGAAACTGCGTCAATCGCGTGAGGCACCACAGCGAAAGCACGGCCAAGAACGTCGCAAGCGTCTCGGTCATCACTAGGGCCGATTGATTCAGCAAAATCGGATCGCAGCAAACGAGCAGCGCAGCGAAATAACTCCACCCGCCAAGTTTTAAGCGTTCCCCCAAATTAAGCGTCAGCAGCACGGTTCCCACACCGAGAGCCAAATGCATAAGTGTCACGCGCCACAAACTTAGCTGCCACTTCGCATCTACGGCGGTTGAAAGAAGCAGCGGATACAGCACCGGCCGATACGCTGTTGGCTGAATGTCGTCTCCCGGCTGACCATAGCCATAGACTCCTTCGCGGGCGAGATTCTCTGCCAATTCGCGATAGCCGTCGGGGTCGTCGGCCAGTTTGCCGAACATGAAGTACAAGACCAGGCCGCGAATGAGGAGGGTCAACAGCAGCAGCGATACCCAGCGGAGGCGGCTTGGCGTTAGCATGCGCAAATCCCACTCGTAATCTTTCTCTTGCTCTTAATCATCTTCGTACTCGTAATCTTCATTTTAATCCTTCACTTGTCACCAGCGCAGAATCGGGAGCAAGAGCAAGATAAAGATAAAGATTAGGAAGAAGAGTAAGAGCAGGATTAGGAGTGAGAGTAAGACTTTTCAGCCCACAGGCGAAGCTGCCAATGAGTTCAGCGAAAACGCATTGTGTCCCAACTCGCGAAGATGATCCACGAACGACAACGGACCATGCGTGCAGTAAATCACTTGCGGCTTTACTTTGGCAATACATTCCAAGAGGCCGTCGTAGTCCGCATGATCGGAAAGGGGGACGGCATGATCCACGCCCAGTCCCCATCGCCGCTTTGTTCCTGCCGCCCAGCCTGTTACGCCGATCGAGACGGTGTTTTTTAAGCCGGGAAGCTTCGCCGCCTTCTGCATGCGTGGCGGAGCAACCACCACTTTCCCCGGCAGCTCGGCCGGATCGTAGGGACCACACGCGCCGAGCGAGCACCCTTCTGCTTCATATTCCTGGCTGATGTCCCAAGTCAGGGGATGCTGTAAGACTTCAAAGCCGGCCTTCGTCAGGATTTTCGTCACCTCCTGAGCTTTGCCCAGCACATAAGCTTGAATCACCGGCGTTTGACCGCGCTGCAAAGTATCGCGGACGATTTCGATAAGCTCCCGGACCACTTTCTCGCGCGGCGGCAAACGATATTGAGGATCGCCAAAGGTCGTTTCCATCACCAGCACATCGGCGGGAGGCGGATCGGCTTCTTCCGCGGTGGCCGAGGGGCCAAGCTTGAAATCGCCGGTGTAGAGCAAACGCTGCTTGCCATCCTCCGCCAGCAGCATCGCGGAGCCAAACACATGGCCGGCCGGATGCGTGCTCAGCCGTACGCCGTGCCACTCCATGATCTCGCCGAAGGGCATGGGGCGAGTGAGCCGTGCGCCATGTCGCCGCTGATACATGCGACTGGTCACCGGCGTGCAGAATGCCAGTTCGTGCCGGGCCATGTGGTCGCTGTGCGCATGCGAAATAAAGCCTCGCGGCATTCGTCGGCAAAAGTCGACAGCCAGGTCAATCGCTGTAATCTTCAGCCCGCGATCGTAATGAAACATTCCGTTTTGCTTTCGGTACGCTGGGCCTCCAAGCCCGTCGCGGAGCAGGCTCCGCAATTAATGCAAGATGGATTTATCCTGCAAGCCTGACTGAAAACGAATCCCCGAACTTCATTCAGCCTCGTCCTGCGACGGCCTCGGAGGGCCATCGTACCAAGGAAACGATGTGTGCCGACTACTCTAGTTCAATTTTCAACTCACTCTTCCCATCCACCAGCACGACCAAGGACGTGTGTTCCTCATCATATCGTCCCCCGAGCTTGTCTGTCGTTGGATAGGGCTCCCATTGTCGCACCGCAACCCGATACTCTCCCGCTGGCATTCCCCCTGGCAGATCAAAGATTCCTCGCTCGTCCGCTACGGTGCCAAAGGATTGCTCGGCACCGGCAGACTCGGTCGTTGGAAGAAACGTCAGGCTCACCATGCCAGTGCCAACTTCTCGACCGGCAACCTGCAATGGTTCGCCAGATTTCGTGAGTGTGCCGCGTGCGACCACTGCATCGGCTACAGAATCCACCTGGGTCTGGCAGCCACTCAGTGCCAGTACAATGGCCAGCAACATCCCACACACCGAGTCATTAAGGCGGATCATTACACACTTCTCTCGTGAAAATGCCGGCGACTACGGGAGCGTCACCGCCACGCCATCGTTGCGATTGGCGAGCCTGGTAAAAATCGCCAGTTCCGTGTTATAGGGGAAAAACCGCACCGAAGCATCGCAGAGTGAAATGACAAGTCCCGCTGGATGCGAAGAGCCAAAGCGATCGTCCCCCGGGTCGGAAGCATGCACAAAATCAGGACGAGGGGAACGGGATGTGAAACGGACGGTGTCGTGATTCCAGCCACAGGTATAACCTTCGTTATCGTTCGCTTGCATTCTTCCCAGCAATGAAATGTTCATCCGCTTCTCACCGAGCAACAAGGTCTGACTGGTGCCGTCGAGCAGATCCGCCATTTTCTGCGGTATCAGCCGGGTCACGGCACCAACCCCGGTGGGATGTGCCGTGTCGGTATCGTGGCTGGAAGCGGCATAGTCATTCTTCGCGTGACCGAAGGTTTTGCCGGAATTGCCGGCCGAAGTATCCGGCAAATGGGTGTACCAATCCGCCGCCCGAACCACTTCGGGCTTGCGGCGACTGGGGCAAAAGAAGGTCGGATTGGGATTGCTGATCGCCACAATCGAGCGCTCGATATCGGTCGTCGCACTTCCGCCACTCCAAACGTCCTGAGCTTCGATGAATGGCAGCACCTGAAACCCCCAGCCGCCATGCTGGTCGGGAGCGATAGCCACGGCTCCATTCTTGATCGTCATGTGGTAGGTCCAGTCGGGACCTCCGGCCGATGGGAGCAGACGATGAACATCGTGGTGGTTGTGAAAAGCCAGACTCAACTGCTTGAGATGGTTGATGCAAGTAGTCCGTCTGCCTGCCTCCCGAGCTGCCTGCACGGCAGGAAGCAAGAGTGAAACGAGAATGCCAATGATCGCGATGACCACCAGCAGTTCAACCAACGTGAAGCCGAAGCGCTGGCGTGCCATGAGTGCCTTCAGTGAGAAGAGGGAGATGTGTTTGGATGAGTACGCGGACATGATCGGATAAGCGTCCACTAATCTAACCGGTTGTCTGTCCCCCGCCAACACAATTCGCTCCCTCACAAACTTGCGAGGGTTGTGATCGAATTTGCAGACGATCGGCCCTAAAATTGCATGTAAATATTGACTATTAACTCATTGACTCCTAAACTAATGCGAAGCTCTGCTTACCGGCCGAGCTCTCTGTCGTTTGGTCTTAAACCTTAGGCAGCAACAACGATTGGAACCCGTTCACACTAGCATTGAACCCCCTGTTCGGGCCGCTAACAGCCAGCCGACAACTGGCCTGTAAGCCGCGTTACTTTAGGCATACACCCCCTTTTCGAGTCGCTAACAGCCAGTGCGCAACTTCCTGCTTCAAAAGCATAACCAAAAAGGACTTACAACATTTTGAAGGTCGTCAAATAGGTTTACACCGCAAGGCCGCCCCCCTGGTCAGCCCGAGGACAACTTCCCATAACGGTTAACAATGATTTCCTGCCACTTAAGCGATTCACCCAGAGAGATATCGCGAGCCAATCATGTCGAACACGAATGAGTTAAGCCGATCTGCCGCGGAGGGGATGCACTCCGATGGCCCAGCTCACGATCGCGTTGGGCCTGAAAAGTCGACCGCGCACGTGTTGGGGATGACATTTCCACTCCTGGCCGTGGCGATCTTTTGGGCGATCTATGTCGGACTGGGCTTGCTTGGTCTGCACATGTTCTTTTTGTTCCTCGGTCGCCTGGCGTTGATCCTGCTTCTGGGAAGCGCGATGGGGACTTGGTGGTTTTGGAAGAGTGGTTTCAGCTGGAAAACCAAATTAGGAATTTTCGGCTTCTTTCTGCTGTGCGGAACGCTGGCAACCGTCGTCTTGCACCCGAGCGTTTTGTTTCCGGTTGTCTATGTCTGGTCAATCTCGGCCACGCTGACCCTCGGGACGCTGTGGCTCTTCGTAGCGCGAAAATGGAAAATTACGCAGCCGGAATTGGGATTGCTGGGCGTGATCACGCTCTCCTGGATTCCTGGTCCGCTGGTGCGCGCGGAAGGACTCCACGGGGATGGTTCGAATGACATTTACTGGCGTTGGTCGCGTACCGCGGAAGATCGATTTTTGGAGCAATTGAAATCAACCGAATCGGCAGGATCAACTCCACCTGAAGCCATTGCGGAGGAAACGCCGCCAATCATTGCCCAGCCGGGGGATTGGCTTGGCTTTCGAGGGCCAACCGGGGATAGCCGAGTGACGGGTTTAAAGATTGGGACCGACTGGAGAAAGTCGCCGCCGAAGATCTTATGGAAGCACGCGATTGGCCCGGCCTGGTCGTCGATGATTTTAGTGGGTGACCGGCTTTACACCCAGGAGCAGCGTGGCGACGTGGAAGTGGTCTCGTGCTACTCGGCTCTGACGGGAGAACCGATTTGGGCACACGACGAGCCGGGACGTTTTGACGAAGCGCTCAGTGGAATTGGTCCGCGCGCGACCCCTGCATTTGCCGATGGAAACATTTATGCATTTGGTGCGAAAGGGCGTTTTGACTGCTTGGATGCTACAAGCGGCAAGCTGATTTGGTCGCGTGATGCAGTCACTGATGCCAAGGCCACGGTGCCGGTGTGGGGCTTTTCTTCTTCGCCAGTAATAGTCGATGGCTTAGCAATCATCTACGTCGGCGGCGCTGCAGAGCATGCGCTCGTCGCTTATCAGGCAGCAACCGGTGAGATTGCCTGGAAAGCTAACATCGGCAAGGGGGATAGTTACGCTTCGCCGGTTGTGACTACTCTGCATGGCAAAAACCAGGTGCTGTTCCTCGGCGACAATAAACTCGGCAGTTACGATTTGCAAACCGGCGAGTTATTGTGGGAGTTCGCAAATCCGGCTGCGATGGGACGTCCCGCAGTCCAGCCGCAATTGGTGGAAGGGAATAACTTATTGTTGTCGTTTGCCCCCGGGAACTTGCTGAAGATCTCGATCGCAAACGACGGCGGAAAGTTCTCGGCAAAAGAAGTTTGGACCAGCACCGATATCAAGCCCGATTTCAGTGACTATGTCGTCCATCAGGATCAGATTTACGGGTTTGATGCCGAAATTTTTTGTTCGGCCAAGCTTGAAAGTGGCGAACGGAACTGGAAGGGTGGGCGCTACGGAGCGGGGCAAGCGGTTTTGCTGAGCGACCAGGGAGTGCTGCTCGTCCTGTCTGAAAAGGGTGAGTTAGTCCTGGTGAATTGCAACCCGGAGAAGCTCGAGCCGCTCGGCATCTTACCTGTGATCCGTGGCAAGACGTGGAATCATCCTGCCGTACAAGGAAATCGAATTTATGTGCGGAATGCAGAAGAGATCGCTTGCGTGGAACTACCGACGGAATAGCGTCGCCGGCAATTCTGAGGCAACAGCAACGCTACTTCGCCGTCCGTTCGCAGCGATCCAGGCTCCATGCTCCAGCTCCATTGGCGATCAGAAATACCATCGTTCCCATCAGCGAGAGGTTTTTCATGAAGCTAATCATTTCCATTTTCCGGGCCTGCGGATCTTCGATGGTCCAGAAGTCGTGAAAGTAGTAGGTGGCGAGCACGAGAAAGACGAGCAGCAGCGACGCGCCAATGCGAGCTTGCCAGCCCACTACAATCGACAGACTGCCGGCAATCAGAAAGACAATCGCACCGACGAGCAAGATCTGCGGCGACGGCACCCCTTGCGATGCCATGTAGCCTGCGACGTTGTTGAACTCAGGGATCTTATTGCCGACTGCGCTCAGCAAGAAGATGGTGATGATCATTAAGCGACCGAGCAGTGAAACCGGACCAGCAGCGAGCGAATTCATTGAAAAGTCTCCTTGGTAGTTTGAATTGAAATAGGGTAGTCCGTGGTCAAATAATGACAGTTATTGGCCAAGTTGAACTCAGGCCAGATCGAAGAGCATGACTTCTGCATCGCCGGTGGCGATCAGGTCGATAGACTGCTCCTCTGAAATAGCCACGCCGTCACCGGCCGAGAGTTTTTCACTTTGCAGGTCGACATTGCCGCGCAGCACCTGCAGCCAGGCATGTCTTCCGGCGGGCAAATGATGCGTGACTTCTGTGCCGCCCGCGAGACGACCGACATAGATCTGGGCATCTTGGTGGATTAGCAACGAACCGTCGCGTGCATCGGGGGAAGCGACGAGCCGCAATTGATTTTGCAGTTCGTCGTCGGCGAAACGTTTTTGCTCATAGCTGGGTTCGAGATTTTCTCGTTCGGGATAGAGCCAGATTTGATAAAGATGGGTCGGCTCCGTCTTCGACGGATTGAACTCACTATGCGTGATGCCGGTCCCGGCCGTCATCCGCTGAAATTCGCCCGGCCGGAGAACTTCACCGTTCCCCATCGAGTCGCGATGTTCGAGCGCGCCTTCGAGGACGTAGGTTACGATCTCCATGTCGTTATGCGGATGGGTACCGAATCCTTGCCCCGGCTTAATCCAGTCTTCGTTCATTACGCGGAGCGCACGAAACCGCATGTGTTCACGATCCTGATAATTCGAAAACGAAAATGTGTGGCGCGACTTCAACCAGCCATGGTCGCCGCCACCTCGTTCGTTGGCTCGTCGTACGCGAAACATGATGTTGCTCCTTTCAAGCTTGCTTTCCGATGATTGAGATGACTTACTTGGCCAAGAACCCACCGTCCACCGGCAACGAAATGCCCGTGATAAACGATGCCGCATCCGAGGCGAGGAATAACACGGCACCCACGATTTCCGACGTTTTTCCCAGCCGACCGATCGGATGGAGTGAGGTCAAATAGTTGTGACCATCGCTGCCGGGCCCACCCACGAAGCGTGTGATCATGTCCGTCTGAATCGCAGCGGGAGCGACTGCGTTCACGCGCACTCCTTGCGTTGCCAACTCCAACGCGGCCGTCTTCGTTAGCCCTTCGACGGCGAACTTCGAGGCGTTGTAGAGCCCCGATCCTGCTCCACCAACATGCCCGAGAACGCTCGAGGTATTAATGATCGATCCGCCACCGCTTTTGAGCATCGCGGGGATTTCGTACTTCATGGAGTAAATCACGCCGGCGACGTTGATGTCGAAGACATGGCGATACTGTTCTTCTGTGGCTTCCACCAACGGTCCCGAGTGTTCCACTCCCGCGTTGTTGAAGGCGATGTCTAGTCGACCGTACTTCTGCACGGTTTCGTTAACGAGGCGTTTAACATCTGCCTCCTTGGCGACATCTGTCTGTACAAAGAACGCTTCGCCGCCGCTTTGCTTCACTTCCGCGACGACCGCGTCTCCTTCGGCCTGTCGTCGCCCGGCAACAACGACTTTTGCTCCCGCCTTAGCCAGGGCGAAGACAGCTTCTTTGCCGATGCCCGAAGTGCCACCGGTAACCAACGCGACTTTGCTTTGCAGAGACATGACGCCTACTCCTTCTTAAAAAAGAAACCCGTGCTTAATTGTTTACATATCAACTATTGGATCAAAAAAATTCGACTACTCCTCCGCTGCAATCTGCGTGTCAACTTTTTCGAGACCCTCTCGCGCTTTTTCCAAGAGTCGGGAAAGTTCGGTCAGTTCGCTACGCGTGAGATGCCCGATGAGTTTCCGATGCATCTCATTGACTGGCTCATCGAGTTTTTCGAGCAGCGACTTGGCTTTGGCAGTGAGCGTGATAAAAACCACGCGGCGATCCTCTGTGCACCTCTGCCGCTCAACCAGTGCTTGCTGTTCCAGCCGGTCGATCAGTCCTGTGATCGCCGGCACGACTTGGATCATGCGGTCGGCAATTTCCAAGCACGGGAGTGGCTGCCCTTCGCCACGCAGGATTCGCAGCACGTTGTACTGCGACGAAGTGAGCCCAAATTCCCGGAAGACTTTCCCAAACCGATTGTGAAACTGGTCGCTGGTCCGGACGATGTTAAGAATCGCCTCTTGTTCCGGCATTTCGAAGGGCCGTTTCTTTTTCAGTTCGCGTTGGAGTCGAGGGGAGTTCATATGTGTCACTTTGGTGGAGCCTGCTGCTTCACTACCTTGCATGCAAATAGTTTACGCATAAACTATCGACAGGTCAATAGGTTCAACTTGAAAATCTTTGGTTGGCTAGTTCCCCCGCCATGAAGAATCGGCGAAATGCCGATCGTGCGAGAAACCTACGGCCAGTTCGGGTCGCGTTTCTCGATAAAGGCCTTCAATCCCTCGAGCGCGGCTTCCGTCGTGCGTGCCGTCGCACTCGCGGCGGCGCCGGAGAAGAGCTGCGAAAAAAGATTCTCTCCGACCGTTTCGTTGAGGAGCTTCTTCGTTAGTTGCAGCGATTCCCCCGCCGACTTCGCCATGAGTGTGGCGACTTCGTGCGCACGTGCCCAGTTCATTTCGATCGAGGTAATCTCGTGATAAAGCCCGATTCGATGAGCTTCCGCAGCGTCAATCATCTCGGCCGTAAGTAGAAGCCTCGCTGCTTGCCCCGCCCCGAGGCGAAAAGCGAGCAGCGGCGCAACCATGCCGGCAATGATTCCCCGCCGTGGTTCCGGCAGACCAAACCTGGCTTCCGGCGTGCCCAGAACGACGTCGCAGGCGAGCAACAATCCCGCGCCACCAGCGACCGCCGGTCCATTCACCGCCGCAATCAACGGTTTGGGATAGCGGAGCATTTTTTCGAGCAGTTCGCGATAGATCTCTGCATCTTCGTGCCAGCGTTGTTGTGCATCAGGTTGCTCCGCCGTCTCCTGCATCTCGGCGAGATCCATGCCGGCACAAAAGGCCGAGCCACTGCCGGTGATGATCACCGCCCGCACCTTTCGCTCTTGATGAAAGTCCTCCAGTGCTTCGCTCAAATCGGCAATCATCCGTCGATTGAGGGCATTTCGCTTTTCCGGTCGTTTGAGAACGATCGTGCCGGAAGGAAGTTGGCGGCGGGCATGTATGGTCATAGGAGAATATCTGTTCTAGACCTAAATTAGCATCAGGTCGCGAAGTAAAGTCATGGACGGCAGCTTTAGCCTAATCACACGAGTTAAGGTTCATCTTGTGGGGGATGAATTACAGACGGTGAGCTTACTCATGATCCAGTTGAATCGGCATCCCCCATTTCTTCGCGCAGGGCGAACAGAGCGTCTGCCGTGGTTTTTCCGAATGTAACTCGCCCTCATTCGGTGCGGTACGTTCAGAGGAGTTAAGGAGCGACGAATTCACCACACGAGGCACCTTGTGGCATCGTGAGCGCCCTTGTGCTGTGGCGATTTTCCATCCCCTTTTTCCCCTGACTAGAGACGCTTACAATTGGCCTCTGTTGAACACAATTCTATTCTGGGTAAGGAGTTCCAACGTGGCTGTGAAAGTTGCAATTAACGGTTTTGGTCGCATCGGCCGGCTGACCGCGCGGATTATGAAGTCGCGCGGTGCAGAATTTGACCTCGTAGCCATCAACGACCTGACCAGCACCTCGATGTTGGCGACGTTGTTCAAATACGATAGCGCCCATGGCCGGTTCGAGGGAACCGTCAGCCACGACGACAACAATCTGATTATTAATGGCGACACGGTCAAGGTTTTGAAAGAAACCGATCCTGCCAAACTTCCGTGGAAGGACCTCGGGGTCGATATTGTGATCGAAAGCACCGGTCGCTTCACTGGCAAGGCGAAGGATGGCAAGCCTGGTTACGACTCGCACATTGCTGCGGGGGCGAAGAAGGTTGTTCTTTCGGCTCCTGCGAAGGATAAGCCGGACTTGACCTGCGTGATCGGGGTCAACCACGACCAAATCACGAAGGAAATGACATCCATCAGTAATGCCAGCTGCACCACCAATTGCCTGGCTCCTATTGCCAAAGTGCTGCACGAGACTTTCGGTATTGAATCGGGTCTGATGACCACGGTGCATGCTTACACCAACGATCAACGCCTGCAAGACTTCCCGCATGAAGACGCGTATCGTGCTCGGGCTGCCGCGCTGAGCATCATCCCTAGCACTACCGGTGCGGCCAAGGCTGTCGGTGAAGTGCTGCCCGCTCTCAAGGGGAAGCTGACGGGCATGTCGCTTCGCGTTCCGGTTCCTGCCGGCAGCGTGGTCGACTTAACTGTGAACCTTGCAAAAGAAGTGACTGCCGCGGATATCAATGCCGCGATGCAGAAGGCCTCCCAAACTCCGCTCGACAAGGGTGGGCTGCAGGGCATCCTGGGCTATGCAACCGATCCTCTGGTTTCAGCAGACATCGTCCACGACGACCGCAGTTCGATCTTCGCACCAGACTGGACTTATGTCCTGGGTGACAAGGGCAAGTTCGTGAAGGTCATGTCGTGGTACGACAACGAATGGGGCTACAGCACCCGCACCGCCGACCTGGTAACGATGCTGGCGAAGCTGCTGTAAGAGGGGCGAAGAGCGAAGCGGCCAAGAGAGCAAGTCAAAGCCGGCTGAGCAACTCAGCCGGCTTTTTTGTTGCGCGTTGCGTTATATCAACTCGAAAATCGTCGCGATCCCCTGCCCTGCCCCGATGCACATGGTTGCCAAGCCAAGTTCGACCTGTTGATCGACCATAGCGTGGATCAGGGTTGTGGCGATCCGCGCACCGCTGGCACCTAGTGGATGGCCGATGGCAAGTGCTCCGCCGCGCACGTTCACGCGTTCTTCGTCGAGACCAAGCTGACGAATGCAGGTGAGCGTTTGTACCGCAAAGGCTTCGTTGATCTCAATGAGGCCGATATCGCTGAGTTGCAAGCCCGCACGATTGAGTGCCTTTTGCGAAGCCGGCACGGGGCCTGTTCCCATCACGCATGGCTGCACTCCCGTAACAGCAGTGGCACGAACTTTGACCAGAGGCTTTAGCCCCAGTTCTTTTGCTCGTTCCGCAGACATCATCAGCAAAGCTGCGGCGCCGTCATTCAGCGGGGAACTATTGCCGGCGGTGAGGGTCCCAAACTTGGGGAGGAAGACCGGAACTAGTTTGGCTAACGACGTGAGACTCGTGTCGGCTCGCACGCATTGATCGCGCGTGAGCAGTTCCCGTTCCCCCGTTTCGTTCCGACCGACGGTGGGGAGGATTTCGCGTTTGAATTGGCCATCCGCTTGTGCTTTTGCGGCCCGTTGATGGCTGCGAAAAGCAAAAGCATCTTGTTCTTCACGCTTGATCTGTTGAGACTGAGCCAGAAACTCTGCCGTCAGCCCCATGTTCATCGCGCCGGGGGATGTGGTGCGATAGATCCGCGGATTGATGTCGAGCGCATGACCCATTGGCAGATGGTGCATGTGTTCTACACCGCCAACAATCTGCACATCTTCCGCTCCGGCGACAATGGCATGAGCCGCCTGATTGATGGTCTGCAAGCTGCTGCCGCACAAGCGATTGATGGTCGCCCCACCCGCGGTGAACGGAACACCAGCCAGCAGCCCGATGAAGCGGCCCACATTGAAGCCGTGCTCCATCGTTTGCTGCGTGCAGCCGATGAGCACATCGTCGATGATGGCCGGGTCGAACGCGTTGCGGTCGAGCAATCCGCGCACGCAGGCGGATGCCAAATCGTCTCCGCGGACTTCACGGAAATAACCTCGCTCGGCATGCGCTCGGCCGATCGGCGTACGAAGGGCGTCGATGATTACAGGAGTTTTCATAAAGTATGATAGCCCTCTGAAGCCGTCGAATGTATTTTCCATTCGTACGACCCGCAGTTGTTTACTTTTTAAGCTTGCTTTAGTGGCTAAAGATCGACGCGGCAGGAGATCACGAACCCGTGTAACGACCTGGGAGGGCCAGCGTACAAATTCTATGCAGGTCCAGCACCCAATTCATAAAAACGTTCTCCGCGGCTGGCTCTCTCAACGAGGCTCGCCGGCGGCTGCATCCGCGGAATCGAACTCCAATCCTCTAGCAGCTTTAAGATCTGCGGCAGGCCAAGCGTATCAGCCCAATACAACAGCCCACCGCGGAAGGTGGGAAAGCCGAGACCATAAATTAAGCCTAGATCGATGTCACGCGGGTTGCGAGCGATGCCTTCATCGAGCACGCGAACCGCTTCCAGCAGCATCGACAGAACCAGCCGCTGCGTAATCTGCTCGGCCGAATAGTGCCTGATTTCGCCCCGATACCTAGCCAAAATTTTCTCGACCTCAGGATCATCCTGGGCGACACCTTGCTTATTCTTGTACGAATAAAACCCTTCCCCTGTCTTAATGCCGTAGCGGCCCGCTTTGTAAACCGCCACGATGATCGGCGAAATTTTCACCAAACCAGAGAAAGACTCGTACATCGTACGACCGACTTGAATCGCGGTATCAATTCCAACGAGGTCATACAAGGCGATGGGCCCAATCGGCATGCCGAAATCAAGGGCGGCTTGATCGACCTCGCGGAGGCTAACCCCTTCCAAAACGAGCTCCAGGGTTTCGTTGAGATATGCGGACAACATGCGGTTGACGACAAACCCAGGACCGTCGTTGACGACGATCGGCATTTTGCCAATCCGTTTGACGAACGCCACCACGGATGCCACGGTCGCGTCGCTGGTTTTCTCCCCCCGAACGACTTCCACCAACTTCATCCGCCGGACAGGATTGAAAAAGTGAATGCCGCAGAAACGATGGGGATGCTGCAAACTGGCTGCCAATTTGGTGATCGGGATCGAGGAAGTATTCGACGCTAGAATTGTCTCAGGCGAAACTGCTGACTCTAAACGGGAGAAAACCTGCCGCTTCAAAACAGCCACTTCCGATACGGCTTCGATCACCAGATCGGTCGCAGCCAGATCCGCTTCGATACTTCCCGTATGCAGCAACGGTGCAAATCGCAATGCCCGTTCTGCGTCCGGCTGCTTCGTGTGCTTGTCGAAGGCGACCTCTTCGATGACGGCGCGAGTCCCTTTTTCGAGAGCCAAGGGGATCGCATCAATCATGGTGGTCGGCAACTCCGACTTAACTCCCGCAGCAGCAATGCCGGAGCCCATGATGCCCGCTCCAATTACACCGAGCGCATGGATCGACCTGATTTCTTGATCACTCCCCTCCCCCGCTTGTCGTTTGTTGTAGTCGGTAAGGAAGTAGACGTTGACGAGCGCTCGATTCACCAGGCCGCCAAACAACTCCGTCATCCGCTCCGACTCAAGTTCTAATGCTTGCTCGGCCGGCATGCCCTGCGTGGCGAGCATCAGTTCCAATGCGGCCTGGGGAGCGGGAAACTGTCCCTTGGTCTCTTCTTGAATGCGCACCGTGGCCATTGATCGCAAAAAGTCTGCTTCGGTGGGATGCAACTCCAGCGGTCGCTGAAGCCGTTCGCGATCCTTAAGATAGGCGCGGGTTCGATGCTCCTCCGCAAGGATGCGCAGGGCTGCAGGCAGAAGTTGCTCCGCCGGCACGAGATCGCTCCCCCATCCCATCTGCATGGCGGCCCGGGCCGATAACGATTCGCCGCCGCAGATCATCTGCAACGCATTTGCCAAGCCAACGAGTCGTGGCGTTCGGACCGTTCCACCCCAACCGGGAATCAGGCCGAGTTTCACTTCGGGAAAGCCGATTTGGGTCTTTGCGTTGCTAGAAAAAATCCGCCGGTCACACCAGGCCGCTAGTTCTGCTCCACCCCCCAAACAAATGCCGTCGATAGCGGCGATCGTGGGATACTCCAATTGGCTGAGCATCGCGAAGAGTTGCTGCCCCTGCCGGCTATGTTCATAGACTTCGCTCTTGGGCTTATGTAACGCCGCCGAGAATTCCGTAATATCCGCGCCCGCGAAAAAAGCATCTGGCTTTCCGGAAGTCAAAATCAAGCCCGCGACGCCGGGCCGCTGGTTTAACAGTTCCAGCTTCTCTGCGAACTCTGCCAGCACGCTTCGCGACAGCAAATTCACCCGCTTGCCGGGCAAATCGAAGGTCAGGAGCGCCACTTGAGGTTGCGGCCACGACAGGGTCAAAGCAGGCATGCGGCGAAGTGACTGAGGAATGAAAAGCAGAAAAATGGACGTCCACGGGTCATGCTAATCGGCTCAATCCTAAGCGCGAAGCGGGGAACGCTCTTGCTTGCAGCCACATCCGGGAAGCGAAGTTGTCTCAAGTTGTCGCCGCCCGTCTGCCGATAATAGCGGCGAGCTATCGCAACTTCGGTGCCCTGCCACCCTGTCCTTCGCTGCCAGCTAGCCCCGGCCAGCCAACTTGATATTGGGGAATCGCCATGAAACGCCCGTCCACACGTCGATTAGGGATGGAAAGCCTGGAGACTCGCGACCTGATGGCCGGCAATGTGACTGCCAGCGTGGTGAATAACAACCTGGTCATTCGCGGCGATTCGCAGCCCAACATCGTGAAAATTTCACAAGTCGCAACGAACACCTTTGTGATTGCTGGCGTGGGGACCACGGTCAACGGCCAGCCATCGGTCTCGCTGACGGCAACCGGTGACATGGCGATCAATCTGGGGGCAGGAAACGATCGACTCACCATGGGAGCGACGGGGGAAGTCATCCAACTCCCCGGCAAGCTGAACATTAATTTAGGTGCAGGCGCCGATCGTCTGGCAATTTTGCGAACGCGAGGAACCGATGCGGGAATCAGTCTTGGAATCACTGGCGAAGAAGTCGCCGATTTTCTGAGCCTGACCCGCGTGATGTTCACCGGCACGATCAACGCGCGCATGGGTGGAGGTGACGATGAACTGCGTCTTTCCTCCGCACAAGTGTCGACCTACTTCCGGGCGGATCTGGGAACGGGATCGGACGACGTGTCTTTCACCAATATCACGACCGGAAAGCTGGCCGTGTTGCTGGGGACGGGGAACGATCGCTTGAACTTCGCGGGGCTCAATACTTTCAACGACAGAGTCGTCCTTGATGGTGGAGAAGGGACGGATCGAGCGGAAGAGCTAAGTGGCACTACCTATGTTGTCTCGGTTCCCAATCCGCTCGTCAGAAATTTCGAGACAGATCTACTGTCCATCTAATTCCGCTGTGGCACGCAGACGACCAAATTTTGCCTGCGGGCCGAGAGCGTTTGCTCCGTTAACGCAACCTTCTCTTAACGAACCTGCCCGTTTCAAGTTGTGTCCGCTTTGCTATCCTGGCAATACCGCAGTGGTGGGATGGTCACCCTTTGTACCGGCGTGCCCTCTGCTGCATTGAACGAAAGGATCGATCGTGCTCACCGTAGCTCTCCCGGATGGTAGTTCTAAGGAGTTCGCCGCCTCTGTTCCCGTGAAAGAAGTCGCCGCCGCTATCGGCCCGCGACTCGTCAAGGCCGCTCTGGCCGCGGAAGTGGACGGCAAAGTGGTCGGCTTGGATTACAAGCTCCCTGCAGATGGCTCCGTACAAGTCAAAATTTTGACCAACAAAGATGCTGCCGCCCTGGGAGTGATGCGTCACTCCGCCGCCCACATCATGGCCCGCGCGGTGATGCGGTTGCGCAAGGACGTGCAACTCGCGTTTGGCCCGACCATCGAAGGGGGCTTCTACTACGACGTCCAATGCGATCCGCCCTTGTCCGAAGAAGATTTCCCGGCCATCGAGGCCGAGATGAAGGACATCATCAAGAAGGACGAGGAATTCGAACGGCTTGAAACGCCCCGACAGGAAGCGCTCGATCTGTGCGCCGGCCTGCAACAGAAATACAAGGTCGAGCATATCAACACCGGGCTGGCGAACGATCCGCAATTGTCTTTCTATCGCCAAGGGGAGTTCATCGATCTTTGCCGCGGCCCGCATATTCCTTCCCCCAAAGCGATCGGCGCGTTCAAGGTCCTGTCGATTGCCGGAGCGTATTGGAAAGGGGATTCGAACAACGCGCAGTTGCAGCGGCTTTATGCCACCGCGTTCTTTACTCAGGAAGAACTCGATGCACATCTGCAGAAGATCGAAGAAGCCAAACGCCGCGATCATCGTTTGCTCGGCAAGCAACTGGAACTGTTTGCGATCAACCCGGACACCGTCGGTCCCGGCCTGATTTTGTGGATGCCCAAGGGGGCCATGATCCGTAGCTTGCTCGAAACGTTTGTGCGCGAAGAACTGCTCAAACGCGGATATCAGAGTGTTTACACGCCGAACATCGGCAAGATCGACCTCTACAAAACTTCAGGGCACTTTCCGTATTACTCGGAAAGCATGTTCGCGCCTTTCTTCGAGCAGGGCTATCTGCAAAAGGTGGAAACCACCGTCGAAATGGCGACCAAGTTCCCGGCCAGCAAGGAATTGTTTGTCGAAGCGTTCGCCAAGCAAGCGAAAGAAGATGGGGTCGACAAAGATATTCCCAATTGGGAAAAAGCCCGCACCGCGGACGAACGGCTGGCACTGTTGGCCAAGTTCATCGAGCAGCAGGATAAGTACATCCTTAA
This sequence comes from Pirellulaceae bacterium, assembly GCA_041739545.1. Taxonomy (GTDB): domain Bacteria; phylum Planctomycetota; class Planctomycetia; order Pirellulales; family Pirellulaceae; genus JBGSNR01. The sequence continues at coordinate 47,016 of JBGSNR010000005.1, read as the reverse complement.
GCCGATGAACTGCCCGCATCACATCCAAATCTACGCGCATCGGCCGCGGTCCTATCGCGAACTGCCGCTGCGTCTGGCGGAATTCGGCACCGTCTATCGCTACGAAAAATCGGGGCAGCTCAACGGCATGACCCGCGTGCGTGGTTTCTGCCAGGACGATGCCCACATCTTCTGCACCACCGAACAGGTCGAGCAGGAATTCGCCGGCTGCATCGAGATGACCCAGTTCGTGCTCAAAACGCTCGGCCTGACGAACTATCGCGTGCGGCTTGGCTTCCGCGATCCCAACAGCGACAAATACGTCGGCGATCCGGCCGTTTGGCAGCGGGCGCAAGATTCGCTCGTGCAAGTCTGCAAGAACCTGGGGATCGATTTTTCACAGGAGGAAGGAGAGGCCGCGTTCTATGGGCCGAAGTCCGATTTTGTCATCACCGACTGCATCGGTCGTGAATGGCAACTCGGCACCGTGCAGCTCGACTACATGCTCCCCAGTGCCGAGCGCTTCAACCTGGGTTATGTCGGGGCGGATAACATTTCGCACCAGCCCGTAATGATTCACCGCGCGCCGCTCGGCAGCATGGAGCGCTTCATCGGCGTGCTAATCGAACATTTTGCCGGTGCGTTCCCGTTGTGGCTCGCGCCGGAACAAGCTCGCGTCGTGACCGTCAGCGAGAAGAGCGAAGATTACGGCCGACGTGTGGAACAAGAATTCCGCGCTGCCGGCTTCCGCGTGACGGGCGACTATCGCTCCGAAAAGCTTGGGGCAAAGATCCGAGATGCACAGTTGGAATTGATACCGTACATGCTCGTCGTCGGCCCGCGCGACGCGGAGCAAGGAATGGTCAGTGTCCGCGATCGTATTGACGGAGACGCCGGTGCCATGCCGCTGGCTCAAGCCATCGAACGGTTGAAAACCGAGGTGGCTGAGAAACGCGTGCGCAAGACGTTTAGCGGCAGTGCGGGATTGGTTGAGAAGGCGGCGGGGAATGAGTACTGACGGCTGAAAATGTCGATGGTTGCTTCGAGGCGTCCTTTATGAATGTTCTACAGGACCGACAGTCAGCAATCAGTGGGCTGTGGGCTGACGTTGAGGCTGTGATCGCTGCTCCGTCAGTGCCGCTTGGCGAAGCATTGCCACCCAACACTTCAGGCGTATATCTTCTCGAAGTGAGCAATAAGGTAGTTTACGTCGGCGAAGCGATCGGTTCGAAAGGTTTGCGCGATCGACTGCTAAGTAAGCATCTTTCTGGCGACGATAGCCACGCCGTTCAACGAGCCTACAAGGGACGATATCCTGATCGAGCTATTCGACGCGCTCAAATCAAGTTAGAAGTGTACGCTCGCTGGTTGGCGATGGAAGAAAACGCACGTGTGTCTGCACTAGAGAGAATTCTGATCTGGCTGTTGAAGCCAGATTGGAACATGAAATGAGCATTTATTGCAACTTGCTCCCCTCTGCCCAGCCTCGGAGAGGCGTTACATACTAGCCCAGGGAAGTGAGCGGAGCGAACACAGCCCTGGTTGGCGATTCCAAAATATTGCCAGACCTGAAAGGCCGAATCAAAACGCAAGTTGAGACGCCGATTCGTTTGTTCCGCCCTTTCAGGGATTTCGCCTTTCCATTCGCAGGCTGTCCCAGGGCTGCACCGGCGGAGGCCGCCGCTCTTTCCGCCCTGGGCTAGGATTTCACGCCACTTCATGGCTCAGCAGACGCGGCACGAAAGAAAAAAACGGGTTGCGCTGCTGGTTGCGTGTTGTTCTAGCACCGCTGAAGATTCGTTGCTTATTGCTAACAACTTATTGACAATCGCACTCTTGTCAATTACAATTCTTTCGCGCCATGGTGCCGGATGACTTAGGCACTGGAAACAGCAAAGGGGGGCGGTAAGCAATCGTGGCCAAGCCGATTTCCATGCTGTTGTCGGCCCGACGTGAGAGACAATCCAGCAGCCACTTGGACGCTCCGAATATTCGCACGAAACGCGCAGAAAATCGACATTTGTTGCAAAAATAGTCGCGAATTACGCAGGAAACCCTATTTTGCAACAAAATAACTAAAAATTCCCGCACTTTTGTTGCAAAATTACGGTCACTGAGAAATCGACGGTGGGTTTGAACGGCAAGAACGGATTGAAAATCGTAAGAAAACGGCGGGAATTGGCCCGATTAGACGCCACGCACGTTTTCGCGTACCATTGAAAGATAAGCGAACCTTTTTGCAACACCCGTACGAGCAGCGCGGTGCAAAAAGCCTTCTGAGGCTTGTACCGGTTCCCAGAGATTACTTGGATGGATTTTGACGAACGCCTGAAAGAAGCGATTGCCCGGGGACAACGCCGGAATGCCGATCGCGCGAAGGATGCCGCCGCGAAAGCGCTGTCCGAAGCCGAGGTGAAGCAGTTGCACACCAAGTATCGGCTGCAACTGTCGGATCACATCGAAAAGGGGATCCACGGCGTGATGGATCACTTTCCGGGCTTCCGCTTCGAGACACTGTATGGTGATCGGGGCTGGGGTGCGGCCTGCAGTCGGGACGATTTACGATTTGCCGGCGGCGTGAAGCGAGAGGTTTTCAGCCGGCTGGAAATCACCGTGCGCCCTTATTCCTCGGTGCAGGTGCTGGAACTGACTTCGCGTGGAACGGTGGCGAATCGGGAGGTTTTCAATCGGCAGCACTTTGAAAAAGTGATCGAGGCGAACGTCGCCGAGTTCGAACGCTTAATCGACGTGTGGGTGCTGGATTACGCGGAAATGTTCGCGGCAACCGGGTAAATCAGAGCCCGCAATGTGGGCGAACTTTCCGCCACGCGTGGCTGTTTTTTCGCCACAAAATCAGCTTTCGCCCCGATTTCCGGCAGCGATCCGGCAATCCCGAGGCGGCATGCCCTTTGCTAACTAGCATTGAATAGGCTTTAGCAATCAGCAGTCACCGCAAGGGAGCACCACTGTGCCGGGAAAATCAAGACGCATGAATGGGGCGTTTACACTCGTTGAATTGTTGGTGGTGATTGCCATCATTGGGATCCTGGTGGCCCTCCTCTTGCCGGCGGTGCAAGCCGCGCGGGAGTCGGCTCGACGGGCAAGCTGTTTAAATAATCTTAAACAGGTGGCCCTGGCGTTTCACAATTTCGAAGATTCGCGGAAGGAGTTGCCGCTGTCGGTTGCCGATCCGACGCAATTTGGGACAAACAATTGGGCCCCATTCCTCTTGCCGTTCATCGAACAGGGGAATCTGGCCAATGGCTACGACTTGAAAGCGAACTGGTGGGTAACGCCGAACCGCGAAGTGGTGGCGGTACGAATTCCAGCATTTTGCTGCCCCTCGACACCGTTTCAGAATCGTATTCAAGATAAGCCCGAAACGACTCCGCCGAATAAGACGGGGGCGTGCGGCGACTACTTCACACCGTCCGGCGTGCATTCGGACATCAACAATTCGCTGTCGACTGCCGAGCAGATTGATTTGACGCGGGACTTGCGGGGAGTGATTCGGTGGTACGCGACAGACAACCTGAAAAACCGGTTTGCGGACGTGACTGATGGGACAAGCAATACAATCATGGTTGGAGAGTGTGCTGGTCGGGAAGATGTTTATCGTGGCCGGACGCGATTCCCGGTCGACTTCGTCAGTTCGGTTAAAATTCGTGCTCGCGGTGGTGCCTGGGCGACGACGGACAATGCCTTCGAAATCGGACAGCGAAAGCCTTGGAACGCTTCATTCAGTACAATTCCCGGCACGGTGAAGATCAACAATTCGAACGAATGGGGACACTGCTTCTACGCCTTTCACACGGGGGGAGCGAACTTTGCCTTCGCGGATGGGTCCGTACGATTCCTGGCCGAACCAACGAGTTTGCGAACCCTGGCGCACTTGGTGACGCGAGCTGGTGCGGAATCGACGGCCGCACCGTAACAGGACTGGCTTTGGCTTTACGGATCGTTTTCGGACTGACTTGCGTGGCGAGTGAATAATGAATGTGCATGGGTGCGGTTGGTTCATGTGTTTGTTGGTCGTTGGGGTCGCAGGTTGCTCTGGCGAAACCGGGGTGAAGTGCTACCCGGTTTCAGGAACGGTGTTACTCAACAATCAACCTTTGGCCGAAGCCAGCGTGGTGCTGCATCCGGTCGGTGAAGTTGGCGAAACGCCTCGTCCGATCGCCGAGACCGATGCCACAGGGCGATTTGTGCTGACGACGTTCAAGGCCGGTGATGGGGCGCCGGCTGGTGAATACCAGATTACGGTCGTTCAGAAGAAGCTGGTGCAAGTGGGCGAAGAAATGATTCGCGACGGCGCGAATCAACTGCCAGCACGTTATGCGAATCCGGGGCGATCTGAATTGATGGTGACGGTAGTCGAGGGGCAGAACGAAGTGCCGCCGATTATGTTGACCACACCTTAGCGTTGGTGCGAGAACGAAGCGAATTTCAAGCCGCCTCTTCGCAGCCGCCGTTGACGCGATGAATGGACTTATCCGGAAAGATACCGGGCAGGTCTTCGCTGTACCATTCGTTGAGAGCGTTCTTCCAATCGGCATAGGTTCGGACCTGGCCGAAGGCTTCCCGAACGAGTTGATGTTGCGGGTGCAAGGCAGAGTATTTGATGCCGAACTTCCGCATGAGAGGTCCGCAACGATCGCTGCCGTAGAGCTCTTCGGTCAGGCGATAATGTTCGTCCATGACGGAGCGTTGACGATGCAAAGTCGGTGGTGGCGGTAGAGCTTCGCCGGCCAGGAGCGCCCGGCACTGCTCAAAAATCCACGGATTGCCGATAGCGCCGCGCGCGACGGTGACGCCGTCGATTCCGGTTACTTGTAACATGCGGAGAACGTCTTCCGCCGAAAACAAGTCACCGCTGCCGAGGATGGTGCGACTGCCGACATGCCGTTTGACTTCCGTGAGAAACTCCCACTGACTGGGGCCGACATAACGCTGCTTCACCGTTCTGCCATGCACGGTAATGGCAGCAACGCCGGCGGCGAAAGCACCATCCAGGATGGTGTAGAAGTTGTCCCGGCTTTCGGGCGAGTCATCCAGGCCGCGACGCATTTTTACCGTGACGGGAATTTCGGCCGGCACTGCATCGCGTGTTCGCCGCACGATCTCCAACGCGACATCCGGCTGGCTGAGATGATATCCGCCGCGACAACGCCCCAACACCTTCTTCACTGGACAGCCAAAGTTGATGTCGACCACATCGAAACCGGCTTCGACCAACCGTAGCGCACCGGCGGAGAACTGTTCAGGCTCCGCCCCCATCAACTGACCGGCGACGGGACGCTCTTCATCACTGAGATAGAGGTAGTGCTTGTTGCGATGACGGTTCCCTTTGAAGGCGACCAGAAACTGATCGAGCATCACCTCGCACAGGGTGTACGAAGCACCGTGACGCCGCGCGATCAGGCGCATCGGCCAATCGCTGTAGCCCGAGAGTGCCGCCTGCACCACAGGAAAGCCGACGTCGACTTTCCCGATTCGCAGATGCGGCGGTTGCCAATTCGTTACCGGCTCGTTCATTAGTCCCACCACCAAACGCCGCGCGGAAGTGTTCCCGGTTGGCGATGCCTGCGTTCCCCGGCCATCAAGCCGTAGTCGTCTTTTTGAATCGCGGAAGGTTCAACCAGACTGCGGGGATCACAACTAACTCCGCCGCTGACCCCCGCTACGATGGTTCGCCCCCGATCAGACAGCGTGCGACTGTTGACGATTGTTTCAACTTGCTTGGGAGCTTGTCCGAGCCAAGGCTGGTAATCGCCTTTCGGACCGAAGTGAGTCATCTGCCAGCCATAAAGCTCGGCTATGTCCTGCTGCTTAATAAGGGCGGCGACAACGGCGAGATCGAAGATGTTTCGCAGTTCACCGTAGACAGGATACTTGGCGGAAATGGCCGCGAAGTGCTTGGTGAAGTCATCCGCGAACTGCTGCGTCGGCGCATTCGACTGGCCGGTGTGAATCCGTTCCCCTTGGTCATTGAGCCGTTCGTTCTCGCTGAGAATCCTGGCACCAGGGCCGATCAGTTCAAACGCATCTCGTTCGGGTGTACTGGTCAAGTGTTGGTAATTTAGAGTGAACCACCAGCGGAGTACATCGAACTTAGGGGGATGGGCGGGATCGATGTGATCGAAGTAACTTTGCACGCCGAGGACTCCTTTTTCGAGTCCCATGCCCACGCACTTCATCCGGTAGTCGGCCTCGACAATGGCGAGGGCGGTTCGTGTGCGGGGATCGATGCCATCGACTGTGATATCTTGCTTGCCGAGGGCGTCACGCATTTCGCCGAGCCAACGATCTTTCTGTCCAGGCTTAAGAGGGGCGGCCGACCATTTTTCGCCAACCTCTTTCGCAGCCTTCAAACCGTCTTGCGTCGGTGTGATCGAGCAGCCGAACTTGCCTTCACCATCGAACGCATTCCGCAGCACGACGACGAGGTCATCCAGATGCATCACGGGCAGGCCGTTCGCCACGTTGACCAGGCGACCTTCCGCATCGGGACGCCATTCCCCTGCCGGGCCAGCAAGAACGATGTCCTTCTCTTCGGGGTAGAAGAAGACATATTGCATCCGCGTGAGTCCGGCGAGACATTGTTGAGCATCATCGGGCGGCAAACCTTCTGCAGCTCGCAGTTGCACTTCTTGCTCCAAGCGACGTAGCGAGATTTTTCGCAGCGGTGACGTGCGACGGGGATCCGTCTTCGGCAATGCAGAAGCAGCGGCGGAGTGCGAAGTGAGTTGTACTGCCGTTGCTTGCCGACGCAGGGCTACGAGGCTCGCGTCGTCTTGAACGGCGAGTCGTGAGAGGAGGCCTGAAGTATCAACGGTGACACCAGAACGAAATTCCTCGATCGAACCCGGCCCACCGACTTCAGCCCAGGACGTCGGTGCAATTGTCGACTGAATCAGTTGAATTAGCTGCGTGAAGTCCGCTTCGGGCCCGCCTCCGAAAGGCATGTCCCGAAAGCCGCGAACCACATCGCCGCGAACCTGATCCGAGCCGATGCCGTAGCTCGTGGCGAACGCGGCCGGGCGTGCACCAGATTGAGCTTGTGCGGCAGCGAGCTGCGCGAGCATTTGGTCGCGAGTAGCAGGATCGTTCTGACCCTGCGCGGCAGCAGCAGCGGGGCCGAATTCACCGGCAGCAAGGAGATCTTCGAAAGCAGGGCGATCTTGAGCACCTACAGATGTCGCAAGCATGGCCGTAACGGCCAGCGACAAGGACAAGATACGAGCCAGCAACATGATACAGTCCTTTTGAAATTATCCCCCGGCTGGCTGAGCCTTCAGTGTGGCGTATGAAGTAGCGGGCTGTCAAGGAAATCCTACGACTGCAAGAACTCCCGCAGACGCGGCACGATGCGCTCGTGAGCATCTTCAATGACATAGTGACCGCAGTCGTTGTAGCGTTCGACTTCTGCGTCAGGCCAATGCTTTTCAAAACGCTCCAGGCATTCCGGCCGGAAGCACCAGTCTTTCATTCCCCAGATCATCAGCCGCGGGCGGTCAGCAAGATTTTTCAGCCCCGCTTCGATGTCTGCCAGCACCTGCCAAGTGGCATGCCTCGGCGACGTGGGAATGTCCTTCACAAAACGGTCGATCGCGATCCGCGTCCCCCAACTGTCATACGGTGCGAGCAGGCCGGCCTTCACGGCTGGTGTCATTCGCTCCGGCTTTTCCGTCGCCATCGAAATGGCAGCACGAGCGAAGAGGTTTAAGCCGCGCACGCCGAGTGAGCCGAGCAGCGGAATGCGACAGGCACGAATTCGGAGCGGAATGTACGGCGGCGGAAATGCACCGGTGTTGAACAGCACGATCCTTTTGAACCGGTCGGACAACTTCAGCGCCGTACCCAGGCCGATCGCTCCGCCCCAGTCGTGTGCGAGTAACGTGACGTTTCTCAAGTCCAACTGCTTGACCAGTTCAACAAGATTACCGATGTGCTGGCTGAGGGTATAGTTGTATTTCTGTGGCTTGTCGGAGAATCCGCAGCCGACATGATCGGGGACGATCAGCCGGTGGGTGTCGCGCATGCCGAGAATGATGTTCCGCCAGTAGAACGACCAGGTGGGGTTGCCGTGAATGCACAGCAGCGTCTCGCCGGACCCTTCGTCCAGGAAGTGCTGTTTCACCGATTGCACCCAGTGGAAGTGCGAAGCAAACGGATAGAGTGGCCGCCAATCGGAACTGGATGTCGTCATCGCCTACTTCCAGTCTTCCGGAACCGTCGGCGGTGTAGAAGTGGCTTGAGGTGTCCGCTCAGGAAGTAGCTCATTTAATTGATTTGTCCGAACGGTTTTTCCGCCGGTGGTCAAAAAGAAAGCGGTCCCCTCAAGTCCGGCATCGATGGTTTCCTTCGCTTCCCATTCAGATCCAGATGCAGTAAAGCGGGCTTTGGCAATTTCTGTCCACTTGCCGTCGAGACCTCGTACCCAGGTACTGCCAAAATGGGCTTTGCGCACTTCATTGACGCTTTTTCCATCGCGTCGGAAGTCTTCCACGAAGGAATAGAGCCCTGACAGAGGCTTGCCTCCCGTGCGAACACGAAAGGTTACAAGCTGCTTCCACTTTGGACCATCAGCGGAGGAGACAAAGCCGGTATATGCTGTTTTCTCCCCCTCGACTTTGGCCGCTACTAAGAACCGTACGGTCTTGCCGATCTGCCAGTCGTAGTCTCCCATGCATTGCCCGCCAGTCCCTTCGCCACCAAAGCGTTTGATGCGGACATCCTCAGCCTGAAAGAGCAATTCGACACGATCTTCAAGCTTCACGGATTTGGGATCGTCTCCTTTAGTTGGATCCCAAACAGAGAACAGAATTACTTTCTTGCCATTCCCTAACTCCTGCAACCCAAAGTAGCCCGTGTTCCAGCCGGCCGCCATGAAGTAGCTACCACCAGTACTCTGGTCGATGGTCATTTCGTTGTAGAACATCTCCGCCGGAGGAGCGGGATAGCCAAGGTGGACGGAACGCGCCGCGCGAGGTTCCGCCGCTGCAACGTTAGCCGATATCAGTGTGGCGGCGGTCAACATTTGAAGCAGACAACCATGAATGAAAAACCGCATGAATTTTAGATCGCTTGATGGGACTATTTCAGATTTGGGGAGCAAGTGCAGACCCACTATCTTAGATTCTCGCCGTCGGTTCGCACATAGGTTAAGGTGCACCGTTCGCCCGTGGCTGTATTTGCGGTTACCATGATTATGGACTAGTCCACACCATCTGGAACTCCTCAATGAATACTCTCCACTTCATTTCGCTACCAAATTTGATCGCGTTGGCCTTGCTTCTAGGATTCGCTTATGTGCCCGACGTTCTGGCTGCCGACGATACACCTCAGACGCCCAATATTATCGTGATCCTAATTGACGATCTCGGCCAGACCGATCTGGGTTGCTATGGTAGCCAGTTCTATCAAACACCAAACATCGATCGACTCGCGGCAAGTGGCATGAAGTTCACTCATGGTTATTCCGCTTGCACGGTTTGTTCACCCACTCGGGCGGCGCTGCTAACCGGAAAATACCCTGCTCGGCTCCACGTCACCGACTGGATTGCCGGGCACAACGCCCCAAAAGCAAAGCTCCGAATTCCTGAATGGACGAAGTATCTGCCGCCGGAAGAAGTCACTCTTGCGGAGATCCTCAAGCCCCAAGGCTACGTGTGCGCATCGATCGGTAAGTGGCATCTGGGACCGACGGAAGAATACTGGCCACTCGCTCAGGGGTTCGATATCAACATCGGCGGCAATCATAAAGGACAGCCCCCTTCTTACTTCTTTCCTTACGAACGACCGAGCATTCCGCTGGCAGGGCTGGAAACAGGCGAGCCTGGAGAGTATCTGACCGATCGCTTGACCGACGAAGCCCTCCGCTTCATCGAGGCGAATCAACAAAAGCCGTTTTTCCTGTACTTGCCCCACTATGCCGTACACACGCCGTTGCAGGCCAAGGAACAGGCAATCGCAGCGGCCAAGGAACGAGTGCAGGAGGATGCCCTCCAGCGAAATGCTACTTACGCAGCGATGGTCCAAAGCACGGATGAAAGCGTCGGGCGAATTGTACAAAAGCTCGATGACTTGAAGCTCCGCGACAACACCATGATCATCTTCACGTCGGATAACGGCGGACTAACACTTAATAACGTGACCCACAACATCAACCTGCGCGCAGGAAAGGGTTCAGCTTATGAAGGAGGAGTGCGCGTCCCCTACATTTTCAGCTACCCACCACAAATCAAACCGGGGAGTGAGAACCAAACGCCGATTATCACCTGCGACCTGTTGCCAACTGTAGCCGCTATGGTTGGGATCAAAGACTTGCCGCCAGGGATTGATGGACGCAACCTCTTGCCACTACTAACTGACGAAGGAAGTTTTAAACCAGGTCCAGTTTTCTGGCACTATCCACATTACCACCCAGGCGGTGCAACACCTTATGGGGCAGTCCGCGAAGGAAACTTTTGTTTGATTGAATTCTACGAAACTGGAAAATTCGAGCTCTACGACGTGACCGTCGACCCTGTCGAGAAAGACGATTTGGCAGCCACTCATCCCGAAGTTCGCGATCGGCTTTCAAGCCTGCTGGCGACTTGGCGACAGAACGTTGGGGCACAAATGCCCACAGAAAATCCGGACTACGATCCGGCCGCCATGGGCAAACAAAAAAAGAAGCAGTGAAACACTACTCACCGTCGAGAATCTCAAGGACGTCTTCTCGGAGCTCATAGCGCAAGCCAGCAGGAGCGAGCGTTTTTGCCAACAGTTCGTCGACCGTAACGTCCTTTACCTCAAACGAAACTTGCCTTTCGAGTTTAGCGCGCAGTTCCGGCGCGAATTTCAGCTCTTTTTTAAGGGCCGATGCTAATGTTTTAACTACCGCACCGGCGGGTTGGGCGTCTACCTTCAAAGAATAGCGAGTTTGGGGAGGGCCTGTCTTGATGTTGCGAATTTGCTCGCCGCGCATCAGCCGATCGACTTTTTCTTGAACTTCAAATGGCGCTTTCACGGCGAGTTGATTTCCCTGCCGTGCAGCCTTTGCCCCCGGAAACATTTTGTTGATCGCAGCGATTGCTTTCTCGGCATCGCCACGGAGCGGATGCAGCGCCATCATCGTCATTTCACCCTGAGGCAACGGGACGACATGAATCGTTCCTTCTTTAAGTTCGAATGTTAAATCAAACCCTGCCAAGAACAGCGTCAATCGATCCACTGCCGAAATCGCCGGCCAACTTCCAGCAGGCCATAGATCGTGCGGAATGGCATCTGAATTTACCACCTTGAATCCGTATTCTGCCGCCGTCTGCTCGACGAGTTCACGGGGGGAACTGAGTTCCTCCCAACGTACGAGTTTGGCGACGGCCAGCTTTCCCGTCGCGGCACCACCATTGGCCACATCAGCTCGGCGCAACGCAGCCACCGTGGCCAGCGATCTTGCTGTTTTTGTCGGCCCCAGATAAATCACCGGCCCAATGGTCGTGAAGTCAAGTTTTTGCTGGGAGGAAAGGCGGGCCAGGGTCACTTCCAAACGCTCCCCCTGGGCGACGAAATCGACCCGCACATCCGGATCAATCCGCCGGTCAAGCATGATCGCGAACGGTTGTCCGCGGCAGAGGTCTGTAAGACCATCCCGCAGAGGGACTTGCCCCCACTGCAAACCCACTTCCGAATCGAGCACTTTACGCAAGTCTGTCCCAGCTCGAAACGAAGCAACCGTCTCCGCTGCCAATAACTCAGCACCGACGGCTAAAAGCACCGCGAACAACAAACCTCGAATTAGGCTTCGATTCATAGGAAATTTCCGCTTCGTTGTGCTACCGCCTCGCGACGGCATGCCTTCGCTAGCGAAAACTGTGACGTCTCTGCCATTTTTACGGAGATACTGTCAGGAGGAAAGGACGATTTCTGCGCTTTCACAGCCACAGCCAATTGTGGGCTTAAGGGTGCGTAACTAGACTCGAAAGGGTGGGAGCAAGTTGCCTCGGCAAAGCTCCCGGTTTGACCTCCCCAACCCTCCTGCCCGGCGATTCGACTCGTCGAGGAGTGGATGCGTGAATTCGGAATCGACTCGACATTCTAGTCTCCACCGGCTTTATTTCCGGTTCCTCGATAATGAGGACTCCGCTGGCTTCATCCAGGCAGTCAGCGCTCGGTATTCCGTCGCGACTCTGGAACGATTGGCCGAATACGGTCAGTTCCATGCACGGCGAGCGGCCATCCTGGCTCTGTCCCTGGTAGGGGACTACAGACAGAACAGTATTCTGGGGCGAGCGCTGGTCGACGACGACCGCGGCGTCCGTATGCTCGCGGATAACGGGATTCGGGAATTGTGGCGGCGGGACGGCAATCCTCGTCAACGCCACCTACTAGCACGAATGGTGCGATTGAATCTCTCCCGGCGGGCGGATGAAGTGCTTCGTATCGGCCATGATTTGATCGAAGAGGTTCCCTGGTTTGCCGAGGTGTGGAATCAACGGGCGATTGCCTTGTATCATCTCAAGGGCTACGAAGCCTCTGCCAACGACTGCCACCAGACGCTCGAACTCAATCCCTATCACTTTCCGGCAGCGGTTGGCATGGCACATTGCTACCTGGAAATGCAAGAAGGCTTTGCGGCACTTGAATGTTTCCGCCGCGCACTCAAGCTGAATCCGGACCTGGAAGACGTCCGCCTGCAGGTGGATTTTCTGCAGCGTTCTCTTGAAGAGCGATCGTAGGCTCAAACGCGGATTCAAAATAAGCGATCAGGCTTAGCGCTACATCCAAGCGTTAAGCCCTAGTGCTGGTCACGGTTAAGAGTTGGAAAGTAAATTCCAACTCCATCGAAAGATCGTGATGTCTGCAGCACCTTCGGCCGCGACTGGTCCTGTCGTAATCGCCGGCGGCAGCGGCTTTCTAGGAGTCTCATTGGCGATTCATCTCGCAGCGGCTGGCAAACAGATCACTCTTCTGTCCCGCAATCCGCCCAAAATCTCAGGTCCATGGCGGCATGTCCCCTGGGATGCTCGCACGATCGGACCTTGGCAGCAAGAACTCGAAGGCACGAGTGGCTTGGTGAATTTGGTGGGGCGGAGTGTTGACTGCATCAAGACTCCCGAACACCAGGATGAAATTTTGCGGTCCCGCGTGGAAGCAACCCGGGTTCTGGGGCAAGGCATGCGTTCGCTAAAGTCGCCGCCGCCGGTATGGGTGCAGATGAGCACCGCCCACCTGTATGGCGATCCGCCGGAGGTTGTCTGTACTGAAGAATCGCCTGCAGGTTACGGACTGGCTCCGTTTGTCGCGAAAGCTTGGGAAGCAGAGTTCCAGGCCAGCGTGCTCCCTGATCAAAGGCAGGTAATTTTAAGAACTAGCTTCGTCATCGGCCGAGATCGCGGAGCCGGAGGGGGCGCGCTAACAAAACTTGCCCAGCTCGCCCGCATGGGATTGGGAGGGACCGTTGGTTCCGGCCGGCAGGGAATGAGTTGGATCCACGAAACAGACCTAAATCGTCTCTTCGAGCGAGCGTTATTCGATCCCACCATGCAAGGTGCGTACATTGCCTCAGCACCACACCCGGTTCCCCAACGCGACTTTGCTCGCGAACTGCGTCATGCGGTGGGCATGCCCATCGGATTGCCGGCGACGGAATGGATGGTCCGCCTGGGTGCGCCACTGTTAATGCGAACCGATCCCGACCTCGCGCTCAGCGGCCGGTATGTGATTTCGCAACGATTGCAAGACGAAGGTTTTGAGTTCCGTTTTCCGCATCTTGGACCTGCCTTAAAGGACCTCCTGGCTCGTTAGACTAAATCCCTCGCATTCGCGGATCGAGCCAAAGATAGACGACATCCAGAAGCAGGTTCATGCCGATGAACACGGCGGTAATGACTACCGCCCCGCCTTGCACCGCCAGGTAATCGTGGTCACGCACAACAGCGGCGGCCATGTATTGTCCTAGGCCTGGCCAATCGAAAACGGTTTCGGTCAAGACTGCCCCGGAGAGTAGCAAGCCGATTTGCAGACCGGCGATGTTGGTCACTGGAACGGCTGCGTTGGGAAAGGCATGCCGCCATACGATTCTGGCAAAACTAGCCCCTTTCGCCCGGGCAGTACGGACGTAGTCAGCATGAAGCACTTCAAGCATGCTGCTCCGCGTAATGCGGGCAATAATCGCCATCGGTACGGAGCTTAACGTAAGTGCCGGCAGGATGAGATGCCGCACGGAGGCGATCCAAAGATCGGGCCGACCACGCAGCAAGGTATCGACAAGCATTAAGCCTGTGATCGATTGAAAGTTGAATTCGTTGAGGGGTAATCGAGCCGAGGTAGGCAAGAATGTAAAGACTCCACGAAGGATCATCCCCAGAAAGAAAACGGGAATGCTTACCCCCAGTAGTGCCGCTGCCATACTGGTCACATCGGGCCATTTGCCCTGCCATACGGCAGCCGCCACCCCCATCGTAATTCCCAAAGGGATGGAAATAAGGCAGGCGACGAGGGTCAGTTCAATTGTTGCAGGCACACGAACGCGGAGTTCATCCGTAATGCTGACATGGCTGCGGGCAATCGACTTACCTAAATCGCCGCGTGTGCCTAACTTCCAGAAGAATTCTCCCAACTGCAGCACCATCGGACGATTCCATCCTTGCTCCCGGCTGATTTGCTCGATTTGCTTGGCATCCGGGTGTTGACCGAAACGGGCCAACAGTGGATTCCCCGGCAAGACGCGCATTGCTACGAAAATCAGTGCCACCGCCACGGCCCAAGTGCTTACTGCGATGGCCAGGCGCGACGCCACCTGCCGCATCATGGCTGCCCTTTCAGCTTCGCCAGCCGCAATCGAACCAGGCCCGTCGGATGGAGCTGGTAATCGAAGACCCGATTCGACATCGCCACGTTCGCCCGAGCATGAACGAGCGGGACAATCGGTGATTCAGCAAAAGCAATCTCTTGGGCGCGCTGATAGAGCTGCAACCTTTTTCCTTCGTCGAGTTCCCCCTGCGCCTCGACGACGAGCTTGTGAAACTCAGCATTGCGAAATCTGCTGATATTGTTCCCCGCGTCGCTAATATTGTCGGGATCAAGCAGCGAATACAAGAAATTGTCCGGGTCGTTGTTGTCACTCGACCAACCGGCCAGCGCCAGTTCGTGTTTGCCTGCCATCACGAACGGAAAGTGTTGATTAACGGCTCTCGGGACGAGTTCGATCTGAAAGCCGACTTTCTCAAGCGAATCTTTCACAAAACCTGCAACAGTTTCCGGCCGAGGCATGTAGGGACGAGCGCGATTCATGTACGAGAGACTCAGCTTGAGCGGCAGCTCGAAACCGGCGTCGTTCGCAGCAGCCGCCAAGAGTTGTCTGGCCTGATCGGGGTCGAAGGGACGATCGGCTAACTTCGCGCGCCCCCACATTTGTTCTGGCACGATACTGACAGCAGGAGTTGCTTGACCTGCGTACGCCACTTTAGCGAGTTCTTGCTTGTCAATCGCGAGCCAGATCGCCTGCCGAACATCCACTCGGTCGAGCGGTGGTTTTTCGGTCTGTGTGGCGAGATAAGCGGTATTCAGCACATCCTGGCTTTGGACAGTGATGTCTGCGCGGCTGGCAAGGGATTCAACGTCAAAACCCGACAAGTTGTCGGCAATCTGAATTTCACCTCGCTTGAGTTGTTCGATGCGAGTCTGATTTTCCTGCACCGGCACGAAGATGAGGTGATCGACACCGGGCGGTCCTCGCCAATGGTCTTGGAATGCTCCGAGGACGAGTTTTTGATCGCGGTCCCAAGCAACCATTTGAAAGGGCCCCGTGCCGCAAGGTCGTTCGGCGAATTTCTCCCCGCGCTCTTGCACCGCGGTTGGGCTGACAATGCTGGCAGGGAACATCGTCAGGTTCTTCAGAAAGATCGCACTGGGGCGGTCGAGGATAAAAATTACGGAACGTTCGCCATCTGATCGAACCTCCTTAATCATGTTGTAGCTGGCCTGATAAGGCCGGGCTTTGTCGTAGACCAGCGGATGATCGGCTTGGAGCAGGCGGTCGAAGCTGGTTTTGACGACATCGGCCGTGAGCGACGTGCCGTCGTGGAACTTGACGTTGTCGCGAATCTGAAACGTCCAAGTCAGGCCATCTTCGCTGTGTTCCCAGCTTTCAGCTAATCCTGGCACCAATTCAGCGGTACGGTCGTCGTAGGTGACGAGCGTATCATAGATATTGACGATGACATTTACCGCTTCGCCGATGTCGGTGTTGATCGGGTCCAACGTGTTCGCATCTTCCCCCCGACCGTAGATGAGCGTATTCGTCGGGGCTGAAGAGGTGCAGCCTGCAGCAAATAACCCCATCGCAAGACAAAACAGCCCGATCCAAAGAGTCCTATTTGTAAACATGCGAAGAAGATAAAGGGAAGCGAATGCCCGTAAGTCTCGTATTGTAGAGAGAATTCGAGCGGGAAGAATCCGAAAAGGGCTCGGCGACCTGGCGACAATCATGATTTTCGCCTACCCCGTTGTCCTCGGGCGGGATTTACGGTTATCTCAGTGAATTCAAAGATTTCGCCTGCTGACGGGCTCATTCCATGACCTTTACCCATTTCGACGAGCGTGGTGCAAGCCGCATGGTAGATGTCAGCGGGAAAGCCGTTACCCAGCGTCGGGCGGTGGCCAGCGGACTTGTCACGTTACAATCGGCAACTTTACGGCGGATCCAGGGCCAAGACTTCGCCAAGGGAAACGTGCTAGAGGTAGCTCGTTTAGCAGGGATTATGGCGGCGAAGCGAACTGCCGAGTGGATTCCTTTATGCCACACGCTCCCGCTAGATTCGGCAGAAATTGATTTTGAGTTCACAGGCGAAGAGGCGATCATAATTCGCGCAGCCGTCACCGTCACGGCTCGGACGGGCGTTGAAATGGAAGCTCTTGTGGCGGTCTCGGCCGCCGCCCTGACGATTTACGACATGTGCAAATCGGCTGATCGAAGCATCGTCATATCCGAGATACGCCTGGAAGAAAAAGCTGGCGGGCAGAGCGGGCACTTTGTGCGCTCAGTAAGTAATGACGCAAGTGGGACTCAAACCAACGTCGCGGAGGATTCCGCTTAGCATTCCATGAATAAGCAATCAGCACTCATGTCTCCTGCAACTTCCGCGGCACCGCTGAATGGTGCCCCGGCACGAATGTATCTCCCCATCGCTACCGAAATGGAGCAAGTGGAGGAGACTTTTCGTCGAGAAATGCACAGTTCCTATAAATATGTCGACGAACTTGTGCGTTATGGCGTAATGCTCGGCGGTAAGCGACTGCGACCGGCGCTGCTGCTTCTGACTGCCAGGGCGGTTGGCGAAGTATGCCCTGCTCACATAACTCTGGCAACCGTCGTGGAAATGATACACACGGCAACCCTTGTGCACGATGATGTGCTGGACAATGCTGCTACGCGGCGACATTTGGCGACGGTAAATGCCCGCTGGGATGACGAAGCGAGCGTTCTCTTGGGCGACTTTCTGTTCAGCCATGCCTTCTACATGACAGCTGCAGTTGATGCGGCAGCCTGTCGCACTATTGGGCGAGCCACAAACATCGTCTGTGAAGGGGAGCTTCGACAAAAAGGGAGTCGCGGCTGTTTCGAACTGACCGAAGAGGACTATTACGGGATCATCAATGCGAAGACGGCAGAACTTACCGCCGTCTGCTGTGAGCTGGGAGCTCGTTACGCTGGTGCCAGTGACGCAGTTGCTACCAACATGCAAAGCTATGGCCGAGAACTTGGGATCGCTTTCCAGATTGCCGACGACCTCCTGGACTTCACTGGCGAGGAACACGAGACGGGCAAGACATTGGGCACCGACTTGCAGCAGCAGAAGCCAACTTTGCCTCTGATTCATACGCTGAACAACACCGCATCCGCTGCGGAGCGAGTGGCAATTCTAGACCTTTTAGCAGATCAATCCCCTGTGACTGCAATTCTGCCGCACTTGGACGCCAATGGCTCCCTCGAATATGCCCGACAGCAGGCGATCGCTTTTGCTGATCGGGCAATCGCCCGGCTCGAGTCCGTGCCTGCCAGTCCTGCCAAAGAGGTGCTCCGAATGCTCCCTGATTTTGCCGTCAGGCGATCTCACTAATCGGCGGCCATTTATGAACGTCTCCGCTATTCCCACTCTCCGAGAGATTGCTACCGCTCGCAGCGGAGACAAGGGCAACCACGCCAACATCGCCGTAGTCGCCAACGACTTGGCTGCCTTCACATTTCTGCAAGGGTATTTAACGACGGACCGGGTAAAAGCCTGGCTTTCAGCTTGGGACTGCGGCGAGGCGATACGATACGAACTTCCGGGTTTAGGGGCTTTCAATTTCGTTCTATTCGACGCGTTGGCCGGTGGGGCCAGCCGAAGTCTCAGGCTCGATACGCAAGGAAAACTGCTGGGAACTGCGATCCTATCCTTGCCGCTTGATCGCCCGTCCAAGAAAGTCCAGGAAAATTCAGATCCGACACTTCCATTCCCTTTTTGGTCCCCCTAGAGTGGGAGAAATAGTGCGCGGCAAGAATTTGAAAGCAGCCTCTCAACTGCCAAGTTACCTGCCGCCAAGTCAACTCTATTTCCACCTTTGGGAGCGAACGGCCATGCGTCAGTCCAGTCTGGTTTGGGAGATGCTTCTTGCGTCATTTATTACGGTTGTTGGAATTCAACCGTCAGTTAGTTTGAGCCAGGAGGCAACCCCCGCGAAACCAACTGCTGAGAAAGCTCCTACGAAGCGCTTGCCCGCGTATTACAAGGATGTGGTTACGGAAGCACAACGCGAAAACATATACAAAATCCAAGAAAAGTACAACGGAAAAATATCAATACTTGCTGACGAAATAAAAACGCTTCAAGCAGCCCGCAATGCCGAGATCGAAGCGCTGCTTAGTACAGAACAGAAAACCAAGCTTGATGCCGTAAAGGCAGCAGCGGCGAAAAAGAGGGCTGCGAACGCTGCGGCAGCCAGAATCGCTGCACCAAAAGTCTCCACTCCGGCAACAGCGGTTGCTCCAGTTGCCGCTCCCGCAGCTTCGGCTCCCCCTGCAGTCCCTTCGACACCTGTCAGGCCTGCGACGAAATAGCCGAACTCACCTGACTTGAGTGCTACTATCGATGCACACCTGAAAGTTCGCCCGACAAACTTCCCAGCCGCGTAATCAGATCGCGGCTGGGTGCATGATCGGGATTCTTGGCAAGCGCGGTTTGCAATGCCAACCGCGCGTTCGCATTGTCACCAGCCGCCAGGCGAGACTCAGCAAGTTGAAAAAATTGATCGGGGCCCGCTTGTGGATTTTGACAAACTTGCGTGAAACAGGCGACCGCCTGTTCATGACGCTCCAGTTGGCGATAGGCTAGCCCCTGTCGATAAAGGATCTCGGGGGGCACATTTGCAGGTGGATATTGATCGGCCAAAGATTGCAGAGTGGCTAAGGCTCGCTGCGGACGGCCGAGTTGTGCGTAAATATCGGCAATCGTTAGGGGGACAGTCGCCGGACAGTCCGGTAAGGTGCGGGCACGATGATAGTCGGCAAGTGCATCCTCGATTCGTCCCTCACGCCAGGCGACATCCCCCTTCAATGCCCAGGCCGCGGCGAGACCTTGATTCCTCTGGATAGCGATCGTAGCTTGTTCTTCGGCAGCCAAAACATTCGACTCTTCAAAATGCATCCGGCCGAGTTGCACAATCTGCTCGGGTGACTGATTGGAGAGCCGGACCGCTTCTTTCATGTTGGCAATTGCCCCCACCCGATCACCGCGTCGCCAAAGTGCCTCTGCATACCGGCTACGGCTACGATCGTCGACCGGACAGGTTTCGACGGCGGCTGCGTACAACTTCTCTGCCTGATCCCAGTCGCCGTGGCTTTCCGCCTCAATTCCTTGCAGGGAGATCCGTCGCGCGGAAGATAGTTTGTCGGCATTCGTCCGTGCCTGCCAGCAGGCGCAGCCGGGCAACAGGCTGAGGACGAGTCCCAAAGCGACTCGTTCCCAGACCAAGCGATTATTCGATATTTGCCCGGAAAAACGCTTCACGCCGGGATCCACTTTCTCGATGACGGACTTCTCAATTTCAGAGAGCGCGCGGTAATGCCACGGCTTTAAAACGAGGGGCGAAGAATAGCGACAACACTCAGCCGGCTCAAGGGAAACAGTTGCAAAGTGCCGAAAAGCCGGGGTAGCTGAACAAAATCGCGTTGCCACCGCACAATTTTCCAGCAAAAACTAGGCGAAAGTCCTTTCACCCCTTATGATCCACGATAGGCATTCGCATTCAGAACTCTCTCCATTTCTCCTATGTCTTTCTGGCAAAGCTCCGCCGTCCTCGCGGGATGCATTTGTGCTGGCATTGCTACCGGCTGCAGCCCCAATACGGTTGACGCTCCGTTTGTAAATTCGTCGTCGGCCGCTAGTGCGGCAGTTAAACAATACGACGCAGATGGTGACGGCGAGCTGTCCGCCGAAGAACTGGCCAAAGCCCCCGGCATCCAGGCGGCAGTGAAAACTGCCGATCTTAATAGCGACGGCGGATTGTCCCAGTCGGAACTGCAAAGCCGCATTAGCAAACTGGTAGGAGACGAAGTCGGGTTCATGTCCTGCAATGTGATCGTCCGACTCGACGGCCGCCCCTTGCCGGACGCCGAGGTAAAGCTCATCCCCGAAGAATGTCTTGGGGCGACCTTTAAACAGGCCGAAGGTACGACCGCTCCCGAGGGAACCGCGGCACTGCGTATGTCGGGTGAGAACCTGCCCGGCGTGCAGTGCGGTTGGTTCCAAGTACAGATTTCCAAAAAGAATAGCGCCGGGGAGGAATCGCTCCCCGCCGTCTACAACACTCAGACCACCTTGGGGGTGGAGATCGCTTTGGATAATCCCGCCCTGGAACGGGGAGTTGCGTTCGACTTAAAATCCCAGCCCTAGATTTTCCTTATCTGCTTCCCCTCTCTCTTTTCTGTCCATCCTTATGAAACTTTCATTTCCTCCTCCGCCACGCGCGGGTTCTGCCAGGGGCTTCACGCTCGTGGAACTTTTGGTAGTCATCGCTATCATCGGAATCTTGGTGGCGTTACTTTTGCCAGCCGTGCAATCGGCACGTGAGTCCGCCCGCAGGACGCAGTGCAAAAACAACTTGAAACAGATTGGTCTGGCATTTCAGAATCACCATGACGTGCAAGGGGCATTTCCTTCCAGCGGTTGGGGCTGGACCTGGGTTGGCGATCCAGATGCAGGCTACGGAAAGGAACAACCTGGGGGTTGGATTTACAACTCACTCAGCTACATGGAAAAAGAGAATGTTCGAATGATCGGTGCCGGCGATCCCTGGGCCACGAAGAAAGCTTCGCTGGTACAGTTGGTGACTACGTCCTTGCCGGCATTCCATTGCCCCTCACGACGCACAGCCAAACCACTGAGGCAAACCGTGGGTCAGGTGAACGTGAACAGCACCAACGTCTCCGCCAAGACCGATTATGAGGCCAACTGCGGGTCTTACAGTCGAAACGAAATCAACGGCGGACCCGCCGATCCAGGGACCGCGCCACCCATGCCAACGCCGCCGGCTACTCCCACAGAGGAGACCGGGATTTCCTATCGTTGCAGTCGCGTGCGCTTTGCCGACATCACGGACGGCTCGGTTTACACCATTGCCGTGGGGGAAAAGTACCTTCCCATCAGGCAATATGAAACCGGCACTGACGCTGCGGACAACGAGAACATGTACGTGGGATACGACAACGATATTAACCGTTCCACGCACGCCAATTGGTGGCCCCCCTATCAGGATAACAACCGCGTTACCGGCTATCACTCTTACGGAAGTGCCCACCCAGCTGGGTTCGGTGCCGTCTTCTGCGATGGCTCGGTGCACGTCATCAACTACAACGTTGACCGGGCTATTTATGGCAACATGGGTGATCGCCGCGACGGAACGGCGATTCCCCATCCTGGCGGCGGCTAATCTATCGTCGTAGCAGTCCTCAGACTGGGTTGACCTCGTTGACCCAGTTTCACGGGCCTTGCTATACTCGCGCGATTGTTAAAAATACCAGGGCGGGGCTTGTCATGCGGCGGCCCGTTCATCATCAGGAGGATTGCTATGACCCAGACGCTTCCCAAGGGAGTGAAAAACAACATCACCGAATGCATCGGCAACACGCCGCTCGTGCATCTGCGAAAAGTGACCGAAGGGTGCGTCGCGACCGTTCTCGGCAAGGTCGAGAATATGAACCCACTGTGGAGCGTGAAGGACCGCATTGCCAAGGCGATGATCGACGCGGCCGAGCGCGACGGCAAAGTAAAACCGGGAACCGTTTTCATTGAACCGACCAGCGGCAACACCGGGATCGGACTGGCTTATGTCTGTGCCGCGCGGGGTTATAAACTCGCCGTGACAATGCCCGAAAGTATGACGATCGAACGACGTCGTTTATTGCGAGCACTTGGAGCAGAAATTATTCTCACCCCGGCAGCAGAGGGAATGCCCGGTGCGGTGCGTAAGGCAGAAGAGATCGCCAAGAGCGATCCGAACAAGTACTTCATGCCGCAACAGTTCAAGAATCCTGCCAATCCCGAAGTTCACCGGAAAACCACGGCGGAAGAAATCTGGCGTGATAGCGAAGGTCAGGTCGATATCCTCGTTTCGGGCGTCGGCACCGGCGGGACGATCACCGGCGTCGGCGAAGTTCTCAAAGCCAAGAAGCCGGGCTTCAAAGTTATCGCCGTCGAACCGGCCAACAGCCCAGTCATCACTCAAAAGATGTCGGGCAAACCGATTCAACCTGGGCGTCACACCATTCAAGGCATTGGTGCGGGCTTCATTCCAGACGTCCTTAACATCGACGTCATCGACGAAGTCGTTCAAGTCAAGGACGAAGACGCTGCTGCGATGGCTCGCGCCATGGCAACGACCGAAGGACTATTCTGCGGCATCAGCTGCGGGGCGGCTGCATGGGCGGCTGTTGAAGTCGCCAAGCGACCCGAGAATAGTGGCAAGATGATCGTTGTCGTTCTGCCTGATCTTGGCGAACGCTACTTGTCCACCGCTCTCTACCCAACCGAGTAGTGGGGTTGGATCACACGATTGCGGCCGTCTTTCGCGGCTTCAATTCTCGTTCTTAACTGTCGGTAAACAGCGCACGCAAGGCGGTGCGCTGTCTCACTTCGAGAAACTTAATCCCGTTTCGGGACTTCGTTTTGCCCACTCCCAGGATTTATTTGTCGCCAAATTCCCTAAATGTGCTGCGTCGATCGGCGGACTACCGCTGTAGGATTTCGACACAGGTGTACGTTTAGTATGCTTCGCAGTAGCTCGGCGTACCCAAGCAAGCCGATTCCAGCAGGCCGCACATATCGAGTAATTCTAGTTGCCGAATCGTCCCCAGGGCGGCCCGTTTTTCACGCTCGCCGGCGGTCCAGCTTTGTTTGATCGCCGCGACTTCACGGCGGATTTCCAGGATATCTTTGCGAGTTGCCGGTTGGGGCTGAATGAGTGTGGTGTGCATGGACTAATTCCTTGCGATGAGAGTTCGAAACGCGACGAACCCTACTCAAGCAAGCGCCGTGCCAATCGTCACAACCGCAACATTTAGCCGGTTTCTGAGAGTCTCTTTTTCCTCAAAGGGCCGCTTTCGGTCGGGGAACTGCCATTCCAGACATTCGCTGAAAGCCAAACTGCCAAGACTGCAGACGCTGTAAAGATTGCCGGCGAAGTTACAAAACCGCCGAATGCCAGCAACCGCTCAAGGAATCGCACCAACCTTCGCCTATTCTTAACAGCGGGTCAGTTGTAGCGGGTTAGTGACGCAATTCTCGCTAACCTTCAATCCGGATCGCCTTGTGTCCTTTGAACGCTCCCGGGCTAGCACGAAATTTAGGTTGCCCTTGCACGGCCACTTCCAGCGGAGTGCGCATATCCTTCTCGGTCGTAATCACATCCCCGACTCGCAACCCGAGCAGGTCCGCCGTCGAGATGCGCGTTTCCGCTAACGTCACCACCATCTCGATCAGGGCGTGGTTCAAGTGCTTGCTCAACTGTTCCTGCGTTTGCGGCGTCGCACCCGACTTTCCAAACGCGACCCAGTTATTGGCCGTCAGCTTACTGCCAAAACGTTCGATCGAGTTGAAGGGTATACACAGGTTCATCATCCCCCGCACGTCCCCCAGCGTCAGTTCAAAACTAATCAGCACGATGACTTCATTCGGCGGAACAATCTGCACCAGTTGTGGATTGCTTTCCACGCGATCAATCGACAATTTCAGGGGCAGGACCGCTTCCCAGGCATGCTGCATCTCGCGCAAAAATAAGGACGTAATCCGCGAGGTCAGGCGTGTTTCAATTTCAGTCAGCGGTCGGCGATGGGTACTGCTGCCGTCCTTTCCTCCCCCCAGTAATCGGTCGATGATGGGGTACAGGATCGACGGATTAATATCCAGAATCAGATTCCCTTCGAGGGGCTCCGCACGCAGGATATTAAAACAGGTCGGGCTCTCCAAGCTGAAGACAAACTCGCTGTAAGTGAGTTGATCCACGCTCGTCAGCTTCACATCCACCATCGACCGCAACAACGCGGACAGGGCCGCTCCAAAATTCCGACTAAAACCTTCATGCAACGATTGCAGTCCGCGCATCTGCTCCTTGCCGACGCGCTCCGGGCGTTTGAAATCGTAAGGCGTGATCTTCTCACGCGGGCGACTGGGCCCCGCACTAGGAGCAGCCACCGACGACTTCGCGCTCCCCACATCCATGGCCGAGAGGAGGCTTTCGACTTCAGCTTGACTCAATACTTCATCGGACATGGCAATCCTTGCCTCCCGTGAAACGGCATCAACTCCGGACCTGTCCGGAGCCCCACACGATCCACTTGTAAGTCGTCAATTCCTTCAGGCCGCACGGCCCACGAGCATGAAACTTATCGGTGCTAATGCCGATCTCGGCACCCAGCCCGAACTCCCCACCATCGTTGAACCGCGTGCTCGCATTGACCATCACCGCCGCACTATCGACGCGGGTCGTGAACTTCTCTGCGGCTGGAAGGTCGTCCGTAACAATGGTGTCGGTGTGTTTTGAGCCATAGCGATTGATGTGATCGATGGCTTCGTCTAACGATTCGACCACTTTCACGGAAATGATCGGCCCGAGATATTCCGTTCCCCAATCCTCTTCCGTGGCCTGCTTCGCGAACGGCACTAACTTTTGCGTTGCTTCGTCACCACGAATTTCAATCCCGTTTTCCGCGAGCGCGCTCGCCAACCGCGGGAGCAAAACGTCGGCCACCACCTGATGCACCAGGAGCGACTCCGCTGCATTGCAGACGCCCAGTCGGTGGCACTTCGAGTTGATCACAATCCGTTCGGCCGTTGGAAAATCCGCTTGGGCATCCACATACACATGGCAGTTCCCCGTGAAATGCTTGATCACCGGCATGCGAGCTTCTTCGGCAACGCGACGAATCAAGCTTTCGCCCCCGCGGGGAATCGCCAAATCAATACACTCGGGCATCTTGAGGAAATGACCGACCGCGTCGCGATCTGCCGTCTCCACCAGATGCACCGCATCCGCGGGTAAACCAACCTTGCGGGCAACTTCCTGCAGAATGTCGACAATCGCGCGGCTGGAATGAGCCGCTTCCTTGCCGCCGCGCAGAATCACAGCGTTCCCACTTTTCACGCAGATCGCTGCGGCATCCGCCGTCACGTTCGGCCGAGATTCGTAAATGAAGAACACGACCCCCAGCGGCACGCGCGTTTTGAGAATTCGCAAGCCGTTGGGACGGATCGTCGATTCAATCACTTCCCCGATCGGATCGGGAAGCGCCGCAACCTGCTCCAGTCCCGCCGCAATCGCTTCGATTCGCGCCGGATTCAATTTCAGCCGATCGATGGCTGCCTCGGTCAGACCATACTGCGGTGCCGCGAGAACATCCTGCTGATTGGCCGCCACGATCTGCGCGGTTCTGGCTCGCAGAGCCTGGGCCGATTCGCGCAGCCAGCGGTTCTTGAGTTCGCCGGTGAGCGTCGCGAGTTCCGCGGCAGCTTTCTTCGCGCGGAGTGCCGTAGCGCGGCAGTAATCAGCCAGCGAACGATCCGTTGCAGGTGGTGAGGTGGTCGACATGACGGCAAACCGCGGAGTTGGGGTGCGAGAGTATCGGAATCCCGGCCGTGGGCGTCAATGGCGAGAAGCCGCTAGCAGTGAAGATATTCTTGCGAAAAGAGCCGAAGGCAGTTTAAGGGGCCGGGGGGCAGGGGTCAGGGGTCGGAGAGGAAGCCAGACAATGCTATCTCGCCTGCGTTTCTCTCCGACCCCTGATCCCCGACCTCCGACCCCTTTTTCCCTACTTCTTCTTTTTGGCTGGTTTGGCGGCCTTGGCTGGCTTCGCCTTCGCAGCTTTCACCGACTTGGCAGCTTTGGTTGGCTTGGCAGGCTTGGCCTTCTTCGCCGTGAAAGCTTTGTCCCATCCGGTCGCATACTTGGCATTGGTGCCCACGCGGGTAATCGTCACAGCAAGAATCCTCAAGCCGGGGATTTGGAATCACATCCGCCACAAGCACCCAGGCCAGCCGGGGCGGAAAACTGGCGAAACAGATCAGAAAGGTCGGCCGTTTCGCGGGAAAACTTAATTTACTCGCGACCTGGGAATAACGCGAGGGCGGCTTGGCCCTCAGTCACCGATCGCGGCCTGGTCGGGAGGAACCTTTGCCTGTCGACTTCATTCGCGAAGTAGTGGACGACTTGCGTTCCTCGGGCGGCGTGACTTTCATCGCTTCGTCCGCCATTTCGAACCAGGCTTTTACTTCTCGACCTGATCGCCGCAACTCTGCCGCCCGCTTGCGACGCGCCACCGACGTATGAGGCCGATGGTGCTTCATCAACCAAACCGCCGCGCGCCAGTCCGTCTTGGCCGCCTGCATGATCGTCAGGAGGGGCAACCGCTCGTAAAGCTCCTCGGCTTGCAGGACCTGGCACTGAAAATCGGGGTCGCGCTGCATGTTGCGAGTGATCGTGCTGCGGGCGATTCCCAACTCGGCTGCCGCCAACGAGCGGGTGTAGCCGATTTTTAGCAGGATGCAAATCCGCTGCTTTCGGGCTGCATCCAAAGCACCCGGACGGCCGCGACCGGCTACCGTCATCACTTCTTCGTTCGTCACGACGGCCGCCAGCATTTCCTGAATGTCCCTGGGGCTCCCCTGCACCACTGTTGCCAATTCTTGTTGCCGTGAGATTTGCTCCGAATCCCGGCTCAAACTCAGGCTGGAAGGTATTTTTGCAACAAAACCCCCGTGTTTTATCTCTCGGTTTGTTGCAAAAATGGGGTTTTCCCCAGGAATCGGCGAGGTATTTTGCAACAAAACCCCGTTTTTTGGCCCGTTGTTGTCGAAATTGTTGTCGGCGGAAGGGTTGGTGTTATCGGCGGGAAAATGAGGAACAGACATGGGACACCTCCTGGGTACAGGGAATTAAGACCGTGCCTTATAGTATACAAATGTTTACTATCAATGCAAACGTCTAGCACAACTTTTAACAAGTTTTTGCAAAAAAACGGCCTGCCCGGCGGCAAGCCAAACAATCCCTCTGCGGGACGGAACGGCCGCCACGGAAGCTCGAAGCGAGCCGTCTCAATCGGAACCGGCCGGTGCCCCGTCACACCCTCCTTCACTTTTTCCCCCACTTCCGCCATAATGCGAGGTCCACCGGCCATTCTGCGCGCCGGTTCTTCAAAAATCGTCCCCGGACGGAGCATGGTTCTGATGCAAGCGACTGCTACTGGTGTCGATATCCGCGAAATCGTTCTTTCCAACAGCGCCTTCGGCCCGCGCGAAATCGAAAGCATTTCGAAAGCGATTGCCGAGGACTATTCCCAGTTCAGCACTCTCCGCGACGCGGTGGCCGAGCTTGAAGCTCGCGAAGACCGCTCGCCGGCAGCGCATGTGCGACTGGGAGTTTGCTACTACCTGCTGGGGCGCTATCGCCTCGCGGTCGAAACTCTCTCATCAGCCGACGGCGGTGCGGTGGCCCAGTATTACATTGGGAAGTCCCGCTTTGCCCAGTCGGATTGGGAGGGGGCTCAAAAAGCTTACGCCGCCGCCAAGACCGCCGGCTACCCAGCCGACGATTGCTCCTTGGCCATTGCTGAAGCGCTCCGTTATTCCCACAACGCGGACCAGGCCCTCGAACATCTCGACAAGCTGTCGGGAGCCGTCGAACAAACGGCCGAATACCTTTATCAGCGGGCAGCAACCGTGGCAGCCAATAATGGCAACCCGGAAGAAATCGTTCGCTTGCTGGAACGGGCCGTCGATGCCGACACCCGACATCCTGGCGCTCTGTTTGGTCTAGCACTGGAAAACGATCGTCATGGGAATGACGAAACTGCCCTGCAGCTTTATCAACGGGCTTCGGCAACGTTCCCCGCCCACGTTGGTTCACTCATCAATCTGGGCATCTTGTACGAAGACCGCCAGCAGTTCGATCGAGCCCACCAGTGTTATCAGCGCGTGCTCGATTCGTATCCCGATCATCCTCGTGCCCGGCTCTACGCCCGTGATGCTTCGGCATCGGGCAACGTGATGTTCGACGAAGAAGCCCAACGCCGTCATGATCGCATGGCCCAGGTGCTGAACGTGCCGGTCAGTGATTTCGAGCTCTCCGTCCGCAGTCGCAATTGCCTGCAGAAGATGGGGATTCGGACCCTCGGCGATCTGACGCGCTGCACCGAACAAGAGCTGCTCGCGAGCAAGAATTTTGGCGAAACTTCGCTGGTCGAAATTCGCGAAATGCTTCGGACCAAGGGTTTGGAATTAGGTCAATTCGCTCACGAACGCTCGGTCGTAGAACCGACGGTGGAAACATCGACCTCGATGTCCCCCGACGAGCAAGCCCTGTTGGAACGGCCGATTGCCGACCTGAACCTTTCGGTTCGTGCTCGCAAGTGTATGGCCCGCCTGGGGCTGACCCTCATCAGTGAACTCGTTCGCCGCAGTGCGGACGATTTGCTGGAGTGCAAGAATTTTGGTGTGACCAGCCTGAACGAAGTCCGCGAGAAACTGACCATCATGGGAATCAAGTTGCGCGGGGACTGAGTGCGGATTGCACGGTGAATCTCAAGCCGGCGAATCCGTTGGATTCTGCCGGCTTTTTGCTGCGCGGGGAGCAATAATGGTGATCGCGATTCGTGGCAGGCGAAATCCGACCTGAGCAAGTTTTCTCACCTTGTGGAGCTAAAGATGAAATACCTTCTTTCCCTGACTCTCATCCTCTTCCCCCTCGGTCTGCTGGCGGAGGATGCTCAAACGGTCGTAACGGGTCTCGACAACCCAACGGGGATCGCTATTCAGCCCGCAACCGGTCACGTGTTCGTGGCAGACAGCGGCGCGGGGAAAGTAGTCCGCATCATCGATGGCAAGGCCGAAGAGGTGGTCGTCGGCTCGCCGATCGATATTTACGGCAAAGGTCCGATGTACAACATTGGCCCCTTGGGGATCGCGTTTTTCGATAAAGATACGCTCGTCGTTGCCGATGGTGGTTTGGTCGATGGTCAGGAATGCATTCGCACCTTTGCCGTGCCATCCGTGGGCGCTGCTCCCGTGAAGTACGACGCCGACGAGAAGTTCAAATCGAATCCCTTGGAAGAGAAGGACGATCTCAAGGCCGAAGGCAATTTCTACGGATTGGTCGTTACGCAGTCCGCCGCCTTCGTCACTAGCAATGGAGACGACGACAAGGGTTGGATCGCAAAGATCGATATTGAAGGGACCAAATTCGGCAAGCTCGAACGCTTTATTGCCACCAAAGAAGCCACCAATGTCGATGCGCCAGTGGCTATCACCTTGAATCCCAAGACGGGGGATTTGGTCGTGGGACAAATGGGGGAAATCAATGTCTCTAAGGATGGGCTGTTGACCTTCTACAGCGCGAAGACCGGCAAGAAACTTTTGAACTTGGAGACCGGCCTGCACGATCTGACGGGAGTGGCTTACAGCCCGAAGACGGGACTGCTGTATGGCACCGATTTCGCCTGGATGGAACCCAAAGAGGGAGGATTGTTTCGCCTGGACGCCGATCTGGTCGACGGTAAGCAAGCCATTAAGGCCAAGAAGATCACCGCGTTCGACAAAGCAACGGCACTCGCGTTCGCGCCGGACGGCACGCTGTACATCACGGTGATAGGGTCCGCCAAAGAGGGCTCGGACGAGAAAGCCGGGGCTCTGCTCAAGATTGCACCGGGCTTATAAGACCGTTGAGGAAAGTGATGTTTGCCGGATTCTCGGCCAATTGGTCCGTTACGCTTGAGACCGGCTTCGATTACGATATGGAGCATTGGCCGGCAGAACGATTGCTCGGCCACGCGGGGCTGTGATAGCTCCGCACCCAGCCGGCCGGTTTAAGGCTCGGCGCGTTCCCGCCAGAACTTATGTCGCAGCCCACGCCCGGCGAGGAAGGTTCCTCGCCTGCTGATATCGGCCCCATCGCTCCGCTGAATCCTCTGCCGTCAGCGACAGCCGGGGCCTCGAAATCTCCTTCTAAAGCGACCGACTCCGCAGCCAAATCGGACTCGGGAGTGGTCAAGGAAGTCGCCGATGATCAGCAACTTCCAGCCGAGGATCCGCCGCAGATCCGAGACAAAGTGCGCTTGCTGCTGGTCGGCAAGCCGCTCGACCTCAAGGACCACGCCGTTTATCAGCACATTTCGCTGGTGGCTTTTTTGGCTTGGGTCGGCTTAGGAGCGGACGGACTATCTTCGTCTTGCTATGGTCCCTCCGAAGCGTTTGCACATCTTTACGGCGGCCCCGCTGACGATCATCGCTACCTGGCGATCCTGCTCGCCCTTGCCACCATTTTCACCGTCGGTGTTATCTCGGCTTGCTACAGCCAGATCATTGAGCTCTTTCCCAGCGGCGGCGGTGGCTATTTGGTCGCCAGTAAGATGCTCGGCAGTTGGGCGGGTGCGCTCGCCGGTTGCGCCTTGATTGTGGACTACGTGCTCACCGTCACCGTTTCGATTGCCGTTGCCGGCGATGCCATTTTTGGTCTTCTGCCGTCGGATATCAGCGCGCTGAAGGTCCCCACAGAGGTTGCGCTGATTATTGGCCTGATCATCCTCAACCTGCGCGGCGTCAAGGAATCGATCTCGATTCTAATGCCCATTTTTCTGACGTTCCTATTCACTCATGCGATCTTGATTTTTGGCGTCCTGGGGATGCACATCACTCAGATCGGCGAGCGGGCGGAAGTCATTTCCCAGCAGGTGAGCAGCGACTGGAACAACCCCAGTATTGGTCCCTGGATCATGCTGTTCCTGCTGATGAAGGCGTATTCGCTGGGGGCGGGAACGTACACGGGGATTGAAGCGGTTTCGAATAGCATGGCTGTGATGCGTGAGCCGCGCGTGCAGACCGCCCAGCGAACCATGATCTACATGGCGATCTCGCTGGCGATCACTGCGGCCGGTTTGATGTTTGCCTACCTGCTGCTCGACCTGAAGCCCGAGCATCATGTTGGCCCTTCAACGGTCGCCACTGCCGGCGAAGCTCTGAATGTTGCCGAAAAAGCAATCACCGGCGAAACCAGCCATGCCACGCCGGTGAAGACGATGAACCATCGGCTGACGGAACGCTTCGTCGAAGAACTGGAAGATCAACAGACCCTCGGACTGCCCCATACGATCGGCTTCGGCTTCGTGCTGATTACGGTTCTGTCCGAAGGAGCGCTACTGGTTGTCGCCGCCCAAGCAGGATTTATTGGAGGCCCCAAGTGCCTGGCGACCATGGCTCACGATTCATGGGTCCCGCACTGGTTTGGCAGTTTGAGCGAGCGGCTGTCGTCCCACAACGGCATTCTGCTGATCGGCGTGGCGGCGATTTTAGCGCTGTGGATGAACGATGGCAACGTGTCGGCGCTGGTCATCATGTATTCGATCAACGTCTTTCTGACGTTCTCACTCTCCATGCTCGGCATGAGCCTGTTGTGGTGGCAGCAACGGGGCAAACACCCGCGCTGGCGCTCGCGACTGGCGCTGTTCGGCTTTGGGGCAGTGATGTGCGTTTCGATTTTGGTGGTGACGGTTTGTTTCAAGTTCGTCGAAGGGGGCTGGATTACCGTCATTGTCACCAGCATCGTCACGATCACCAGTTTGCTGATTCGCCGCTACTATCGTTCCGTCACCGCCCGCCTGAAGGGGCTCGATGAATCGCTCACCACCATTCCATCCGCGGGTCCTGCCAATCTGGCTCCCTGCGATCCCGATGCACCGACGGCAGCAATTCTGGTAGGCGGATATAGCGGCCTGGGGGTGCATACGCTCCTGAACGCCGTTCGGACCATGCCCGGCTACTTCAAGAACATGGTTTTTATCTCGGTCGGCGTGGTCGACGCAGGCAACTTCAAGGGGGCCGAGGAAATGGAAGCCCTCCGGAAACACTGCGAAGGGTCGCTGGAACAGTATGTCGACCTCGCCCGGCGGTTGGGCTTTCCTGCCCGCGGCTACATGACGATCGGTACCGATGTGGTCGACGAACTGGAACAGGTGTGCCGGGTGGTGAATCGAGACTTCCCCCGCTCCATTATTTTCGCGGGGCAACTCGTCTTTCAACGGGATTCATGGTACGGTCACTTGCTCCATAATCAGACGGCCTATTCTCTACAGCGGCGGTTGCAGTGGGACGGCGTGCCGATGGTGATTTTGCCGACGAGAGTGCGAGGATAGATCGGCTGCCGACGAAACCGAATTGTCCCTCGTCCGTAAGAGGTAACGCATGGGCGCGATGAAAGTCGTTGGCATCTGCATTATCTTGGCACTATTTAGTGCTATTTCCCTGCTGCCGATTGCCACGTTTCTGATCCTGTTCACCACGTTGGGCGAAGCTTTTCTCCGTTGGCAGCGGAAGCGTCCCGCCCGGAAGTATTTCCGCTTTGGTTTGCGCTCCCTGTTGTTTGGGATGACGGTCCTATCGGTTGTCATTGTGATCTTTAATGCGCTCGTCCCTGAACCTGATTTCTGGCGACTGTGGCATATGTGGATCATGCTCTCGATCCCACTTTCCGGTACTCTGCTGCTCATTCGCTTCTGCGTCGATGCCTACGAAGAGCGGGACTTTCAGAAACAACGATTGGCAGCCCGGCAGGCCGAGCGAGAACAGGTGACATTCAACGCCACCACCGATCCAGAGAGTCTGCCTACAGGCGAGGAACGTTCAACTCCAGGATGAACTTGCTTTTTGCGCCGCCGATTTGCTAGGTTCAGGATTAGCCGGGGGCACTTCTCAAGGATCGAACGCATGTGGCTCACCACGCTTTGTCTCGTTTTCGTGGCCGACGGTTTTGCAGCGGCAACCTCGCCGGCAGTGCAGTCCGCTAAGACTCAGGCCGTTTCCGGCGAATGTCGTGCATTAACGGCCCTGTCGCTGGACCTAAATCGGCTGCTCAAGCAGAACTCGCAAGCCCGTTCGCCGGCCGAACAGCAAGCCGCGATCATTAGCTTGACCAATCTCTACCGCGAGATGATGCAGCACGACCTGCGGAACGAGCACGAATTTTTGAAGAACATGGCCGCTCAGTTGCGTAGCCGACTGGTGCGCGTGCGCGACGATCTCCAGCGACAGATTGCCCGGGAAGAGCGGCTTCCATCTGCGTCCCAAGAGGCGGTAGCCCCGTCACTGGACGATGAACAAATCGCACTCCGGCATAGTCTGGCAGTTTCGCTGGCGATGTCGGACCAGACCCTCGGCACCCCTGCCCTGGCGTTTTCCAGCGGCGGTGGAGCGATCCTCGAAAGCAACGGCCGCGCGTTGGTCGAGCTGATTGAGCGGACGATTAATCCCGCCTTTTGGGACACCAACGGCGGCACCGGAACGGTGTTCTACTATGCCCCGCTGCAGTGCCTGGTGGTCGTCGCGACCGGGCACATTCACGAAGAGATCGGCGGATTGCTGGATGGGGTGCGGGAGTAAATCAGCCTGGACCTGGTCGTTTACTGAACCACATTGCCCCCACATCCCCAGCCAGACTTGCTTTCTCTAACGAGTCAACTGTGCTAACAGCCAGTCCCGTAATTTTTGGCGACTGGGCACATCGCAGAGCGTCCATCGATCCGAATGATTGCGAAAGGGGATCGGTTCAAAACGCCATTTCCCCTCAATACCGGTCCCCTGCAGATACTCAGCGATAGCGGAAGTTGATCCCTCGTGGCTGATGAATTGTGGTCGGTCGCCAAGTCGCTTCAAACGAAGCAAGGCAGCCGCACGATCAGCTCCCGCGTAAGGCCACTTTTCGTTCACACCGTCATAGTGGCTATGGCAGACGAAGGCACACCACAGCTGTGCGATCTCATCGTCGTGCAGTCCGATAAAATTGCAGGCGATGGAGCCACGCGAGAATCCTGCCAGGATCACTTGCTTCTCATCTCCTCCCCAGCGATCGCAGACATCGCGCACCGTGGCAAGGCAGTAACGCTTGGTTTCTTCCACATCGCCCCACCAGGTGATCGCATTTTGCTTCTGATCACCAGACTGCTCCACAAATGGCAGGACGACCCACACGAAGCCTTCGCCGCCGCTAATGCCATAACCCAGGCATCCATCTTCGACGGTTCCCGTCGATACGTCGCCGAATCGATTGCGATAGTTGCCATTTCCGGGATACTCAACAATTACCGGGTACTTTCGATCCGGCTTCCAATCCTTGGGCAGGTACAGGGCGTGATGCACGGCGGTCCCCTGCCAACCCTTGGTCGTCTGCGAGACACGCAAACCGGGTCGTGGCACTCCCTCCTTCATGCACACGGGCACAACCAGATCCGCAGTCTGCGTAGAAAGATCAGGCAGCGACTCTTGAGCGGGCAACGATGCGATGCAGAACTCCCAGCCGACAAGGTTCAGAAGCAACCTCGCCGACACGCTGAAATTTCGGGCGAAACGAACACTCTGGGACATGTTGCCGCGGCAGCAGGAACGAACGCGTTAAGTCCACTCGGCCCCTACACCAACCCCGTCAGTGCTCCATCCTTGCAGAAGTCGGCATTGCCAAACTTCTCGATGTGATGGCCGAAGGCATGGGCGAAGGACATCAGCAAACGATTGTGCGGGATATTCTTCATCTTGATCGCGCGTCCCATTTTCCAACCCAGCCCGCCGCCGATCAAGACAAACGGGATGTTGTCCAGCGTGTGCGAATTTCCTTTGCCAAGTTCGTTGGTCCACACCAGGGTGGTGTTGTCGAGCAAGCTGCCGTCGCCGCCCGGTTCTGGGGTTTCCGCGAGCCGCTTCGCCAGGTAGGCGATCTGTTCGCAGAACCAGGTGTTGATCTTGATCAACTGTTCTTTCGACTTTTCGTTATCATCGCCGTGATGCGACAGTTCGTGATGTCCTTCATCGACACCGATCCAGCGCATCCGCACGCCACCGACCGAATTGGTGAACTGCAGCGAAGCCGTGCGGGCAAAATCGTTCGCAAAACTGTTGACCATCAGTTCGATGTTCATCTTCGTCAGTTGCGGCATGTTGTCGTTATCTTCCCGCACGCCCGGTTCCAGCTCGGGTACCGCATGGGCTAAGGCCGCGGTCGAAGATTGCTGCAGCTCCTGCTCCAAACCGCGCACGAGCGAAGCATGCTCTTCCAGCATGCGGCGATCCTCCGCACCGACGACCGACTTCACCTTCGCCAGGTCTTCCTGTAGCGTGTCGAGGACGCTTTTCAAGCTTTCGCGGTCCTTCATACGGCCGTATAGCTTGCCGAACATCTGGTACGGATCGTCGATGGGCGTGATCGGCTTGTTGGGACCGGAATAGACCATTCGGGTCCAGGTATCGGCTCGTTCCGGGACGAGGACCCCGAATTCGAGCGAGCCGAACCGCGTGCGAGTTTCTGGCTTCGCCTGGAGGAAATTTTTGATCTCCTGATCGATCGACAAGCCGCTCGACCAACCGGCAGGAGTATCCGAGCCCCCTTGGATGTTGCCGGGAAACAGTTCGATTCCCGTCAGCAGGCAGCCAATGCCGCGCATGTGGCCGTCGCCGTCGCCACGAATCTTGTCGCACATTCCGTGCATGGTCAGCGTCTGGCTTTTGAACGGCTCCAGCGGTTGCAGAATTCGCTTTAGTTCCAGTTCCCCTTCTTTGTCCGGCCAGAACTCATCCGGGATAGTGCCGTTCGGGGTGAAGATGAACACCAATCGCTGCTTCCGCTGTTGCTCCGCGGCCCCCCATGCCAATCCGGGCAGATTGCACACGAAGGGCAAGGCAGCAGCACTCAGGCCGAGATCATGCAGGAATTGTCGGCGGCTGTTGTAGGTCATAGCTTCACCAGGGGAAGAAGTTCGATTGGAAGTTCAAAACGTTGGAAAATTAGTTCTGCGACAAGTCTTTGGCTGCCGGCTGATCGGCCGGTGGCAACGCAGCGGTCGTCACAATCTCAGCCACAAGTTTCGTGATCGAAAATTCGTTGTCACGGAAGCTTTGCCGTAACTTCTGCACCGTCTGTGCATCGTACGCCCGTATCGGCTGCTTAATCAAGTAATGAAAGAGCTGATCGACGAAGGCATCGTGGGTTTCCGGATTCTCGGCCAAAAAGTTCGCTAAGTCGCGTGAGCCGCTGAACTTCACTTCGTTGCCAGCCTTGGTAATGTACTGCCCCGAAGTGTCGATCTGCTTCCCTAGCTCTTCTTTCCGAAAGCGGCCGACTGCATCAAACGATTCGAGCGAGAACCCTAGCGGATTAATCATGCCGTGGCAAACGATGCACGCTTCGGCCTTGGTCTGCTCCGCGATGCGTTCACGGGTGGTGAGATCGGGTTGCAGATGCGGGGCCGTGGGGGCAACCGCCATGGGTGGGTTCTTCAACGCCCGCCCGAGCAAGGCCCGCGAAATGAACACGCCGCGGTGAATCGGCGAGGTGGAATCGGTGTAGGCAAAGCTCGAAAGCAAGTACGGGTGGGTCAGCAGTCCATTTCGGGAATCGTCGGCAGCAATGTTCTGATAGCCGGACTCTTTTGGCAACTCGATGCCGTAGAACTCCGCCAGCCGGCCGTTTAACGGCAATTTGTCGGCGAGCAGGAGTTCGCGAAAGTCTGATTTCTCACTCCAGACAATTTGGTCGATGAACAACTCCAAAGATGTCCGCAGATCGCAGGCGACCTCCGGAGAGAAGCCGGTGTAATGCTCCGAATCCTTCGAGAGATCAGGAACCTGATCGACCTTCAACCACCGCAGGAAAAACTCATGAACTTTCGCCTTCGCTCGTCCATCGGCTAGCATCCGCTGCGCTTGCTGACGCACCTGATCGGCCGTTTTGAGTTCGTTTGCAGAAGCCGCCCGCCGAAGTTCGTCATCGGGGATCGTATCCCACAGCCCCAGTGAGAGCCGCGTGGCGACGTCGTAGGGATTTTCGTTCAGCCCTCCCAAATCAACGTACAAAAATCGCGGGGACTGCAGTACCAAAAGCAGGGAACGCTTGAGGGCGAACTCCGTATCAATTTCTGCGGCAAAATGTTGGTCGACAAAAATCTTCCGTTCTTCATCGTTCAAAGGACGACGGAAAGCTCGCTCCGCGAAGCTCTGGCAGAACTTCTGCACACGCTCGCGATAATCCTTTGCATCGGACTTCGTTCCAGCAAAGTCCCGAATTCGCTGGCTGATGTAATCGGTGACTTCCAACGCCGCTTCCGTCGCCGCTCGTTTCCATTCGGCCGAAACGGAAGTCCCCCGTTCGTAACCGATGCTGCGATCGTCGGGGGGGAAGGCTGTTTGCAGGACAAAGACTTCACTGGAGTTCTTGGGGGACAGGAAACGCTGTGGAATCACTTCCGGAACCCGCTGCGGCAGTTTCCACATCAGAGTCACAAAGGCGGGCTTGTCCCGTTTCTGATGCTTGTCCGACTTAACCCCTTGATTGGCCTTGGAGAAATCGAGCTTCAAAGGATAGGCCCGCCCCCCGGTCAAGCGAATGGTGCCCGTGTATTCCACCTGATCACCCGACTGCACGTAGCCATCCACCAACGGTTGCCGCAGGTCATTGATCCACAACCTCACGGCATGGCCACTGCGGACGATGAACTCGTAATCGGCCGTTTCGGGGGCAAGGACCGAACCTTCCCAACGGATGGAATACTCGGGCGTATTGAGTTTTTCCTTGTCTGGAACTTCGGTGCCAAAATCGAACTGCACGACTTCGTCCACGCGTTCGAAGGCCCGATCGCGATAACTCTGGTGTTTGTAGTACTGAGCTTTCAGCCCGCGCTCGTCCCCGATCTGATTTCGCCCGCGAAAATTGCCAATCAGGTCGGCCAGAATCTGCTGATGTTGGCGCACCGTGAGGCGGGAAAGTTCCCGGCGGGGGGGCTGATTGCGAAACTGGGCGGTCGGCGAATAAAAAGCTTCATGGATGTAGGCGGCCACTTTTTGAGCGTCCTCCCCGACACACTTTTCCGGCTCTCCTTCAGGCATCGTT
Source organism: Pirellulaceae bacterium (assembly GCA_041739545.1). Taxonomy (GTDB): domain Bacteria; phylum Planctomycetota; class Planctomycetia; order Pirellulales; family Pirellulaceae; genus JBGSNR01. Next base: position 8,604 of record JBGSNR010000005.1, on the reverse strand, counting down.
CGGTCGATAATTCGCGTCAGTTCGCCAATCGAAAGATCACCCAGGAGGGGCGACTTGTGATTGCTGCTCCCAACTCCCTGTTCGCCATGACATTCCAGGCAGTGAGCCTTATAAATCTGCTCCCCGGTGCGCGACTCCTCGGCCGCTTGAACCTGACCCACTTCACCGCACATCCACAGCAGGCACGAAACGGCGATCACAGCGTGCGGGGAGCACCAGCGAATTCGAACATCAGAGCGTGGAATGGGAGAATTCACAGGTTGAAACACCTACGCCAGCAGGCGGGCACAAATTTTAGCGGCGACCTGTGGGGTGATCGGTCGCGATGGTGGTGGGAAGGCTGCTGCGATCTGAGTCTTCATTGCTGAAGAAACGGGTCGCCCGCGCCCTATGATCAATTATTATCGACATTGAAACCAGCCGGTCAACGAATGATTCGGGAATTCGCCTTGGTTTCCTCGACTTTGCCCCTCCTGCAGGCGATGAATCCTCGTTCCAGCGGTGAACCGCGAGCGAGGCTTCAAAGGTGAGCCGCTGAGATTCGCCGATTAGACATTCTTCCCAATCGATTCATGTTGTCCAATCCCATCGACCCCTATAGAATCCGAGAAGGAGTATGAAACTCCTGACCCATATTTTTGAATGGATTTGGCGGGTGGATTCCCGTTCCTTCCCCGTACTGTTGGCAACCTGTCGAGCATTCGCTCGCAGAAGGCCCTAACTCTTGCAAGAGGATGTCATGCGCCCATCGTCGCGCCGCTGGTTGTGTTCAGTAACGCTGGCCGCCTTGCTTGTCGGTTCAGCCGGTTTATCCAGCTTGTCGGCACGCGAAGGAGGACCTCCCCAGCTTCAAGCTCCGCGATCAGTGGATCGGCAGGTCTCGCGCGTGGTCGCGTCGATCATCAAGCGCGAACACCTCACCCAACATCCGCTCGACAATGAAATCTCGCAGCGGGCCATGAAGTTGTTCATCAAGAACCTGGACAATATGAAGCTCTACTTCACCCAGGCCGACATCGACGAATTCAATAAACATGTCGATCTCCTGGATGAAGATTTTGCAAGCGGCGACATCAGCTTTGCCTACACCGTTTTTCAACGCTATCTGAAGCGACTGGATGAACGCCTGGCCACGATCGACGAATTGCTGAAGGGTCCGTTCGATTACGAAAAGGATGAAGTTCTGGTCACCGACCCGGAGAAGATTTCGTTCGCCACAACGGCCGAAGAACTGAATGACCGCTGGCGCAAGCGGATCAAGTACGACATGCTCGCCCTTCGTGCGGACAAGAAAGTTAAGGAAACCGACGAACAACAGCGGGCTCGGCTCTATCGCCGCTACCACAGTTTCGCCAGCCGAATGCATCAGACCGATGCCGACAATCTGCTCGAAATCTTCCTGACTTCGATCACCAACGGTTACGACCCGCACACCACGTACATGTCCCCTTCGACTCTGGAAAATTTCCGGATCATCATGGGTCTGCATCTGGAAGGGATCGGCGCGGCACTGCAAGTGAACGATGGCTACACCGAGATCAGCAAACTGATTCCCGGCGGAGCGGCTGAAAAATCTGGTTTGCTGAAGGTGGACGATCGGGTCGTCAGCGTCAGCAAGGACGACAAGATGATCGATGTCACCGACATGAAACTCGATGACATCGTGAAATTGATTCGCGGCAAACCGGGAACGATCGTCCGGATGGGCATCATCTCGGCCGATGCTCCAGGGCAAGTCAAAATCATCGACATTACCCGTCAGAAGATCGAACTGACCGACAGCGAAGCGCGCGGCGTTGTTTTTGAAGACGGATTAAAGCAGGACGGCACGCCGTTCAAAGTGGGAGTGATCGACCTCCCCAGCTTCTACATGGATATGGAAGCCGCCCGCGATGGAGGCAACACCTTCAAGAGCACAACTCGCGATGTGCGGAAAATCCTGGAGAAATTCAACAAGGATGGGGTCGATGCACTTGTGCTCGATCTGCGTCGCAACGGCGGCGGCAGCTTGACCGAAGCCATCAGCTTGACCGGTTTGTTTATTGACGAAGGTCCAGTGGTGCAGGTGAAAGATCCGGACGGCCGGGTGCAGCACTACGATGACCTCGATCGCGGCATGGCCTGGAGCGGGCCGATGGTTGTGCTCACGAGCAAGTTTTCTGCCAGCGCCAGCGAAATCCTCGCCGGTGCGATTCAGGATTATCGTCGCGGCCTGGTGATTGGCGACACCTCCACCCACGGCAAAGGTACGGTGCAAAGCCTGCTCGATCTGGGGCCTCAGATGTTTCGGATCGCCAATCCGCCAAACCTGGGTGCGCTGAAGATCACCATGCAGCAGTTCTATCGCCCGAATGGAGATAGCACGCAGAAGAAGGGAGTCGTTTCGGATGTTGCCTTGCCGTCGCTCACCGATCACATGGATATCAGCGAAGGGGATTTGGATTACCCGGTCGAATTCGATCAGGTGAAAGCGGCACCGTTCAATGTCTACGCCAGCGTAAATCAGAATGTGATTAAGAAGCTTGACGAGCTTTCGGCTGTTCGCCGGAAGGACTCGAGCGACTTCCAAAAACTGCTGGGAAACATTGAGAAGTACAAAGAGCAGAAGGCTCGCAAGGAAGTTCCGCTTAAGGAAGAATTATTCCTCGCCCGCCGCAAAGAACTCGATTCCGACAAAGAAGAAGAGAAGCAATTCGAAGAGCAAGCCAACGGTTCAGAAGAAATTGTGAAGCGCGACTTTTACTTTAATGAAGTCCTCGCCATCACCGTCGATTACCTCAAGATCCTCGGCAAAGATAAAGTCGCCCAGGCATCGAAGTAATTCAGCCGGCGATTGCTGAAGTTTAGTTGGAACGAATTTTAGAAAGCCGCTCGCAGTTTGCGAGCGGCTTTTTTCGTTCAGCTACTTTGCCGTCAATCTTTTTGCAGCGCCCGCACGCGAGTTTCGAACGCCGGAAACATCTGCCACGAAAGCACAACGGGGGAGAGCATTAGCCACAGCGTGTAGAACTGCAACTGCAATGCAGCGTTCATCAGGGGAGAGCGAATCCGGCGCGGCTGCATCTTGCGCGGATAGCGATCTTTTTTGAATCCCACCGAATCGTATGCCTGGCGCAAGTCGCCAAATGAACCGAAGGGAAACACGATCGGATCATACGGACTAGAGCTGATCGTTCCCCGTCGCACCCGCGAAATGCCGAGCGAAATCAAGCCAAACGGCATCGCCAGCACCAAGAGATGCATCCCCCATCCCAGGTGCCAGACAGCCTCAGTAAAACCAAACAGCGCCCCGGCTGCCAGCAGTTGGGTCCAGGACCAACAACGGATCGTTGTCACTTCCACCGATCCATTGGATTCCAGCAGCAGTAGCAGCCGCTGAAAATAGTCCCACTCTGGCTTCGTCAATGCGACCAGGTGATCGGTGCAGTCGTCGTAGTGAAACCAAACGGCCTCGGCAACGTAGCGCACCACGGCATCCGTAGAGGTTCGAAAGGGGCACAGCGCCTCGTCAAATTCAAACGCCGATAGCTTCTCCTGCAAGAACCGGCGAATGGTTGCCGCCAGATCGTTCCGCTGGGTTCGATCGAAGACATCCTCGCTTAGTTCGGCGCGAACTAACGACGGTTCGTACGGATTCGCGCTCATTGTACTCAATCGTCTACGCGGCTTGAACTTTACAGCCCAATCGGCCCGTAAACCATTCTGGCATGTCGTGCATTCTGCGACAACTCTTCCGCCGACAGCACCCGGCGGTAGACGGCAAATCCACACACGATGCCGCGCCACGCTTGCTGTTCATCCTCGTCGGCTCCCACCACGAGCGCTCCCTCGAGCCAGTTGCGAAAGTTGCCGTGGACATCGGTCCGCGTTTCGATCAATTCACCATCGCAATAACCTTTCCACTCGCCGGGGCGATAGGTGAAGGCCACATGATGCAAGGCAGCCGTGGCAGGCATCTTCCAACTCAGTTCCTGCGCGGCGTCTCCCGCCTCGGTTCGCAGCCGGGCAAGCCACTTTCCTTCTGCCGTTCGCAGCGACCAGTTGCCTCGATCTCCCTTTGTCGCGAACGACAAGACCGCGCCGGCTTGCTGCGGGTGCATATCCTGCATCTCCACCGCTCCCAAAACCACTTCTATCGTGATCTGCTCTCGTTCTCGCAAGAGTGCCAACAAATCGGTTCCTGCATCGCTCGACCAATACGATCCACCATCGAGCGCCAAAGCTCGGCCGTGCCACAAATCGACCTCGCCGCGAGCCAGCAGCGGCGTCACGCGCAAATTGTTCGACTCTGGATTCCGCGCCAAGGCTGGATCAAGAATGTTCTTGAACTGAAACACTAAATCGCCGTCACTTTGGCGGGGCCAGGCGATCGGCTCGCGCTCGAAGCGCTCACCCCCGATGTGGCTCACTTCATTGGCGACCACGGGCATCGCTTCGCTAACGCCGATCCGTTTGAAGTCCACACGTCCTTCGGTGACTTCCAGTTCGGTGTCGTGCTCATGCACGATGAGCTGAAACTTCGTACCGACCACTGTAGCTTCGGCGTGGGGGGTGACGAAAATCATCGGTCGACCCGCAAGTTGCGGGGCGATATCGGCCCACAAAGCGCCGCGGTCGAGATGAATCTGCTTCCCTTCGTGATCGGGATGTCGCGACAGCCGCGCGGTCGAGTTCGCCTGGATTCGAATCTGCGTGCCGTCGGCATAACGACACACCAGCGAACTTCCTTCGCCTGTGATCAATTCCTGGCTCGCTTCCAGACCCACTCCGTTCGCCAGCGGAACGGTCTTCCCGCCGCTGCGGACTTCGACCGTGCCGGAAACTGTTTCCACCACGGCGAGCATGGTCGGCAGTCCCCAATTCGTTTGCCAGCCGATCGTCACGGCGACTAACAACAGCGCTGCCACAATGCCCAGCGATGTGCCCCACGACCACCACGCGCTGACAGGTTGCAGCTTGGGCTGAAGCAGTTCTGCTTCCGCCATCGAGCGCAACTCGGCCACCTGGTCGAACGTCTCGGCCACTTGCCGGTCGTAGTCACTCACGCGCTGGCCGACTTGCGAGATGAAATTCACCCGGTCGACGGCTAATTTCTGCGCCAAATAATCATCGAGCTGCAATTGATCGCGCAGCTCGGCAACCAAAGTTGGCGCGTTTTTCAACTCCGCCAACAGCGTTTCCCAATCCGCATCGGAAAGGGAATCCCGGTCGTCCAAGTAGCGGCTTAAAAGTTCGCGGATGTTCTTCATAGGAGTTGCTCCGCGGCCAGACTGCGGCTGATACATTCCCGCAAGACGTGGCGAATTCGGAACAAGGCGACGCGGATCGCTTCCGAGGTCGATTCGAGCCGCTCGGCAATCGTCTGCGAGGGCAACTCGTCTTCGTATTTCAGTTTCAACATTTGCCGGCTCTCCTGCGGCAGTTTTTCGTAGCACACATCCAAGGCACTGCGGACCGGTCCTTCTGCCAAACGGGGCTCATCCCCTTCTGTCTTGATCAACAGTTGCAGCAGGGCTTCCCGCTGCAAGCGATTCCGACGGGTGTGTTTGCGGAAGTGGTTGAAGCACAAATTTCGGGCGATCCCCTTCAGCCACTGTTTGGGAGTGACGTTCGGCGGCACGCGGTCGAGGAAGCGATACAGCTCCAGATAAACATCCTGGGCGATATCGTCCACGTCGTGCCGCGGCACCCCCATCCCGGCAATGTAAGCTCGGATGTGCGGATGCGTCTCACGGACGATCTCGTCGAAATCAAATCGGTCGGGTTGTTCGCTGGACATCGTTGGCTCCGGAAATCAGGTGGCTCGCGAAGGGCCGGACGTTACAGGGCGAAAGTTCGCCGTAATGACGTTTGGCTCGCCGGCCCCTCCGCGGAACTTTTCTCAAAACCCTCACGGGAACGCCTAAACTCCATAAAATATCTCGCCGTTCTCGTTTGGGCCGGTTTTGGAAACCTGTTTTAGCACCTTCCAAACCACACTAAACCAAATCCGGCAAACGCGTTACGCGAAAAAGCCAACTCCTGGCTGTTAGCGCCTCTTCTGAGGGGAAGAACCCCCTTCTAGCAACCAGTGCTAGCAGTCCACAACTCTCTCCAAAGCACCCATCAACAGATTCCCTTCGCTGCCAGGAATTTTCAACGCTCTCGACCTTAAGGCAGCGCGGCACTGCCAATCGCAACCTCAAAGCGTCTTCGGCTGACGTCTCGATCAGGTCCAAGCGGAGGCCCAAACCATTATACGCACTTATTCACTAAAACGCACCAACTTATCCACGACTTACCGACCCGTGCGAAAGGGGGCCAGGTCGATGGCTGGCGTTTCGTCTGCCAACACCTGAGACATCACTACCGCGGTGGCCGGGGAAAGATACAGCCCGCTCCGAAAATGCCCCGCGGCAACGTACAGATTCTCCCAGCCGGAAGCCCGCCCCAGATAAGGAAACCCGTCAAACGATGCCGGACGCAAGCCGGCCCAGGTGCGTATCACCTCAGCCTGACGCAAGGCCGGAACTAGGCTCTCGGCGTAGGCGCGCAGTCCGGCAATTTCGTCCGGCGTGGTCGATTTGTCAAAACCCACTTCCTCTTCGGTACTTCCGACCAATAAATGCCCATCCAGCCGCGGCACCAGATAGCGGGAGCCTTCGTTCACCACGCACTTCAGCGGCGGCCGAGCGCAGCGATACAAAACCATTTGCCCCCGGATCGGCAGAATGCCTGTTTCAATTCCCAACAGATGCAGTAACCCCTGCGACCAACTCCCGGCCGTGATGCACACCCGATCGGCGACCAACTCCCCGGCCGAGGTTCGAACCGCTTGCACACAACCGTCTGCCGATTCGATCCCGATCACTTCCGTCTGCGGCCTGAGTTCCACCCCTGCCAATTCACAGGCGCGGATCAAGGCTTGCAAATGATGCGGATTGCGAAGCTGGCATTCCGTCGGCAGGTGATACGCGGCCTTCAGATCCGAACTATTGAGTGTGGCCAATTCGGGCTCCACCTCGGCGAGTTCTGCCGGGGTTAGTCGCTCGATAGGAATCTGCTGGTCGCGAAGTTCCCCTGCCATGCCCGCCAGCGCTGCCGCTTCGCCGCGAGTTCGTGCCAGATAAACTCCGCCGCACTGTCGAAAACCGGTATCGATGCCGGTCAGTTCGCGCAATCGTTCCGCCCACCGCGGATGCAAGTCCATGGCCAGTCCGCGCAGCTGATCGTAAGGATGAACGGCCGTCTCTCGATTCGCCGGAGGCAAAATTCCTGCCCCCGCCCAAGAAGCTTCGGTTCCAAAATCTTGCCGATCGAGCAGCGTGACGCGCAGGTCTTTTCGCTGGGCCAATTCCCAGGCCAGGGACAAGCCGATCACGCCGCCGCCGATAATCAAAATATGCATGTCAAAAGGTCAATTCAGTTGCGTTTCACCACATCGTATTCTAACCTCACTTCATCCTTTGCGAACGAAGCGTTTGCCACTTACCGGCCGAGAGTGTTGCATGACCAATCCATTTTCTGACCAGAATCCGTATCACGCTCCGCAAACGCCGCCGGTGATGCAGGCCTCGGTGGTCGACAACGAAGGAGATAGCACGCATGGGATTATTCCTTACAAGAATCCCATGGCCCTCATCAGTTACTACCTGGGGATCGCGTCACTGATTCCTTGCTTCGGCGCGATCCTCGGCATCGTTGCCTTGGTGTTGGGAATTCTGGGACTGCGAGCTTACAAGGCGAATCCCAAAGTACACGGTGTGGTCCACGCCTGGATCGGCATTGTGATGGGGGGCGGCTCCGCGCTGCTGCACGGAATTTTGCTCCTGTTCATGATCGCCGCCGCCGCGACCAGTTAATTCGTACGATGGGCCTCCGAGGCCGTCGAATGTGGTCTGCTTGCGACTTCAGCCTCGCTGTTTACCCGCTGGGACAGGATGGGTAGCCGCGTGCAGCGAGTTTCCTTCGCGCGGGAGCGAGGGAAGGTGCGGCTGCCGTAACGCCTCGGTTAACCGGGCCGCGGCCAACCAACGTTGATTTCAGAAACCGCGCGGCCCGCGGCTCCGGTTGACCCGATTGTTCGGCGATCACCAGTGGGTAAGGCTATACCAATCTCCAGATCGCGAGCAGCACCGCAATGGTCGTCATTACAGCAAACAGCACTCGAAGTGAACAACGTCGGATTACGTTTTGCCACAACCACGAGACGCCATATCCCCAAGCGAAGGCATTCAGCCCAATAACAACGCACAGGAAAATCGTGTCGGCATCGGTCGGTGTTTGGTGGCCTCCCGGAAGGAGGAAAGGAAACGCAATCGGCAGGGACAAGAGCATTGCGATGCCGATCGTAAGTTCGGAAGCCAGAGCCGTATAACGATCCACGAAAAAGAACGCTAACCACGAAAGACCGTTTACGATTGTTAAAACTCCACCAAGGCTCGGCCAACGCACAAACGTATTCATGCTGCACTCAAATAGTGTCGTAGACATCTGAGCTACCTCATCAAGTCTACTTGGCGGAATTTGTGGCGAGGAACTTCACGATCGGCGATTGTTTGCGGTGCAGTTGGGCCACGTATTTGGCATCGTCGTAGAGTTGCCGCGTTTGCCAGCAGCGAAAGA
>JBGSNR010000001.1:0-11599 GCA_041739545.1 Pirellulaceae bacterium | reverse complement strand
AAGGCAGAAAGACTTTGCCACGCGGGAGTTTATTCTCGCGCTCGTCCGCAGCCAGGAATTTCAGACCAAGTAACTAGGAATCATTCACATGAACGCAGCCACCACTCGCCGCCATTTCCTCCGCTCCAGCCAGGCGCTTGTTGCGCTGCCGCTCCTGGAGTCGCTTGGCTTCCGCCGCTTCGCCTCGGCAGCAACCGCAGTCCAACCGCCTAAGCGACTGGTCTTTCTCGGCTTCGGCTGGGGCGTGACGGAGAGCACCTGGTATCCCGACGTTAAACAAACGGGGACCGATTACACCTTGCCGCCAGGCCTTCAGCCTCTCGCGCGACATAAAGCCGATTTCACCATCGTGCAGGGGCTTCACAACAAATTTGCCAACGAAGGGCATTGGGGGAGCACCTTGTGGTTGACTGGCGCAAACCGGTACGCGCAGCCTGGGCAGAGCTTTAGCAACAGCGTCTCCGTTGATCAGGTCGCGGCCGAGCAATTGGGGAAGGACACGCGTTTCCCTTCGCTGCAACTGAACGGCGATGGCTTGCTCGGCCTCTCGGGTCATGGCCCGGGCCTTTCGCTGGCCTGGGATGTGCGCGGCAAACCTGTCGGTGGCCAGAACAACCCTGTCGAAGCCTATCACCGCCTCTTTTCCGAAGACAAAACGCCAATCGCCCAGAAGCAAGCCCAACTCGCCCAACGGCGTAGTGTGCTCGATACGGTGCTGGAAAACGCGCACGACCTGCAACGCCGCCTCAACAAAAATGACAACGCCAAGCTGGACGAATACTTTGAAGGGATTCGCGACATCGAAACTCGTCTCAGCCGCGACGAGCAATGGATCGGCGTGTCACAGCCCAAAACTTCGCTGCAGGAGCCGAAGCCCGGTCTCAGCGGCTACGAAGAAATCAAGCTCATGTACGATATCATGATCGCCGCGATGCAAACCGACAGTACTCGTGTTTTCACATATCGCCAGCCGGTCAGCACCCTGCTCACCAGCATCGGCATCACGGTGCATCCGCACGATATGAGTCACTACCACACCACGCTAGGGGAAAAGCTCGAGGCCTCGCAGAAGCGTGACCTGACCCAAAGCGAGTTGCTGGCAGGCTTCCTGGATCAGCTGAAGGCCACCAAAGAACCCGATGGCACTTCTCTGTTCGATCACGTTACGGTCGCCTACGGCAGCAATTTGCGCACGGGGCACAGTCTCGACAATTGTCCCACCGTGCTCGCTGGTCGAGGCTCCGGCATCAAACTCGGCCGCCACATCGTCGCACCGAAGGACACCCCGTTGTGCAACGCCTGGCTCACGCTTCTCCACGGTATCGGCGTCAACGCCGAACGGCATGGCGACAGCACTGGCGTGATCAACGAACTGATCGGCTGAGAACACTGGGTGAACATTTCGGCTTTTTCCGTTTATTCGTGCCTGGCCGATTCCCATAATTCAGCGGTGTCTTTCGCTTCGAGTGCTGCTCCGATTGACGCTGCTCCTCGCTTTCAACGGGCGAGAAGCAGTACGATTGTGGCGCTCTGTCGAGATAGGGCCGGAGTACTTCCTGACCGCGGGGACCAACGACGATCACATGGCACTTGCCACGATGCTGCGTCTTGTGACGGGCAGGACGGTAGAGCCCCTGTGCTGGTTCGATGTCGCACGGCCGCAGTGAACAAAGCTCTCCCGGACGAGCGCCAGACAGACGGTGCAGGCGAACCATGTCCGCGGTGCCGAGTGAATACCTCGCTCGATCACATGACGGGCCGCCTGATGCGCGGCGGGCTGATACTGCCGTGCGAGCGACGCACAATTTTTAAGCACGCCCTGCCTGCATAATCAGAGCAGGAAATGCTCCCTTTTGGGACAAAAAGGGCATCACCAAAGGTATCACTGAGCTCACAAACAACCCAAGGGATGACGCAAGCAGTTCGCGTCATCCCTTGGTGATTCTCAACTTGTGTTGAGTGGGCGGCACAGGGCTCGAACCTGTGACCTCCACGGTGTGAGCATGGCGCTCTAACCAACTGAGCTAGCCGCCCATTTTCGGCTTACTAGAAAAGTAGCATAACAGATAAAAATTCGCCAGAGGGCCGGGAGCGAGTAAGGCTATTTCCCGCCGGATCGCTGGGCTTTGGACTGCTTCCAGTTCCGCAACTCATCCAAAAACTGAGCATTGGAAACACCCCGCTGACCTCGTCCTTCATTGTCGATCCGTTCATCAACGTCCGACCGAATCGAATCAACTTCCGGCTGCCAGTATCTTTCTCGTTGGCTTCGTTCTGGCGTGTCCAAGGGGCGAACGATCCGAAATCCGACTGCCAGCCCGTAACCATTCGTGAACCACCAGGGACTCTGTGGAAAATCCGGATCATGGAGTTTCCACTCGTCGTCTTGAGAGGGAATGCGGGCCGCGCTGCGCACGCGCGAAACACTGTCGTCCCAGGATCCGCCCCGTATCACGCGCGGAAACAATTTGGTCCCCCAGCGAATCGCTTCCCTGGCCGGCATAGGTTGATTGTCGGCTGAGTTTTTCTGTCGCGCGAGTTCCTCGTAGGCGTCCGCGGCAAAGCCATCCAAGACCCACTCGGCCACATTGCCGTGCATATCATACAGCCCCCAGGGATTTGGCTTTTTCTGCCCGACCAAATGGGTGCTTTCCTCGGAGTTCGCTTGATACCAGGCGTACTCGCCAAGTTGCCGAGGATCATCCCCAAACGAATACGCAGTCGATGTTCCCGCGCGGCACGCGTATTCCCATTCTGCTTCGCTCGGCAAACGATAGAACTCTTGGGTTAGCCCACTAAGCCACTTCGTGTACTGCTTGGCCGAGTACTGGCTGATGGTGATCGCCGGTCGCCGCGCTTCGTTGCCGAACTGATAGGGAATCTTGGGCTCATAGACCGATGAAGGGGCCGTCACGACATCGATCTTATTCTGCTCGGTGATCGGCAGGATTTTCTGCTGCTTGAAGTGGCGAAACACGGACCCCATCTGGGTGTACTCGTTGAACTCCCCCCAGCCAACTTCGTAAGCCCCGATCCAAAACGGCTTGATCTCGATTTCAACCTGAGGACCTTCCTCAGTTCCACGCCCTGATTCCGTTGCCGGGCTCCCAAGTTTGAATCTTCCGCCCGGCACGGGGACCATCGTAAATTCGGCGTCGGTCGTCGGTATCTTTGCCTGGTATGGAACCATGCATCCTTGCGGAGTGCGAACGTAGGGCCCCGAATTAGGTGGAGCGGAAACGATGCCCCGCGGCAAATCGCCGGACATGGCTCTTATCGGCCCGCCGAAGTTCAACACCAGCAATAGGGCCGCCCCCAAGAACAGCCGAAGATGAACCTCGCTTGCCATGCTTGCCTTTACTTCTTCAACGACTCCAACACCTTCAGCAATTCAGGACTCGTCACGCTCCGTTTGCCGCGACCTTCGTTATCGATGCGGTTATCGGAGTCGACCTGGATCTGCTCGATGTCCGCTTTCCAAAATCGTTCTTGGTCCTCGCGGGCGGGAACTTCCAGCGGTCGCACAAGCCGGAAGCCGACCCCCAACGCATAATCACGTGTGAACCACCAAGGGCTCTGCGGGAAGTTGGGATCGTCGGTTCGCCAGTTGTCGTCGTGCGACGGATGACGCGCGGCACTGCGGAGCGATTTGGGTTCGTCGTCCCACGATCCACCTCGGACCACGCGCGGATAGAGCTTGGTCGGCCAACCGATCGCCGCGGCAGTCGTCAACGGCTGGGGCTTGGCGGCCAGTTTTTCGTACTCCTTCGCTTCGTATCCGTCGATCACCCATTCCGCCACATTGCCATGCATATCATACAAGCCCCAGGGGTTGGGCTTCTTCTGGCCGACTAGCTGGGTCGATTCATTGGAGTTCTCGGTGAACCAGGCATAGTCACCCAGCTGGGCCGGATCGTCGCCAAAAGAATAAGCCGTGTTGGTACCCGCGCGGCACGCATATTCCCATTCCGCTTCGGTGGGCAAGCGATAGAACGCGCCGGAAAGTCCGCTCAGCCACTTCGTGTAATGCTTGGCCGCAAACTGGCTCATGGTAATGGCGGGGCGGTTTGGTTCTTCGCCAAACTGAAAGGTGAAGGTTGGGTCGTACAAATTCGAAGGGGCGGTGACGACATCCAGTTTGTTTGCGTCCGTGATCGGCAAGAGCTTACGGTCGGTGATCTCTTTGAATAGATCATGCATTGCCATGTAGCGTTTGTATTCCTCCCAGCGAATCTCGTGCGTTCCGATCCAGAAGGGACCAACTTCCACTTCCACTTGCGGACCTTCATCCTCCTTGCGTCCTGCTTCACTGGCAGGGCTTCCTAGCTTGAACTTTCCGCCAGGAACCGGAACCATCGTGAACTCAACGTCGGTCGATGGAATTTTCGCCTTGTAAGGGACCATGTAGCCGGCAGGCGTTTTAACGAACTGCCCTGAAGTTGGTTGCGCGGCAGACATCCCCAGCGGCAACTCCTCTGCAGCCTGCAAGCCGATCACATGGAACGAACAGACACTTGCAACAATCAGTGCAACGACAAGACCGGCACGCATAAAAATCACTTAGCAAATGGTGGGCGAGAATATTTCCTGGCGGCAGTGCCAGGAAGTCGTACTGAAACTAACTTAGATAAGTATACCAAGCGCTTTTGCGCAGGTCACAAGACGTACTCCCCCTGAAACTTCCGCTGGCTTTTTCCGCAATTATGCGAGCTTTCCGTCTGTTTTCACGCCGACGCAGCGACGGATACAAGAGCATTTCTTCACCAGATGCGACTCCCCAATGCCTGAAGTTCAGGCCAAAAGTTTTTACCGGGCCAATTCGCGCCGGATCATCACGGAGAAATCTTGGCTGTCGCGGTACTTGAGAGCCGCATCATTTACCCGGCAGCGGCGTTTGAGTTCCTCGAAGGGGAGGCGATTGTCGATTAGCCCCAGTTCGTAGGCGAGCTTGTCCGAAAAGCCCGGCAGCAGCACGCGGTAATCGGAGGGAATGCTTCCCGGCACCAGCGTGTTGATATGCCGTACGATGTTCGTTGTGCAGTTGTTGCTGAGCGTGTCGTAAAACTCGGGCTTGTCGCGTAGGTTGTTCACTCGCTTCATCACATCCACGAACAACCGCTGCGTTTGTTCCGGCGTGGCCCGCGTCGGATAAAGGAAAACATCAACGTTCCGATGCTCGACACGGCTGCGAATAATGTCCCGTTCATCTGCAACCAGGTAAATGAGTTCGAATTGTCCGAAGAACCCCAGGGCGGCGTCGTATTGCTCTCCCTTTTCCAAGCGAACTTCGGCCGAGACTCCGATCTGCTCGCCGTTCTTCAAACCGAAACTCAGCATCGTGTGAGCGATGGAGGGGGACTCGGAAAAGGGAACTAAAATGAAGTCGACACTTTTCAGATCCTTCAGATCAAAGGTCTTGTCGTACCATTCCACCACGGCGTCGTTGTAGGTGTAGTACTCGGCATTGCGGATATTTTTCACGGTCACCATGTCGCCGCGATACTCGACCGACGCCAGCCGTTCCAGTTCGGGAACCCAGTCTTTGTCGTTGCTGGGCTGTTTTGTCGGCTGCAGCGGTTCGAGCAGCTTCAGGGGTTTCAAACGTTCGGCGAGCGGGGGAAGTTCGCTAAATTGCGATTCATCCGAGGCCCGGGGCAGAAACGGCGCAATGGCCGTGGGGCTAGTTGGGGGAGCATTCACGCCCCGGCAACCGGCAAAAAACATGCTGGCGGCGAATGCAGCTACTGCCAGCAGCGCAGCGAACTTCACAGGGAGCGCTAGGCTCGCTCGCGGGTGCTCGCAGGCAGGGCTGGAGTACGGCATAAGCATTCGCAGCTAGAATGGGCACGATCGAATCTGCGTCCAGATTCTCGTGTCGCGGGTGATAGTGGAATGCAAGAGCTATGACAAGTGCAAGTTGGTGGACATTGGCCGAATGGCCGAAGGCGGCAAAGCAGCAACCGAATCGTAAAGGCACTTCCGGCCTCAGTAAAAGCTTGCTTTGCCGAGCTGCCACAGGAATACGTCAAGACAAATACCCAAGACCAAACAGAAGTAAGATTGAGATGTTTACCTTCAGAGTATTCGAGTACGCCACCATGTGCAGACTTTCACTATTGTTTCTGGTTTCAGTGTTTTGTATCGCCTCCAACGTTTCTTTGGCCGCGGAGTCACCGCAGCCAAAGAACCTGCTGGTAATCACTGCGGACGATATGAATGCGGATTCCAGTGGTTGGAACGGAAATAAGTTGGGTGCCACGCCGAACCTCGATGCTTTTGCGAAGGCCGCGCATCGCTTCATCAATGGCCATGTCACCGTGCCGATCTGTCAGCCGGGGAGATCGGCACTGATGACGGGCCGCGTGCCGCATCGCAACGGCGCTCTCGGCTTCAACCCGATCCACCGTGACGTACCGACACTGGTCGAAATTCTGCGCGAGAGTGGATATTACACGGCGACGATCGCCAAGGCCGTGCATATGGCTCCCGCCGAGAAGTTCCCGTGGCATGCCGTCGGCGAGCAGGCTCTTGGCAAGCAACCGGTGAAGTTCGCCGAGAGCTTTCGCGAAATGCTCACAGCCGCTGCCAAGGAGAACAAGCCGTTCTTCATCAATGCGAACATTTGTGACCCGCATCGCCCGTTCATTACTGCGAAGGCCAAGGCAGAGGAACTCGAAGGCGTTCGGATTTACAAACCGGAGGAGGTAACAGTCCCGGCGTTCCTGGAAGATATCCCGCCCGTGCGAGAGGAAGTTGCGCAGTATTACACCACGGTCAGCCGGTTTGATGTCGCCTTTGGCCTGGTGATGAAGGAGTTTGCGGCCACAGGGCACGACGACGACACGATCGTGGTGTTCTGGTCGGACCACGGGATGGCTTTCCCGTTCTCCAAAGCGACCGTCTACCAGAACGGAACGTGGTCGCCCGTGCTGATTCACATTCCGGGTACGAAGGAGCCGCAAACACGCACCGAGTTTGTAAGCAGCGTCGATGTGATGCCCACCGTATTGGAGTTACTCGGCGTAACGTCGCCGCCGGGGATGGATGGCCGCTCGCTAGTGCCGCTACTCGACGGCGAATTGCAGCCAGATCGCGATTTCGTCGTGACGCATGTGAACACCGTCAATAGTGGCAAATCGTTCGCGCAAAGGTGTATCCGTACGAAGGATCGCTCATTAATGTTCCACGCCTGGGCTGGCGGTCCCAACAAGTTCCGGGTCGAGGCGATGAGCGGTTTGAGCTTCGCAGCGATGAACAGTTCGACCGATGAGAAAATTCAAGCCCGGGTGAAGCAATTCGTGGAAGGCGAAACGCTCATGCTCTTCGACACCGCAGCCGACCCTGCCGAGAGGAAGAACCTGATTCACGACCCAAAGTACGCAAATGACTTGGCAGAACTAAGCCAAAAGCTGTTAGCCCACCTGAAGAAAACCAATGATCCGCAGACCGTCGCGTTCGAAGAAGCGATCGCGAAAAAGTAGCAAGCGGATCGAGACAGAACACAACCCTGGGCACCAGGAATTCGCCAGCACAACCGAAGAGCCACGTAGTCGCTAGTCTGGCTTGCGAAACACGAGTTGAGCGAAGTGATACAAGTCGCTCTTCCACACTTTGAAGTCGTGTCGTCCGTCCCTGATGACATTGTATTCGTGTGGCACTTTTTGTTGCTCCAGAAACTGGTGCACTCCTTCGGTGATACGAAACAATCCGTCCTTGTCGCCGCAGGCAACATAAAGCAGACGCAGCTTCTTGCCAGCCTCGGCAGGATCCTTGATCAGTTCTGCCGGGCGTTTTGTATTGGGTGCCGACGAGAAACCGCCCACCCAGGCAAAGGTGTCTAGATTCCCCAGTCCGAAATTGAGGGATTGACCACCTCCCATGGAAAGTCCGGCGATGGCGCGAGATTCACGATCAGCCTCAACGGAGTAATTCTTCTCGATATACGGGATGAGATCGTTCAGCAGGTCCTTCTCGAACGCAGCAAAAGCCGGTGACTGCTGCGGAATGGGATCACGCGCCGTCACGTCTTTTCCAGCCCGGCCATTCGGCAGAACAACGATCATCGGCACCACTTTCTGATCGGCGTAGAGATTGTCGAGAATGACCTGGGGCGAACCGCTACGGACCCATTCGTTTTCGTCGCCACCGATGCCGTGCAACAAGTACAACACTGGATAATTCTTGTCGGTAGAATATCCCGGCGGAGTATAGACCTGTGCTTTTCGCTTGACTCCAACCGTCGTGGAGTCGTATTCGATGGTTTCTAGTTTGCCGTGCTCGATTTCATCTTGGCGCTTGTCGAAACCCGCAGGAGGTGCGGCAAATTTTTGATCACTTTTTTGCGCCCATGCACCAGGCACGATACTTGTGATGAGCCCCAAAATGAAAAGTCCGGCGATTCGAAGATTCATGGTTTGTTCCTTGTGTGTGCAGCGTCATCGTATCCACCAGTGATGAGCCAGTCAGCTTTGCTCCCGTCAGCCTTGCCAGTGAACGGTGCTTCCGGCCATTTGCAACGCAAACTTCGACCAAGTCGCGTCCTTCCCTGTGCAAATTGGCTCGTCAGGATCGTTCCGAGTGTTTAACCCCAAACTCCGCTCCGAGCATCGCAAGAAAATTCGCATCCTCCAGGTGAGTCTTGGTACTTCTCGCTATAAACTAGGGTATCGAGTTTGGTGTTTACTTTTCTGGAGCGACCCGTGAATCCGCATCTTATCAGAATGAAGTTGGCCGTCTTGATCTCCTTTCTGCTTGTTGTATCGGCGCGGGCGGGTGAGTTCGACTCGCTCCTCACCAAGGTTCCGGCCGACGCCAACATCGTGATGCTGCTCAACACCGATAACATCTTCGCCAGTCCTATCGCGCAGAAAGAGAATTGGCGTGCCCAACATGAGCAGGCGTTTGCGTCCGGGATGGCGCAGATTTCCCCCAACGTTCGCCATCTAGTACTGGCGACGCAAATGGACCTCGAAGTGAAACAGCCGACATGGAACATGGCCGCTGCAGAGCTGCAGTCGCCGCTGTCGCTCCCCAATTTCGCACGGGAACGCAAGGGTGCTCTCGATCAGATCGACGGCAGCGCAGCGGTCGCGCTGCGCAACGATACGTATCTAATCCAACATGCCGCGAACGTCGTCTCAGTCATGACTCCAGCCAATCGGCAGGCCGTGGCGCGTTGGAAGCGTGCCTCTGACGCGAACACAACGCCCCAACTCTCCAGCTTCATCACCGCTGCCCTGCGTGATGCAGATCAAAGCGCCATCGTTCAGACCATTGATCTTCAGGATGCAATTCCCGCCAACGTCGTTCGCAACTGGATGGCTCAGGCTTCGTCCGTGCAGGGGCACAAATCGGAAATCGATGCCTTCGCTCGCGTCATGTCCTCCATTCAAGGCGTGCTGCTGGAGATTCGACTCACGGAGCAAATCGTGGGGCGGGCAATTGTCGTCTTCGATGAAGACGCTTCCGCTTTACTCCCCGTCGCCAAGCCGTTGTTCCAAGAGGTTTTGCAAACCAATGGCCTGGGATTGGATGACTTGGCCAATTGGAATGTGGAAGTGGCCGATAAGCGGCTGATTTTCAAAGGTACCTTGTCGAAGACCAGCCTGAAGCGAATGATCAGCTTGATGGATACTTCTCTCGCAGATCTCACGGCGCCGAAAGAAAAGAACGCTGCCGAAGACCAGTACATGGCAGAGAAGATTATG
The DNA here is from genome assembly GCA_041739545.1 of Pirellulaceae bacterium. Classification (GTDB taxonomy): domain Bacteria; phylum Planctomycetota; class Planctomycetia; order Pirellulales; family Pirellulaceae; genus JBGSNR01. Next base: position 1,892 of record JBGSNR010000001.1, on the reverse strand, counting down.
TTGGAGGCCACCCATAAGTACTTCAAGTCGTTGCAATCCAACCTGACCGAACTCAAGGGTGAAGTGAAGAACGGCGCCACTTGGGGACATATGGCTCAGTGGATTGATTACGGCGCGAAACAGATCGATCGACAGCCGCAACTCAACGTCGATCCCGCCATGCTCGACTATGGCATGTATGTCACCACGCAACTGCGTGGGGCCTCCGCCGCGTTGCGAGGGATCGGCATCAATACCGGGGTGCGCAAAGCCCAGGTGATCCCCGAAGGGAAGGCTGAAATCCATGCATCCGTCGGACCCCACACGTACTTGGGGCCCTACAACGGCTACGGACGAAGCGGGTCGTTTAGTGGCTACTATGAATGGCGGAACGTCGATGCGGAGCGTCGGGCGATCACTGCCGAAGAGAAGGCCAAAGGAGCGACCGATGCCCGCGGGATTGCGGCTTTGATCGACGATGCAACCGCCAAAATTCGTCGCGCAATGACCGAGAAATACCGCCAGGAATTTCGCTAGTCTAAAAAGCTCGCTCGTTATCTGCCTTTGGTCATTGATCCGCGTTTCCATTCAGCACGGATTGGTTTCAATCTAGAAAATCAAACTTAGGAGTCCTCTCATGTTTCAGCGTTCTACAGGTGTTTCTCGCCGGCAGTTACTTTCCGGGGCCGCTGCGGCCACTGCTTTCGCCGCCGGAGGTTTGCAGATGTCGTCGACATTATCCGCGGCAGAAGACTCCGCAAAGGCCGCGACGAAAGCGACCAAAGGACGCATCCAACAGTCGGTGGTCTTCTGGTGCTTTAATGTCGCGGGTGATAAGTGGGATGCCGACAAAACTTGCCAGGTGGCCAAGGACCTGGGCTGCAAGAGCGTGGAGCTGATCGGGCCTGAGCATTGGCCGACCTTGCAAAAGCATGGGCTGACCTGTGCGATCGCCCCCAACGGTATGCCGGGCGCCCCTTTCATGAAGGGGCTCAACAACCCTGCCTATCAAGAAGAAGTAATCACTCGTACCAAAGAGATGATGGATCAATGCGCGGCAGCAAAATTTCCCAGCGTGATAGCCTTCAATGGCTTCAAGTGGAAGAACGCAGACGACCCGAGCAGCGGCGAAATTTCGCTCGAAGAAGGAGCGGACAATTGCGTGAAAGGTCTGAAACAACTCGCCACCTACGGCGAGAAGACAGGGGTCACCGTTTGCATCGAGCACTTGAACAGTCGTGATGGAACACACCCGATGAAGGGGCATCCCGGCTACCAGGGGGACGACATGGATTACGTGGCCGCGATTGTGAAGCGGGTTGGCTCGCCACGCGTCAAGATTCTCTTCGATTGTTATCATGTGCAGATCATGAACGGAGACGTGATCCGCCGGATTGAACAGTGCAAAGACCTGATTGGTCACGTCCATACCGCCGGCAATCCCGGGCGTGGTGAGTTGGACGATGCACAAGAGATCAACTATCCGCCGATCATGCGGAAACTGATCGAGGTCGGTTATCAAGGCTACGTCGGTCAGGAATTCATCCCCACGCGCGATGCTTTGACCGGACTACGCGAAGCGGTCGTGCTCTGCGATGTGTAAGGTCACTGAACCGCGAGCTTGCAAGGTTCGATCGACGCGAACACTTTCGGGCTGGCATCAACTAATTTGCCGGCCTGACGCTTGAGTCGTCTACGTGCCACGGACAGGCCGCAGCATGAGATGACTGCGCTGGACCTGTTAACTCACCAACTGCGACGGTGCCACTGCTGGCTTGCCCAGCAGTGGTCCTAGCAAGAGGCGGCGTCCATTTTATTTGCAACGGTTCCTAGTTTTCCGGGATCGAAAACGAGCAAAGAAGTAGAACTCCTTCGAGAACAGCAGCACTGCTGGGCAAGCCAGCAGTGGCACC
>JBGSNR010000130.1:0-50023 GCA_041739545.1 Pirellulaceae bacterium | reverse complement strand
CGTGCCACTCACGGCCAACTTGTCGGACGTTCCCGGAGGGGTGATATCGACCTGGTAGGCTGAACCGGCGGTAAAGGTGAGATCGTTGCTGATCGTCAACGTGCCGATCTGCCCAATCGCTGCCGATGCTCCCGGTGCGATTGCCGTCCCGCTGTTCAACAGCACGGTGCCGCCAATCGTCCCGGTACCACTTAGAATCGTCGGTGCGCCACCGGCCGTATCGGTCAAGATCACATCGATCACCGCCACGCCATCGGCGAGCGAACCGTTGACCACCAACGTGCCATCGTTGACGGCCGTCGTCCCCGTGTACGTGTTGCTTCCCGTCAGTGTGAAGGCACCCGTTCCTTGCTTGGTCAAACTACCGCTGCCGCTGATGACACCGCCGAAGGAGGACGCGGCTGCTGTGTCGACAATCAGATTCGCGGTGCCGAAGGCATGCGTCACGATAATATCGCCAACGCCGCCGATCAGACTCTGAATCGTGACATCCGCCGCGCCGTCCTTCGCCAACTCCAGGGTCACGTTTCCGACTGAGCCTGAGGATAGATCAACCACAGAGTACGTACCGCCGTTGAGCACAATGGTTCCCGTAAAGGATGGGTAGGCAGCAAACGCAGCTTCGACGGACACGAAGGCATCTACTCCCACGTAGGCGGTTTGGAAGCCTGCTTGCTCGGCGTTGCCGTCCACCATGCTCGGCGTGGTGAAGCTGTCATTTACATACAGGGTTGTGGGCGTGCCGCTGGCCGACACGAGCACAACATCGTTTCCATCCCCGCCGTTGTAGTAGATTTTAAGTATTTTCGCGGGGGTATCGACGGCGATACTCGTACCCGCCGGGAGGCCCGAGAAGGCTGTCGTGATCGGGTCGGACAGATCGTTGTTGATGATCGTGTAGACCTGAGCGAACGACGGATTGAAGGTTCCAGTGGCCCCCAGATAAGGCACGATTAGTGTGGCGCTACCACCAATAGTAACCGTACCGCCGCCAGTGACATTGACTTGATCGTAGTCGGTGCCTGCCACGTTTCCGGAGGGGGTACCGATTTCCGCAATCAGGAGCCCGTTCTCAATGTAGTTACCAACGACCGTCGTAATGCCTGGACTGTTACCTGGGCTATGCGTGCCGCCAAAATTGATCGTCAAAGGACCGGTCGTTCCCGTCCCCGTCAAATGGGCCCCGCTCGCCACTGTCGTTGCACTATTTGCGATTGAGCCAGTCATGCCCAGCGACAGCGTACCGGCGCTTACGGTTGTCGTGCCAGTGTAGGTACTTGCGTTCGAAAGAACCCAGGTGCCCGTCCCGTCCTTTGTAACGGTTGCCGTACCACCCGCGCCACTGTTGTTGGTAATGACGCCATTGAAAATATTGTTTCCGGTATTGTTCCCTGACAGCACGATTTTTCGCACGCCGGTGCTAGTGCTAACGGACGTGAGGCTCGCGGGGTTGGAATAGTTGATCGTGTCGGCTGAGGTGACACCGGAGGCATCGAGGGTGATTGTTCCGGTGGTCAATGCCGACGCAGTGATTACTCCACTCATGGTCCTCGGAGCGGCACCGATGTAGGCCAAGGTAGCAGTCCCCGACGTTTGCAGGAAAGTGACGGGATTTGCTCCGCCAGCGGATGCGTAGGAGAGGGTGCCGGCGGAGGTCGTGGTCGAGCTGAGCGTAACAGTTCCGGTAAAGGTATTGCTCTCGCTGCTAAGCGTCGTTGTCCCTGTGCCCGATTTTGTCAGGGCCAAGGTCGTCGAACTCGGCGTGATAGCTCCAGTAACCGTTGTATTGCCTGTTCCCGTGAAGGTAACCGTTTCGCCACCGGAAGTATTGGCACTGTTGTAGCTGGCGAGCGTCAGAATTCCGGTGCTGGCGATGTTGTTGCCGATAGTGACTATCCCGGCAGCTGTTGAGGCGGCGCCTGTCACCGCCCCAACCGCCAAGCTAGTGTTGTTGGCGCCGGTGAAGTTCAACTGATAGGCTGCAGCCACGGAAGTTGTGCCCAAGGCCCCGATGGTCATGGTCTTTGCGGATGTGCCAGCGACAGTGGCTTGATCCACGTTAATCGTGGCGTTGGACGCACTGGTGGTCAAAGTATAAGGTGAGCTATCGCTGGCTTTGACGAAGTTCGTGCTGCTGTCGCCGCGCAGGCTAAGCGTGCCTGCTCCGGCAATGTTGATGCCAGTAGTGCTGCCGAAGGCATTAGCGCCAATGCCCGCGAGTGTGCCGCCGCTAATGCTGGTCGTGCCGCTGTAGGTGCTGCCCGAGCCAGAGAGCGTCCAGTCGCTGGTGCTGCTCTTCGTGACGTTCAAAATTTTTGGCGTTCCGTCGGCGGAATTTAAGATATTGCCTGTGATCAGGTTGCCACTTGCGGTGCCTGATAACACCAACGTGGTCGTGCCCGCACTTCCGTTCCCAGCTTGCTGTACATTCCCGGCAATGGTGATGGGCGCACTAGTAGGAATGATGTTGGCGGTCCAAGCCCCTGCAGTAGCCTGCAATATAGGGGTTACGTCGTTGATTTGGAGCCGGTAGCCGTTCGCACCAGAAATCGCCAAAGTTTGGCTTGTGTTGCCAGTTGCATTTTGCGAGATATTTAGATTTCCCAGCGTGATCGTGCTGCCGGTCGTCGTCCCGGAGCTGCTCCCACCGTTGGCCGTGTTGTTATTGCCCACAAACAAGTTCATGGTATGCGATGTGTTCGTGGCGGCCATGGCAATATTGACAGTTGACCTGGAGGCCGGCGTTACACCGTCATCCAGAATCTTGATGGGGCCAAAACCGCCTGTTCCACCCACATGCGTCTGACTGAGAGTCGTATTGGGCGAGAGCGCTTGAATGCCTTGGAAGATGATTCCGCCAGAGGCAGGATTGCTAAATCCGTTGACCGTTGTGCCGCTATACGTGTTGGTGCCAGAAATTATCAGGGTTCCAGCGCCCCCCTGCGTTACACCCCCTGCCTGGCTCATGTTGCCAGCTATTGCCCATGTCCCCGATCCTGCTTTAGCGACACTGACGATGCCGCCTCCGGTAGTATTCGAGATATCGCCTGCAAACTCATTGATGCCCGTATTGCTTCCGTCAAGCCGAAGTGTTCTCGCAGACGGAGTAGAACCGGTTACAAGATCGGTGTTAATTACCCATGTGAACGCGGGATCGCTGTTGGCGTTTTCCAGAACAAGCGTTCCCGAAGTCGCAGTGCTATTGACGAACTCAACCTTGCGATTGTTAAAAGTCAACGGGCCGGTACCACCTGTAAATCGGAACGTCCCCAAGCGACCATTTACGTTTCCGCCTGCCTGTAGGTTACCCGCGCCAATAGCGTCACTTAAACTGTTGAATGTGATCAGTCCATTGGAACTGGATCCCCATCCAACCCGAAGGTTGGCCGTGTACGCACTAGCATTATTGAGGTTAAGAGCGCCGTTTCCATTGCCGGTATGAATCACCGTGGCAGTGTTTGAGTCAGACGCCGCAGAGGTGAACGTAAAAGCCTTATTCGTAGAGTTATCAACAGTGAGCGTGACGTTGCCGTTGACATTTAGCGCCCCCAAATTGTAAGTGCTACTATTGGGTGCATTGAGCGTGGATGTTCCTGTGACCGTAAGGTTCCTGTCATTCTGGACGCTACCCAAAGCAGCTTGAGTCTGGATAAACAGAGTCCCACCGCCGAGAACGGTTCCCCCTATATATTCGTTGGCACCACTCAATGTCATGGTGCCAGCACCACTTTTCGTCACCGCTCCCGCACCACTGATCACACCCGCGAGTGTACTCGCAGTTCCGGTATTGGTGACTGACAGCCCCGCACCAACTTCAATCGTGCCTGCTGCATTCGAAGCAACGTTGGTTCCTGATAGCGTTAACGTCCCACTGGCCACAACGGCCCCGTTAACGTTGATGACATCGCCAGTATTCGCACCGGTACTCAACGTCAGATTGGTAATGCCAGCCGCGGTTGCATTGGCACCGGTCACGGTGAAACTATCGACACTCCCCGTGACGCTGCTGGTGTCGATGATGACCGTGGTGTTGTTGAAGAAGGCAACCTGCTCGATCGGATTGCCACCCGTCGTTCCCGAAACAATGATGGCCGGTGTCGTGCCCGAACCGGTCAGATCAAAACCGTTGGCAATGGTGAACACATTGGTGGCCGCCAGCGGCGTGGCAGGCGCACCTAGCGTAGCCAGGCTGACGGTTGTCATGCCTGAGATATCCACCGGCTCCAAATTCGAGAAGGTGATTAAAGAAGTGCCAACTTGCACACTCCCCCGCTTGTTCGCAGCCGTGGTCGCCGCCGATGGAGAGTAAGTAGCTGTGGTCGTGGTGCCGTCTCCCACCACCGATAATTTGTCACTCCCACCGCTGCCACCGTCGAAGTTGATGCCGCCCGCTGGAATCGCATTGCCGCCACTGAAGTCGACAGTCACTGCGTCATTGCCGTCGCCAGTGTTCAAGACGAGCCCCGCCGTGATCGAGGCAAACGGAATTGTTAGCGTCCTATTCCCGTTCGAAAGCGTTCCGCCGGCGGGGGCGGATTGGAATTGCTCGTTCGCGTCGGTGATGACCAAATTCGTGCCGCTGAGACTGACCGAAATTGCATTGTCCTTGCCTATTCCGTCGACGTCCGTCACCGTCAGCAGGCCGCCAGCGAGCACCGCGGTCAGGCTGCCCCCCTCGCCGAACAGCTGCACATCGTTGCTACCTGTGCCGCCGACGTAGGTAATCTTCTTAGGGAACGTTCCGACGAAGACATTGGAATCTTCCGGCTTGACCGCGAACGTACCGGTCGTCGTGCCGACCGACGTGTTTTCGATCAAGTTGAAGACATCGCCTGCGACGGCGTTATAAGTTGAATCCACTGTCAACATGCTGGCCGGATTAATGACGATGTTTCCGTTGACCTGCACCTTCTCGTAGACAGCCGCCGACGCAACATCCAGCGTCAAGCCACCCGCCGCAGTAAAGGTCGTGTCCTGAGCCAGGCTCAACGTCGAGTAGTTCAGCGGACTGATGTTAGCACTGACGGTAATCGGCCCACTATTGGCATTACCAATTTGCAGCGTACCAGCAGTGATTTGATCCAGTTCCGCATCGGTCAGACCGAGTGTGGTTGCACTATCGGCGGCACCGAGATTGATCAGGCGACCGTTGGTTGTTTGCTGCAAGCTGACGGTGCCGGTTGTCTGGATGATTGCGTTGGCAATCTGCATCGTGTCGGCATTGATGATGATGTTGCCCGAGTAGGGGTTTGTGCCGTCGAAGCCGACGCGGTTGGTCCCAGCGCTGGTGTAGAAAGCAGGAATACTCCCACCTGAAGTCGCGTTGATCGCAATCGATCCAGAGCCGGTACTTGTCACTTCGCTGGTATTGTCGAGCGAGACGCCGTAATCGCCAACTCCAGCAGCCGCGCCTCCGGTTCCGGCAAGGATGATCGTTCCCGCGCCGGAGGTGCGCACGATACCGGTGAGCAGCACTCGCACACCATACCCCTGCGTAACGGACGTTCCCGTGATATTAATCAAGCCACCGTTGGTGCTTTCCACGATGGACCCACTGTGAACTTGGACACCATTGCTCTGGCCGGTGGTTGTGCCCGTGCCAACAACGGTGATGTTCCCCGTGTTCGTCCTGACGATGGAATTGGGGTCGAACGCAACTCCCACGCGGGAAGTCCCATCGCTACTGGTATTGCCGTTAATTACGATGTTGCCAGCGCCCGAGGCTTCGATCGTCCCATTCGATGATTGCACTCCGTAAAAATTTCCGGAGGATTGCGGAGTCTGCTGATTGGCATCGAGCGTGATGTTGCCGTTTTGCGTCGTGATGCTCCATCCAGTTGCCGCATACATCGCGATATCTCGCTCGGTCGTGAGAGAAATCGCACCACTGCCACTCGTCGCCAAATCGCTCGTTGTATTCGGCAAGCTGATCGTTCCAACCGCCGTTGCCGACAGGCTCTTATCCACCGCCATCGTAACGGACTCATTAAACGCAATGCCCGCGCCGGTAATGAGCGAAAGGTTGTTGGCATGCATAATCGCCGCGCTGACCGTAAGCGCCCCGCTGTTGGCATCGCCGATTTGCACCGTGCCGGCGGTAATCCGGTCAAGCTCCGCATCGGTCAGCCCGACTGAGCTGGCAGTGTTGGTTCCTAAGTCGATCGCCCGGCCTGCCGACGATTGGCGTACGGTGACTGTATTCGTGCCGGCGTTGATTGCGGTTCCTGTTCCAGATGACCAAAGGCTAATGTCATTCGCGACCAGAATAGCGCCGCCAGTACCACGAAGTGAGGCACCATTGCTGAATGACAGCGTGCGCAATGTCACTCCCGTCTGCACTGATGTGAGCATGGCCGTTCCCGTGCCGGCATCAATATCAAATGCAGCCAGTGTGTCGCTAACCGAAATGGATCCGTCAGTTGTTGCAATGCTGATGTTGCCGCCAGCAGTAGAAACTCCGGTCAACCCATCAACCGTGCTGACGTTCACCGCACCGCCAGCCGAATTTTCCAGATAGGAAATGCCGCCCGAAGTCGTCGTCGCAGCAAAAGAACCAACTGCGTTCCCAACATCGTTCGTCAGCGTGATGGCGCCACCGGCGCGAACGGCCAGATTGCCACCAGTCACTGTCAGTGACGTGCTCGCATTCTGGTTAACTGTGCTCCCCGACTGCAGCGATAGAGTGTTCACGCTCTTTGTAATGTTCCCGACAATCGTAATCGAACCGCTGTCCGCGGCGCCAATTCGAATCGTGCCCGCGGTGGAGATCAAGTTGAGTTCGGCATCGGAGAGTTCCAACTTGTTTGCCGTATCGAAGGTTGATCCCAGGTCGATCTGGACATTCGCACCAGGCCTTAAGGAGACGCCGGCAGTTCCCGAGATCAATCCATTCGCCAAAATCATCTTGGCACCAACCCCTATACCGGTGGTCAGGCTGATTGTGCCACTCGTCGACAGCGCGGTGGCACTGTCGTAAATTATCCCCGCGCCGATAGCATTGCTTCCCCCGCCTACATAGGAACCCGTGATGGAGATATTGCCGTTGGTCGAGGAGACTTCTCCGTCCGCAGTAATGACGACACCTTTGCTGTCCAGCATGTCGGCTCCGGTTCCGGTCAGCGTCAAAGTTCCACTGGCGGTTTTGACACGAGATGAGGCCCCCGTGATGAAGATGCCGTTGCTGGCACCGCCGGCACCACTTGAATGGGGACTGCGGCCAATGACTTCAACGATGGTGTTTGCCGTGCCAGTTACTCCGGCACCATTTTGAATGAAGACCCCATGATTGTTGAAGCTCCTACCAAACCGGGCGTCACCATCGAGAGTGATTTTTCCGCCAGCCGATGTGATCAGGGTAGTTGCGCCGGTCAACTCGATGCCGTGGTGACTGCCGGCTGAGTCTTGGGCAGAGTTTCCTTTGCCAATCAGAGTGATCGTCGCCGTCCCCGTGGACAGCACGGTGCTCGCATCGACGACGATGCCCTTAGAGGTTCTGCCATTGCTACCGGCATTGCCGGTGCCGGTGATCGAGATGGCACCCTCGACCGACGTCACCGACGATCCGCCGCTGAGCGCGAGCCCCGTCCCGAAGCCGTGACCGGCCCCATTCAAGGTCACCGACCCCTGATTGGCGGCGAGACCGGTGCCCGTCGAACTGATGACCGACCCGCCGCTGATCGAAATGCCACCGCCGTCCGCCGACCCCGTACCAGTCAGACTGACATTCCCAATGCCGCTCGTGGACAGGGTCGCTCCATTGAGGCTGATTCCACCGGAACTACCAACGAGCGTGATGCCGCCATCTACTGTCGTTCCACTTGCCCCACTCGCCAACGAGATGCTTGCCGCCGACGTCAGCGAAATTGCACCCGTGCCGCTAGTCGCCAAGTCAGCATTTGCAGTGGCCAAGCTGATAGAGCCCAGCGCATTAACCATCAGGCCTTTATCAGCAGCCAACGTGACTGCACCATTAAACGTCACGTTGCGAAACTCCGCCCCAACCTCACCAATCTTCAGACTCGCGTTGAAACCACTGACAACTAGATCAAGAATCGTGATGTCGTCGGTGGCACTGCCTCGAACAATGGTGAGAGAGTTCGTTGGGTTGGTGAACTGGGTGAACTCGAATGAAAACGGGTCGGTGCTATCGTAAAGCGCGCTAGTATTGGAAGTGTTGCCATCGGTATCTTGCGAGGTGGCCCCATCATCCCCCAGCGTGATACTACTGGCTCCAACTGGGAGCGTGATTGTGAGGTCGACCGTATCGCCGACGATCGACAATGGTTCGATTTCGGTGAAATGAATCGTGCCCAGGCCTCCTAGCAGAATATTGCCCGCTTCCGGCCCAGTGTGAGTGAGGTTGAGTGAGGAGACGTTGTAACCAATCACGCTCAACGAATCGATGTCCCCCGTTCCTTCGCCGCCGTTGAAAGTGATGGCAGGCAAAACGGTGGCGTTCGCCAGGTCGATGACCAGTGTGTCATCCCCAATCCCGCCATTGACGACGATGGAGCCTGCAAAAGTGGTGATCGGCGCGCTGATGGACAGCTTGTCGGCAGACAACGTCCAGCCTGCGGGGGCTGCTGCGAATTCAATCTCGCCGGTGAAGGTCAAACTGCCGTTCGTGAAGCCAAGGCTTAATGTTTGCGCAGTTCCGGCCGGCGTGGGGGCAGCGACCGTTAGGACGTTGTTCTCAAGGGTTGCAAGAATCTTATCCGACGAGGAATTCACCATTACGGAGGCCGTCGTCGCGCCAGCAGTACCGACGGCTAGATCCGTTTTTCCGTCCTCGTTGAAATCGCCAGAAGCAAGAGAAACAGGACGGGGGGACGTGGCGAAACTAGCGGCCGCAGCAAAAGTGCCATCGCCCAAATTGGTGAGGATGCTAATCGAGTTCGAGCTATAGTTGGCCGTCGCTAAATCGGTCTTGCCGTCTTGATCAAAGTCGCCCGCGACAATCGCGATGGGAGAAAGCCCAACCGAGTAGTTGACCGCCGCTTGAAACGATCCGTCGCTCTTGCCCCGTAATACGCTCACGTTATGCGAACCAAGGTTTGCTACGGCCAAATCGGCGTTGCCGTCCGCATCGAAGTCGCCGACAGCGACATACGTGGGAAGAGTGCCGGCCGAGTAGTCAGCCGTGGTGAACGTGCTTCCGCCAGCATCCTTCAACTTAATGGTGACACTGTTCCAGGCCGCATTGGCAGAAACGGAATCGATAATTCCATCTCCATTGAAATCTCCATATCCGATGGAGGCGTCAGGCATCGCTGGCACCTGCATCGCCGACTGCGTGAAGTCCACTGCCATCAGTGCCCGGTCTTCCAGCGCTTCAAAGAACGCGCGGCGATTGATCTTCGTCTGTCGCTTTGCCGATGGTTTACGAGTTGAGGCCTGCTTAACCTTGGATGCCCCCTGAAAGTTGAGGAGGGAAGGTTTATCATGAGTCATTGATGCGATTCCTTAGTGCCAGCTATCCAAGCCCTGGCCGGCTATACGAACCAAATAATCGGGCTGCGTGAACCTATCCGCGGAACACGCAAATGCAATGCGTACCAACGCGGTGCGCTAACTTTTTGCAACGCGCGCACCGATGTTCGCAACCAATCGCAATTTCAAAGCCAAGAAAGATTCATGAGCTTGGAATGTTGACTGCAAGCAGCGCAGCCCGTGGTAATGACCAGCTTCGAAACGAAAAGTTTTTTGAGATTGCGAGTCGCTCCACGATTCATGTGCATGTCGGCGATCATGATGTTGCATCGCAGAAACACTAGCCGCAGCTTGCGGTATGCCATCCATACGGGGGAGAGTGCGAAACTCTCGGGTACTTTGTGTTGGATTGATGCAGAAAGCCGCAAGCAGTTCTAAGAGACTCGATCTCTTTTTGATGCTCCGCCAAAGGGAGGGGGGGGTGCACCGTGCTGCTGCAAACTTAAACCAATTGTTGCTGCTTGATCATTGGTTTCATAACTATCAGTCGAATTGCTGCTTCCGTTCATGAGAACTGGAGAATTGGCCTTCGCTCGCCAAGCACAGTCCGCGCCCCAAACCGATTGCATTCCATGCGGCGAGAACGTTCTAATACAGCGCATCTGCTCATCCAACTTCGCGGTTCCCACGGAGTCTATCTTATGTCGTGCTCTTTCATGTGGTTGGTGCTACTACTCACCTTAATGGTTAGCAACGTATTCGGTGATGTTCCCAATCCCAATGCAAGTCCACGGAATCGACCGCGACCTGAACCAGCGCAAAGGGCGAAAGTTACTGCTCCCGTGCAGATCAAAAATGCGGACCTTGCGAAAGACGGTGAGGACCTAGTCGCTAAAATCTCGATCCCGAGAACACTGCTTGCAAAGCTCGCCGTCGGTGAGTTTCCAGCGGGGGCTGCCGGTGCCATCCCACGGGAATCAGGTCTGCCCTGGTGGAGCACCGTCATCGCCGGAATCGCCTTGGCCTGCGGCGCAATGGCGATTCTCTTAAATCTGCGCAGCTACAAGCTGACGCGGATGGCGACGGCTGCCGGTGTAATTGGGGCGGTTTTAGCAGGGGGCTACGCTCTTGCGGACCTCCGCTTGCCCGATAAAGCGCCGGCCGAGAATGTATTGCTTGAAATCGTGGATGAAGGAACAACGATCGTGATTACGCTCGGAAAAAAGTAAACACCCATGTCGCTCAGCCTGCCAACACAATCCGAGCCTTTCGCAGGGAAGCATGCGTTCGTTCCCGCGATTGTGATCGTTGCGTTGGTAGCTGCCGTTTGGTCTCTGGCTGCTCTCGCCCCGTTGGGCTTTTCGATTGCAATTGTGTTTCTCTTCGCTGGTCCGCATAACTGGCTGGAAGCACGCTACATGCTGCAACGGATGCCTGCTCGCTGGGGGCAACTCTGGCGATATTTCGCGATTGGAATTGGTGGTACGGTTTTGCTGACCAGTGGCCTGGCACTTATTTCCGTAGCCTCTCGGATGGGCTCACTTGACGGCAGCGGGTTTCTTACCGTACTCGCATTTTGGAACACCCTGCTTATCGCATGGGTAGTTGCCCTCGCGACTTTGCGCAAGGGACAAAATCCAAAGCGGGATTGGCCTTGGCTTGTGCCACTCGGATTTCTCGCCATCAGTGCTGCCTGGATCATTCCTATTCTGTGCAGTCTCGCACTCGTTTATCTGCATCCTTTGTTGTCTCTCTGGTTTCTTGATCGTGAACTGGCTCGAACAAAATCTTCCTGGCTCGGTGCTTATCGTTTTCTGTTGTGCTGCTTGCCGATTGCTATAGCAGCGATGTGGCTCGTGTTGGCGCGTACTCCAAACCTACCCGGCGATGATGCGCTGGCTGCCGCGATCGCGAGTCATGCGGGGGGTGGAATTCTGCACAGCGTTTCGACTCACTTGCTGGTTTCAACGCATGCCTTTTTGGAAATGCTGCATTACGGCGTGTGGATCGTCGCTATTCCATCGATCAGTTTGCGACGCTGGCCTTGGGAAATAGATAACGTTCCCCTCGCGCGGCGCGGCGTTGCCTGGAGACGTGCAGTCCTTGGCATCGTTGTCGTGGGGGCGGTTGTAATGGTCGTTTTATGGGGTGCCTTTCTTGCTGACTATGCCATCACTCGCGACATCTACTTCACGGTGGCTACGTTGCACGTTTTAGCGGAAGTGCCATTCTTGCTGCGACTTCTGTAAGTCATGGCAGAAAACCCCTTCCAACTGTGGCTATTTCTGCCCATCGGCTATGTCCTGACGATCTCACTGGAAACGCCGGTTTTGCTCTTAGGACTTTCACCCCCGCATGCGATGTCGAGGCGTATCTATGCAGGGATCATGTTGACCGCCTGCACTTACCCAATTGTGATTCTCGTCTTGCCGCTCGTTGTGACGCCGCGGTTTGGCTACGACATGTATGTTGTGGTTGCCGAGACGTTTGCCCCGCTTGCTGAGTGCGTGCTGTTTTACCTTGCCTTCGATCGTGCGGCATTGGCCGATCGCACGATCACCGGCCTGGAGCTTGCCCGTGATATGTTGGCGATCTTGGCGGCTAACTTGTTTTCGTGGCTGTTCGGGTCTTGGCTGATCGAGCAGTTGCTTTAGTTTGTGAGATTGGCAACTCGCGGCATATTCGGTTGTGTCCACTGCACGTGTTGCCCGTCAGCCGCAATCACCCACCGACTCCTCAATTAGCCGCGTGTGTACCGCTTGATAAGGCTATCGCCCCAGGCAGAAAAAAGCGCCGCAATGGCGATGAGCAGTCGGGCTTTCCAAGGGACGATCAATTCAAGTTGCCGGCGGTCACAGGCCTTCACAATACTGCGTGCGAGTACACCGGGATCAAGACCGCGAAGCTTCACACCGCCCCCGGGCTTGGAGGCAGAAGCAGGGAGATCAGCAGATTGATTCGTATATCGCTCACCGGCATCTTCACGACGGATTGGCCCTGGGCAGACGAGCAGGACATGCAAACCATCGTCGGCCAGTTCCAGGCGGAGTTGTTGCGCGTAGGCCGCGAGTGGAAATTTCGTCGCCGGATACGCCCCGAGAAACGGACTAGCCATTTTGCTCGCCAGCGAGCCGATGAAGACGATGCTCCCTCGGCTTTGTTTGAGCAGCGGATAAGCGGTTTGCGTGGTGCGAACGGCAGCAAGAAAATTGATTTCCCACAATGCTTGAAAGTCTTGCGGCGATGTCTCGATCGCTTTGCCGCGGGTCGACTGGCCCGCATTATTCACTAGCACATCCAGCCGGCCGAATTTTGTCGTGATTTGGGCAAAGAGCCTTCTGACGTCTTCCTGCGAGGTGACATCCGCCACGACGCCTTCGATCTGCAAGCCCCTGCCGCGAAGTTCCCGGACCGCGGCATCCAACCGATCCGTATCGCGACCACAGATAACGATTTGCGTCTGCGGCTGCCTGCCAAAAGCTAGAGCCAGTTCTTTCCCTAGCCCGGCCGACCCCCCGGTGATCAAAACAACGCGTAGGGCTGGTACCGAGGTCATGTTTAGCAGTTTTTAGGAAAACGGGTACCCATTATCTTAATCAGACTTGCCAGCGAATGTTCTGTTACCATAAGGTTCCAGCCAATTGAACTTCAGACAACACAATCGATTCCTCTTTCCTCACAAAGCGTCATGGATCAACTTGAACTTTTTCGGAATCTTATGGTGATGGCCGCCTCGGATGGCAACCTAGCCGAAGACGAAATTAAATTCCTTGCGAAGCGTGCAAACAAATGGGGGATTACCGACAACGAGTTTACCGCGGCCCTGAAGTACGCAATCGATCCCGATGCCCATCTCACCATCCCGGAGGAAAGTGAGCAACGGCGGGCGATGCTGTGCGAAATGGTTCGATTGATGGGAAGCGATGGGGAACTGGCCGACATCGAGAAGGAGCTATTCGCGGTGGCTGCAGCAGCGATGGAGATTCCTAGCGAAGATCTCGACCGCATTCTGGATGATCTACTGAGAGGCGGAAAGAAGTAGTACAAGCTGCACGAGTGATCGACGGCTAGGGTCTATCGAACGGCTGGCAAGGCAATTTCACCGAGCTTGGCTGTTAAAGTAAGTAGAGCCTTCCAATTCTCGTCATCGAGAAAAATTCCGCCTGCTGACTTGGCAGCTGCGATTTTGCGTTCGGGGTCGCCGGGAAGCATGATTTCATCGCAGCCGTCGACTCGCGGGCAGCTACGGATGTAGCTGACGACTTGTTCGACCTGTTCCGCAAAGTGCTCCGCTCCGCCGAAGCGAGCGGGATCAATCAGCAAGAAGAAGACGCAGTTGCCGTTCTTGGGGTAAACGGTCGGCCCAGCGACCGCACCGCCGGAGAGAGCCCCGGTAAGAATTTCCACCATCAGGCCCAGGCCGAAACCTTTGTAGCCTTGCGTTCCCCCCATCGGCAAAATCGAGCCGGGAGGATTACCGTATAGCAAGTTCGGATCGGTCGTCGGCCGACCTTCGCAATCGAGCAGCCAACCTTCGGGAACTTGCTGCCCGGCAATTTTTTTGACGCGGACTTTGCCCTCTGCGGTGGCGCTTGTGCTGAAGTCGAGACTCAAGGGCGTATCACCGTGCGGTACACCGATCGCAAGCGGATTGGTGCTAAGCCGCGGAGCTTTCCCGCCGGGGGGAGCAACGCGAACGACGCCTCCATGCGAATTAACCATCAGCATAGTGACGAGGTTGACTGCCGCCGCGCGTTCGCAATATTCGCCAAGCCGGCCGATATGTCCCGCGTGATGCATCGTCGACAAACATAACCCCGAAGCTTTCGCCTTCGCGGTTGCGAGTGCCTGCAACTCCGTCATCAGCACCTGACCAAAACCCCATTGGCCATCGGCAACAATCCGCGATTCTCCTTCATCAAGAATCTTCACCCGCGTCCCCGGCAAGACGACTTTGTCGTGCAAAAACTGCACGTACTGCGGCAGTCGCATTACGCCATGTGAATCGTAGCCGCGGAGATTGGAATCGACGAGACTTGCGGCGACGATGTTCGCTTCGTGAGCATTAGCACCGGCACGAAGGAGAATGTCGCGGGCGAAGACTTCGAGATTGGTGGGGGAGAGGAAAGGCATGTTTGACTAAATACGAGGTAATTTCCCAATTGCCAGCCAGTGCTGGTGGTCTTTTTCAGTAACACGCTTACAGCTTTTTAAACGCCTCCAGCACTGTCTCCAAGTGCTCCGTATCGAGCGCTGCCGAAACTTGCACCCGCAACCTCGCTTGTCCTTTCGGCACAACGGGAAATCCAAAGCCGATGACCATTACGCCTAGTTCCATCAGTCGTTTACTTTTGCGAATCGCTTCCGCTTCGTCACCGATCATGATCGGAATAATGGCCGTCGGAGCTTCGTGGCAATCAAAGCCGAGACGCTTGAATCCGTCACGTAGAAAGCGAACGTTGGCGTGTAGCTTCGCCACGCGTTGCGGCTCGCGCTCGATGATCTCGATCGCCTTTCGAGCACTGTACGCCACAGTGGCCGGCAGGGCGTTGGAAAACAAGCTAGGCCGGCCGCGTTGTGCGAGTACATCGATGGCTGCCTGGCTGGCGGCGACATATCCGCCGGCTGCTCCGCCGAGTGCTTTGCCAAGCGTACCGGTGATGATATCGATTTGTCCGTGCAAGCCAAAATGCTCCGGCGTTCCATGTCCGGTTTTGCCAAGCACGCCCACTCCGTGCGAATCGTCGACGACGAGTAACGCTTCGTATTTGCGGCAAAGTTCGACAATTTCCGGCAGCGGGGCGACATCCCCTTCCATGCTAAACACGCCGTCCGTCACTACCCAGCGACAAGACTTGCTTGCGAACTGCTTTAGTTTCGCTTCCAAGTCGCTCAAGTCGTTATGTGCATAAACGGCCTTTTCGACCGTCTTGCCGCAGTGACGAATACTGTCGATGATGCTCGCATGATTCAGGGCATCACTGATCACCGCATCGTCGGGCCCAACGAGCGTGGGGAAAATGGCCCCGTTCGCCGTCCAGCAGCTCACATACGAAAGTGCTGCCGGCGTGCCCGCGAAACGAGCGATCGTTTCTTCCAGTTCACGATGACAGGTGAGCGTGCCGCAGATGAAGCGCACCGACGCAGTTCCGCCGCCGAACTTTTCCAGGCCTTGCTTGCCGGCCGCGATCACTTCCGGATGATTCGCCAGCCCCAAATAGTTGTTGGAGCAGAGCACGATCACTTCGCCGATCCCTTCGATTCGCGCAGTCGCGTCGAGCGGACCTTCGAGGTAGTAAAACTGCTTGAGTTGACCGGAGTCGCTTAGCTGGCCGAGCAGGTCGCTGGCACGGCGGTCGAAGTAGGCGTTTGGCACGTCGCGGGGTCTTTCTGCGGCATCTGGAGGACGATCTTAATTCCTTCGCCCGTACGCATCAGGCGGAAACCTTCTTCAAAGTCGGCCAGCGGCAACGTGTGGGTCACGATCTGGTCGAGTTGCAATCGGCCCGAAAGCAAAAAGCTTTCGACCTGGTACCACGTCTCGAACATCAGCCGGCCGTTGATGCCCAGCACTTTGGCGCCCTTGAAAATAATGTCGTTCGGCAAGTCGATGGTGATCGGCTCCGCGGGCAAGCCAAGCAAAGCCGCCGTGCCGCCGTTGCGGAGCGCCGAAAACCCTTGGCGAATCGCACCCGGGTGGCCACTCATTTCGAGCAGCACTTCTGGCCCCTGATTGTGTGTTGCCGCGCGAGCTTTCGTGGGCCAGTCGCTATCGCGCGAATCAAGCGCGAGATCGGCGCCCAGTTGCTTCGCCAGCTCCAACCGACGACGATCGATATCAACGGCGATGATCGTTCCCGCACCGGCTGCCTTGGCGATCGTCACCGCCATCAGACCAATGATGCCGACGCCGGTGATCAGCACGCTGCGGCCACTCACGCCGGCTGCCATCACCGTATGCATCGCGTTACCGAGCGGATCGAATACGGCCGCAATATGGTCGGGGATATCTGGATGCACGGGCCAGAGGTTTTCTTCCGGCACGGCCACGTATTCCGCAAAACAGCCGTTGCAATCGATGCCGAGAATGTCAACCTTTTCGCAAATGTGCCCATTGCCAGTACGACACGGCTGGCAAATGCCGCAGCCAATGTGCCCTTCAGCACTGACGCGGTCCCCCACTTTTGCTCGCGTCACTGCGGAACCAATTTCCACGATCTGTCCTACAAATTCATGGCCGGTCGTGATCCCCAGTTTCACCCGGCTTTTGCTCCAGGCATCCCATTCGTAGATGTGCCGGTCGGTACCGCAAATCCCAGCGTGCGTGACGGCAACCAAGGCCTGACGAGGGCCAATTTTTGGCTTAGGAATATCGTTTTCCAGCCATAGTCCGGGTTTATCGTGCAGTTTTCGAATTGCTTGCATGGTTTTGAGCTTAGGGGATGGGCAAGTACTTTTTAGAATAGCAGAGAGTGAATGGCCGGCGGCAGGGGCGTTATTAGCGAAAAAGTCCGTCAATTCAACTTGGAAACCGGGCAATAGTAGTCCAAATTAGGTAGTTTCTATTGACTACTCGCCTCCTAGTAATTCTACTGCTAGCCAGGGCTTCCTATTTTGCCTAAACTTTTGCCGTGCCGCCGATCCCTGGCAGCTTACGACAAGCAGCTTGACCATCCGTTCACGAGGTTTTCCCATCATGATGAAGTACGTTGCGTCCCTTGGAATCGTCTGCGTGTTGTTCGTGATGATCGCCTCAGCCGCAGATTTGGAATCGTTCCGACAGCCGGACTACATCAAGACTCGCACCTTGCAGAATTTGGCTCCGCCGGGCGAAAGCGCTTACATGGGATGGTATGTCACCGTTGACAAGGACGGTGCTTTCAAGATGACCAAGGAAAGTGGGCTGGCCGACGCCGGAACCAACTGGCAGTTCCGCACAATCAGCAAGAAGCGGCACTATACCGCACATGTAATCATCAATCGCGGCAACACCAAGTTCAACGGCCATTACCTCTCGGCCGATGTGAAGACAGGCGAGCTCATTATGAGTAAGCAAGAACTTCCAACAAGCTACTGGTCAGTGAAGTACGCAGGGAAATACCAAGGGTGGGATTCGTACTACATTCAGAACCTCTCGGAAAACAAAGGGGTGACCGACATGAAGTTCCTCGTGATGGACGGGGCTTCAGGCGCTCTAACTCTGTCCGACATGCCGCAAGCGGGCATGAACTGGACCATGAACAACACGCCCGACTTGCCTGCCGAGACGAAAATTCGGTAGATCGAGTGGTCTGAGTTGAAGTCTTGCGTAGTTCTCTCTTGAACTGCGCTTTTGCATTTATTCGCGTCTGCTAACGTCTGGCTTCTGGAAGCCTTCACGAAGCGGCGTCAGCTTAACGGACTGCAATTTCGATTGATTGCGCAATTCAGACACGAAGCGAGACACGGTCCTGCGTTTACGTACCGTCGTCGGCGACAATTCCTTGTCTTCGTCGACCAATCGCAAAGACCAATTCAAACCCCCAATAGCTTCCATTCCCAGCAACAATACGCAACCGGGGCGGCAAACAGTACGGCATCGATAATGTCCAACACTCCGCCGAGACCTGGCAGCCAGGCGCTAGAATCCTTGCGGTGCATCTCCCGCTTCAGAAGTGATTCTGCCAAATCGCCGAATATGGCGGCGAGCGACAGAATAATTGCGTAAGTGATCCACGCCAGCGGACGGTAGGGAACCGGGGATTCCACGAAAGTGGGCGCGATGTATTGGAAGAACAGCCAGGAAAATGCACTGGCGATGACGACTCCGCCGATGGCTCCTTCCCAAGTTTTTCCTGGGCTGAGGATAGGGGTCATTTTGTGCCGACCAAGAAGTCTGCCAGTGAAGTAGGCCCCAGTATCGTTCATCTTTACGATCGCAATCGTGGAAACAAGCGCAGCCATTCCCCAACCATTCGTCCCGTATAGTCGCAGATAGGAAAGAAAACCAAAACAACCTGCCACGTAGGCAATGGCGAACACTGACATCGCCGTATGAACCAGTCCCGATCCGGCTTGTGGGTAGCGGCTGATTTCCCCTAAGAACAAAGCAATCACACCGAACACGAGCGCTATCATCGGCAGGCGAACATCGTAGTTTTCCGTGGTGGTTGGCGTCGCAAAGCCGATAAACTCTCGCAGGACGAACCAACTGAACGAGGCTGCGACGCAGACCCCAACTAGTACTGTGAGCTTGATTCGGGGCTTGAAACCACCGGCCCGAAACAGGAACAGCACTTCCGCGATTCCCATGCCGACGATGACGAGCTGCAACGGCAATAGCCAAGCCCCCGCAACTCCCAGCACATATTTGTGGTAGTCGAGCCAGACCAGTAAGAGCACAAGCGGCACAATGACAGCTGCCGAAATCAAACGCCACTTAAGCAAACAAAACTCCTTTAAGCGGGATTCAACCCACCGAAACGCCGATCACGAGCGGCAAAATCACGAATGGCGGAATGCAGGTCGGCAACTTCAAACTCGGGCCAGGCCCGCTGAGTGACCCACAGTTCCGCATAGCTGATCTGCCATAATAGAAAGTTGCTGATCCGCATTTCGCCAGCGGTACGGATAAGCAGATCGGGATCTGGCATGCCAGCGGTGTAAAGATGAGCCGACAGCATTCGCTCGTCGATGGCATCGATGTCGATGTCGCCATTCTTCGCCTGCAGGGCAATTCGGCGGATCGCATCGACCATTTCAGATCGCCCGCCGTAATTGATCGCCAGGCAGAGCGTGGTTCCGGTGTTTTGTGCCGCCAGTTCAACGGTTGCATCGATTTCTCGCAAAGTGGACTCCGGCAGTCCCTTTCGCCGGCCGATAACTCGCACGCGAATATTTTGGTCCATGATCGTTTTTCGTTCTTCGATCATGTACTGCTCGAGCAGATGCATTAAAAAATCGAGCTCATGCTGCGGCCGTTTCCAGTTCTCGCTAGAGAGGCAGTAGAGCGTCAGTTGATCCAGATTCAGGCGGGCCGCCTCTTCCACAGTTCTACGCACGCTGCCCACGCCGCGGCGGTGTCCCTCGATTCGCGGGAGTTGCCGGCGCTGTGCCCACCGGCCATTCCCGTCCATAATGATGGCAATATGCCGCGGGCGGCGTTCGCGAGGAACATCCGTCAAGCTGTCGAGTTCGGCGGCTACTGGGGAGGAAGTCACGGCAAAATCGTTCCAATGCGGAGGTTCCGCGGCAAAATTGTCGATGGCAGGCAGAGGTTAGCGACCCGCGGCCCTAGCCCAATATCGACGCACCCACAATAATAAACGTAGAAGTCTATGGTAACGCCCCCACCCTCAGTTCGCACCTTCATGCCGCTCGTTTCTTTGGATGAAATCCGCGAGGAATTTGTCGAGCTCGACGACCGGGAGGAACAAGGGCGTTATCTCGTCGAGATTGGCGAGCGTCTGCCGCCGTTTCCAGAAGCCGCGCGTCGAGAAGAAAACCGCGTTTTAGGGTGCCAAAGCAAGGTTTGGCTCATTGCTGGCGACGAAGGGGGCTCGGCCAAGTTGAACTTCCGGGCCGACAGCGACGCCCCGATGGTTCGCGGGCTGGTCGCGATGCTGCTGGCGACATACAACGGCAAAACTCCGCGGCAGATTGTTGAGTTCCCAATTGAGGAACTGTTCGAGCAGCTCCATTTGAAGTCTCTGCTGTCGCCGATGCGAAGCAACGGCTTGCACTCGATGGTGCTGGCGATCCGGGCGCTAGCGGAAGCAAAGCTTCAGGCAGATGCAGGATTGGAACCGAATGGACAAACTGCGAATGGCCAGATGTCTCACGGCCAAGCGAACAACGGGCAGGCTGCCGAAGTAAAAACGGGTCGGCATGAAGTTCCACAGATTCTCTTGCCGCCGGCAACGGCTTTAGATGTCGAACGCTTGCGGATGGACTTTCCCATCTTGCAACGCCGGCTTGAAAAAAACCGGCCGCTGATCTATTTGGATAATGGCGCTAGTACGCAGCGGCCCCTCGCAGTACTAGATGCGATGGCGGATATCGAACGGCGCAGCTACAGCAATGTTCATCGGGGCGGACATCAACTCGCAGCCGAATCGACTCTGGCGTACGAACACGCGAGAGAAGCGGTCCGGCGGTTCATCAACGCGCGGCTGCCGCAGGAAGTTTTATTCACCGGCGGCACCACGGCGGGGATCAATCTCGTCGCGCGAAGCTGGGGGGATGCGAACGTCCGGGCCGGCGATGAAATCGTTTTGACGATGATGGAGCATCATTCCAACATCGTTCCCTGGCAGCAATTGGCGGAACGGACCGGCTGCGTGATTCGCTGGGTTCCCTTCACCGAGCGCGGCGAATTAGATCTGGAAGAGTTCGCCAATATTCTCGGCCCGAAGACTAAGCTTGTCGCGGTGACCGCCGTCTCGAACGTTTTCGGCACGATAAATCCGATCGAAGAGATCATTGAGAAAGCCCATGCGGTCGGCGCGAAAGTCCTGATCGATGCGGCCCAAAGCGTGCCACATATTCCCACCGACGTGCAGGCTCTCGATTGCGACTTCCTAGCCTTCAGCAGCCACAAGATGTGTGGCCCGGGAGGCGTTGGCATCCTTTATGGCAAGGAAGCAATTTTAGAAAGCATGCCGCCATTCATGGGGGGCGGCAGCATGATTCATCGCGTCACGCTAGAGGGTTTCACCCCCGCCAGTTTGCCGCACCGCTTCGAAGCCGGCACGCCGATGATCGTCGATGCCGTCGGTCTCGGTGCGGCCATCGAATATCTCGAACACGTCGGTTTAAACCGCATTCATGCCTACGAGCAAATGCTGACTGCCCACGCACACGCTCAACTCACCAGCATTCCCGGCTTGCACATGATCGGCCCGGAGCCGGCACGCAAAGGGGGCATTGCGACATTCATCGTCGATGGCCAATCGGCGAGCGATTTGGCTTGGAAATTGGACGGCAAAGGAATCGCCGTCCGTGCGGGACATCATTGTGCGATGCCGCTGCACGACCGCATTAGTCAGCCGGGAACCTGCCGGGCGAGCTTTTATCTCTACAACACCTTATCTGAGATCGATGCCTTGGCAGAAGCCATTCGGGACACGATCCGCCCTTCGCGGCCGAGGTAAGAATGCAGTACCGAGACGCGACCGTCAGGGAGCGGCCAGCCGATGGATGGGCTGAATCGGGGGCAATATTTGAGTTGTCCTGTGCGGCCATGTGCTTTGCTTTTGTCTGGCGAAGTAGAGTTCTCCGCTTCGCTTCTGGCCGCGGCCTATCACTCCCTTGCGGTCGTGTCTCGGCAGTTTTCGGCGCGATTTTCTTGTGTTGCTGTTGTGTGGCTCACGCCGCGGAAGACGTCGCCGCGAAATTTTCGACTCTCGCCGATCAATGGGAAGCCAAAGGCAAAACCGCTGAGGCAAAGCTCGCCCGTGAATGGCTGCCGCCGACGAAGAATCGGCAGATTCTGTATTCCTTTCTGCCAGCTGATGCTCCGCTGCCGCCTATCGATCCGACGTTCGAAACGGAATTTCGCCAAATTCGCGACGCTTACGCGGAAGAACTCTTTCGCACGGCCTACAAGCAAATCAACGCCAAAGACGACGCGGCCGCATTCCAAATGCTGCATCAAGTCATCCGCGAGAGCCCGGATCACGCTGCCGCACGCTACTTGCTGGGACATGTACGACAAAGAGACAAAGCGTGGCGGACCGACTTCAGCGAGCAAATCACAGGGACAGCTGTCACAATCCCGCATCCCAAACTGGGCTGGCCAGCACGCAGTTATTCCAAGGTGACGTCCTCTCACTTCGAAATCCTCACCAACGGCAATATTGCCGAAGCTCGCAAAGTCGCGGCGGAACTGGAACAGCTCTACTGCACCTGGCGGCAGGTCTTTTACGCGCAAACGGCTCGTCCTGGTGCTCTTGCTGCGCGTGCGAAAGGGGGCATGGAACCACTCTTTGCCGAACGCAAAGCAAAACACAAAGTCGTGTTGTTCAGATCGAAAGCTGACTATGTGACCAAGCTTCGGCCGCAGTTGGCCGGCATCGAGAGCACCACAGGCCTCTACTTCGACCAGGACCGCGTCTCCTACTTCTACGTCGCCCCGCCGACGGATCGCTTGGCCATTGCCGCCCGGTATCACGAAGTCGTTCATCAGCTCCTTCACGCGCATCTCGGCGGCGACTTCATTCCCGGCAAAGAATTTAATTTTTGGGCCGTTGAAGGAATTGCGACTTACTTCGAATCGTTGGCGCACGGTTCGGGCTACATCAGTCTCGGCGGCTGGGAAGCGGATCGTTTGCAGTTCGCCCGCTATCGTACGCTGAACACGCCGCGGGAGGAGCGTCCCTGGCCGTTGTCCAAGCTGGTAGCAGTCAGTCAGACACATTGGCAAGCGGCCCATGACGTTCGTCAACTTTATTCGCGTTCCGCCGCGATGAGTCAGTTCTTGCTCGATGGCGAGAACGGCCGGCATCGAGCACCCTTCCTCGATTTCATCGGCTTGCTCTACCAGCAAAAAGACAAGCTCACTTCCGTGGCCGAACTGACAACGACTTCCGCGGAAGAACTGGACGAACAGTTCGTGCAGTACCTGCGGGTGACCGACAACGACCTGCAGGCCATTATCGAACCCGCCCGCTTGCGAAATCTTTCGCTCGGCAGAACGCAAGTCACCGACGCTGGCCTGTCGCACTTAAAAGGTTGTCCACAATTGGAATGGCTCGATCTAACGCAGTTGCAGGTCACCGACGAAGGCTTGCAAGTCATCGCCCAGATGCCGCATTTGAAGCAGTTGTTTCTGGAAGGAACGACTGGAACGCCAAAGACTTTGGCGATTATTTCCGGCCTCCACGAATTGGAAGAACTAGATCTAACCGGTTGGTCGCTTAAGGATGAAGATTTGGGATTGTTGGCTGGGCTGAAGAGGCTCGAAACGCTCTATCTGACGAACACGCCGATCACCGACGCGGGGCTGTTGCATCTTAAGCCCCTGTCGAACTTGAAGACGGTGGAAACGAGCGCCACTAAAGTGACGGCTACGGGACGGAAGCAGTTGGGGCTCGCACCATGAGTGACTTCATCGACCTGCTGCAAGATGCCTGGCCGGTGGAACGCTGGCACAACGAACGTACGATCGTTGCCGTTTCCGGCGGGGCAGATAGCGTGGCGCTACTACGCTCCATGCACGAAGTGGCTGAGGACTGCCGCGATAAATTGATCGCCGCACATTTCAATCATCGGTTGCGAGGCGAAGCTTCCGTCGCGGATGAAGAATTCGTGCGCCAATTGGCGGAAGAGCTTGGACTGAGTTGCTTCGTCGGTCACGCCGGCGATAAATCGCTCAACGAGCAAGGCCAAAACGGTGTGGAAGCTGCCGCCCGCACGGTCCGCTATGGTTTTCTGCGAAAGCTCGCCGACGAACAGGGGGCGCGCTACATCGTCACCGCACACACAGCTGACGATCAAGTGGAAACGGTGCTGCACCGCATTTTGCGAGGCACCGGGATCGTTGGTCTTGCCGGGATTCCACCGGTTCGCAGGCTCAGCGAACTGACGACTCTGATACGCCCGATGCTGGGCATTTCGCGGCGGCTGGTTCTCGAATATCTCGAAGAGTTGGGGCAGTCGTTTCGCGAAGACGAATCGAATGCCAGCGACGAATTCACGCGCAACCGGATTCGCCATCAATTGCTCCCGCAGTTAGAACATGAATTCAATCCACAGGTTCGCGACTCGCTGTACACGCTCGCCCTGCAAGCGGCCGATTCCACCACGGTGTTCGACGCACTGGTCGAGCATTGGGGGGACGATGTCGCAACGAACCATTCCGTTGCGGAGGCAAAGCTCGATGCTAACTTTTTGCGAGAGCAGCCCGCACCATTGATTCGGCACTTTCTGCTGCGGCTCTGGCAAAAGAATGACTGGCCGTTACAGGGAATGAACTTTGATCATTGGGAGGCATTGGCTAGTTTGTTCGGAGAAGAAAGTTCTGCTGCTCCCGGTTTCGATTTGCCAGGGGGCCTGGAAGTTCGCTTTGCCGAGGACGGTGACCATGTTATTCTTCGTCTTCCACGCAGCGAATAACAGAGACCGCTAGTGCTGGTACATGAATTCCCGGCTACTGAGCACGCTCCAATACAAATCTTCAATCGCGGCCCGGCGATCATCGGCGGGTGCCGCTGCGAGTTCTTTCAAACCCGCCTCGAGTTCGTGGTCACTCGGGGATCGGGCCAGCGCGGACCAGAATAGACGGTCGATGATTATCTTGTCGTCAGTTTCTCTCATCGCCTCGGCAACGCTTCCTCCTTCCGCTTGAAGTTTGGCATTGAGCGTATCGCCGTTATAGAGGTGGAGCACTTGCGTCATGCTGGGCTCGTCACTTCGTTCACAGTCACAAGTGATCAGACGCGCTGGTCGGCCGAACGAACTTAAGAAGTAGGAAACCGTTTCAGCGTCCGGCAGCTGCAAGGCTCTCTTCCCTTTGATGACATCCTTCTTTCCGGAAGTTGGTCCCGGTGTGAAATCGGTCGTGACGGCAGCCACTTGCGACGTAGCGTCCAGCAGAACCTCTGCCGACAACCGACGCGAATAGTAGCGGCTATAGAACCTCTCGTCAGCCTTGTTTTGCTCAGTTGTAGAACTATCTCGCTGGTAGGTTTCGGATTGCAGTATAGTACGCATCAAAGACTTCAAGTCGTATTTTTGCGCGACTAGAAATTCCGCCGCTTCCTGTAGAAGCTCTTCGTTGCTGGCCGGGTTGGAAATTCGCATATCATCGACCGCCTCAACCAGCCCCACACCGTAAAAATTTGCCCACACACGGTTCACAATCGTCCGCGTGAAGTAGGGATTTTCTGGCGATGTGAGCCAAGCAGCCAAAACTTCACGTCGATCACCAGTGGCATCAAAAGGGATTGCCTCGCCATCGAGGGGCCTTGGAGGTTGTGGCTTACCACGACTGGGCTGGATCAATTCGCCTTGCGTATCGCTATAAATCACACGCAAACCATCGCCACTACGATAGTCACCTCCCCAACCCTTAGCTCGCACACGTGAAAATAGATTCGCGAATCCGTAGTACTGATCGTTGGTCCACTTTTCAAGCGGATGGTTATGGCACTTCGCGCAATTGATCGAGAGCCCCATAAAGGCTTGCGCCGTTGTCTCTGCCATCCCTTCGGGGTCTTGATTTAGAGCATAAAAATTGGCCGCACCGCTTTCATGCGTGCTGCCACTCGCAGCAACGATCTCGCGCGCAAACTGATCCCAGGGCTTGTTCTGCTCGACCGAACTACGAATGAACTTGTAATACGCCTCAAGAGCCGCTGGCCGCAATCGTTCACCGGAGAGGAGTAAAAGGTCTGACCAGCGATAGGTCCAGTAGTCGACAAATTCTGGGCGAGTTAGCAAGTGATCAATGAGCCGGTCCCGCTTATCGGTAGCAGGATCGGAAACGAATGCCTGGGCTTCTTCCGCGGTCGGAAGCACTCCGATCGTATCCAGGAAAACCCGACGCACGAAAGCGGCATCGCTACAACGCGGCGATGGCGGTAGTTGAAGTTGCTGGAGAACAGAGTTGACGTGATCGTCGATAAAATTTCGCCGCGGCAGTTCGGCAAAGACCTCCGGCGCAACCTGATTTGCAAACGGTGCGGCCACGAACGCCATCGAGTTGAAATTCAAGTACCAAACCTTGATCGCCCCTTTGCCGGGGCCTATGATCTTGACCCGACCCCGCTCATCGACGGACGCAACGTTCGAATCGACTGACGTGTATTTTGCCCACCGCGTGGCATCTTCGGTGTGTCCGTCGCTGAAATGAGCCAAAACGACGAGTTGCTGTGTGTTGCCAACCATTTGCTGCGAAGTGCCGGGCAGAACTTCCAACTGCACGATCTGCGGATCGTCCTCGCGTGGTGGCGGTGCACCGGCCGCAATCCATTCGGCCAACACACGTTACTCGGGCGAATCGGGATCAAGTCGCACACCTCCCTTATGTGGCAACAGCCCGGTGGGCTTGGTCAGAATCAAACTTCGCCCGGGATCGCTGGGAACAATTCTGCGGCCGACTGCTTGCTTGGTGAGATAGCTGTAGTCCGCATCCACATCGAAGCCAAATAAAGTCAGACGAAAGCCTTTCTGCCCTGCGCGTGCGCCGTGGCATGCGCCGCCGTTGCAACCTTGTTTGGACAGGACTGATTCAACGTGATTGCGAAAGCTCCAAGCAAATGGTTCTTTTTGATTCGTGACGGTGACCTTGCTCGTTAGGGAGAACTCTTTCCCGTCGAGCCTGCCGCCGGCAGTGATCGTCGCAGTTCCATTTGCGACTGGAACAGCCTGATTCTCTTCGATGCGGACGATTCTTTCGTCGCTGCTACTCAGCTCAATGTTGGCGAGTTGTTCGCGTAAATTTCCGGCTGCGTCCTGCCGCTGCACGATCAAGCTTTGTCGCCCGACGGGAGAGGACAGTTTAACCTCAGTGGGGAGCAAGATTGCGACGTCGGCTGCGAAGGCGTTCGCGGCAAACAAGCAAACAATGGCTAGGGTGGCGAGGAACTTCATGGCGGAGTAGGGCGAGGGAATGGATTGCATGCTACCACTTTACCCCATAAGGGCTTGTCAAACCAATGTTTGGGGCCGATGATGCGGGGCAAGGAAAGGGTGGCTATGAAATTAGTTGTTTGTGCCGGGAAAAGTGAACTCGGGTCGAGCGCGGCCGACGCGGGGCAAGAACTCATTCGCGACGCGCTCGCGCGGCAAGGATACTCCAATGTAATTCTGGCCACAGGTGCCTCGCAGTTTGAAATGCTCCAGCGGTTAGGTGCCGCAAAGTCAATCGACTGGTCCAAAGTCACCTTTTTTCATCTCGACGAGTACGTTGGTATGTCGGACGATCATCCGGCATCGTTTCGCCGCTATCTACGCGAGCGGTTTGTCAATCAGTTGCCCCAGCAGCCCAAAGGGTTCCGCTACATCAACGCGGAGGGAGACTGCGACGTGGAATGCAAGCGACTGGGTGAATTGATCCGCCAGGTTTCTATTGACGTCGCCTTCATCGGCATCGGTGAAAACGGACATCTCGCATTCAACGATCCACCCGCCGACTTGCAGACGGATGAACCCTACATCGTTGTCCAACTCGATGACGCCTGCCGCCAACAACAATTCGGCGAAGGCTGGTTCGAGTCCTTCGAATCGGTACCATGCAAGGCGATTTCGATGTCGATCCGTCAAATCATGAAATCGAAAGCGATCATTTGTAGCGTGCCCGACAATCGCAAAGCGGAGGCAGTTTTTAATACACTTACACAGCCGATCTCGCCTGAGTTTCCGTCGACAGTGCTGACCGAACATCCCCACGCGACAATATTCGTCGACGAACCAGCCGCCAGTCTAGTCTCAATCGAACAACGGCAACGCTGGCAGTAATTTTTTCCTCACACTCCGTACCTGAATCCCAGCTCCCAACTCCCAACTCCCAACTCCCAACTCCCAACCATGCACAATGTCATTCTCAGCGGCTTCGGCGACGAGGCTGCAAATCAAAAAACGGCCGAACAACAATTTTCTGCGTTCGCCGCCCTCGGCTTGCAGTACTACTCGCTGCGGTTCATCGACATTGGCAACGGCATCAAGAATGTGATGCAGCTTACCAAAGCAGAGATCACCAAAATTCGGCACTTGGAAGCCGAGTATTGCTTGAATGTTGCCACACTTGGCTCCCCCATCGGCAAGGTCAAGCTGCTCGACAAAGAAGACGGCACCACCAATCGTTATGTGCCGTTTGCCAAGTATCTTTCGGAAGAAGTGCAAAAGGCTTGTGAGCTTGCTCATGCGTTTGAAACCAAACTCATTCGCGGGTTCTCGTTTTATCATCCCAAAGGCACGGACCCGGCCGAGTATATTCCGCAGGCCGTCGATCAACTTGGCCAGATCGCTGAAATGTGCCACCGCAGCGACTTAACTTTCGGCTTGGAAGTAGAAGCGAACCTTGTCGGGCAAACGGGCGAAATCCTCGCCCAAATCCAGGAACAGGTCGATCACCCCGCGCTGCTCACCATCTTTGATGGCGCAAATCTCGCCACACAGGGCTTCAGCCCATCGGAGGTGTTTCAGCAATATCAGCTAATGAAAAAAGGTTTAGGCTGGATGCACATCAAGGACTACCGGCACCCGCACCGCATGGAACGAACCAAGCATGTCGATGAGGAGGCCCTCAAGCAATTTGTACCGGCTGATCGAGGCGACAGCGGTCACGAAATGATTTTGCGCGATTTTAAGGAACTTATACCAACGCTCGAAAAGAAACTCACCAAGCGGGGCATTCCTGGAGTGATTCTCGACCTGGAACCACATCTCAAGGGGGGCGGTCAATTCGGTGGTTTCAGTGGGCCGGATGGGATGGGGGTTGCACTGCGCAGTTTGTGCAAAGTTCTTGATTATGTCGGAATTGGCTATCACCTGCGTGACTTCGACGATGTGAAAGCAGCGCGCGGTTTCTAGGATTTCCAAATTGCGGTTGAGAAAGTGTGACAGATTTAGCGGCGTTTGTGTCTAGAACCGCGCGCCAGTCTAAATGTGAATTCAAAGACGAAATCACTCTCGAAATTGATGATCTGCTGTGCTACCATTAGGCAGGTCGAGGATAGTTGCTCAATGCGTATTTTCCGGTAATGGCAAGTTGCAACTGCAATTCTGCCTTGGCTAATCTTGCGGTTGCTGGTATGACTCCCTCCGCATTCAAGGGATGTCTCGGTCTGCAGCACTTTCGAAAGCAGTTCATGGCTCAGGTGACGTCGCCTCAACCAGCGGCGGAAACGAATTCCGCAGCTCCCGTTATGCCGACAGAGGCACCCGCTTCAACCGGCGAACCACGCGTTATCGCGCTGCCTGAAGGGGTTAAACCGTACAAAATTTTGTGGGCCTATTTCATTGGCATCCCGGCAATTCATATTCTGAGCCTGCTCGCACTCAGCCCATGGTTTTTCAGTTGGTCGGGCGTTTTCTTGATCATTTTCGGGCACTACCTGTTTGGTCTGTTTGGCGTCACGCTCGGTTATCATCGCCTGCTGGCACATAAGGGTTTCACTTGTCCCAAGTGGTTTGAGTACACGCTGGCTACGCTCGGCATTTGTTGCTTGCAAGATTCCCCTGCGCGGTGGGTTGCCATCCATCGCAAACATCACCAATACTCGGATGAGCAACCCGATCCCCACACGCCGTTGGTGAATTTCCTGTGGAGTCATATTGGGTGGCTAATGTTCGAGAATCGAGAACTGAGCAAGATGCAGTTCTACGAACACTATTGCCGAGACTTATTGCGCGAAAGATATTACTTCTGGCTAGAAATGTCGCACGGTTGGGTGGTGATCTATTTGGTGCATGCCGCGCTCTACGTGATCGCTGGCATTGCTGTCGGCTGGACAAGCAGCGGCGACTACTGGAAGGGAGTGCAACTCGGAATGAGTTGGCTGGTGTGGGGAGTGTTCGTGCGAACCATTGCGGTTTGGCACGTCACCTGGGCAGTGAATTCTTTGACCCATGTTTGGGGTTATCGCAATTACGAAACGGGAGACAGTAGTCGGAATAACTGGCTCGTTGGACTACTCTCGCATGGCGAAGGTTGGCACAACAATCATCACGCTGAACAACGAGCTGCTGCCCACGGCCATCGCTGGTGGGAATTTGACATGACCTATCAAATCGTCCGTTTTTTGGAGTTGATAGGTATCGCGAAAAACGTGGTTCGACCTAAAGGCGTTTAGCCAATCGTGGCTGCTTCGCATCCTTCGCCGCTTGCTCGGGATGCTGCTTACTCGTTCTCTGCGCGTGATAAATGCTCGAGTGGCCGCTCAAGAAGTACGACAAAAAGCACGCGACTGCAGCGTAGACCACGAAGCCGGAACTCATCAGCGTGCCATCGCCTGGTGCAAACAGTTCGATTGCCATGATCGTGCATGCCAGCGGTGTATTGGTTGCACCGGCAAATACTGCCACAAATCCCAGTCCCGCCATGAGGTCGATCGGTGCGCCGAGCAATTGCCCGAGCACGTTACCGAGCGCGGCGCCAATGAAGAACAGCGGGGTAACTTCCCCTCCCTTGAAGCCGCTGCCAACCGTCACTGCGGTAAACAGTATTTTCCACCACCAACTGAGCCAATTTGCTCCTCCCAGTTGAAAGCAAGATTGAATCGTTACCGCTGTCGGATCACTAGGGTCGGCGGCAACGCCCAATCCTAGATAATCTCGCTCACCGATCAGCCAAACTAGCAGAATAACTAGACATCCACCGACGGCAGGGCGTAGCCAAGGGACACTGATCGTTTGCTTGAAAAGCCAGTTCAATCCGTGTGTCAATTCCGCAAACAACACGCTGGTCAATCCAAAGCAGCCAGCGGCAATCGCAATCTTTCCCAACAGAAGCCAGTTTAAGATTGTCTCTGCCGGCGCACTTGAGAGATGTTCGGCTACCGCAATTTGAAAATGAGTGTGGCTGATACCCCAGGCCGAGTTGACTTGGTCCCCAACGATACTAGCGATGAGGCAGGGAATCAGCGCCTGATAGCTCATCCTGCCAACGGTCAGCACTTCCAGTGCGAAGATGGCGCCCGCCAAGGGGGTTCCAAAAACGGCTCCGAAGCCAGATGCAATACCTGCCATCAGCAGCATTCTTACGTCTTCTTTGCTTAACCGCAGCCATTTCCCCAAGGTCGCTGCGAGACTGCCCCCCATTTGTACAGCAGTTCCTTCGCGACCCGCCGAGCCGCCAAACAAATGCGTTATTAATGTGCCGATCAAAACCAGCGGTGCCATGCGGCCAGGAACACCTCCGCCCGGCTCATGGATTTCATCGATGAGTAAATTATTTCCTCCTTCGGCTGATCGCCCGCAGGTATGGTACATCAAGCCCATAGCGATTCCAGCGAGTGGAAGCAAGTAGAGCAACCAGGGGTGCTGCCACTGCAAGTGCGTAACGCGGTCCAGGGACCACAGAAAAAATGCGACAGAGGAACCAACCGCACTTCCTAGTAACACACCAATGGCCAGCCACTTGAGGACAAAAGTACCCAGTTGCAGATGCTCGCGATAGTTCCAGCGAATCGGCATTGAGGAGTCTCCAGGCTAAAGCAGTGTCTACCGAAACTCCGTGAGGGGGCGATATCGCCCAATCGAGAACTTCTACACGGGCAGGGCGTGAATCAATCGCAGGGTTATCAGCCAAACAAAATTCGGCGGCTGTCGGCAAACCCCTAGCAACCCAAGGGACTACGCGACTGTACGCGTCGGCCCTTGGTGATTCTCAACTTGTGTTGAGTGGGCGGCACAGGGCTCCAACCCGGGGCTTCCACGGTGTGAGCATCAAGTTCTCGGCGAATTTTAGCACGTTTCTGGATTTTTCAGTCCGGAGAAGCTTGTTTTTTCTTCCCTTCGCTTCAAAAAATGACTTACCGGCCATGCCGGTAAGCGGATCATTCCTGCTCCCGCCGAACATGAAATCATCGCCGGACATACCGGCAAAAGTCGTAGCATTCCTGAAAACGGTGCCCTTTTTCCCGAAAGAATGAAATCGAACCACTAGAATTGGTAAGGGAGCTTTAACGAGCCGATTGTCTTTGGGGGCGTCCGTTCCAGATCCGCGTTTCGCGAGTTTTTCTGCTTACGGAACCTTGAAGGATGGCAACGAAGTACGTCCTTGAGTCTCCTTTTTTTCCATTACCAGATTGGCACTAGTTGCCCCATGAATCGACTTCGATTTTTCCTGGCCGCAATAATCGTCGCGATCGCTTCGTTTGGTAACGGATTTACGTTGCCAGCCGAGGAGATTCCACGCACTGCGGCGGGGTTCAAGTCGCATGTGGCACCGTTCTTAGAAACGTATTGCATTCATTGCCATGACTCGGAAACCAGCAAAGGGCAGATCACGCTGCATGCGTTGAATGGTGACTTGTCGGCTGGACGCGAACCCGAGCGGTGGGATTTGATTTTGAGAATTCTCGAACGAGGCGAAATGCCTCCGGAAGGTGAACTTCAGCCAGAGGCAGCAGAACGAAAGGGAGTTGCTGAGTGGATCGCCGCCGGCTTGCGTGAGTACGTTCAGCAATCTCACCAGCCCTCTTTGGTTCCTGCTACTCGCCGACTGACAAATTTTGAGTACCAAAACACAGTCCGAGATTTGCTCGGGTTCGAACTCAAGCTGATCGACCAACTTCCCCAGGATCCGGTCAAGCCGTACCACTTCAATAACACGGCCGAGATGATGCGCATCGGGCCAGAACAGCTCGATCGCTACTTGCAATGCGCACGCCGAGCGATGGCCAGTGCGATTGTTGATCCAGCAATGCCAGTCGTTCACCAGACTCGCATGGAATGGAAGCCCTGGGGACTGGAGCGAGGCATGGGCGGGGACGAAGTTGGCGTATGGGGCAATCGCCGAGGCACGCCGGCCGGGGGGATGGGACTCAAGAGTTTTCCTAAGACCGGCGAGTTCCGTGTCCGCATGCAGGCGTCCGCCATTCTGCCCGCAGGTGTGAACGAACTCCCATTGCGTCTGGTGATGGGATACGGGCTAGGCGAGAACCTGGCAACCTTGCTGGTGGAGCCCATCGCCGACATTCGGCTCAGTAATAATCCAGATGAACCTCAAGTCTTTGAATTTCGAGGTCGGATCGAAAACTTTCCCCCTCGGCCGGGACTGATAGTGAAGGAGACGCGTCAACCAGATTCCATGGTTATCACGCTGCAGAATCTTTACGACGACGGTACGCTCAACGATGGCGAACGTAATTTGGCGCTCCCGCGTGCCGTCGTGAATTGGCTCGAATTCGAAGCTCCGATCACCGATGTTTGGCCCCCCCTGCACCATACCCGTATTCTGTTCGAGTCGCCCCTGCGTGAGAGTGATCCCCCAGCCTACATCCAAGAGGTTTTGAAGCGATTTCTCGCGCGTGCCTATCGGCGACCTGCGACGAACGAGGAAGTTGCGCGGTTTGTGGCCGTTTATGAGTTGGTCTTGCCTGAACTGGGATCGCTCGAAGCAGCGATGCGAGAGACCTTGGCGATGGTCATGATCTCGCCTCAGTTTCTCTACCACACGGTCGCCAAAGATGACGTGGTTTTGCAACAGTACGAATTGTCCGCGAAGTTGTCGTACTTTCTCTGGGGCAGTATGCCGGATGATGAGCTGCTGCGATTGGCTGAGGAAGGAAAGCTCGCGGAGCCGTCGGTGATCGAAGCACAAGTGCGCCGTCTGCTTGCTGACCAGCGATCATACCAATTCGTCGATAACTTTACCGAGCAGTGGCTTAGTCTCGCCAAGATGAAAACGGTGCCCATCAATCGCGAGCTGTTTCCACGATTTCTTTACTACGTCCCCCTCGGGGAGCGGGCGGGGACCGAAGTCCCTTACCGTCCAACGATTCGCGACTATATGCACCAAGAGACGGTCGGGTTTATGGCGGAATTGATCCGCCGTAATGCCAGCGTTCTGAATGTTGTTGATTCTGATTTTGCCTACATCAATCAACCGTTGGCTGCTCATTACGGAGTCGACGGCGTGGAAGGTATCCACCTGCGCCCTGTGCCGATCAAGCCCGAGCATCATCTCGGGGGATTGCTAACGCATGGCTCGGTGCTCGTAGGTAATGGCACCGGCTCGGCTCCTCATCCGATCTATCGAGCGGTTTGGTTGCGTGAAGCAATTCTGGGAGATGAAGTGAAACCGCCACCTGCCGACGTTCCTGCTTTGACGGATACCGCGGGAGAATCTGCAGAAAAGGCTTTGAGCATTAAAGATTTGCTGGCCGCGCACCGCCAAAAAACAAGCTGTAACGAATGCCATGTCCGACTCGACCCCTGGGGCATTCCCTTTGAACACTACAATGCCATCGGAAAGTTTCAGCCGTTCGTGCCCAAAGAGGGTACTCGAGTCAATGCCTTCAACAAGCTGGCTCACGCGAATTTGGCCGGCTATGCGGCTTATCTTCAGTCAATCAATACGGTTGAAATTCACGCGGATTCGCGCGTCCCACGGGGGCCAGAAATCGATGGGATCGAGGAACTAAAAAGCTACCTCTTGAACTTACGCCGGGAGGAGATTGCCGAAAACATGATCCGCCGCCTGCTAACCTATTCCATCGGGCGCGAGCTAACCTACCGGGACCGCTTCGCCGTGGAAGATTTAATCAAGCAAACCAAACAAAACGAGTTTAAACTTCAGGACATGATCGTCGCGATCTGTCAGAGCGAAACCTTCACTGGCATCAAGCCCCAGCACAGCAAAAAATGAGCAAGAATTCCTGGCACTTAAATCGACGTGAAATGCTCCGTGGCGGTGGTGTCGCTCTGGCGTTGCCATTGCTCAACAGCATGAGTTGGGGGCGCGAGACCACGGATCAAGAACTGCCCAAGCGAATGCTGGTCAGCTATTTCGCGTACGGTGCATACATGCCCGGGGCCATCAACGGCGTCCCGGCTGGAAACGATCCGCACGACGATTGGAGTTGGTGGCCCTGCTCCCAGCCTGGTCCGCTGACATTCAACAAATCCTCGGCTCCATTCGAGCCGCTCAAGGACTACATCACCTATCTGCGTGGTCTCGACCATCAGGGAGGCTGGACGATGGGAGGGCACAGCAGCGGCGACGTGTTCGCCACTGGTGCCGACATGACGGAACACGAAAAGACGAATAATATCTCCATCGACCAAGTTGCTGCCAACTTGCATGGTCACAAAACACGTTACGCGTCGCTAGTCCTGGGGACCGAAGGTGGGACGGGGTCGTATGGAAGTAGCAAAACGCTGTCGCACCGCGGGCCGGGGCAGCCGATTCCGTCGCTGCACAAGCCGCAAGATATCTTTAATCGTCTGTTCAATCCCTATGCCGGCCAAGGCGTCGAGCAGGTCCGTGCCGGTCTGAAACGCGAGGCCAGCATTCTCGATCTGATGGTGGATCACAGTCGAGACCTGCAGAATCGGCTTGGTCGCGAAGATCAACAGAAAATGGAGGAGTATCTTGAATCCATTCGCGCAATCGAACAGCGGGTGGAACGAACCAGCCAATGGACCCACAAGCCACTGCCGAACGTTGATACCAAGGGGCTGAATTTGGAGGTTTCCCACAAAGACCCCCAGGAATACATCCGCTGCATGTACGACTTAATCTACCTGGCCTTTCAAACGGATTCGACGCGCTTCGCCACGCTCATGCTGGAAAGCGAGAGTTCGTCGAATAGCGAGATGTGGAACTACGCGACCTATGCGTTAGGCTACAAAGGTGCCACTCACGACATCGCCCACAAACGACCGGCAGACTATTCGGGCCAGTGGGATCGCTGGCGGGCGGAGCAGCACGCTTATTTTCTGCAGCGCCTGCGTGCTACCCCCGAAGCCGACGGAAATATGCTGGACCGCACCATTGTGCTGTGGGGGTCGGCTCATCCGCACGCTTCGCACAGTGGGCGGAACTACCCACTTCACCTGGCCGGTGGCAACAAGCTTGGCCTGAAACACGGCAAATTGCTCGCATTCGAAGGGGAGAGGAAAGTGCCGATGGCAAATCTGTTTGTATCTATGCTCAATGCCGTCGACGTCCCCGTCGAGAAGTTCGCCGACAGCACAGGTACCATGGACGAAATCCGGAGCTGATCCATGGGCGCGACAAGACTACTTTTGCTGATACCGATCCTCACCCTGCTCAGTGCCAACGTGAGTGGGGAAGAGTTGCTCCCTCGCGTGTTACTGCTGGGGGATGTTGTGTATCAAGAGCCGGCAAAGGAAGCGGCCAAGGAGCTCGCCGGCAAAGTGGAAATAGTGTTTACGCCCATTCAGCCTGGGGAAGTGCGGAACACAACTACGGCATTAGAAAATCTGGATCACCTACTGGGAAAAGGAAAGTGGGATCTAATCCACTTCAACTTCGGTCTGGGGGATCTAATCTATCGCGCGCCGAACATGAAATCGTTTCGCGTGCTTCCCATAGAAGCCGGGGGGGGGCACACCACCAGTCCAGAGCAGTACGAGAATAATCTACGTGACTTGACTAAACGCCTGAAAGCCACCGGCGCCAAACTGGTCTGGGCCAGCACAACACCCATTCGACATTCTTCTACCAATGTGTTCGAGCTCGGCTCCGAGATAAAATACAACGCGATCGCGGCCAAGGTGATGACTCAAGAGCAGGTCGCAATCAACGATATGTGTGGTCAGGTCAAATTGCTGATCAATATGACAAAGCCCGCGTCCCACGGTGCTGATCCTTTCGACTTCGATAAGAAGCCACTGCATCCCTTGATTGTTCAGAGCATCCTTAAAGAACTGGAACTGATTTCAGTTCCCAATTGAAATGGCGCGGTGCTCGGCTTGAAGTGGGGGTACATCACTCGTCGAAGCAAAACTTTGATGGTTAGCAGGGATGCTTCGACCTGCTCGAGCATACGAGTGTAGGCATCGAAGTCATCCGCGGTGCGCATCAGCTAGTGCGTGCGCATACTCGTACCGCAGATTATTCACCTGAACTCAACTGCAAACCAGCTGTCATGATCGCTAGGCTTTTTCGTTTTTTAACATCTTGGCAACTCTGTACAAGCCGGACGGACGACATCCCGTCCGGCACCTTTTGGAACAATTCGGTTTGGCGAACGAATTCAAACTCCTGAATTTCCTTCTTCACGCCGCCTGAAATCTGTGCACTGCCGAAGAGCCTGTCGACACCAGCGCCCCCTTCGAATACGGCGTCTTCCGCTGCAAGAACGCGAGTCGCATTGACCGTGTCATTGCCGGCGTCAGTGCTGACCTTGATTGACTTGCCGGAGTTCACACCGTTCATGCGGAGCGTGTCAGCGCCGACGCCGGTGTTGATCTCCACGTCCGTCTCGGTGCGAACACCGACGGGATCAAGCCAGACAGTGAGTGACTCGCCCCTACAAAGTCCGGCCCATCATGCAATTTACAGGAGGAGTTTGGCGACTAGGCGATGATTTGTTTCACGACATTGCCTTCGACATCTGTTAAACGAAAATCGCGTCCCGCATAGCGGTAGGTCAGACGCACGTGGTCGAGACCCATGAGGTGCAGAATGGTGGCGTGCAGGTCGTGAATGTGGACCTTGTCGATGGCTGCATAGTAGCCGTAGTCGTCGGTGGCACCATGGCGCATGCCACCTTTCACGCCGCCGCCGGCCAGCCACATGGTGAAGCCTTCAGGGTTGTGGTCGCGACCATTCTTCCCTTCGGCGACCGGGGTCCGACCGAACTCCCCGCCCCACCAGACCAGCGTGTCTTCCAGTAAGCCGCGGGATTTCAAATCCTTTAAGAGACCGGCGATCGGCATGTCGACTTCACGCGCGTTCTTTTCGTGACCATTTTTCAGGTCCGAATGCTGGTCCCACTGGACGTTACTATCGCTATGGGTCACTTGGACGAAACGAACGCCTTGCTCTGAGAAGCGCCTTGCCATCAAGCACATGCGTCCGAAGTTAGCGGTGGTGGGGTCGTCCATGCCGTACAACTTCGTCGTCGCCTCGGATTCCTGAGAGAGATCTTCGACCTGCGGTAGTACGCCCTGCATCCGGAAGGCAAGTTCAAACGAATTGATGCGCGCTTCGAGTGATGCTTCCGGGCCACTGTTACTCAGGTGCTCTCGATTTGCCTTGGCGAGTAGGTCAATTTGCAGTCGCTGCAGATCACGGGGCAGTCGACCGTTGGCGATGTAGCGGACCTTGGCCTGACTCGACGGTACACTGGCGTCGCCCAGCGGCATGCCTTGGTAGGCGGCAGGCAGAAATGCCGAGCCCCAATTATTAATTCCGCCATGGGCAAGCGTCGGGCAGATGGTCACAAAGGCTGGCAAATCGGTATTTTCTGTCCCTAAGCCGTAACTGATCCAACTGCCAATGCTGGGGCGTACGAAGCTGTCGCTGCCGGTGTGCAGTTTCAACAACGCGCCGCCATGGGCGGGGTTTGTGCCATGCACCGAATGGAGCATGCAGAGATCGTCTACGCAGCCTGCCAGGTGAGGAAAAAGTTCGCTGACCCACGGACCACTCTCCCCATGCTGTTGGAACTTCCAAGGCGATTTGAGCAAATTGCCAGTGGTAGCGAACTGCACGCGCGGCTTTGCCAGGGGAAAGGGCTTGCCGTCATCGCGATCCAACATCGGCTTCGGATCGAATGTGTCGACGTGCGAGGGACCTCCCTTCATGAACAGGAAAATGATTCGCTTGGCGTGCGCGGCGAAATGCCCGGCCTTCGTCGCCAGGGGATTCTCTGCTGCCGCTTGCCCCTCTCGTGCTAATAACGAGGTTAGCGCCAGAGAGCCAAAGCCAACGGCCGCCTGCGAGAGTAACTGGCGTCGTGAAAGGGACAACGCGTGCATAGTTACCTCGTGTAGATGAACTCGTTGGCGGCAAGAATCGTTTGGCAATACGCTTCCCAGGCAAGACGCGAGCGCTGG
This sequence comes from Pirellulaceae bacterium, assembly GCA_041739545.1. Lineage (GTDB taxonomy): Bacteria > Planctomycetota > Planctomycetia > Pirellulales > Pirellulaceae > JBGSNR01. The sequence continues at coordinate 11,137 of JBGSNR010000130.1, read as the reverse complement.
GCTTCGTCGCTTTCCATAGAGCCCAAGAGCTTGTCCGCGGAGCGCAGGTTCGGCTGCCGACGAGACGCCAGTGGCGGCGCGGGCGATTACGACTGCAACTACAACAAACAAAAGGCCGTTAGCAACGAACGCTCGCATCACTTGCGATGCCTCTCAACGAGACGGGAACCATGAGAGCCGGCAATGGGCGGGATAGGTGAATCATACCCTGTGGCTGCGCGAACTTGAAAGGCTTGCACAGTGCAGGGGGGCGCGGCCGGTTTGGCTCACCTGTCGCTCACCTGTCGCTCACCTGTCGCTCGCCCATCGGTGAATTGAGCATAATGTATCGCGGTGTTAAGTGACTGCCCTAGTAATGCGCGTCGGGTGTTTTGAAACGTCGTGCCACCCCGACTCAAACGCACTAATGCTGTCCAGGGGCTGCTGCTCGAAGTTACTAATCTTGAGCGTAAGCCGTGACGACGGTTTGTGCGCATAACGTCGACGCCAGCAGGGGCTTTCAGGTTCTAATTGCTGAAAAGAGGACGCTTAGTATTAAGGTCAGGTGGTCTATTTCACTGACTCTTGCAGTGGCACCGCGAGTCACCCCAGCATTTTTCGTTGCCACTGGAGAGTTCTTCACGCCCAACCCGGCGTTGCCGTTGATCTCCCCGATCTCGCTGATTTGCCCAAAGGCATTGATCGGGTTCTGAGAGGGAGAAGTGTGCTGCAACGAAGAATCGGGCAACGCGCCAGCCTGGGCTGGAGCCGCCAGTAGGAGCCGCCGCACCCCCTGCAGGGCACAGTGCCGACTTCGGGCTATTGCACTGCTGGTTCCCGAAGAAGAAGTTACCGAGCCCAACTGGACTTCCGAACAGGGTTGCAGACGATTGTTTCGGACGGATGCACCGTGCCGCCGAAAGTTCGCCACTACAAACTGGCACCCAAGACGAATGTGGAACCCGGCGTCATGACAGAGTAGACGCTATAGTGACACTACTTGAACGGAGACTTCCATGCCTGCAAAGGCATCACTGGCTCCTTCCCAGAAACCAGAGAGTGGTGAAGCCTTGTCCTGGTCGCGGGCCACGGCCACCGAAACGTGTTCGTTGCCAGCCAACTTGTGGTTTGTGGGGTCGTAGCCGCGCCAACCGGCACCGGGAATGTAGATTTCGGTCCATGCATGCGTTGCGCCATGCTGCCCTTCGTTCATCTGAATGTACCCTGTAACAAACCTGGCACCGAATCCCCAGTGACGGGCTGCCTCCATCATGAACACAGCGTAATCGCGACAAGATCCCGTTCCCAGGTCCAGCGTCTGACAGGGAAGTTGCACTCCTGGCTCGTCGCGATGGCGGTATTGGAACGATTCGAAGATGCGCGAATTCAAGCTGCTCAAAAGTTCTGCCGTGCCGATTAACTGCCCTGGACGATACAACTGCAGCAACCACTGCTGAATCGCGGAGCCATCGTGCGGATAACTCGGCAGGCGATACTGCACCAGTTCGATCTGTTCTTCTGCGCCATATTGAAACGGATACTGCTGGGCGCTCGGCTCCACCAGGCACTCGATGGGCCCCTCGTCATGCAAATCGACATCCACTTCACTGAAAACGCGTAACATCTGCCCTGGCTCCGTGAAGGCGATGATGGCAATCGAGTTGCCGTAGATATCGCGGACCCAGCGCACGTTGGCCGCCGGCTCGATTTCAAGTCGCGAGGCGGCGATATGTACATCGTGACCTTCACGCGGACGTAGAATCGCGCGGTGCGGGCCGAACGTAACAGGGGTTTTGTAGTGATAGGCAGTATTGTGGATGATCCGAATACGTTTCATGGTGTCCCTGCCTGTAGTAGCAAATTAAAGGCCTTGCATCCGGCAAATACCGGATGCGACGCCCACCGTATTACGAAAATGTCGCCGCCGAAACTACGCGGCGGGAGTGCTCAGCGCGGCTTGAAGCTTGGCCTCGACCTCGTGCGTGAGGGACGACTTCAGCACTTTGCCGCCGCTGCCCGCGAGTTCTTCGAGGACTTTGTCCGGCGTCATCTTGCGCACTAACACAAACAGGGCCGAACTGCCCGGCTTGAGCGTAGCCGCCAGCTCTTTCATAAAGTTGTCATCGATGCCCACATCGGTCAGCGCGCCGGACACTGCGCCTGCGGTGGCACCTACAGCCAAGCCCAGCAAAGGGTTCATGAACATCAAGCCGACCAGACTGCCCCAGAAGCCACCACTCATGGCTCCCGCCGCGGTCAAATTCACTGCCTGATGCAATACTACTTTGCCTTGGTCGTTTTTGACGGCCACTACGGCGTCTTCCAAGTCAATCAAATAGTCCTGCTGCATTTTTTGCAACTTGAGGCGGACTTCCTCAGCCTTAAACTGATCATCGAAACCGACAACAATTAACGTGCTCATAAAATTTGCTCCTAAACACTTCTACGCAGGAAATAGAGGCGGAATTCGCCGTTGGTGTAATCCGATAGACCGGCACTGCAAAGAGCCCCCACACCGATTGCAGTGTTCATAAAAAATTTATCGCAATTTATACTAGCGATCGCTTGCCGCGACAGTCAAGCCCCGGCAAACTGTCAAGCCCCGGCAAACGATCGCGTTAGTGGTCAAATTCCCAAAAGTACACGCGAAGACTGCAGCAGTTGTTCAGCACTCCCGAGTTCAGACCACTCGCGGCGCACCTCAATCGCCAGGTCTGGATCGGAAGTGATTAGATTGTCGACATCGCGTTGAATCCATTGGGTCATCGAGGTCCGATCGTTCACCGTCCACACGTGGACCTCGCGCTTTAGCCGACGGGCCGAACGGAGCATCGAGTCGTTCAGATGGTCGGCCCGGACACTTAGCGCATCGACCTCCAAGCGAGTCACGTCCCCGAGTGAGTGTGCAACGATCAATCCCACGCGCTGTGCGGCGTTATGGCGTTTATTCTCCAGCAAGGCTTCGTAATTGAACGAGGTGATCAGAGTGTCCGCTGTGAAGCCCTGGTCGGCAACGACCTCGGCGACGCGCCGCGCCAGGCCGTCATCGGGGCCGTAGTACTTGAGTTCGATGTTGAGCTTGATCCGTCCTTTGGCCAGCGCAATCACTGATTCCAGCGTCGGCACTCGTTCGCCCGCGAACGAAGAGTCGAACCAACTGCCAACGTCGAGTCGGCGCAGCTCCGCGAGATCAAGATCCGCCAGTCGACGCGAGTCGCCCGCGACTCGCTTCAAGTCTCGATCGTGCAACAGGATGACGTGGCCGTCCGCGGTCAGCTGAGCATCGATTTCTGCATAGTCTGCACCACTTTCGATCGCTTTCCGAATGGCGGCCAAGGTGTTTTCGGGAGCGGCGCGAGCGTGACCGCGATGAGCGGTAATCTTCACCCGCGGTTTTGCTTCTCCCGCCTGCAGCAGTCCGATCCAAATGAGGGCGGGGGACAAAATTACCGCTAACATCGATACATAAGCCAGACGCGTGACGAGTATCGAGTGCGGTTCGCTGCTCGCACCTTCTTCGGTAGTGAACCGGCCCACATCGACACCAAGTTGCTCGGCTCGGGCTAGGTAGAGTCGTCGCATCAACGCCCCTTGGCCCACTGCAGCGACAAACGAGACCGCAGCCAAGAGCAGCGCCTGAAATAGCAAGAGAACCAGCAACAACCAACTGGGTCGCTCCGTGGCGGCACCGATCAATAGCAGCGCGAGTTGACGATAGGCAATGCCGACCACCGCTGCCAGCAACAGCGTCAGAAGTTGCCAACCCAAGAGAAAGGCGGCCACCCGCCAGGCAATACCACGCACACGCCGGGCGCTGGTTCGCAGCGCAAGGTGCGCCAATTGATCCTCGAACAGGGCAATGGGGAGCGCAAACGCCCAGCGCACATAGAGCCGGCAACCCAAACTTGCCGCACCCAGCAGAATCACCAAACCGATTCCCGCAGCAATCCAAAAAATAGGGGGCCGACTAATCCAATAGAAGTAAATGTCGTGCTGCGTTAGGAGCAATCCATAAGCGAGCACCGCTACCGCGACAAAGGGCGCAAAGACCACCGTCAACAACCCAACTTTAACCGCGCCGAGTTTGGTAATGTTCAACGATTTGAAGAAGAGCTTCTTCAACCAGGCTATCAGCGGCACCCGCTTACCGCTGGTGGCAAACGAAACCACGAGCATAATCCCAGCTTGCTCGATCAATCGTGACGTGACCGCGACGGTTCCGAAGATTGTCGCATAAAGGACGCCCAGCGGCGTGAACAGAAAATCGAGAATCTCGTGATTGGTGACGGTCAACCGCCCGGCATGCGCGAGCACCGTTCGAAGCAGCAGTGCCACCGCCGGTACCAGCAGCCAGGCATCGACCAATTTGAACAGCAACTCGTAAACAACAAGCGCCCGCCAAGCGCGGGTGATATCGGACCACGCCGTGCGGAGAAGGGTCGGTGCGCTCAAAGCGTGATTATTGCCGGCAGCCATGAGCGTTTGCTTTGTGGAACTGACGGCTGGTGCTACTGGGCATCGCCGGCGGGTTCCTTAGCAGCGGTGTTCTCGTCAGTATCGAAGAAGATCGCGTACAACACGGGGACGACAAAAATCGTCAACACCGGGAAGGTTGCGTTGTCGATCAGTCATAAAGGTATATTCTTCTACATGAGATTGTCGCAGCCCGCACAATTCGTTTCGCGCGCGGTCTTGGAAATCCAACGTTGCCAGAAAAATCGCCAGACGACGTCGAGGCCACCATTGCAAAGAATGGTAATCGGCTTCAGCCCGAACGACTCGACGACTTGGATCGCTCGTTCAGCGGCGGGCGTGTCAGCTGGCAGGATAGAGTATAAACGCCGGGCGAAAAGAGTAAACGACGGTTGAAACGTGTGCGGGGCGGATGTGAACGGTCTCAGTCTGGATCGGGCTGGAACAGCGTTCCAATCAGAATCCATCCTCCTGCGAAGGAGGATGGATTTTGACGATCCTGCCTAATGGCAATCCGGCCCCTGGTCCTAAGTTCGATTACAAACTTCGGTGGTTCGAGCGATTCTCGTAATACGCACGAGGACTCATCGGCCGTTCCGGCGCAGTCGTGCTGGCTGCGGACTATAACGTCATCCCTTCAGAGCAGGATGCTTACAAACCGGAGCGTTGGGTAAATGATGCACTGTTCTTTCCCGAGTCGCGGGATGCTTACCAAAAGCTCCTTTCATAGGGCTGGACCGATGCACTCAGGCACCTCCATCCCGACGAGGCGGTATACACCTTTTGGGACTACTTCCGCAGTGCCTTTGCTCGCGACGCTGGAATCCGGATTGACCATTTCTTGTCGAATGATACTGCGGCGGCGATGCTCGCTGCCGGCGGGGTTGAGCGCGAAGTAAGGGGCTGGGAGAAAACGAGCGATCATGCTCCAACGTGGATAACTCTCGCCCCCAAAGGCCTTGGCCAGGAGGATTGAATCGCTGCGAAAAGCTAAAATCCTCACTGAGACGATCGGCAAACAACGCGATCGAATTTATGCGTACAAGAACTACTTAATGCTTCTGACCGGCGATACTAAGTAAGAAATCATTCGCGTGTAACTTGCAATGCAATTCTTGTGACTGCGTACAAATACGTTTTAAGTTGATGCTCTCTTTGGATCCCAGTTTTACAGTGCACGCGGCGAGGTATCGATGGACTTGCAATTGACCAATCATGTAGCGCTAGTCACTGGGGCGGCGAGCGGGATAGGCTTGGCAACTGCACGGGCCTTCGCCGAAGAGGGCTGCTCGGTAGCGTTGTGGGATCTGTTGCCCGATGTTACGCAGGGGGCGGCGCAGATCAGTAACGAATTTGGAGTTTCCGTTTATCCAAAGCAGGTCGACATGGCCGATTTCGAAGCCGTTAAAGCTGCATTCGATGAGACGAAATCGAATCTCGGCGTCGTCGACCACGTCATTCATTGCGCTGCGGTTGGTTCACGCAAGTTTGGCTTTCCATTCACTAACCTTACTCCCAGCGATTGGCGAAAGGTGCTGGACGTAAACGTACTGGGAATGGTGAACCTCGCTCATGTTGCAAGCAGCATGATGATTCAGGCCGGCCGGGGAACGTTTGTGTTTCTAGGTTCGGTGGCCGGCCAGATTGGATCGCAGACAGATCCGCCTTACAGTGCGAGTAAGGCCGCGAATATCAACTTCGCACAATGCATGGCCAAAGATCTCGCTTGCCACGGCATTCGCGTCAACACCGTGTGTCCGGGTATGGTGCAATCGCCTATGAATCGCTCCGTCTGGCAAGCCTGGCATGACCAGGCATCCCCCTCTGATCGTCTCTCGTACGAAGCTTGGGCTGAGCAAAAGATTCAGGCTGTCGTGCCGCTCGGACGCTGGCAAACGCCGGAAGACGTGGCAGACATGATTGTGTTTCTTTCTTCAGAGAGGGCGCGTCAGGTGACCGGCCAGACGATCAATGTCGATGGCGGCTTTGTGATGCACTGGTGAGCAACGAAAGTGCAGTTGTCGACACGACGAAGGGGGCGACGCAACTTGCGGGCGACGCCGTGGTCAGCGAGTACCCTCGACTCGCCAAGCGGGCTGGCCCGTATGCTCCAGAAAGTTGGTTCACAGTGCCCATCGCAGCAGGCCAAGCCGGCCAGCCGTGGAAATTGGAAAACAGCTAAGGACAGCGGCTGCTTATGACCGTGCCACCGTATCTGGCACGCAATTCCCATGAACTTCTACTCCCAGAGGAATCGATTAAGAGAATCGCAAACAGCGAACGGAAGTGTCTCGAGTCGGCAAACTTGCAGTTCGCGATGCGTTCTCAGTCGGACATTGTTGGCGAAATAGCGAAGAATAGGGGTAATGTCCTAATTCAAGTCAATTTGTCTGGCCGTCCCAGATAATTGTCGCGGGAGCGACGTCAGAGTGGAGAATAAATGGCAACCAACATCCAACAATTTTCCGTAGTTGATGCCGCCAAAGATATGTTTCGAATCACGACCGTGTACCTAGTGCTATCGTTTGCAGTCTCGGTTGAGGCCGGCGAACTCGTTCCTACCGTCAGTCATCGGTTTACTGGTCCGGGTGTCGAGGAAGTGCCCGACTTGCAGCGGCACGTATTGCCGTTGTTGGGGCGACTGGGATGTAACTCGCGCGAATGTCATGGCTCGTTCCAGGGACGAGGCGGGTTTCGCCTATCACTGTTTGGTTACGATTTCGCGGCCGATCATGCGTCGCTGACGAAGGACGGCGAAGGGCGCGTGAACTTGGATGATCCCGCGGCCAGCCTGATCCTCCGCAAGCCGACCCTGGGCGAAGATCATGAAGGGGGCGAGCGCTTCAAGCCGGATAGCTGGGAGCATCATCTGCTGCACCGATGGATCGAAGGAGGAGCGATTGGAACCCGACCAGATGGTGCGGAATTTGTAAAACTCCAGGTGGAACCCCAAGAGATTGTTTTCGCGACTCCGGGGGAAACGGCCGTGCTTACTGCCATCGCTCATTGGTCCGATGGCACCCGCGAAGACGTGACGGACCTGTGCCGCTTTCGGAGCAACGATGAATCGTTGGCAGCCATAAATGGGGCGGGCGTTGTGACGGCCTTGGCCCGCGGCGACACACATGTGGTGGCCTTCTACGACAACGGCGTCACGCCGGTCGCGGTACTGACCCCGGTTTCTGATTCCACGGGGAAGAACTTTCCGCCGACGCCAACTCCTACGAAGATCGATGAGCTAGTGGTGCAGAAGCTCTCAAAGGCTGGCATTATTCCAGCCGATGTTTGCACCGATGCCGAGTTTCTGCGTCGCGTGAGTCTGGATGTCACGGGAACCTTGCCCACGCCCAAAGAAATCACCACCTTTCTCGCCGATGAATCGGTCGATAAGCGAGCCGCCAAGATCGAGGAATTGTTGAACCGGCCAACGTACAGTGCCTGGTGGGCAACGCGGCTCGGAGACTTGCTGGGAAATAGCGAGCAGAACTTGCCCGTGGGTGGCGAACAGGGAGTACGGCGTCAAAAATCGGAGCAGTGGTACGACTGGCTCCGTCGGCGTGTCGAACAGAACGTCGGCTATGACGAGATCGTAGAAGGGGTCGTGCTTGGCAGAGGACGCGCCGCCGGGCAATCGGTGGGCGACTACTTTGCCGAGATGAGTGCCTACTTTCGTAGCGAGGAAGGCGCCGACTTTGCTGCCCGCGAGACGGTTCCGTATTTCTGGACTCGCGGCCGCTTCACTCCGCCACAGCCGCTGCGATTCAGCTACGCCTTCCTCGGCATCCGACTCGAATGCGCGCAGTGCCACAAACATCCTTACGATCAGTGGACCAAGGATGATTACGAGGGCTTCCAGGCGTTCTTCGATGGCGTGGGGAACAGCTACGGGGATCGCCGCGGCGCGGAAGAAATGAAAAAGACTCTGGGCTTGACTGCCGATCAGGACAGCAGCGGGTACAAAAAGCTATTTGTTGATCTGGCAGCCTCGGGCAAAGTCGTTCCGTGGCAGGAAGTGACCGTGTCGTCGCTGGAAAAGCGACTGGAAAATGCTCGGCGTTCACAGCAGAAGACGGGAGGACGAGTCTTTACGCCGAAATTGCTTGGCGGCGAGGAAGTGACTGCAGGCGGGAGCGAGGATTGCCGCGCACCGCTGATGGACTGGCTGCGTCAGCCAGATAATCCATATTTCGCGCGCGCTATGGTGAACCGGACCTGGGCTCACTTCTTTGGGGTTGGGATTGTCGATCCGCCCGACGACATGAACCTGGCCAATCCCCCCAGCAACGAGCCCCTGCTGAACTACTTGGCGGAACAGTTCGTCGCCCATGACTTTGACTTGAAGTGGCTCTGTCGCGAGATCACCACCAGCCGCACCTATCAATTGAGCTGGAAGCCTAACGCAACCAACGAGCGCGACGAGCGAAACTTTAGCCGGGCTCTCGTGCGGCGATTGCCCGCTGAAGTTGTTTATGATGCGATCGTGCATGCGACGGCGACGGAAACCGACATGCAGTCGCTACACACCGATGTGCAGACGGTACGTTCGCGAGCGATCGGAGTTTCCAGCGGCTACGACAATCGCGACAGTGCCTATGTCACCAAGCTCTTTGGCAAGCCCGCTCGCGAAGGGATCTGCGACTGCGAACGATCGAATGAGCCCAGCCTGCTGCAAACCATTTATCTGAGGAACGATACGGAGGTGCTGAAGTTGCTCGACCGCAAGGAGAGTTGGTTACAACAGGTCGCTCAGTCGCAGGAGGATGTTGCCGCAGACGATTGGATTCGAGCCGCCTATCTCCGCACCTTCAGTCGACCGCCCTCCGATCCTAAACTCGTTGGTGCCCGTCAGCATCTTGAGCAGGTGGACGACGCGCGAACTGGCCGGCGCGATTTACTGTGGGCTCTGTTGAACTCGAAAGAATTTCTTCTCAACCACTAATGGGATTTTGTTTGATGGCTGTCTATCCCACTCGCAACGGTGCCGGAATCAAGCGACGCGACTTCACCCGCATCGGCGCGCTCGGCGCCGGCGGATTGACGCTAGGCAATTACCTACGATTGGCTGAAGCGGCCGAAGTGAAGGCCGCGAAAGCTAAGTCGGCGATCTTCGTCTGGCTAGGAGGCGGGCCTAGCCATCTGGATACATTCGACATGAAGCCTGACGCGCCGGCGGAAATTCGCGGCGAATTCAAAACGATCGCCACAAATGTGCCGGGGATGAACATTTGCGAGCATTTGCCCAAGCTCGCCGCATGCGCCGACAAGTTTTCCATTCTGCGTGGCATCACTCACAACATCGCCGGCCACGAACTGGGGACCGTATATCTCAATACCGGCAATCGCCCGGTGCCGTCACTGGAATATCCTGGCTATGGGGCAGTCGTCAGCAAAGAACTTCCCGGCGCGAATGACTTGCCGCACTTCGTCGCAATTCCCAGCACGCCGCAAAAGGCAGGTTACCTCGGCGTTCGCTCGGTGCCATTGCAGACGAATTCAGCCCCTAAGATCGGCGTTCCTTTTTCTGTCCGCGGCATTGCTCTCGAAGACGGCTTGACTGTTGAGCAGTTCACGGGTCGGCAGCGGCTACTAGACAAGGTCGACACCGCATTCCGCGAATTGGAAGGGAAGAATGCGTTAATCGATGGCTTGGATCGATTTGACCAGCAAGCGTATGATCTCATCAGCTCGCCCACAGCCCGCGAAGCCTTCGACACGAGCCGCGAATCAGCCGACGTCGCTCAATCCTTCGGCGCGCACAACTTCGGCCAGAGTTGCCTGCTTGCGATGCGGCTCGTCGAGGCCGGGGTGCGTTTTGCCACCGTCAGCTTCAGCGGCTGGGACACGCATTCCGGCAATTTTAAGAAATCGAGGGATGATCTTTTGCCACAGTTAGATCAGGGATTGGCAGCGCTGCTGAGAACACTCGACGTGCGCGGGCTCTTGGCTACAACAACCATTTATGTCACCGGAGAATTTGGACGCACGCCGAAGATCAATCCGCAAGCGGGCCGCGATCATTGGCCGCGCGCAATGATTTCGCTGCTGGCCGGCGGCGGCGTAGCAGGCGGGCGGGTAGTAGGAGCGAGCGATGACCGGGGCGAGGGACCGGCCCACGAACAGTTCACGCCTGAGCAAGTGGCTGCGACGTTCTATCACACATTGGGAATCGACCACCGCAAGGAATACCACACCGCCACGGGCCGCCCAGTAATGATCGTCCGCGACGGGGCAATCATTAAGCAGTTAGGACTATAGCCGGTTCGTACTGCGGCATAATACTTTTTGCGTTTAGTTCAGTGAGACGCTGATTCCGATAATCAAGCGGTCGTCACGACTTCGAGCAGGGGATGGAGCGAGCTCGAACCTGCTATGCGATTGGTTCCCGCATTTATGCTGAGTTACGCTGGACTAGCCAGGATGAGCGCCAACTGTTGACACAATCTTTCACTCGATAGGTTGCTTTGCAACGTGGACTCCCACGCACTTAAGTTGAATCTACATCAACTCATCAATCTCATCGCCCGTGCTGCTGCTGTAGTGGGCACCGGTGACGACGATCGAGTAGTCCTGAGCCAGCGTGTTGCCGTACATGTAGTCGATGGCACCGTCGTTGGTGGCGAGTGGGAGTAACGTGGCACTGGCAGCGGCGGCGCGAGTGGCGAAGGAGTCGACCGGGTTGGTCCAA
>JBGSNR010000109.1:0-10535 GCA_041739545.1 Pirellulaceae bacterium | reverse complement strand
TTCGCGGCCTGAATCGACGTAAGCTGGCCGAAGTGCAGCAGTTACTGAATCAACGTCCACGCAAGCGATTAAACTATCAAACCCCCGACGAAATCTTCACCGAATACTGCCAGCGGACACTTGTAACTTGACAGCGCCATCTTCCGCAACGATTGATTACTTTTCAAGAGTCATTGACGAAATTTCTCTCTCTTCCCACCACACTCCTCACTTCACTCTTTCCCCGACCCCTGACCTCCGACCCCCCATTTCCCTTCCAGCCCCTACCATCGCACCGCGCCGCTAACGAATTCCGTCCTAAACCGAAATTCCCCCTCAACTTCTCCGCCGCGGGAAGAAAATCGACCTACGTTTTAGATTGTAGGGAGCGAAGTGCACGACACTTCCTCACTCGCTGCCCCGACCGTTCGGCCGGATACTCTGTGGCCGGGCGTCAACGCCGGGAGGACGTTTGGTTCTTCCGGCGGCAGCTCGGGGTCGTTGTTCGCGTGGGCTTTCTCACCCCGTGTTGGGCGGCGCTGGCTTTCGGGCCAGCGCCGCTTTTGTCTCGGTCGCGCTGCCCTTGCTCGGTGCCCCTGCTGGCTTGTCCGGTACGGCTGGCCCCATTCCTTGTACGATGGCCCTCCGAGGCCGTCGCAATGTGCGATCTATCCTGTTAAGTCATTGCGACTTTGGCAGCGGTTCCTGGTGGGCCGGCGCGACTGGCACATTCTCTGTACGATGGCCCTCCGAGGCCGTCGCAATCGACGATCTATCCTGCTACGTCATTGCAACTTGGGCAGCGGTTCCTGGTGGGCCGGCGCCGCTGCGCGGCTAGTCCCACCCTAGATGTGCCACGATCCTTTTCGTAGCCCTGAGTACATTGCAGATCGGAATTCAATGGACGACGTGAAAACCCGGCCACCTACCGCAGTTCCGCCGGCTCTTGCTTGCCGGTCATTCCTTCCGCAATCTCGATCGCTTTGAGCAGGCCGCGGGCTTTGTTCAGCGTTTCCTGATACTCGCTCGTCGGATCGCTGTCCGCCACCAATCCGGCACCGGCCTGGATGTACGCTTTGTTCCCTTGAATCACCAACGTGCGGAGCGCGATGCAGGTGTCCATGTTGCCGGCGTAATCGAGATAGCCCACCGCGCCGGCATAAGGGCCGCGGCGATGGGGCTCCAGTTCGTCGATGATTTCCATCGCGCGCACTTTCGGCGCCCCGCTGACCGTTCCGGCCGGCAAACATGCTTTGAGAGCATCGAACGCATCGCAGTCGTCGCGCAGCTTGCCGGTTACATTCGAGGTGATATGCATCACGTGGCTATAACGCTCGATGACCATCACATCGGATAGTTCCACCGTTCCGAATTTTGCCACCCGCCCCACATCGTTCCGCCCCAGATCGACGAGCATCACATGCTCTGCCCGTTCCTTGGGATCGGCCATCAATTCTTCTGCCAGACGACGATCTTCGGCCTCGGTATTGCCACGCGGGCGAGTGCCGGCGAGCGGTCGCACGGTAACCACTCCATCGACGACGCGGCACATGATCTCCGGCGAACTACCGACGAGGGTCACTTCCGGCGTCCGCAGGAAGAACATGAAGGGGCTGGGATTCACCACGCGCAAGGTGCGGTAGATATCGAACGGTTCGCTGGTGATCTCCACCTGCAAACGCTGACTGAGCACGACCTGAAAGATATCCCCCGCGCGAATGTATTCAATGCACTTGCGGACCGAATCTTCGTAGCGCTGCTGCGTGGTGTTCGAGACGAATTTAATCGTGGGATTGCCGCGCGTGGAAATATCGGCCGGGGGCAAGGCGATGGGGGCCGAGAGTTTATCGACCAGTTCATCGATCCGTTCGCAGGCGTCGTCGTAGGCTTGTTGTGGATCGTCAAACAGATCGAGCCGAGCGAGGGCGACGACGTACATTGTTTTGTTGACGTTGTCGAACACCACAATCTGGTCGTAGAACCCAAACGACATATCGGGCAAGTGGCGATCGTCTTCCGGCGCGTTGGGAAGACTCTCCACATAACGGACCACGTCGTAGCCGGCATAGCCAATCGCCCCACCGCCAAACGGAGGCAGTTCGGGCAGATGGGCGGCGGAGTATTCCTGCAAGATCCGCCGCAGCTCGTCCAGCGGATCGGCAACCTCGTACTCTTCGCGATCGCTGCCGCGCGTCACCACCATCTGCGTACTGTAGGCGGCGACTGTCATAAACGGGTTCGCAGCCAGGAACGTGTACCGGCCAATCTTTTCTCCGCCGACCACGCTTTCGAATAAGAACGCGCCGTTCGTACCATCGTCCAGATGACGAAAGGCGGAGACCGGCGTCAGGGCGTCGCTGGTCAACCTGCGGTAGACAGGAACCAGGCGTTTCCCCTGCACTAGAGGGGAAAATGTTACGAAATCGGGAAGATGGGGCATGATTTTGAAGGATGGTGAAGGCCCGAACGGCAAGCCGCGGTCCCCAGTATCGTAGCAAAAACCGCTGGTTTTACGCAGGTCCGAACACGTTGACGACCCATTACACAAGTATTACATAGTTCGCGCTTGCCGCAGACGGGAGAAACGACGATAGCCCGTACAATTCGATCGCGTCAGGCACGAATACTGAGTCCAGAGGGGATTTAGGGGCCTGAAGTTCACCGGATGGAAAGCATTTCAAGCAATGGCCTCTGTAAGCAAGCCTGCCAAGAAGAACAGCGAGAATCGGAAGCACGAACCGACTAGCCCGGCGCACGAAGAGCGGCTCGACCCGCGGCGCAAGCCGGCCCCGACCCGTAAACCCATTCGCACCGACAACACCAGTTGGGCGATCAACTGGATTGCCGGCGGTTGGCTAATCGCCGCCCACGTGGGGGCGATTGCTGCGTTTTGGTGCTTCACCTGGGAAGGACTGGCTACCTGCATTTTTCTGCATTGGCTGACCGGCAGCATCGGGATTTGTCTCGGCTTCCATCGGCTCCTCACCCATGCCAGCTTCCGGACTTATAAGCCCGTGAAGTGGTTTCTCGCCATCATTGGCGGCCTGGCCGGTGAAGGTCCTTCTTCGAGTTGGGTTGCCCATCATCGCCAGCATCATGCTTTAAGCGATCAAGAAGGGGATCCGCATTCGCCCCTCGATGGTGCGTGGTGGTCCCACATGTTGTGGCTCGGCTGGACTCGTCCCGATGCCGAACATCGGAAGTACCTGGAACGTTGGGCTCCAGACTTGCGCCGCGATCGCGTCCTGCGGTTCATTGATGCGATGTTCCTCCCGCTGCACTTCGCGATGGCCGGGCTCCTGATGGGAATTGGCTACGCGATGGGTGGTTGGCCCATGGCCACTTCGCTCGTTGTGTACGGCATGTTCCTGCGACTGGTGCTCGTGTTGCACACCACTTGGTTTGTGAACTCGGCCAGCCACATCTGGGGCTACCGCAACTACGAAACCACCGACCACAGCAAGAACAATTGGTGGGTCGCCATCATCGGCTATGGTGAAGGGTGGCACAACAACCATCATGCTTATCCGCGCATGGCACCTCATGGCCACAAATGGTGGGAATTCGACATGACCTATGCCGCGATCCGCCTGCTGCGCTTGACGGGGCTGGCCTGGGATGTGGTCGATTACAAGCAAAAGTCGCTGGAGGATGCTCAGCCATCTTAGTGACGAATCGGCGAACCGCGACTTCAACCGCTTGGGTTGAAGTCCTGCTTAGCGGTTTTGGTGAGTGACTCACTGAGTTTGCTAGCAACTCGATTCCTCTCGACTTCCCGCAAAATTCTGGCTAACATCTGCGACTCTTACTTTTCAATTGGGGCTGCAACCGTCGTCGGCTGAGGATGTCATGAAGCTCATGCTGCTCAATGCGCCGTCGGCACTTCTCAAGCCGCTCGCGAACCAGCGCGGTTTAAAAGTGGTGGCGCTCGATGATCCAGGCCGGATGAAGCTCTATCCCGAACCCATCGATTCGCGGATCAAAGCCATTGAACATCGCACCACTTCCAAGCTCGATTGGTGGGCGATCTTGAACCTGCGGCTGGATATTGCTCGGGAACAGCCCGACGTGATTCATGCGTTCTGGAATCAATCCCTGGCGAACGCGGTGGTGGCGCTCACGGGATTGGCGAAGCCGCCTAAGCTCATTTCTTATCGCGGGATTCAAACGATTCCTTCACGGTGGGATCCGAGCAACCACTTAACTTTTTTGAACTCGCGCGTCGCGCTCCATGCGTGCGAATCGGATGCGGTGCGTGAAGGCCTGATTGGTGGCGGCATCGATCCCGCCAAGTGCCACACGATTTATAACTGTGTGCAGCCGCAGGCGATTCGGCAACTGGGTCGCCGGGGACCATTCTGGCGGAGCTTGAACATTCCGCAGAGGGCGTTTGTGGTCTGCACGATTGCCACGATTCGCCCGGTGAAAGGGATCGACCTGCTCTTGGAAGCCGCCTTGCGGTGCAGCGATCTGACCAACGTTTACTGGCTGGTGATCGGCCCGAACCACGACCCGCGCGTTAAGCAATTGGCCGCGGACCCGCGCCTGAAAGATCGCTTACGCATGATCGGCTATCATCGGCGGGCAGCAGACTTCTTAAAATGTGCCGACGTCTTCGTGATGCCTTCCCGTCAGGAAGCCCTATGCCGCGCGCTACTGGAAGCGATGTCTCAAGGATGCTGCCCCGTGGTGAGCACGGCCGGCGGAATGAAGGAACTGGTTCGCGACGGCCAGGATGGACTGGTATTTCCCATCGACGATGTCGCTGCCTTGGAAGCGAGCCTCCGCCGTTTGCAGTCGGATCGCGACCTGGTGCGACAACTCGGTAGCTCGGCTGCCGAGCGCGTGATGCAGATGTGTTCCCCCGAAAAGATGGCAGAGCGGGCGATGCACCTTTATCGTCTGGCAACGGAGACCGCAGGGGCTCCGATCCCTGTTTCTCGCGAGACCGCAACGCTGCTCGCTTCTTCGAAGGTGGCTTAATGATCACGGCGAAAGCTCGAAGGCCTGGACGATATCCTCCAGGGCTTCGGCATTGATCTCAAAAACGCGACTAGCCATCTTTGCGTTCGCGCAGTCGCGCCAGCGCGTCGTCCCAGGGAATCATGGTTGCTTCGCCTCGATCCATCGATTCCACTCGGCTTCGTATTTCCGCATCCCACGCTGCCTCAGCATCGCTGTCCGTTTCTGCATCCGGACCGAGGCTCTCAATCAGCCGCCCCGCGATTTCAGCGCGATCTGCCTCCGAGAGGGCGAGCAGGGCCTGCAAGAGTTGATCGGATTGAGCATTCATAAGGAAGTTGCTCGCAGGCGGAGCCAGACGTTCATCTATCAACGGTCTACCTTCGGAATTCTAACATCTGTGCTTTGGAAATAGAACGCTGGACCGCAACACCCTATAATCACCCCATGCCTAAGGAGAATGCGTCCGAACCTTCCCTCCGTTATTTGCGCGGCAGTATCCCTGACGAAGTTCTGGGGCTGTTTGCCAGCTTGAGTGATCCGCTCGAAGCGGCTTCGCTCGTGACCATGTGGGATGCGTCTCTCAGGGCCGGACAATGGGAACAGTGGCGTAGTGTAGCGGCCTACCAGCAAGAGAAGATTCTGGGAGCGGTGATCGCCCGCACCCAGCCGGGAGGACTCGCCACCGTTTGGCCTGCCCGCTGTCAGTCCTCGCTGCCGAGCGCGTTTGCGGAACTGAAGAAAATTCTGCGTCCGCCTGCAGAAGATGATTTCGAACATGAATTGGCCGCCTGGTCGGCTGCCGATGGCTCGCACATTCCCGCCGATCAAGCCCCTCAACCGCTCACTCTGGCCGATCGGCTTTTGTTTCGGATCGTGGAAGAACTGGAAGGAGAAGGGATTCAGCTCATCCAATCGATTCTTCCTCCCCAGGCCCAGGCAGACGCACTCGCGCTCGCACACGCAGGATTCGAAAAGCTGGCCGACTTGCTGTATCTGCAATGCCCCGCAGAAGCCTTTGCCACCGAAGCTTTCGGCACCACTCTTGCCTGCCGATCTTACACCGCGGCCGATCACGATTTGCTCTGCGAGATTCTAACGGCGACCTACGAGGACACGCTCGATTGCCCTCTTTTGAATGGCCTGCAATCGGCTGCCGAAGTTGCGGCCGGTTACCGACAGACCGGGCAAACAGAAACGAGCGGCTGGCGAATTTTCTTCGACGAATCCGAACCGGCCGGCTGCTTGCTGATGGGGGCCCACACCGCAGAACGGATCGCGGAGCTGGTCTACATGGGATTAAGGCCCGAATCGCGAGGCCATGGGCGCGGGGCAGAACTGGTCCGTCACGCACAGCTCATCGCTCGCGAATGGAACTGCGAGCAGATTGTCTTGTCGGTCGATGCCGCTAATCGGCCCGCCCGTCAACTTTACGAACGGTGCGGGTTCCAGATTTGGGATTCGCGGCAGGCCTTCGTGCGCCGCGCCGCGAATGACGATCGATGATCGTCGGCAGCGTTCAATCTACTTGCTCAACAAGTCACTTTTGACGTCTGCCGTACGCATGCTGCTCGCCGGCGCGATGCTTTGTTCGCCGTGCAAGCGGAGATTCCCCTTGCGCGACAATCGCGTCTGCAGCAAAACTTGCTGGCAACGGCCGATCAGGCTCAGGTAGGAATCATCTTTGGTCGCCTCGGCCACACTCACGCTGCAAGCCATCGGCATCCCGGCATCGATGTAGCTCTGCATGCGGCGGGTGAAGGCAATCGCCCCCGCTTCGTTCGTCCCGGGCAGAAGCACCACAAAGCGATCCCCTTCCAGCCGCGCCACCTGGTCGCAATCTCGGCTCCGGCTATCCAAAATGCCAGCCAGCGTGCACAACAGATTATCACCGGCCGCACGTCCGGCCCGCGCGTTGAACGGAGCAAAGCAATCAATATCAAACAGAGCGATCGAGAACGGCACGTCGCACTTCTTACGCAAGCCCAGCATCAGTTCTACATTCTCAGTGAGAGACATTTTATCTCCCACGCCGGTCAAGCGATCGACGCGCTTCTTTGCGGTGGCCAGTTGCTGCGTCTGCCGGCGAATTCCTTCGTAAGCTTCGGCAATCGAAGTGGCCAATTGTTCGGTCGGCACCAAAATGCGGTCGGCCTCTAAGCTCAAATCTTGCAAAGAAATCTGGTCCCCTTGCGTTTGCATTTCATCCAGCCGCGACTTGAACTGCATCACGGTGGAGTGGTGCTGCGCCAGCGACTTCCGCATCTGTTGCGAAATGGCGGCGAGCTGCGCGATGACGGCCTGAGCGCGCTTCATGTCTTGGCGAGCGGCATTCTCTTCAACCACCACGGGGGTGACGCGGCGACTCATCACATATCCCAGCGTGGCAATCACGGCCAAAGAAACAGTGGCGGGTAATCCAAGCATTTCGATCGACATGGCAGACCTCAGTCATTCGGTGGGCAGGATGGACCGGACGATGCCGGTCTGGTGAGTTGGGAGCTGTGCAAATCTAGATTGCGAATTAAGGCAAGGCGCGGCAGGCTGCGGACAGTCGCAAAAAGAATTTCGGCCGGGGACTTGAGCCAGATCGGCCGGCTGTGACAGTCGCAACGGTTGCAGGGGAGCGCAGTCGTAAACCGTGGGACAAGCTCGCCGCGAGCGCCGGCCCACAACACTCCCCTCTCGGCGAATTCTGCAACCGTGTTCGATTAAGTTGTTGCTCAAGTTTTTGTCAAAAAGCCCCGGTTTTTCGCAAACTTTCTGAATTTTGCAACAAGAACCCCGGTTTTCATCTCGGTTTTTGTTGCAAAAATCGGTTTTCCTCGGGAATCGCGCTCCACTTTTGCAACAAAGCACCATTTTTGTCCCGAATTGCGCCAAACTTGTTGCAAAAAGAATCATCACGATGGGCACTCCCGCAGATTGAATTTTCAAAGAGCACTCGGCCAGCCCGTCGTGCGCAGCGCGCACCGCCGGAGCAAGCAGCCAAACCGATCGTCGTGAATGATTGATGACTTGTCAAGAGTTGTGTAGCATTTGTTCGTCGGCCCGGGCACTCTTCGGGATCGGATTATCTAGGATTCCCCTTGGACGCGGGCGAAAACGGAACACGAACTTCAAAGAGTGGGCGTTTGTCCTCGATTCGCTGTGTTATGCTCACCGAACACGCCCCTTCCTGAATCGTCCCTCGATTCCGAGTCGACGATTTGCGATGATGGGTAACAGGTCTTTCAACTCCGTGTTCGTATCGCAAAACACAGGCAACCGTCCGGAATACAGCCTTTTTCGAACATCGATTGACTACTACAATCTAAGGCTATCAACGGGATAAGGGGTTAAATGTGCTTATTCACGAAATGGTCAAAATCGCCAGCATCGTCGACGAGATGGTCTTAAATCCCGAGCTGTGGAACCAATTTCAGTTGAAGTGTCCAAAATTTGGGTTGGGTGGGTACTTAATGAGGCAGGTTCGTCCGAAATGGAGGGACATGCTTGAAATAAGACTGCTGCATGAGTTTCTAACTTCTCAAATTGCATGCCAATTGATCTCATCTCGAATTTCTGCGGAAGATGTTAAGATTCTGGTTGGTGTCCTTCTGCACTACGACAGCAATGGCAAAGCAACGTTCACAGACATGGCGGCGACGATGTATCCGAATAGTGATGTCGCTGAACGTGAGATTGCATTGACCGTTTGGAATTACCTGTCTCACTCTTTTGCCGAGTGGCCCGATTATTTCGTTTCCGCACTTCGACTCGATGAGGACGTGCCAGACCGCAATGTTGTCGCGCGGGTTAGAACATGTTGCCTTGGATATTTCGATATGATGGAAGAAATTTTCAGGAGACTCGGAATTAAATATTCTTGATTAGTTCAGGAAGATTCGTCACGCGATTTCACTTCTGGCGGGGTGAAACGCCGAACATGACCAATCTTTCGGTCCTACTGGGTTGCCAGTGGCCGCCACTGTTTAAGAGTCGCTCAATAGTTTCACCCGCCCGATCCTCGCTTAGCCAGAACGCGCGGCCGCACGAGCCACGCGGCGGCTGTGGCTTACCAAGAAAGGGACCATCTCCTAAAGGCAAGTCCGCTTTGCCGTCGCCGATTTGTTTGTCTATGACAGCGAATCTTCCGGCCTGGCATAGGAACTCTTGAATGCGCATCGAGAACGAACGTTGCGCATTTCGATGCGTCCCGGAGTGGGAAGCTTTAATCTCTGTTGCGCCGCCCCCGAGATTTTGGTGCACGAAGCCGTACGGGAAGTGAGTGCCACCGGCGTTGCGCATCCGATATTGAGGGAGATGGAGTGAGTGAGATCAGGTGAACACTCGATTTAGACCACTGCTGCATCCTTCCCCAGCAGAGAACGGCAAGCTTGTTCAGGATAAAATTCCCATTGTGCAAGGCGCAGAAAATCGTGAGCGCAATTACGCGTACAGAAACGTGCCTGACCTCCTCGAATTCCATACTCCCTACTCAAAAATCTTCGAGAGCAACATCATGATCGGAAAAGAAGACTCACCCCATCGCGCAGTCAGCGCAATGTTCTTGTCCCAGATCGATGCCATTTCGACTCATCCGCCATTCATAAGCACGATCTTCTTCGAAAATAGACTGGCAATGCAGGGGCATTACTCAAGACTTCATCGCTCCTCGCCTCATCTGAACCCAGTTTACATCATGGCCGGATGGAACTACATAATTTCGAATTCGTTCATTGCAGCTTATTACAATTTAGCAGGCGACTCAAAACGACGCGACCAAGCACGAGCATCATGCGTCATGTTGTTATCAACATTGGGGATTCCGTCTGAAGCTGCAATACACCACCACATCGAGCTTGAGCTTATTTGGGAAGAAGAAATGAAGCGACGAGGCATAGCCAAACAAGCGCCTATCCAACCATCAATTTCTTTATCTACCGTTGTTGTGATCGCCATTGCGCTTATTTTTCTTGGAATCGCACTTGCACAATTATTTCTCTAGCAAGGGCTAGTGTAGTGTCTCAGTGAAGTAGGTCAGGCACAAGACTGAACGGGCGAGCATGCGGTTCGCTTTCTGGGCCTGACAGAACCAGTATTCTATCTTGTGAAAGTTCGGCAGTGAGCATTCCGGACACAGAACAGCGATTGCAAAAGTGGAACCCCTTCCGTTGTCAGGCACGGTAAAACTTTAATAAGTTTCATTCCGGTTCGAGTTCGTGCCTGACCTACTTCACTACGTCATTGGGGATTAAATTCATTTCGTAGTAGAGTAGAATTTCTTTCGAGTTTTATGATGCCAGTCGACTTTCGTTGTTTAACCTTACATTTATCGAAAGGCGAGTAAATGAACGCAGAAAATGATTCCAAGGCCGCTTCTTTATTTGGGTGTGTTCCACCGCTGGTCTGGGGCTGCACTTTTTGGGTCGCTTTTGACTGCTCATGGCGGATCGCCAAATTCGCTGAGGGCACGGCAATCGCATCTAATTTCGTACTATTGCGGTTGGCTGGGAAAAGGCAAGAGATTTGCAGATAGACCTTCCGGGGAATTTCATTTTCACGGAGGTCGCTCACATGTCTCAACGTTTGGTTGCAGTTTTTACACCGTT
>JBGSNR010000108.1:0-10708 GCA_041739545.1 Pirellulaceae bacterium | reverse complement strand
AACGGTGTAAAAACTGCAACCAAACGTTGAGACATGTGAGCGACCTCCGTGAAAATGAAATTCCCCGGAAGGTCTATCTGCAAATCTCTTGCCTTTTCCCAGCCAACCGCAATAGTACGAAATTAGATGCGATTGCCGTGTCAAGAGTCCGAAGTCACGACTGGTGACGAAGCCATCATCAATTCGATGAAAGGAGCCGGCATCGGTGGGCTGTTTGGAGCCCTCATTGGATCGCCGCTGCTCCTGGCAACGGGCCTTGGAGCCGCCGTCATTGCCGGGCCTGTCGCCGCGGCCGCCACCGGCATCATGGTCGGTGGCTTCCTCGGCGGTCTGAGTGGTTGGGGGGTGCACCGTGATCACGTGCAGGACTACGAGGAGAAAGTTCAATCCGGAAAAGTGCTTGTAGTTGTGAGCGGTAAACCAGATCGCGTCGCAGAGGCCGAGAAGATTTTTAATGAACTGAAAGCGTCGGACGTCCGGATGCATGCCCGCACGTCAGAAGATTCACCGGAAATCGACGATCGCCCATAGACGGAGCACGTCGCGTAGCTACACAGACAACAATTCTCTGACTTTCCTCAGGCAAAATCAGAACAACTGGGGTGATTTATGGAAAACGTAGATTTCAGGCGTGACCTGGACGAAGCATTGGCCAAACTGGAAAGCCATCTCGAAACGCCGGTTGTTCCCGGGGAATTGGCAACCTGGTTCGACAATGTTTGTGTCGCTTTTGCCGCGGTGAAGGAACCCCTGCAGCAGCACATTCAGCTTGAGCATCCTCCGGTCTACAAACAGATCAAGCGCGATGCCGATAATCTCTACACTCGGGTCGAACAATTACAGCAGGAAGATCTGGCCCTGCTCGATGAGTACGAACGTTTGAATCGTTGTTCCGAACAAATCTGCAAGCTGGCCCCCCAAGCAGAGCCCAACGAAGCGAGGTTTGATGAGCATCGGCGAACCGCCGTCACCGAAGGCTTAGCGTTTGTGTTGCGAGTGCGCATGCAGGAACGCGCCGTGGAAACCTGGCTGCAGGAATCCTTGATGCGTGATAACGGCGAATCGGGTGGGGGTTAAAGCTCCGAATTGTTGCAGCGTTGCAGCGCCGAAGTCCTCCTTGCTGCGAATCCTTTGAACGAAACTGGTAAACTGTCGTTTTTCATTTCGGCAAGGGTCGTAGTCCATGTTTCAATCCCTCAATCCCGCGACGGAAGAGCTGCTCGAAACTTTCGAAAGTTGTTCGCGCGCCGCAGCAGCCATTCGGCTCGACAAGGCTGAACAAGCTTGGGAGCAGTGGCGTGCCACTCCAGTTTCAGAACGTGCGCAGATTCTAAGGGTTGTTGCCCAGCTGCTGCGCGCCGATCAAGAGCGTTACGCACAATTGATGACGGCTGAAATGGGGAAGCCGATTCGCCAAGCTCGGGCCGAGGTTGAAAAATGTGCGCTCGTGTGCGACTTCTACGCAGAACGAGGAGCAGCATTCCTGCAGCCGGAAAAGGTGACAACCGAAGCATCCCTGAGTGAGGTGCGTTACGAACCGCTTGGTTTAGTGCTAGCGATCATGCCCTGGAATTTTCCGTTCTGGCAGGTCTTTCGTTGCGCGGTGCCGGCACTGTTGGCCGGCAATGGAGTTCTGCTCAAGCATGCCCCCAACGTTTGTGGTGCGGCCTTCGCAATCGAGCAGATTTTTGCCCAAGCAGGTCTCCCCGATAGTCTGTTCACCGTGCTCCTCCTGGAACATCAAGATATTGAGATCGTGCTCCAGCATCCCGCGGTGCAGGCGGTGTCACTTACCGGTAGTGAACGGGCCGGCGCTCAGGTCGCCGCGGCCGCTGGTCGCGAGATCAAAAAGTGTGTGTTGGAACTGGGGGGCTCCGATCCGTTTATCGTGCTGGCCGATGCCGATTTGCCGCATGCGGCGCTGCAAGCCGCGAAGGCGCGATGTCAGAATGCGGGGCAAAGTTGCATTGCCGCTAAACGATTCATCTTGGAAGCACCGATTGCGGAAATGTTCACGCAAGAAGTCACTCGACAACTGGCTCTGTTGCAGGTCGGGGATCCGCGCAAGGAAGCATGCGATGTAGGTCCATTGGCTCGACTGGATTTGCTCACCACTCTGCACGACCAAGTGAAGCGCTCGATTGCCCAAGGGGCCAGGCTCATGTTGGGGGGAAAGCGATTGCCAGGAAAGGGCTTTTTCTACCCGCCGACTGTGCTTACCGAATTAACTCCCGACATGGCAGTTTTTGCGGAAGAGACTTTTGGCCCAGTCGCCGCTTTAACGACAGTGAACTCGGCCGAGGAAGCGGTGGAACTGGCAAACCGATCGAATTACGGACTCGGTGCCAGCGTGTGGACCACCAATATCGAACGCGGCATGCAGGTGGCTGCGAACTTGCAGGCGGGGAACGTGTTCATCAACGAAATCGTGAAATCGGATCCACGCCTGCCCTTTGGCGGCATCAAACGATCAGGCTACGGACGAGAACTGGCACAGTTCGGGCTGCATGAGTTCGTCAACGTGAAAACCGTGTGGGCTAGGTAGTTTTTTGGCGCAAAGTTTGCAATATTTGATGACTCATTGTGTATAATAGCGACCCTGCTGATCGGGGCGGTACGTTGGCACCAGGTCGCACGAAGGGGCAGTTGAAGTAGCGGACTGTCGATCAGCGGGAGAGGTCACTACCCGCCGTTTTTAACGTGCAAACCACCCACAAGAGGCGCTAACAGCCAGGAATCTGCTTCTTGCTGCAAGCTATTTTCAGGACAGCTCTTAGCTTGCTTGGAAAGATGTGGAAACCCCTTTCCAAAACAGCTGCTAGCAGCCATTGTTTGGTGTTCGACAGGCTCGCGACGGCTGGTCGACTTGCCGGATAATTGGTTGCGGCCTGAGGCCAGCGAGCGTCACGCTTCGCCGCATTTTCTTTTCAAAAATTGATCACGATTGCATTGTCAACTAATCAATGGGTGCGAATAATCAATCGTGAAACAACCCGCAAGCCGACCTTTCCGAGGTAATTGCCTTGGATCCTCGAACAATTCAGCCAGCCCGCGATAGCAGTCCAAACTTCCGACGTAGAACGACCTTAGTCGCGATAGCAAATTGAACTTCTGCAGGCTCAACCAAGGCCGATTAGCAAGCATAAGTCGTTACCACGGGTTCAGCTCTAATCCCGATAAACGTTTAAGTTCCCGCAGGCCACTGGTAAGGCCGGTAAGAGAATCGGGGTATGCGGATCACAGCGCGCCGCCTGTAAAGAATGTGATGAACATTCCCGCCGTGCCGAAGTTGAGCGATGAAGGGCTTGCTCTGTCTTTGTCTAATGCCTCGCCGTGGTGGGATCATGCCTCAGATCAACATGACGCTTCGAAATAGTCGTTCAGCCAGCGGTTGGTTGCTCGCCTCGTTGTTCCTGCTGTTGGTAACAACGGGTTGCAAGGTTGGGCCCAACTATTTCAAGCCTGCAGTTCCCCTCAAGAACGAATGGACACAGGCAGGACATCCCAAATTAGTCGGCGAACCGGGGGATATCTGCACCTGGTGGAATCACTTTGAGGATCCGCAACTCAATTGGCTGATCCACTCCGCTTTCGACCAGAACCTGACTCTGCGCCAGGCAGGAATGCGGATCGAAGAGGCTCGCGCGACGCGCGGCATTTCCCGCGGTAACTTGTTTCCCCAATCGCAAGAGGTTTTTGGAGCCTATTCAAAATCTCGCACAAGCTTAAACCAAGCCAATATTTTCAACTTCCCCGGATCCGGCGTGACGTTCTCACCTCAGAACTGGTCGCTGGGTTATTCGGCCGCCTGGGAACTCGATTTCTGGGGACGTTTCCGCCGCGCCATCGAAGCCGCCGATGCCCAACTCGATGCCACGGTGGAAAACTTCGACGACGTGCTCGTGATTCTGATCAGCGATGTGGCAAACACGTACATCGAAATGCGAACGCTCGAAAGCCGACTTATTCTCGCGCGGCGGAACGTCGAAATTCAGGCGGGCACGCTGAAACTTACTCAGGCTAAATTCGATGCCGGCACGATCTCCATTTTGGACGTCGCCCAGGCTCAAGCGAACTTGGGTGCTACCGAGGCCCTGATTCCAACCTTGGAAATTCAGCGCCGACAGGCTTGCAATCGCTTGTGCGTGCTATTGGGCCGGCCGTCGATCGACCTCGCGCCGGAAGTCGGCTTTACGGCCAAGATTCCTGAGCCGCCGCAGCATGCAGTGATTGGAGTTCCCGCCGATCTGTTGCGACGTCGCCCCGATGTCCGCCGGGCGGAACGAGAATTGGCCGCGCAAAGTGCGCTCATTGGTGTGGCAGTGTCTGATTTCTACCCGCACTTAAGCGTAAGTGGCACAATCAATTACAGTGCCGAGAATCTGAATGAATTAGTCCAGGGTCAAAGCATTGCGGGACAGATCCTGCCGCAGTTCCGCTGGAACGTGCTGAATTACGGGCGAATCTTGAACGATGTCGAACGCCAGAACGCCGTCTTTCAGCGGTTCGCGTATGCCTATCAGGAATCGGTGGTTCGCGCCGATCAGGAGGCGGAAGACGCCATGATTGCATTCACTCGCGGCTTCGATCAGGTGGAAGCGCTGAGTCGTGCCGTGGATGGGTCGCAACTTGCTGTCGAGAAAGCGACCGAGCAATACAGGGCAGGGGTGGTGGACTTCAACCGCGTGTTCTTACTGCAAGGAGATCTGGTGCGGCAGCAAGATACACTAGCAGCAGCCCGCGGCAACATCGCCAATAGCTTGGTGAACATTTACCGCGCGCTCGGTGGCGGCTGGGAGATTCGGCTCGGGGCCGATGGACAGATTCAACGACTTCCCCCGCCTCCTCCGCCGCCAAGCCCAGAGTTGAAGGAATTGCAGCAACCCTTGCCGGCGCTTCCGCCCTTACGTGGCGGAGAAGAAGAAGTGGTTCCTGCGATCAATCCACGACCATTACCAAATCAGAACGAACCGGCAGAAGCGCTCCCACCGAATAATGTCGAGCCCAACGGCGACACCCCAGAATGATCGGGATTTACCGCTCCGTCGGCTCCGTTTTGAACCACTGTTATCAGCGAAGGTGACCGTATGATCGTGACTCGCAAAATTCTTTGGCCGCTCATTTTGCTGACCATGTTGGCGAGTGGCATTCCCTCCGCCCGAGGAAATGATTTCACCGATTGGCTGCTTGGAAAGACCCAATGGGGAAGTGCTGACTGCAACTGGCAAGGGTGCAAGTGCTGTGACGACTACTGCGGCAAAGCAGCGCCTTGCACGCCAACGATCCCCACTTGTTGCCCGGACAACTACTGCAAGAAGCCCTGTCCGTGCATCACGGAACTGTGTCCGCAGGTCTGCCCCGACTATTGCCCCAAACCTTGGCCCTGCCTCTGGAAGCCGATGTGCGGCCCCTTCAATTGGTGTGGTCCTCCGCCAGTGCCGGCACCCTGCGATTGCCAAAAGTAGCCATCGCTACTTTTCATCGCGCGACTACTCGTCCAGGGAGAGAATTCGCTCCAAGCGCTCGACATAAGCTCCTTCCGTGAATGGAAAGTAGACGAGCATCATGAGCGCGAGAGCGATCGCGAGTAGCAGATGTAGGAGACCACCGGCACCCTGAAATACAACCAATAGGTTTAGTAATGCCGGCCCTTCCAAAAGCGCACAAGCAATGATCGAAGTCGTTTGGATTTTCTGGGCAGCGTGCATCACGCGATCGCGTTTACCCAAACTGACATCCTCGCCGACCACCTCCGCAGAACGACGTTGCAACAAAACGGCTGGGAGCACGAAGGCGAGCACGACACTGCTCGCTGCCGTTGCGAGCGCGATGAGAGGCAAGGGTTCCAACTTGATCTGCGGCGAGAAGGCAGTGTTGCCGCGTTGCACCATTATAAATCCGGCAAACGCAAAGATTCCCATCACCAGGGCGAAAATGATGATCCGCAGCACTCGCAGTAGCGGACGCACACGCTCCAGTTCCTGATCAGTTAGCATCGCACGCATGGAGACGGTTCCTGGATTGGGAAAAGTCGAATCTTGCGCGAACTATTTTTTCTTGTCCTTTGTCTTGGGCTTCGCTGGAACGTCGATCGTTTGCAATGGGAAATTAGCAGACGGAACGTGTTCTGTCTCCATAATTCCTACGATTTTCGCGACGACTTCTGGATGCTCGTGGGCAACGTTGGTCGCTTCGCTAGGATCCGTTAGTAAATGATAGAGCTCGACGTCAGTTTTTCCTTTGCCCAAGGCTGGGCGAATCCCTTTCCATTCACCCATGCGAACCGCCTGTTGTCCGCCATAGCCGGGAAACTCCCAATATAAGAATTCGTGGACGATCTGTTTGCCGGTGCCCAACAAAGTCGGCAGCAGGCTAACGCCATCGGTTTTGTCGTTCGTTTTCACTCCTGCGACATCGCAGATCGTCGCCAGCAGATCGTAACTAGCCGCTGGCAGTTCGCTTGTTTTGCCAGCAGGGATGTGACCAGTCCAACGAGCAATGAACGGCACACGAATGCCTCCTTCGTAAAGTTTTCCTTTGTCACCACGGAACTTTCCGTTGGACTGAAAGAAAGCTGAGTCTGCTCCGCCGACACGTCCATGCGTGCCACCGTTGTCGCTGGTGAAGATGATTAGCGTGTTGTCTTCCAGTTTGAGTTCGCGGACCAGATCGACGATGCGACCAACCGAGCGATCCATGCGAGTCACCATGGCTGCATATCCGGCATGCGGCGCCGGATGAGGAAGATAGCCCGATTTGCCGTCATAGGGTTCATCCGCCAATTTGCCTGCATATTCCGCGAGCGAATCCTCTGGGACTTGGATTGCGACATGCGGAATCAGGAACGGCACGTAG
The DNA here is from genome assembly GCA_041739545.1 of Pirellulaceae bacterium. Lineage (GTDB taxonomy): Bacteria > Planctomycetota > Planctomycetia > Pirellulales > Pirellulaceae > JBGSNR01. Next base: position 3,853 of record JBGSNR010000108.1, on the reverse strand, counting down.
AGGAAAAATGGCTGATCTTTCGAGCGGCGAATAAATTCCAGGCACTCCTGCTCCAGAAGATCGTGAGTGAACTGCTTGCCGGTCGCTCCGCCGGTATTCCCTTCCAAGGTGATACGCTGGTCGTTTTTCCAGACATAGGTGGGATAGTGATTGTGAGCATGCCGCTGGCAGTTGAAACCGTAGAACAAGTCAAAACCCTGACGATTCGGATCGCCGGACGACCCTACCATTCCCAAACCCCACTTGCCGATAGCAGCCGTAGAGTAGCCGTGCGGCTTAAGGAGTTCTGCAACCGTTACAGTCTCGGCGCTAATCGGAGCCTGACCTTCCGGCTTCACTTCGCGATTGTCGCGGATTTCAGCATGCCCCATATGCTTGCCGGTCATCAAAGCGCAACGTGACGGAGCGCAGACCGCATTGCCCGAATAGAAGTCCGTGAATCGCATTCCCTTGGCTGCGAGTTGATCGATTCGCGGCGTGCGAATTTTGTCCTGCCCATAGCAACCCAGTTCTGCATAGCCCAAATCGTCGGCCATGATTAAAACGATGTTGGGCGCGTTAGCTCCATGAGCACTGGGGGAAACGAGTGCTCCCAACGAAAAAAAGAATGCCGACCAAAGCAATCTTCGCCAGGGTTGTTTCTCGTACATCAAGTCCACCTCTGTAAATCTGGGCCAATGTTTGGAAGGCCATTTGCTGAGAGTCTTCCTCGAATCAACTCACGGAAACGACATGGGTCACGGGATTAGACTTGTAGCGGATGCTCGGTGCGAAGTCCCGCAGACCCCACGACTTAGACTTAAAGGTTAGAGGCTTTAAAAGCGACTCACAAGCCGGCACTCGTCTGTGTTTTAAGACATCCCCTACAATAGAGCACTCACCTTGTTTGCATATATTCAGCGTTCAAAAACTCAGCTCTAAAATGATGGAGGTTCTCATGGTTCAAGTCCATGTTTTCGATCGCAGTGGTAATCTGATCGGCCCAATCGATTCGCCCCGGCTGGAGCTTAGTGCTGCCGAGTGGCAACAGCGACTCTCCCCAGAACAATTTCGTGTCCTGCGAAATCAGGGGACTGAACGGCCGTTCTGCGGAACGTTGCTCGACAACAAACAGGCGGGCGTATACTCTTGCGCAGGATGTGGACTGCCGTTGTTCGACTCGCAGTCGAAGTTTCATTCCGGCACCGGTTGGCCAAGCTTTTTCCAGCCAATCGCCCCGACGAATGTGCTCGAAATCACCGACGACAGCCACGGTATGGTCCGGACAGAAATTACCTGCGCGCGCTGCGATGGACACTTGGGGCACGTTTTTTCCGATGGCCCCAAGCCGACCGGCCTGCGGTTTTGTTTGAACTCCGAGTCGTTAAACTTCACCGCCGCGGATGAGTTGGCAAAATTGGCCGATTCGGTCGCGGAACTAGCGCCGGGGCCTGCTGCGGACGCCAGTGCAGCCGAGGCCAAGGTGGAGAGCCCGCAAGAAATGGCCACTGCTATTTTCGCTGGCGGCTGTTTTTGGTGTACCGAGGCCGCGTTCGAGCAATTGACGGGCGTGCTGGACGTGATGAGCGGCTACATCGGCGGCGATCCCAAGCGGATCGATTACAAATCGGTATGCACTGGCACGACCGGGCATGCCGAGGCGATTCGCATCACCTTCGATCCCCAGCAGATCAGTTTCGATCAGTTACTCGATGTGTTTTTTGACGCCCACGACCCGACACAACTCAATCGCCAGGGAAACGACATCGGCACGCAGTATCGCTCGGCGATCTTCCCCGCGGATGAGTCGCAGCAGCAAGCAGCAACGAAGAAGATTGCCGAACTAAACGAAAAGAAGAAATTCCCTACGCCAATCGCAACCACGATTGAGCCGCTGACGAAGTTTCACCCCGCCGAGGACTATCACCAGGACTATGCCCGGCTAAACCCGGACCAACCTTTCATCCAAAGCGTTTCCATGCCGAAGGTTTGCAAGGTGCGGGAGAAGCATGCCGGATTGTTGAGGAAGGAAACAGATGGGGCTGGGGCGAAGAACTTTAATGAGAAGCACGAGTAGTACGAAGTAGCGAATCTTCGTCGCGACCTTAATTTCAGCTACCCCTCGCTGTCGTTTTGGGTTAGTGAAGGGGAACGCTTCGGGATAGTTCAGCCTTCAAGCAATTCACTAGGTAATCGATATCCTGCTGGTTCGTGTAGAGATGGCACGACACGCGGATGCTGCGATTGCCGTTGTGTTCAACAACGGGGATCTCGATTTGGTGCTTTTCCCACAACGTACGCATCAGCTCGCGTGCGTCGCCGGGGAGTAGCGGGCAGCTAATCATGCTGCCGTACCAGTCTGAACTGTCGGCAGTCGGCGGTTCAAGCTCGGTCAGTGAGACGATTTGCTCCCGCGCGTAGCGGGCGAGTGCATGGGTGCGCGTGCGAAACGCTTCGAGACCGACTTCGTGTTCGAGTAGATCGAGTGCGGCGGTGGTGGCTAGGTAGGCGGAAGGATCACGAGTGCCAGTCCACAGGAATTCGTCCCACCAGGCGACAGGCTTAGTGGGAGAAACACGCCCCCAGCATAGTAGCGGCGTGCGAATGAGCGAGTGCCACTTGGGTGCCACGAAAATAAAGCCGGAACCGAACGGGGCACTGACCCATTTGTGCAAGCTGGCAACGTAGAAATCGCAGTCAAGCTCATCAAATGCGAGTGAAGTCTGCGCCGGAGCATGCGGACCATCAATGCAAATGGCAATTCCGCGACGGTGTGCTTCGCGACAGATTTCGACGACGGGCAGAATGACGGCGGTCGGTGAAGTGATGTGGCTTATGACAACGATCTTCGTGCGCTCGGTCGCGGCAACAAAGATGGAAGCAACGACTTCTTCGACGGAATTGAACTGAGTTGGCAGTTGGGCGGTGATAATCCAAGCGCCGACTTTGTCGCAGGCTCGTTCCCAAATGCGAACGACGGCTCCGTATTCGTGATCGGTGAAAAGGACTTCATCGCCAGCTTGCAGCGGAAAAGAGTCTGCTACCACATTCATGCCTGCCGAAGCGTTTTCGACAAAGGCCAGATCTTCTGGATCGGCAGAGAGAAAGCGGGCGAGTCGATCGCGGGCGGCGATCCAGGCCGGTTCGAGCGTGCGGACAAAAAAGTCCATCGGCTGGCAAGCGAGTTCGTCCTGCCAGTTTCGTTGGGCGGCAATCACCGCTCGTGGTGGCGGGCCAAACGAACCATGATTGAGATAAACTGTGTCGGGGCGAATCGGCCATTGAACCCGCCACTTTTGCCAAGGAGCATCATCAAGCAGGGAGTTTTCCGGCATGTTTTTGGGGCGAACTTAAGGTTGCCATGCGTTGTCTATATGGGTGCGAACAGCCAATTCTATCGCCCCATGACGATATCGCGTGGCAGGTTCGCCAGGACGGACTTCCTCCGTCCAAAAAGTACGCTAGAATTGGGAATGATCGGGCGGTTAGCTCAGTTGGTTAGAGCGTCACGCTTACACCGTGAATGTCGGGGGTTCGAGTCCCTCACCGCCCACTCGCACGGGGTGCACGCAGGTGCACGCAGGTGCACCCCTTTGCATTTCTTGGCATTTCCCCCTGGCTGGGCGGCGGTCCTTTTGGCAGCGCACCCTGGATTCGATTTCTGGGTGCGGCGGATTGGTTTCACGGCTGGGACGAAGTTTGGTCGGCAGCCGTGGAAGCTCTAGGGGCTTTCTAGGGGATGAAGTCAACGATATCCGGAGACGCGGAGGTGCGGGTATCGGTTGCTTGCACCATCAGCCAGTCGGCACCGCTGCCGTAGCCAATGACGAGATCTTTGGAAGTATCGGCCACGATTTCCGGCAGGCCCAGTTTC